>NZ_JBHXNL010000014.1:0-120225 GCF_042719695.1 Rhodococcus sp. NPDC058521
CCGGTCTCAGGTGCCCACGCTCACCTCCACAGCAGCGTGTCGCACATCTGGGTAGACATCTCGTGTCTCACATGTCCCCAGACTGAACAGAGTCCAGAGACTCGCCAACCACTCACAGGGGGAGGTCAGATGCGCTCGGCCAGCCCGGGATAGTCCAGGACGAACCCGTCACCGTCGATACGAACCGACGACGAGGAGACGGGCGACAGCACGTGAATCCCGTCCGGGCCACTGCTGTAGGTGATGCTGGCCGCGTTCACCTCGAGATCGAGCAGGCTGACGTACACCACGGGGACCTCGATGTCCTCGGACGTGGAGTTCATGTCGAAACGCCGGATCGGGAGCGTGTTGAACAGTGGGCTGAGAACCACGTCCACGTCGAGAGCACCTGCGAACGTGGACCGCTGATGCTGCGACCCGTTGTCCACCATCCACACGCCTTCTTCGTCGCGGCTGATCGACATTAGCCGTTCGCCGGCCGCCATCGACGTGCGCAGCGACAGCCGTCTGGTCACGCCGTTCTCGTCGGTCACCAAGTCGTAGGACGCACTGAATGCGGGATGCTCGGAACACGCCGCGCCGATGATGCGTCCTGCCGCCTTGATGCGGTTGCCGGAGAGTTGAACGCGCGCCGACTCCATGCGGGGTGCGTTGTGCGCCCGCCAGGTCAGCACGGCGGGCCAGGTCGAGGCAACGGACGCTGACGAGTTCACCCATCTACGGTAAGCGACAACCGGTCGTCGTGCGGCAGTGGCCCGCATTCTTCGACATCAGTGATGGAAGGACTGCGTGTTGCTGGCGGTGGAGAGCCGGTCGAGGCGCTCGAGCACTCGTGCCACCACTTGCGGGTCCTGACCTTTTTCGGACCGGGCCGCCAACACCTCGGCCTGAGCTGCCGACAGGGCAGCACGTTGCAACTCTCGTAGCGCTTTGCGTCGATGTTTGAGTTGCTCGACGTGTTCGGCGTACTCGTTGGTGTGAATTCGGGGGGCCGATTCCTCTTCGAGACGGTGGTAGAGCGCCTTGATGTGCGCAACCGATTCCGGCGGTAGATCGCTCGGAGCGTCGGTGACCACTCCCAGCGCTGCGATGCGAGCCCGCTCCACCAGTGCGCGTTCTTCCTCGTCCTCGGCGTCAGCGACTCCGGCAACTCCGAGCTTCTTCACCATCCACGGAAGCGTGAATCCCGGCAGAATCATGCTCATCACGAGCACTACGGCGGCGATCACGACGGCCTCGGACCGCCACGAGAAATTCTCGACCGGAAGACTCAACGCCAACGCCAAGGTCACGAGCCCACGCATTCCGCACCAGGTCATCACGAGCGCTTCGGCCGCCGAGCGCGGTGCCGACGATCCGTCCCCGCTCTTTCGGCGGACTGCGAGCCAGGTGGCAGTCATCCACGCTCCGCGCACCGCCACCAGAACCAGGCCGATGATCACGCCGTGCAGCACCATCGTCCAGAGGTCGCTGCCTGCGTTCTCGACGATGTAGCGGAACTCGAGGCCGACGAGTCCGAAGGCCAGTCCTGTGATCAGGAGTTCGGCGACGTGCCAGAACGAGGCACTCGCCAATCGGTCTTCGGCCTCGATCTCCGAGTCCGCTGCACTCATCTGCACGGCGGCAACGACGACGGCGATCACTCCGGATGCGTGAACTTCCTCCGCCAGCAGGTACACGACGAACGGGATCACCAGGGTCAGCCCGCTGCGTCCGGGGATGTCGACGATCCGCACCACCAACGCCGTCCCCAACCAGCCGACGATCAAACCGATGGCGACGGCCGCGCCGGCCGTATAGAAGAAGTGCAACACCTCGAAGCCGAAATCGAGGTCCTCTCGCGCGATCGTCGCGGCCACGGCCGCTTGGAAAGCGACGAGAGCGGCAGCATCGTTGAACAGGCCTTCGGTCTGCAGCACTCCGACGATGCGGCGAGGGATTCCCACCGGCTCGGCAACCGCTTCCACCGCAACGGGATCGGGCGGTGCGCACATGGCGCCGACCGCAATGGCGGCGGCCAGAGTGATGCCGGGGACGAGCGCCCACGCCGACCACGCGACCGCCGCCGTTGTCACGAAGACCAGGCCCACCGAGTGCACGACGATGGTCTTCCACCTATCGCGGAACATCGACCACGAGGTACGTCGGGCCAGTGCCCAGAGCAACGGCGGCAAGAACAGCGGCAGGATCAGTTCCGGTTCGAGCGCGACGTGCGGTATGCCAGGTATGAACGCGGCCCCGGCGGCGACCAACGTCAACAGCACTGGCCATGGGGCATGGAACCGGTCTCCGAGGCCCACGATCAAGACGGTGCCCAACATGAGACCGATCACGACGATCAACTGATCCACAGAACGCTTTCCCTCCCATAGTGCAGGTCCGAGCCTGCTGCGCCGCCGGAATTTTTCCACACCCACCCGGAAGGGGAGGTCGTTGGTCCGGTCGGCGGTACTTCTCGAGTAACGTTCACTGACGAACTGGTCGTGAAGAAGGGGTGCCGTGACGTCAACCGGGAGCATGGTGGGCTTGTTCGCCGGCATCGGCGGACTCGAACTCGGCCTGCGCGGACACGGCTGGAACACGGAACTACTGTGTGAAATCGATCCGGGCGCCGGTGCTGTCCTGCGGAATCGTTTCGCGGACGCGCCTCTCCACACCGACGTGACGACGCTCCGTTCACTTCCTGCGAACGTGGAACTCGTCGCAGCCGGGTTTCCGTGCCAGGATCTGTCCCAGGCGGGGCGGACGGCGGGCATCACCGGTGCACGCTCCGGCCTGGTGGACGAAGTCTTCCGTCTGGTGAGGAGACAGAAGGGCCCCCGCTGGCTGCTGATCGAGAACGTTCCGTTCATGCTTCAGTTGGGGCGCGGCGCGGCGATGCGGCACATCACCCAGGCGCTCGAGGATCTCGGATACATGTGGGCCTACCGGGTTGTCGATGCCCGCGCTTTCGGCCTGCCGCAGCGTCGACAGCGGGTACTGATGTTGGCCTCGCGGACCGAGGATCCGCGAACCGTGTTGTTCGGTGAGGATGCCGGCGAACCTCCCGCGGAGGACTTCCGCGACGTGCCTTGCGGCTTCTACTGGACCGAGGGAACCCGTGGGCTCGGGTGGGCGGTCAATGCCGTACCCACGTTGAAAGGTGGTTCGTCGGTGGGGATTGCGAGTCCGCCGGCGGTTCGGCTGCCCTCCGGTGAGATCGTCACCCCGGGACTCCTGGATGCCGAACGTCTCCAGGGTTTCGACCCCGATTGGACGGCACCGGCGGCCGATGTGCCGGGGTTGCGCAACAGTCATCGCTGGAAGCTCGTCGGCAATGCCGTCAGTGTGCGGATGGCGTCGTGGGTCGGTGGCCGGATTGACGATCCGCTCCCCTACGTGGGCGAAATCGAGAGTCCGCTGGTACCGGGAGATGCCTGGCCCGCAGCGGCATGGGGTCGCGACCGGCAAACGGTTCGCGTCCACACCTCCACCTGGCCGGTGCAGCTGCCGTACGAGAATCTGAGCGGCTTCCTCGAGGACTCGAGGCTGTTGTCCGCAAGGGCCACAGCAGGTTTCCTGAAACGGGCGCGCGCCGGCAATCTGCGCTTCGCACCTGGATTCATCGACGACGTCGAAAGTCACCTGGCGCGAATGGGCGGGTTCCCGGAGGCGGCGGCCTAGGCCATGCCCGCCACCGATCCGGTAACCAGCGCAAGACTTTCCGCGCAACGCAGACGAGACACGAAGCCGGAGATGGCACTACGGCGGGAACTGCATCGTCGCGGGTATCGGTACTTCGTGGACCGCGCGCCGTTGCGCGGTCTTCGCCGTCGGGCAGATCTTGTGTTTCCCAGACGGAAGGTGGCCGTTTACGTCGACGGATGTTTCTGGCACAGCTGTCCCCAACACGCGACACGACCGAAGAACAACGCCGAATGGTGGGCGGAGAAACTCGCCGGAAATGTCCGGCGCGACCGTGACACCGACGATCGCCTCACCGAGGCCGGATGGACGGTGATCCGGGTCTGGGAACACGAAGATGCAGTGGCGGCTGCCACACGAATCGAGCCCCACCTGGCGTGACGGGCTCCGGAGGTGAAAAATGGGGTGTCCGAATACTCTGCTCGCAACGTCTCCGGAGGAGCACCATGATCCGCCACGTTGCGGCTACCGCACTGATATCTGTGACGGCAGCCGTGCCCTTGCTGTTTCTCCCACCGACGGCGGGTGCGGCACAGAGCGACACGTACATCAGCAATCCGGCCGACGATTCCTCCATGCAGGACTTCTGTGACGATCAGGCCACCGTCGCCAACAACCTGTCGAAGCAGAATCATCGTGCGCAGGCGGAGGAAGTGGTGTCGGCAGCGAACATGCGCGGCTGCCGAATCTTCACGTTCGAAAGCCCTTAGAGCACAAGAGAAGGGCCCCGCCTCGGGCGGGGCCCTTCTCGTTCCAGCCGTGGATCAGGAAGAAGCGTCCAACCAGTTGGGGAGAACACCCTTCTCGGCGAGCCAGCCGGCGGGGTCGATCTTGTTGCCGGCAGCGTCGTGCAGCTCGAAGTGCAGGTGCGGTCCGGTGGACTGGCCGAGGTTGCCCACGGTCGCGATCTGCTGACCGGCTGCCACCTGCTGGCCCACATTCACGAGGAACTCGTTGATGTGGCCGTAAATGGAGGTTGCGCCGTCCGGGTGCAGGATGCGGACCCACTGGCCGAATCCGTCGGCCGGTCCCGCACTGATGACCTCGCCGCCCTCGGTCGCGACGACCGGGGTTCCGATGGCTGCCGCAATGTCGATGCCGCCGTGCTGGGCGCCCCAGCGGGTGCCGAAGCTGGAGGTGAGGGTTCCGTCGACCGGCTGAACGACGCCGTTCGCGGCCGGAGCCTGCGCGGATGCATCGTCGGCCTGCGGAGCGGGTGCTTCCTCCACGGGGGCCTGCGCAGGTGCCTGGGTGGCGCCACCGAGGTTCAGGGCCTGACCGGGGAAGATGAGGTCGGCGTTGACGACCTGGTTGATCAGGTCAGGCAGCGAAGCCCCGTGGGTCCGAGCGATGCCGGAGAGGGTGTCGCCGAGCTGGACGATGTAGCTGTCGAGCTCTGCGGGTGCGGGGGTCGGAGCCGGTGCCTCGACCGGTGCTTCCGCAGCCGCCTCGGTTGCCGGAGCGGTGTCGGTGGTCGCGGTGGTTCCGCTGGTCAGGTACTGACCGCAGACGGGCCACGCGCCGACACCCTGGCCTGCGAGCACGTTCTCGGCGACGCGGATCTGCTCTTCCTGGCTGGCGTCGGCAGCGTTGCCCGAGCCGCCGTAGGCGTTCCAGGTGCTCTGCGTGAACTGCAGGCCGCCGTAGAAGCCGTTACCGGTGTTGGCCGACCAGTTGCCGGACGATTCGCAGTCTGCGACGCCGGACCAGTCGTGGCCGGACTGAGCCTGGGCCACTCCACCACCGAAGGCGAGTGGGAGGGCGACCACCGCACCGGCGGTGGCGGCTGCGCCCAGGGCATGCTTGATGTTGAAGCTGGTCATTCGGGTAGATCCTCTCCACATCCACCGACGAGTAAGCCCGTGCACCAAACGCGCCCTGGGTCTTGTCGCTCTCGTTCCTGCCCCTCGGGGGGTATCGACTCCGGTGCCTGCGGGGCAGGATCTGGCAGATGGCAGGCCCGGATGTTTCGGTTCCGTTGTTCGGGTCTTTCGAACCCGAAGCTCTCGGGCTGTCAACGACCGTAGGCACAGATCACGAATAGGTCACGGAGAGGTTTTCTGGACGACCGTACATGTTCTTTTTGCCTGGTAGGACGTTCATGCAGGTCCAAAATCCAATAGCAAGCTGAGCACGGAACTGTTACACACTCGTTATGTGACGACTGGCACGTACAAAATGTGGCGTGCGACACGAATCGGGATCGCGATTTGGGGTCGAAAACTACATTACGACTGGTCGGTTACGGTTTTTCGGGGAGTCCCGTGCCCGTGCACACGCGATCGGACGAGGCTCCCCCGAGGAGGAACTCGGCAACGGCGTCGTCGACACACGAAATCTTCTGACTCGCGAACACACCGTGGGACCAGGTGTCGGTCGCCGTGATCATTCCGCTCCCCTCCCACTGCCGATGCCGACGTTCGGCGTCGGCCACGGGAGTGACCGGGTCCTGGGCTCCAGCAACCATGAGCAGACGAGGCGCCACCTCCGAACGTGGAGGGGAAGGCGGGTCCGCGAGGGCCGCTATCGGCCAGAATGCACAGACATCTGCTTCGATTCCCGTGAGAATCGGCTGCGGATCGATCCGCTCGAGTCGTTGGTGGCCGGCCAGCACCTCCGGTACCGACAGAGGTCGAGTGGCATCAGCGCACACAACGGTGCGATTGGCCGCCTCCGCGTTGCGACGCTCGTCGTCCACCTCGGGAACAACCGGTGCGAGCGCCGCCAGATCGCCGTCGCGGCGCGCTCTCGCCAATGCTTCACCGAGCGGCTGCCACCTTTCCGTGCGACCCAGAGCCCGATAGACGGCGCGGTCGAACTCGTCCGGCCCGATCCCATGAGAGGGAGAAAGCGCTCGCACCGCGTCGTAGCTGCGACGCACGGCTGCGGAGTCCTCGCCCAGACCGAAGTGCCGAGCGTGACGCGCCCACCATCCGAACATCGAGTTCCGCTGATCGAGCAACGCCTCGGCCTGCCGTACCCCGAATGCGTGCCAGTCGTCCCGGCCGTCCGGTCCGGGCCCCACGACGGAGTCGAGCACGAATCTGTCCACGTGGGCGCCGTAGCGGCGCGCATATCTGTCGGCGATCAAGGTCCCGTACGACACCCCGAGCATGGAGATTCGCTCTTCTCCCAGCGCGCGACGGATTGCGTCGATGTCGTCGGCAACACGGTCCGTTCCGAATTCTGCGGCATCGGGACCCACTTCGGTCGCGCAGTCACGTGCGGTGGCAGCGAGTACCGGAAGTGCAGTGAGTCTGCCGGTCGATGGAACCGGACGATCGAACAAGCCGCCCATCGGCCCACAGTCGATCGGGGCGGGAGGCTGCCGGTCCGGGCGGGACACCGTGCTGTGAGCGACCCCGCGCGGGTCGAAGCCGATGATGTCGTAGGCAGCGCGCACCTCTTCGGGCAGTTTCTCCCCCTTGGTGGCGGCGTATTCGAGGCCTGTGTTGCCGGGCCCACCCGGGTTGACGACCAGCACTCCACGTCTGGCACCAGGATCGGTTGCGCGCATGCGAGACACGGCGAGGTGGACGGTGCCGGCACCTGGGTCGCCGGTCGACAGCGGCACCTCGAGCATTCCGCATTCCAGCCCCTCGACGTTCGAGCCGGTGAGCTCGACGCAGGACTCGAACCGCAGGCCGGAGACTTCCGGCGCGAATGGCGCGTACGACGATGCCGAGGCCGAGGCGCTTCCTCCGACAAGCGTGAGCGCGACGAGCACCGATACCGACGACGCCCGGACAGTCGGCACGCGAATCGGGCGATCCATACCGGTGTGACCGAGCTCCATATTGCTAACGATAATGATAGTCAGTAGCTTCTCTGGGGTTGGGTTCCTCGAACACGAGCGAAAGGTCGCGGGTGGCACACCTGTTGTTGGTCGAGAGTTGGGTCGGCGCGATGGGAACGTTGCTGCCACGCGCCATTTCTGACCTCGACGCCGAGTTCACGTTCCTCACGAGGCGACCCGAGCACTACCCGAGTCGGCTGCCGGACGGTTCCGTTCACCCACTCCTCAGCGGTCGAAACGTGGTGACCGCCGAGACGAACGACCCGGCCTCAGCGCTCGCTGCCGCCCGGCAGATCCATGACGAGACACCACTCGACGGGGTGCTCACCAGCTGCGACTACTACCTGTCCACCGCAGCGCGCATCGCAACCGAGCTCGGACTACCCGGTCCCACACCGGAATCCGTTGGCGTTGCCTGCGACAAGTCGCGCACCCGGGAAGTTCTCGACGCAACCGGCATTCCAGGGCCCCGCAACGCAACCGCGCCGATCGACGATCCGCGCGCACTCCGCGACGCCGCCGACACAGTGATGTTTCCGCTGGTGGTGAAGCCGACGGACCTCTGTGCGGGGATGTTCGTTCGGCGCGCGGACGACTGGAACGATCTCGAGTCTGCGGTGACCGACCTCCGGAGCTTCGAGGTGAACGCTCGCGGACAGCCGCGGACACCGGTCGTACTGCTCGAAGAATTCCTGAACGGGCCCGAATTCAGTGTGGAGAGCTGGATTCGTCACGGCGACATCCACACCGTCGGGGTCACCGACAAGTCCCTCGGCGGACGTTCGGGGTTCGTGGAAACCGGACACATGTTTCCCGCAGCCCTGACTGGCCGGGATCGTTCTGCGGTGGTCGCGATGGCGGAAGCCGCTGTCCGCGCAGTCGGTCTCGACAACACCGTGGTTCACACCGAACTTCGTCTTACGCCTGCCGGCCCGAGGATCATCGAGATCAACGCACGACCGGCCGGCAATCAGATCACCGAGCTGATCAGACACGTCAGCGGTGTCGATCTTCCTGCCGTTGCAGTCGAACTCGCCCTCGGCCGCGAACCCGCATCTCCTCGCCCCGCCCAGAATGACGCCGCCCGGCCGCGCAGCGCCGCCGTACGCATGCTGGTGCCCGAACGGGAAGGCATTCTCGGCGAACTGAAAGGCGCGGACGAGGTTGCCGGTCACCCGGCGGTAGTGAATTCCCACTTCAAGAAGCGTGGACACCGGATCGGCGTGGGAGTGGACAACAACAGCTATCTCGGAAACGCGATCGTGCTGTCACCCGAGGAAGGTGGGGCGGGGCTCCTCGCCGACCGACTGGTGTCGTCGATCTCGATCGAGTATGCCGAGGGTGCGGCGCGATGACCGCTCACGCCCGGCCGCAGATCGGCAGCGTCTCGAGTCTGCTCGATCGTCACCGCGCCGATCCTGAGCTCGTCCCGCCGCGGACTGCGACGGTGTCGGTCGCATTCACGACAAGCCAAGGGGCACAACACAAGGGGCGCAGCGGAGGCTATCGCAACGAGGTGGTCAGCTTGCGGGTCGGCGCTGCAACGGGCTCGTGCGCCGTCGAGCCCGGTTCGATCGCCCCCGAGGTGGTGCATGCCTGCGCAGGCGTCCCGGTCGCCGATCTCCTAGGCCACGACCATACGGCCGTGCGACTGGCGGCGCTCGATGCCTGGTTGACACACCGCCGCCCGCATTCCGAAGATCCTCGCGCACAGACGATCCGTATCGGTCCCGGCGACTCACTCGAAAGATCGCTGGCACGAGCCCGTCACGTCTCCCGGCTCGTCGAGTCACCGGAGGGCGGAGGTGTGCTCGTGATCGGCGTGGTCAACTCGCTGCTCGACCAACTACGCCTGCGCGGACTTCGATACGTGCCGTGCGATCTGAAGGGCGGAGTCACCGAGTGGGGTGAACCGGTCGTCACGGACTTCACGGCGCATCTCGACGACGCCGACGCCGTGCTTGCCAGCGGCATGATGCTCGGCAACGGGACGTTCGACCACCTGCTCACCCTGCTCGCAGACACCGGGAAGCAGGTCCCGGTCACCGTGTTCGCGCAGACCGGTGCCGCCGTCGCGCGCGAACTACTGGGCAGAGGAATTCATGCACTCTCGGCCGAGCCTTACCCCTTCTTCTGGCTGACCGGAGACGAAACCCCGATCCACCTCTATCGCGCGGCGCGTGATCGATGACCGTGATCGAGGAACCCACACTGGTCGGCCGAAGCCCACTCGTACGCGTTCACACACCGGTCCCGCGCCCGCATCCGGGCTACTTCGCGAAGATCGAGTCGCTCGGACTCGGCGGGCTCAAGGCCAGGTCGGCGTCCTCGATGATCGCCGGTGCACGTCGACGCGGCGACCTTCGCGAGGGTGCACAGATCGTCGAATCCACGAGCGGAACGTTGGGCATCGGGCTGGCATATGTGGCTCAGGCTCTCGGGCACCCATTGACTCTCGTGGTGGACTCCGAACTGGAGCCGCCGATGAGGAACCTGCTGCACGCTCTCGGTGCGACCCTCGAAATCGTGGAGCGCCCCCATCCGACGGGTGGTTGGCAACAGTCTCGCCTCGATGCCCTGCAACGCATCCTGTCGCAGAATCCGGGCGCATACTGGCCGAACCAGTACGACAATCCCGACAACGCCGCGGGTTACGGCGGCCTGGCGGACGAAATCGTCACGGGACTCGCGGAATCGGGCGTTTCGCGCCCCGACGTGTTGGTGTGCAGTGTCGGCACGGGCGGCCACAGCACCGGGGTGGGCCTCCGCCTTCGCCAGATCTGGCCGGACATTCGGATCATCGGTGTCGATGCCGTGGGATCGGCGATCTTCGGGCAACCTGCAACCCACAGAATCATGCGGGGGCTGGGGAGCAGCGTTCACCCGGGCAATGTGCGACACGACATGTTCGACGAAGTGCACTGGGTCGGCCCTCGCGAGGCCGTGCACGCCTGTAGAGCACTGGCCTGCAGTGGCTTCCACACCGGCGGCTGGTCGACCGGTGCCGCGGCCACCGTCGCCGGTTGGGCCGCACACCGCTGGTCGGGGCCCGTCGTCACGATCTTTCCGGACGGTCCGGATCGATACCTACGCAGCATCTTCGACGATGCCTGGTGTCGCACTCGCGGACTACTCGAGGCTCCACGCACGTCACCGCACGAGATCGACGACTGCCGCGATCCCGCCGATTGTTGGACTCGATGCCGGACGGTCCACGCACCACAGCACATCACGGAACTGACGGTGTGACCGACATGAACATGACCTGGACCTCCGAGATGCTCCAGCTGAAGTCACCCTTTCGCATCAGCAGAGGAGTGATGACGTCACGCACCGCCGTTACGTTCACACTGACCGATTCCGAGGTGCGCTCGGGCAGCGGTGAGGTCGTCACCTCCGTGCACGCGAACCTGGACGAGCACCGGATCGAACGCGAACTGCTCAGCGTTGCTGCTCGATTCGGTGAACAACCCACGGCTGACGCGACGGCAGGGGTTCACCCCGCAGTCGCCGCTGCGGTGTGGTCGGCCGTCGCGGACCTCCGGGCACGTGTGTGCGGACAGACGGTCGCCGCACATCTGGGGTTGGAACTGCCTGCCGAGGTTCCGATCGCGCACACCGTCGGAATCGATACCTCCGAGGCGATGGCCTCTCAGGCAGCGGAGCTGGCCGCACGAGGATTCTCACTCCTCAAGATCAAGCTGGACGCCGACGCGACTGCATCGGCGCAGCGACTCACGGCAGTGGTCGCCGCTGCACCCGGCGCTGCCCTGATCGTCGATGCGAACGAAGCCTGGACAGCGGATATCGCGAAGAAGGTGCTCGGCGACGTTCGGGGGTTGCCGGTGGTAGCGCTCGAACAGCCGCTACCGACCGAGGATCACCGGGGAATACGAGAGTTGCGTAGTCACACCGATATTCCGTTGATTGCCGACGAATCCGTACACACTCTGGCCGACCTGGACGGACTTGTCGGACTCGCGGATGCGGTGAACGTCAAACTGCCCAAGTGCAGTGGGATTTACCAGGCCCATGCGCTCGCGGACGCGGCGCGCGAACGTGGGCTGGACGTGATGCTCGGATGCCTGGTGAGCAGTTCACTCGGGATTGCGCCCGCCGTGCAGCTCGCCTCCGTCGCCAGGTGGTGCGACCTGGACGGACACCTTCTGCTCACACACGACCCCTGGTCGGGGCTCGGCGGCGCGGACGGGGTTCTGCGCCCCAACCGACTACCCGGACTCGGCGTGCGCCGGATCGAAGACGAGGAAGGTCGATGACCGAACAACAGACGAAACACGGAACCTTCGCACTGCTCCGCAGTTTCCCCCGCTCGGTGCAACTGCTGGTGCTCAACCAGTACGGAGTGAACACGGGCTTCTACATGCTGGTCCCCTACCTGTCGATGCACCTGACGGGCAACCTCGGCATGTCGCTGGCGATCACCGGATTGATCCTGGGGGTAAGGACTCTCAGCCAACAGGGGCTCTTCCTCATCGGCGGCACGGCCTCCGATCGACTGGGGCCGCACCGGGTGATAATCGCCGGCTGCGCACTGCGCTCCGTCGGGTTCGCCGTGTTCGCCTTCGGCACGAGTGTGCCATTGTTGGTGTTGGCTTCGGTCCTGTCCGGTCTCGCCGGTGCCCTGTTCAACCCGGCTGTCCGCTCCTACATCGCTGTCGCCGAACCGAACAGACGAGCCGAGGCGTTCGCCGTGTTCAACGTCTTCGCTCAGGCCGGCGCGCTGTCGGGGCCGCTCATCGGGAGTGCCCTGTTGATGGTCGACTTCCGCACCGTCGCCATGGTCGCTGCGATCGTCTTTGCCCTGCTCACACTCGCGCAGCTCCGCTTCCTTCCGGTCCATCCCGTCGAACGGGCGCAGACGACCGTCATTCGGGGCTGGGCCACAGTTCTACGTAACAGGCGATTCATGGCGTTCACACTCGCCATGCTCGGCATGTTCGCATTGCAGACTCAGATGTACCTGGTCTACCCGGTGCTCGCGGGACGAGTCACCGACTGGGGCGGCGCAGTGGCGTTGCTGTTCCTGTCCACCACGGTGTTCAGCCTCGTCATGCAGGTACGGCTCACCAGGTGGTTCACGCAACGCACGGGTCGTGGGGCGGCAATTACATCGGGCCTCGTTCTCATGGGCGCCGCCTTCGTGGTGGTGCTGCCTGTGCTGTGGGCCGACACGGCTCACGGGATCGCCGGGATCGCCTTCGCGTTGGCACCGTTGGTGCTTTCCGCCTTGGTTCTCGAGGCCGGCATCATGATCGCTCAACCCTTCGTCATGGAACTCATTCCCGAGTACGGGGATTCGAGTATCTCGGGCACCTTGTTCGGAATGTTCTACCTGGTCTCGGGGATCGCTGCGGCGGGCGGCAACGCACTGATCGGATACGGAATCGGCTTGGACACCGGGTGGCCAGGCGCCTTCGTGTGCATCGTGTTGGCGTGGGGATCGGCGACCGCCGTGTGGCTGCTGCACCGCGCCGGCATGCTCCCGAGTCCGGCAGGGGCGAGAACGTGATTCCGACCGTCACCCGCAATCTTCTCACCGACAACCCGGCACTGTACGAGGCGCGGTTTCCCGATCCCGACCACGCTGCCGGACGTTTCGTCGACGACATCGCGCGAACTCTCCTCTCGGACGATCGCTCGCGCCTCTCGGTGCTGGACCTCGGATGCGGCACCGGACGTGATCTCGGTTTCCTTGCCGGGCAGGGGTATCGGTGCCACGGACTCGACATGTCCGAACAGATGGTGCGCTACGCGGCAGCCGAACATGCGCCGGTGACAGCCAGTGTCGACGACTTGCGAGACTTCGACCTCCAGAAGTCTTTCGACGTGATCACCTGCCTCGACAGCTCACTGCTGTACTGCCACACCGATACCGAACTGGCATCCGCACTGGGCTGCGCCCGCAACCATCTGCGCTCCGACGGTCTGTTGATCGCGGAAATGCGCAACGGCGCCTTCTTCCTCGGCAACACGGAACTTCTCGACGTGCCCACCCTGACGTCGTTCGATTGGGAAGGCCGGGTCTGGAGTGCCGAGACCACACTGTGGATCGACCATGCGTCCCAACTGCTCCGACGTCGTCGTGCGTGGACACTTCCCGATTCGTCCGAACCTCTCGTTCAGACCTCCGCCTGGCGATTGCTGTTCCCGTTGGAGCTGGCCGGCCACCTCGAACGTGCAGGTTTCTCGGTGTGGGCCATGTTCGACACGCCCGGGCCGCGCACCGACCCCGGTTGGATCCCAGTCTCGAACCTCGAGGGTCTTCGGGACAGCCCGTTATCGGGCGACCGATTACACGTCGTCGCCCGAGCCGTATGACCCGCCACTCACCCACTCGACCCATCACCCGAGGAGACACCCGATGAACCCACTCCCCCGTTCACCGTTGCCGAATCCGAGCCGACGATCGTTCCTCGGTCTGGGAGCCGCCACCATCGGAGCCGTATTGCTGGGCGCCTGCGGTACAGGAGGCGAGAACACCGCCGCGACAACCTCGACTCCCCGCAGCGGTGGCAGACTCAGGGCAGTGTTCGCAGGCGGTGGCGCCCAAGAGGTGTTGGATCCGCACAAGACCAACCTCTACGCCGACGTTGCTCGGGCGAATGCGTTGTACGACAAGCTCGTCGAGTACGGCGATGATCTCGCACCCGTTCCCCGGTTGGCGACAGCGTGGGAGCCGTCCCCCGACGCCACTGTGTGGACTGTGCGGCTGCGTCCGGCCGTGTTTCATGACGGGCGTCCTGTGCGCGCAGCCGATGTGCTGTATTCGTATCAGCGAATACTGGATCCGCAGAACGCTCTGCGCCCGCGGGCAAGCCTCGAGATCATCGATATCAGACGCTCTCGCGCGGTCGACGATCACACCATCGAGTTCGTCTGCGCCCGGCCGTGCGGGGAGCTTGCCAACGTCCTTGCTGCGTTCGGCGCCTACATTATTCCCGAGGGGGCGACCGACTTCAGTCATCCGATCGGCTCCGGCCCGTTCACGTTCACTTCGTTCGAACCCGGCCGCTCCTTCGTCGCCACCCGCTTCGACGACTATTGGGACGGAGCGCCGCACGTGGACGAGCTCGAGATCCTCTCCGCCCCTGACGAAACCGCGCGGATCAATGCCGTCCTCGGCGGGCAGGTGGAGTATGCCGACGATCTCGGGGTCACGTCGGCGCGCACATATGAGAACGATGCGCGGGTACAGCTCTTGCAGTCTCCGCGCAGCGCTATGTCGGGCTTCGCGATGAAGGTCGATCGACCACCTTTCGACGATCTCGATCTCCGTCGGGCGATGTTCGCGCTCGTCGACAGAGAGGAGCTGGTGTCCACCGTGCTCGGCAGAACGGGTGTGGTGGGCAACGATCTGTTCGGCAAGGACACCAAGTACTACGCCGACGACCTCCCCCAGCGCACCATGGACCTCGACGAGGCGAAGTCGCTCATCCGCAAGGCCGGTGCCCTGAACACCACCATCGAACTGCAGACCACCGGGGCGACCAATGGATTCGTCGAGGCCGCCAACATCTTCGCCGAACAGGCCGCTCGCGCCGGACTGAAGATCGACGTGAAGGTCGGTGAAGGATCCACGTACTGGACACGGACCCTCGACGAAGGTGTGCTGTCGAGCTTCCGGTCGGGCGCGATGCCCATCGAAACCCATCTGGCGCAGCGGATGCTGTCGGACTCGTCGAAGAACTACACGCAGTGGCGCCGCCCCGAGTTCGACGCTCTGTTCGCCGCCGCCAGCGAGACCACCGACGAAAGCGCGCGGGCGAGTGCGTATCAGCAGATGCAGTCGCAGCTCTACGCCGAGGGCGGTTTGCTGGTGTGGGGTTTCTCCGACAGTGTTCACGGACTCAGCCCGAACCTTGCCGGGATGGCCCAGAACGCGCCGAGCAACACCCTCGGGTATGCCCGATTCGACAAGGCCTGGCTGGCGTGATTCTGGCTCGCTACGCCGGTACTCGCCTCGTGGTCGGCGTCGTGCAGGTGCTCGGGGTGCTCGTCCTCGTCTTCATGATCGCTGCCGCACTGCCCGGCGACGCAGCTGTGGTCATCGCGGGCGACGATGCCGACCCCGGACGGATCGCACAGCTGCGTGCACTGCTCGGATTGGACCGGCCGTTGCCCGTACAGTTCGGCGACTGGCTTGTCGGTGCAATCCGTGGCGACCTCGGGGTCTCGGCGGTCTCCGGTCGACCGGTCGCCACAATGCTGGGAAACGCGCTGACACCCACGCTCACCCTCGCCGCTCTGGCATTCGTGGCGCTCGTCCCGTTGGCACTGGCCCTCGGGGTGACCGCCGCCGTGCACCGCGGCCGACGGACCGATCGGGCGATCTCCACATCGGTGGTGGCACTGTATGCGGCGCCTGAGTTCGCCATCGCAATCGTGCTCGTCGCCGTGTTCGGCGTCGGCCTCGGCTGGTTCGCGCCCACCGCCGTCGGCGCGAGCGGCCCGCTCCTGCTCCAGCCCGAGTTGTGGGTTCTGCCTGTGGCCGTGCTGGTGATCCGACCGGTGTGCTCGCTGTCGCGTCTGGTGCGCGCGTCGATGGTCACCACGCTGGATTCGGAATACATTCGACACACCCGCCGTCTCGGTGTGCCGTTTCGGCGGGTGATCTGGCGACACGCCTTGCCCGGTTCCCTCACGCCCGCGACCCAGCATCTTGCTCGGGTTGCCGATTGGCTTCTCGGGGGTGTCGTTGTGGTCGAAGCAGTATTCGCGCTCGGTGGGCTCGGGCAGATCCTGGTCAGTGCCGTGAGCAGTAGGGACATTCCGCTCTTGATGGGGCTGGTCGCGCTGTTCGCGGTGATCACGGTGACGGTCAACACTGCGGCAGACATTCTCGCTTATCGGCTCAATCCATTGGCAGGGGTCACGTCGTGAGAACACGGTTGTTCGTAGGCTTCGCGTTGACGGCAATCCCGCTCTTGGCCGCACTGCTCGGCCCCCTTATTGCCGGAGAGAGTGAGCGTGGTCCCGCATTCGTTCTGGGCGAGAAGTGGCTCCTCGGAACGGATGCCGAGGGGCGAGACGTCCTGACCCAGGTGCTGCTGGGAGGACGATCGTTGGTTCTGGTGGCGGCCGTCGCAGTGCTGCTCACGTACCTGATCGCCGTTCCGTGGGGCGTGGCGGCCGCGACCGCGCGTCATCGGGTACTCGACGAGACTCTGATGCGCCCTTTGGATCTGTTGCTGTCCTTGCCGTCGATCATGCTGCTCTTGTTGGTGGTCGCGATCACGGATGCCAACCTCGTCGTCCTGACCGTGACAGTGGCGGTTCTGCTGTTCCCGGACGCGACACGACTGGTACGAGCCAGCACTCTCCACGCCGCGCACACGCCGGCCATGGAAGCCCTTTTGCTTCAACGCGAAAGCTGGTGGCGTCGGCAGTTCGGCTACCTCGGACGCACGCTGCTACCGGTTCTCGCTGCAGATGCAGGGCTCCGTTTTGTCGGCGCGATCTACCTCATCGCCTCCGCCAGTTTCCTGGGCGTCAGCGCAGACGCCGCCGGGACCGATTGGGCGGTGATGATCGACCGCAACCGCGCGGGCCTCGCTCTTGCCCCGTGGGGCGTGGTCGTTCCGGCTGTTTTGCTCATCGCCCTGGCCATGGGTGTCAATCTGCTGTTCGACTCCGGCGCTCGCGCCGCGACTCGTGAAGTAAGTCAGAGGAAGTCATGACCGACATACTCCCCACCGCACCAACCGCATACGACGAAGCCAGCGCCGTCCGCATACGCGGACTCACTGCCCGGACGCATGATCGAATACTCGTGGCCGACGTCGACCTCGATGTTCCCGCCCGAAAGGTGACTGCCCTGGTCGGCGCATCCGGCAGCGGGAAGACCACCACCGCACTGGCATTGATGGGCGAGGTGCGGCCAGGGGTCAGGGTCGCAACCGTCACCACGGAGGCGCACGGAGTTCGATTCGGTTACGTTCCCCAACAACCGTCGTCGGTGCTCAATCCGGCCTTGCGGATCGGAACAGTGCTCGACGACATAGCTCGCGAGGGCAGGCGGAACGGGCGCAGCGTTGCTGTCGCCGACGCCTTGGCGCGCGCCGGTTTCCCTGGCGATCCACAGATGCTGCGCCGCTACCCCCACCAACTTTCCGGCGGACAACAGCAGCGTCTGGTGATCGCCCAAGCCCTGCTCACCGATCCGACCTGTCTGATACTGGACGAACCCACCACCGGTCAGGACCCAGTCAACCGCGCAGCCATCCTCGACGAGATCAGCCGACTCCGAGATCACGGCCTCACCGTCGTGCTCGTCACCCATGATCTGGCCGCAGTCGAACGCGTCGCCGAGCACGTGATCGTCATGGCCGACGGAAAGGTGGTCGATGCCGGCGACCCCGAGAACATATTGGCCGTGATGCGAACCGAGGTTCCGCATGCACGGATCGACGCGCTGGATCGTGCCTCGAAACCGGAAACCGCGCGTGTGGCAGTGGATTCGATCACGGCTGCGTATCGCAACACCGCGGTGCTCGAACAGTTTTCGCTGCCGATCGGGGCTGGTGAATGTGTGGCGTTGGTCGGCCCGTCGGGATGCGGAAAGAGCACGGCTGCGCGCGTGATCGCCGGCCTGCATGCGCCGACCGTCGGTCGCGTGGTGCTCGATGGACAGCCGCTGGCAGGTTCTGTACGGCGGCGAACCCGCGAACAGGCTGCGGCGATCGGATACGTCTTCCAGGACGCCAAGGCTGCTTTCGATCCGTACCGCAGTGTGTGGGATCAGATCGTCCGGGGCCAGAAACGCCTGCGGCGCGTCCCCGACAGTGAGGCGATTGCGGCCGCCCGCCGGGCACTCGAGCGGGTCGGCTTGGCCGAACCGATTGCGCGCCAGCGTGCCATCGCTCTCTCCGGCGGCGAAGCCCAGCGTGCTGCCCTTGCCCGCGCCCTCGCGGTAGAACCGTCAGTGCTGATCTGCGACGAGGTGACCACCGGCCTCGACCCGGCATCGCAACGACACGTGCTGACGATCCTGGCCGAACTCGTCAGATCACAACAGCTCTCACTCCTGATCATCAGCCACGACAGCACCGTGGTGGACACCATCGCCGATCGCGTGATCGATATGTCGCTGCCGGAAGGTGGACTGACCCGGAACCCGGCGGATTACCAGTCCGTGCGCAGGATCGGCGGCGGGTTGTCGAAATAGTCGTCGTCACCTGATTGGTCGGGGCTTTCCCGTGCGACTTCGGCCGCATACTCCTCGTCGATCTGCGTCTGCCCCTGTGCGGCGAGGGCCTCCCGCTCTTCGTCACTCAACTTCGATATTTCGCTCACCGCTCCGGAGACCAATGGATTCACGACAGTGGCGAAGGTGGTCGAATCGATGACGTCGCGCAAGTTGACGCGGCCGTCGAGCACCTGACCGATGAGCTTCTTGAATTCCGGGTCTGGTGTGGCGGTCGCCAGCGTGCGAAGGGCGTTGCGAAGATGCAATGCACTCGCTGGATCGCTTTCCAACGAAGGAAGCAGGGGCCGGACGTCGACCATGTCAGACCTCACTGTGGTCGTAAGCGGCACCGGGCAGGGCAGGGAACTTCACGTCCCTGACAGCACCCATGTACCCCGTGATCACACCGGCAGCCGCTTCAGCGCCTTGCAGCGCGTAACCGAGAATCTCAGGAATCTTGCTGATCACTTCATAAAGCTTCCAACCAGTTCTGAGCGCCGCTGCCCAAGACGCGGCGGCGACAACTGCACCCAGGCCTGTGGCGGTCAAGAGGGCTGTCGCTCCCGCAGCAGCCAACTCCAGCAAAAACTGCACCATCAGATCCGTTGCAGTACCCAGAAGCCCCTTGACTGCTTCCGATGCTTCGTACATTCCAATCGCAAGGGAATCGATCTGACTTCCCATTGAATTGATCGCGAACTTCTGCGACTCAATCGCACGTGCCAACTCACCGAAGTAGTCAGACGCGGAAGCGGCCGCGTCTCCATCCCAAGATTCGGACGTAGTGCTCATCGCTGTTGACAGTGCCTCGGACATCTGGGAATTGAACTCGCCCAGCGACCGAACCGCGAGACCCGCTTCTTGCACCGCTTGCCAGTCACCCGCAATGTCGTCCGCGATGATGTCGATCGGGTTCTTCTCGACTCCGATCAATCCCAGTGCGCCCATAACCGGTGCCGTGAGCCAGTATGTCGGGCTTAGGTACGAACCGCTCAGTGCGTTCTCCAAGACGTCCGGCACTGGGTCCGATGCGATGGGTTCGACTAGCGCGGCGCGCGGTTCGGTGGTCATAGTTTCTCCTGCTCAGAACCGGTCAGTAAGTGCGATCCAGCTGCGAGGCGTTGCCAAGATCCGTACTGCGATAGTGGCCTGCAGCTCTTGTGATCTCCTGACCCGACTCCCCGGCCAGCTTGGCTATGCCGTCGGTATTGGCGACCAGCAGTGCACGCATATCAGAAATAGTGGAATCGATTGTCAGGAAGATCCGACCATCGCCGGCCCCCGTCGAAACATGCTTCTCGAGGAAGTCCGTGGCCTCCTTGGCCTGCGCCGACAGTTCACTCAAGCTCGTGGCGAATGCATCTAGCGCCGCTGGATCTACCTTCATTTCCCTCCCCCGTAACCCAGGGTGGGCCGCACCCCGAACCACCCTTCCGTCCGAAGGCTATCAGCCTCGATTTGCGCTAGCGAAGCGGCGGGCGCTAGGCATAGGCGTGCGCGAAGCAACAACAAACCGAGTGACCTTCCCCCTGCGTGTGCCTACAGACGAAGACCTCGGCCGATGGAAGTCGAAACCCCCAGCGGAAAGAATCCGCTCTCTGGCCACGCCGGTGCCCGAAGTCTGCGTCGCGCATGGGTCGCCGGGAACGTGGCTCAAGAATCTGACTCTTTGGTCACGTCCCGACACCGAATTCGACCGAAGGCCTCGACGCTCCCAGATACTGCGCGACGCTCTGCTTCCAGCAGAGCGGATCGGACGCAAGCTCGAACGCGCCGCAACCGCACACGCAACAATAACTGGGGTATATGGATGCGCGAAATGTCGCCGCTGGATCCTTCGTCGGCGTCTACGGACCGCAGCACTGGCCGTCGGCGTCATCTGCCTGTTCACCGTAGTTCCCCGCATACTAGGCACGACTGGACACGAAACCTTAGCGGCCTACTCACTGTTCATGGGTCTCGTTCTCCTTGTGATCACCGCCAGATCGGCTCGGTGGATCAATGAGTTCGCGAAAGCCTCGATCACTCAGGACGGCACCCAGCTGGTGGTCTGCGACGCACATCCCGACTACGTGCGCGAGGCTGTGGCGCTCGGTGGTGAAGCCTCGCGCACGTCGGTGTGATGGACGCTCCGCTCAGCGGAACTCGTCGGCGTGGGTTTTCAACCACTCGTCGATACCGGTTGCCGGACGACCCGTGATCTGTTCCACCAGATCGTTCGCGGGCACGACGTATCCGGCGCCGTCTCCTTCTTTGAGTTGCACGTACCACTGCGCGTAGTCGCCCATTGCCGGGGTGAGGGCTTCGATCCCCTCTTCGGGCGAAACCTGCCTGAACTCGATTTCGCGTCCCAGTGCATTTCCGATGCGCTGCACCAATTCTCGGCGACTGATCGACTCAGGGCCGGTAATGGAAAGGGATTCCCCGATTCGGTCGCCGCCGACCAGAAGTGCCGCAGCGACTTCGGCGATGTCGTTCATCGTGATCAGCGGGCTCGCCGAATCCGGGAACGGCTCACGAACCACGCCATGATTCTTGATCTGCTCCGCGAGCATGATCGAGTTCTCCATGAACTCGTCAGGCCACAGATGAGTCCAGGCAAGTCCCGAATCCTCTACCGCCCGAGTCACATCGCCCCAATGGCTCTCATGTTCACCAGACAGGTCGACGACGTATCGGACGCCGGCTTCCTTGGCGAGCGCCAAGACCTGCGCTGTGGTCTCGGGCGTCGGAGCGAGATACATGGAGTCGACACCGTCGAACACTCCATCGAGACTGTCGAGATTGCGTAGATATCCCTTGGCGACATCCACCCCAGCAGGGAGATTCGCCTTCTCGGGTTTGTTCGTCAGGGCGCGCACGTCGGTCGCACCGCGTGCGAGCAGGTGGTCGACGACCATTCGGCCGATATTTCCAGTTGCACCAGTCACCAGAATCGTCACAACACCAACCATACGTACGTCATCACACCGGCGATGTAGCACATGCAGTGCTACACTGAGGTATGAAGGTCATCGGGATTCGAGAGTTGCGCCAGCACGCGTCCAAGTACCTTGCTCGCGTAGAGGCAGGCGAAGAGCTGGCGGTCACGAACCGGGGCCGGACGGTGGCCCGCCTCGTTCCCGTCTCGCAAGGCGAAAACGAACGAGAGGCACTGATCGAGTCTGGTGTTCTGCTCCCCGCGCGCAACAGGTCTGGACTACGCACCATCGACGTCGATTGCCTTCCTCACCGGAATCTGTCGCCTCTTCTCGACGACGTCCGCAGCGAGCGATGATCTACCTCGATACGTCCGCGATGGCAAAGCTGATCACCCGCGAGGCCGAGACTGCAGCGCTTCTGGCTTGGCTGACTCAGCGTTCGGAGGAGGCTGTCGTCACCAGCGCCCTCGGCCGTATCGAACTGATGCGCACAGCGGCCAGAGACGGCACTCCCGGAATGGCCGAGCGTGCCCACAATCTGCTGGACAGCCTCGACATCGTTCCCATCAGCGAAAGCGTTGTCGCGCTGGCCGAGACGATCGGAGCGGCGCACCTGCGATCGCTGGACGCGATCCACCTGGCGTCGGCAGCGCAGCTGGGCAATCAATTAGGCGCTTTCGTCGCCTACGACCATCGTCTTCTCGACGGCTGCCGGGCACTCGGCTATGTCACAGCATCACCCGGAAACTAGGCGGTCGAGTCGTACCGTTCCACGGTTCATCGCGCATCCGAGCGGACATGCGCCGGACTGAACTTCTGGTCCCACCCGTCCCACACCATGCACCGCATGCGCGAGTGTTCGCGCCGTGGCGCCGGGTGTATGCCGTCCTAATCGTCATCCGGCGTGCCATACGTACGTATCGCCTACATAACCTGGATGAACAAACCCGAGGGCGCCAAGCACGCTCCTGGCATCCCAGTCCGCCCTGCACAAGATCTCGCGGAAGCTGCTCGAATCGACGGTGTTCCAGGTGGCGATAACGCTGACCAATTTGCCCGGCATCTGACACGCGGTGAAGTCGACGCCGTCGATCCTCGCGTTCATCGTGTCGTAGGAGTCCGGGCCCTCGATAGACGTCCATCCATTCGTTCATGTTTCCTCCTGCTCAGGCGGCGGGATGGGCGAGCGCGAGCGAGCTCACGATGTTGTGACCAATCAGGCGTCTGGAATCGGCGGGCAGTCCGGCTTCGAAGGTTCGGCGTGCGGAGAGGGCAAGCCGATCTGCGATCTGGTTGAGCGGGTGTCCGCTGTGGCCCCTCACCCAGGAGATCCGTACCTGGCGGCCGTGAAGCCGCGGTAAGAACTTCACTCCCTCGCTGACCCAGGACGAGCTCGCCTTCTACGACGCGGTAGCCCAGAACGAATCAGCGTTAGAAGAACAGGGCGACAGCAAGCTGGCCGACATCGCACGCGATCTGGTTGCCGTAATGCGCCGGGATGTTCGCACCGACTGGACACTGCGCGAGGACGTAAAAGCAAAGCTGCGCTCTCAGATCAAGCGGCTGCTGATCAAGCACAAGTACCCGCCGGACAAGCAAACCGATGCCATCAAACTCGTTCTCGAACAGATGGAGGTACTCGCACCGAAGATGGCGGCGTGACGGAAAGGCTCTGTTTCGCTAGCGCTTTCGCCCGCCACGCCTTCGTCTCCATCCGATTGGCGCTGGTTCTCGTTTGAACCGTGTGATCAGCTTGCCGAATACCGCGCCGACGAAGAACATCAGCGCCCGTGGGTTGCAGTAGCGAACCCGCACCTACGTCGAACCAGTCCCTTACCGAACTGTGCGAACCTCCGAAACAACTGCTGGAAGCGGTCTGGCACTTCGACCGACCTCTCGTAGGGGCACCTGGCCAAACAAACCCGGACGACGACGGCACGATCGGACCGGGCGGCTCGTGTCGGCGCGAAGGTCGCCCGGATACCCCAAGTGGCTACGGTGTCCATCCTGACAGACGTCCCGGGATTCCTGGATGCTCCGAATAGCGCAGAGCAGATCCAGGTCGACCAGGAAACTGTGAAGGTCCACTCCCTCGACCCCACCAGCGTGAAGTTCGAAACGGCGAACGGGGGCTGGCGCGGCTCACACAACGTGGCAGTGTCCAGCGACCCTGCGACCGGAGAACCCTCTGCCACCGACGACCAGACCGAAGCCACGGCGACAGAAATCGTCAAGATTCTCGAAGAGCTCAAGGGACCAGACCGCGAGGTCAAGCACTGCTAGGGCGACAAACCGCGAACAGGCCGAGTTGTAGCAGATTGCTACACTGGGATCACGGGTGGTGAATCGCTCGTAGGAGAGGGCCATGACCAATGTCGCAGATCGCGTGACCAGGTTCTCGTCGGACTTGGTGGACGCCGCCGCGAACGAAGGCGAACGCGAGAACCGATCCGCACGTCAGCAGCTCGAGCACTGGGCGCGGGTGGGCCGCGAGGTATCCGATCAGCGGCAGGTAGCGCGTCGCCGGGTCGAGTCCGCACTCACGGGACGGCTCCCTCTGAGTGAGCTGTCGACTGAAGAAGGCGTGGTCTTCAACGCGGAGATCTCCGCAGCCCTCGAGGAGTCACTCGCCACAGGACACCACGTCGCCGACCGCGCCGCCCAGGGCAAAGCCTCGATTGTTCTCGACGAGCAGGGCCGCGTCGTCAAGTATCTTCCCGACGGCACCCACAACGTTCTTTGAAGCGCCTGGACTTGGTCGTCGGCCCCAACGGCAGTGGCAAGTCGACCTTCGCCGAACAGCGCCTCGCACCACTCCTTCCGCTGAACGTCTTCGTCAACGCCGACGAGATCGCGAAGGAACGCTGGTCCGATAGCCCGGAGGAGCACTCCTACGAGGCCGCGCAAATCGCGGCCACCATCCGAAACACGCTCATCGACCACGGTGAGTCCTTCATAGCCGAGACGGTGTTCTCACACCCGTCGAAGCTCGAAATCGTGAACCGCGCGCACCAGTCGGGGTACATCGTGGTCCTCCACGTCATGCTCGTCCCGGTCGAACTGTCGGTAGCGCGTGTTGCGGAACGCGTCATCGAAGGCGGACATCATGTGCCCGAGAACAAGATCCGCGAACGGTTCGCGCGACTGTGGCCACTCGTTGCCGAAGCAATCAGGCGAGCCGACCAGTCGGTCGTCTACGACAACACCGCCCCCGACCGCACCCGTATCGCTGCCCGCTACACCGAAGGGGATCTGGTCAGCCGGCCGAACTGGCCCGTCTGGACTCCGGCAGAACTCACCGGCTAGAGGACACCATCGAGGTTCGATTCCGCCAGGCCCATACTCGTGGTCATACCGATGCCGGTTGTCGCGGTGACGACATGGACTCCCTCGATCGGTTCCTCGAGGAGAAACTCCGCAAACGCTCGATCCCGAAGCTGTGGTGCGAGGGTGGTTGACGATCACGGGCGTCCACAATTACGAACCCACCATCTCGCCGAGGCAATCGATCTTCTGGAGTCCACCTGCACCAGGTACCCGTGGGAGAGCTTGGTCGAAGCTCCCGTGCCGCTCCGCGACGTAGAGCTGGTTCTGCGACCGAACCCGCCGGGAATCCTGCGTTCATTGGTTGCTCCGTAAAGGCGAGGTCCACCGCGTGCGTCAGCGGATTCGGCTCGCGACACGAGCGGCCCGCGTACCGGCCCACGGGCTCAGTGCTGGAAGATGCGCTACGTACGACAGCGGTTTCACCACCGCCCAATACAGAGTGGTCGGCACGCCGACTCGATCGCGGAAGTCCTTCGACCACTGGAGTCCGTCCAGCATCCACGACACGAATCGGATCGATTCGCTCACCGTGTATCCGTCGATCCACGCCTTCTGTTCGAACTCGGCCCACTCTCGGTGAGTGAGCACGCGACGAACGATCGCCAATCCGTCGACCTCTTCGTGGGCAAGGTGATCTCGGAGCGGCCGCTCGAAGGCCGTCAACGCGGCTGATGCATCACCTTCACTGGTCCGGCCCGAGACGAGTCCACGTGCTACCGCCTCGACCTCGAGCAAGGGTCCGTCGATTGCTTCGTGCTCCGCTTCCATGGTCGCGAGGATCGCGGAACTTTCCGGTTCCCGGTCCAGCAGCAGTGGCCACAGATAGTGATCTTCGCCCTCGTGGTGCCATCGGAGGGCATGCATCAGCCACTGGAGGTGGCGCCCCAGCCTGCGTTTCCGCCGCACCGACAGCGTCGACGGGTCTGCCAGGAGTATTGCGGCGCGCTCGAGATCGCGGCGTAGCGCCGAATGAAACATCGACATCGTGAAGGGGTCGGCCGACCATTGGCCCTTTGCCCTGACCGCTGTGTTCGTCATCTCTCGCCTTCCGGTCGTCTCCCTGTTCCGTCGATATCAGTGTGGGTGAGCAGCAATCATTAGTCCAACCGATTGCTTTGATCGCTACAATCGAAAATCGTGATTGATAGGTTCAAACTCGAAGCGTTCATCGCGGTCGCCGAAGAGGAGTCCTTCGGCATCGCCGCCGTACGCCTACAGATCGCGCAGTCGACCGTGAGCTCTCGGATCAAGGAACTCGAATCACACCTGGGTCGAAGGCTTTTCACCCGTACCAGCCGTCACGTTCGGTTGACCGCAGCCGGAGAAGCAGCCCTACCCCGGGCACGAACTGCCCTTTCCGCACTCGACGGCGTCCGGCAGGCTGTCGATGATGTCGCCGGTATTCGCCGTGGCCGCGTACGCCTCGGTCTCGTGACAGGTGCCGACCTCCCCCAGCTGGGCGACATCCTGTCCGGCTTCGCCACCGACCATCCCGGAATCGAGCTCGTCATCACGTCGGCTGAATCCAGCGACCTCGAACAGTCGGTCACCGACGGAGCACTCGATGTTGCCATCGTGGTTCGCACGGGTGCCACCGAACTGCAGTGGACCGAGCTGATCCGCGACCCACTGATTGTCGTCGGGCTCCCGGAAACAACCCGACAGGTATCGATCACCGATCTCACGACCCAGTCGCTGATAGTCCTCGACGCCGGTGCCGGGGCCCGCGAAGCACTCGAACGCGCTGCACGGCGAGCGGGAACACGGTTGCAGATCGCCGCGCAGGTATCGACACCGGATATGGCACTGGACCTGCACTCACGCGGTATGGGAGTTCTGGTGATTCCGAGCAGCTTGGCGCCCGACGAAGGCGCGGTCCTTGTCGACACAGAAGGACGAACCACCGACATCCTGGTGGGTCTCGTCGTTCATCCCGAAATACGCACGCCGGCAACCGAGGTACTCGCCAGGCGACTGACCGAAGATCTCCAGCCCTCCATGACAAAGGCACCCCGCCACAGGTGACGGGGTGCCTTCACTGTGCGCCCGAAGGGATTCGAACCCCTAACCTCTTGGTACAGAGTAGATTTCCTATACCTCAAGTAGTCCGCACACACCACGTGTGCAGTTTCCGCAGGTCGCACACACCACGTGTCCAAGTGGCCGCAAACGCGCATGTCGCCAAAAAGTGCCCATAAAGGGCCCTTCGAACGTTTCGCGCGCCTGCGCCCCACATCAAGTTTTGCGACCACACCAAATTCCTCATTAGGACACACAGGTGAACAACCTCGATACGGCGCTCCGCGATAGGGCTACATAGCACTTTGGATCTCCACGCACCGGGATCCGGTCCCTACGAGAGCCAAGTCCAGCAGCTCACACCAACTCCGGTGCTCTGGAGAACCCCTGACGTTCGATGGGCGCTGGCGGCGTCCGCCGCCACTACAGAAAGGAAGCTCCCCATGTCGCTTATCGAAAACGTCGTTATGTGCACCGTAATCCTCAACTTCGGCACTCTGACAGTGTTGATTGCACTCACCGCCAAGGCTCACCGTGCGCCAGTCGGATCGACACTCCATGAGCGTCGTTTCGCATTGACAGCTGGAGCCAGCGTGGCCTTCGTCTCATGTTGCGGTCTTTGGGCCGTACTCGAGATCCCAGCGTAGCGATCCAGATCGGGAGGGGCTTCGTGGTAGCGATCGCCCCTCCCAGATTGCCTATTGCTCGCGGTCGACTCACCGCTGTGTCGTACTCTGCCGTCACAGGTTGAGCCTGATTGTCTGATTGGCCTTTCGTACACATTGATCGAGGAGGGCAAGTGATCGAAGGCGCCGTCGATTTTGATTCGGTTCGGGCCCGCTTGCGGAGGGCTGCGAAGCTACGGCTAGAGATCGCTGATCTGCAGGCACAGGAACGCAGGTCCCCAACTCTGCGTGTGGAGCGTCAACGAGATGGCAGCAAAGTCCACTTCGTGGTGTCGTACACACCAACCGGAGATATCGAGGTCATCTTTGGAGACTGGCTACACAACGCACGGTCAGCACTCGATCACCTATTCTTTCAACTAACGATCGCCGACACCGGGAAGAACCCGCCACCTCGCCCGAGGGCTCGCCAATTCCCGATCGGCAGAACCCGCGCGGACTTTGATCGACTGCGCGAAACCGACGCCTTCTATGGCTTGAGCCGAGCAACCATCGACGCCGTGGAGTCGATGCAGCCCTATCACACAAAGTACGGATCCGAGGGCAACGTTCTCCTGTGGCTGCATGACCACGCGCGCAGCGACCGTCATCGCACACCCTGGAAGCTGGGCGTCAGGATTCGGTGCTTCGAAGTCAACCTCCCCAACGACGTACTCCCACACCTTGCCGGGTGGAAAAAGCTGGATCCACAAACGACGCCAGCGGTAGTCGGCGACGATGAATCTCTCACTCTCGTGACGCTACGTTTCGAGTCGACGCACGCGGCACAACGGTTCTACGGCACAAACACATTGGATGTAGAGACCGACCTCGAGGTCATCAACTGGTATCGAGACACTCACCAAGCGGGCCTGTCAGCGAATATTCGAAACGACAGTCTGGAATCGAGAATGACGTTCACTGAAAGATATCTGGGCATGGTGATCGATCATTTTGAGACGTTGCAGATTCAATGATTCTGCCCCACACTTGGCCGTCGCGATCCTTCATTCACACCTCATCGTAGATGGTAAGCCGCCCTGAGACAGCTACATTCGACACAGCAACGACGACTCAGCCATGCCATGCAGCTGGCTACTCACAGGGGTTCACGGAGGTTGATGGTGGGGAACGCACGAACTGCTTCATGGGCGCGGTGGCGCGAAAATTGGCAGACTATCGAACTCCTGATGGAGATCCGGACATCCTCAAAACCGATGTCCCACCCCAAGCGAGCCGCACTGAATCAGAGCGGGATGGTCTTCATGGTGTCCGTTTGGGAAGCCTACATAGAAGACGTGGCTCGTGAAATTGCCGACCATATCGCGTTATACGCCAAAACCTTTGACGAACTTCCCAAACGGCTACAGACGATCATCACAGACGGGATGATCGTCGCCAAAACACCTCGCTGGCTGCCAAGGGACATCGCCGGAGATGGGTGGCGTGAAGTCGTTCGAACCAACTCCAGGCAGAAGTGCTCTGATCTGAACACACCCAACGAAAAGAACGTGAACACCCTCATTCACGACACCACGGGATTGGCCGGGCTCTCGGAATCGTGGCAGTGGCAGGGAGCAAGGCAAGGCGGTCCAGCCGCACTCCTGGACGAGACCATCAGCATTCGAGGGGACATTGTTCATACCGCCCAGAAGCCGCCAGAACTCAACGCGAACTGGATCAAGACTTATGGCGGCAACATCACACAGTTGGTAAACCGGACGGATTCCGCCTTGTTCGAGTACGGAGCCACCTTCGGCACCATGATCGATTTCAAAGACTCGACAGGCGAGGCAGCTAGACAGTGGCTCACTGAAGACGACCATCCAGCGTCGTAAACCCCACTTACCGCTTCTATCGTGGCAACTACTCCGCCCGCAGAGCCTCCATCGATGGCGGCACCCGAGCCGATTGCGCTGCGGGTGCGGCGCCTGGCGAGGCTGTTCGGCACCGCTGGAATCTCTTACCTATTGGGTGTCGCAGACTCCGAAGTCATGCGTTGGGCATCCGGTCATGATGCGCCCGACGCGAAGGCGATCACGATGCTGACTGACTTGGAGGATGTTTTCGTCCGCGCATGTTTGGTGTGGGGTAGGGAGGGTGCGCGGTCGTGGATGGAGAGTCCGAATGTGTTCTTCAGTGGCGCTGCTCCCTTCGCTGTTCTCCGCCGAGAAGGCGCTGCCCGCGTCCTCGAAGTGCTGGATGCAGAGGCATGGGGAGGCGGGGCCTAGCTGGGCACCGTGAAGGTCAGCTAGGTGGTGGGTCGAGACCGGCAGAACGGCCGAATCTACGGCTCTGTGGTGCTCACACAAGTGCTGCAGCACCTGCTTTGTGGGTACTCATTTGCTCTAGTCCGTTGTGAGTAGCCTGCATCACCCATGCGCACGGTTCGTGCAGCGATCGATCCTCCCTGGAGCAGGCATTTCACGCGGCATGGTCTCGCTGCGCAGAGGTGCGCACGGTAGTGCCCCGAGTGCAGACATTAGTGGTGTAAATGGGTGCGCGAAGGGGTGTGTACAGCTTCAGGCTGCCTATTCGTACGGTCTACTTGGTCGCGAATACTTTGCAGACGCTGTGTCAGCTTTGGCACGACCAGTCAGACGAGTAGCCTGCACATCTTTGACCGGGGACTTTGCACACCCTGCGGTATGGGGTTGTTGGGACTTCGCACAGGTCGCTGCAGGACCAGACATTAGTGCTGCGGGAGGCATGAACACCGCTACTGCACACCTCCATCCTGCCTATTCATGGCAGTCCCTCCTGCGACTCTCGGAATCTGCGCCGACACACCGACAACATCACAATAAACGCGACTGTAGTACTAGGGCGTGTCTCCCTTATCTGGGCGGGTCGTGAGGCGATGCTGTTCAGGTGGCGAAGACATCGCGGTTTCGGTTGTTCGATGACGCTCAGTGGGAGTTGATCTCGGAGTTGTTGCCCTCCAACGAGGGTCGCCGTGGTCACCCGTTCGGTGACGATCGCCGTGTGGTCGAAGGCATCATCTATCGGTACCGCACGGGAATCCCATGGCGTGACTTGCCGAGATCGGAGTTCGGGCCGTGGCAGACGGTGTGGAAACGCCGCCGTCGCTATGCCAGTGACGGTACGTGGGATCGGGTGCTGATGGCCCTGTTGGCGATGGCTGATGTCGACGGTCGATTGGATTGGACGGTCTCGGTCGATGCCACGATCAACAGGGCGCATCAACATGCGACGAACACGACTCGGCCTGACCAGGACACAGGGGGCTGGGGCGAATTACACGAACTCTCCGGTCGCGGAGTGTGAACCTGAAGGTCACGGTATCGGCCGCTCACGTGGTGGGTTGACCACCAAGATCCACACCGCCGTCGACGGCAACGGTCGTCCGGTGGCCGTGGTCGTCACCGGCGGGCAACGAAAACGATCAGGCGATGCTGGCCGGAGTGCTCGATGAGATCGTCGTCCCGCGCGTGGGAGGTGGCCCAGCACGCACCCGGCCCGATGCGCTCATCGCCGATCGGGCCTACTCCAGCGGCGCCGCTCGGCGCATGTTGCGTGATCGACGGATCACCGCGGTCATCCCGCAGAAGCGGGACGAAATCGCGGCCCGTCAACGCCGCGGCAGCGCCGGGGGTCGACCGCCGGCATTCGCCCTGCGGGCCCGGCCCGCAGGTCATCGGGTGCCCCGCGCCGACGACGGAACAGTCGAACAGGTGTGGTTGCTGGCCGAATGGCCCACCGGCGCAGCGCAGCCCACCGACTACTGGCTATCCACCATGCCCGCCGACACCGCGATTGACGAACTCGTCCGACTCGCGAAACTGCGCTGGCGCATCGAACACGACTACCGCGAACTGAAAGTCGCACTCGGTCTCGACCAGTTCGAGGGCCGCTCCTGGCTCGGCTGGCACCACCACGCCACCCTCGTCACCGCCGCCCACCTGTTCCTCACGACCCTGCGGCTGACCGACCCAAAAGCCGATGGGCAGGGCTGACCCTCTACGGCATCGTCCGCGATATCCAACGCGCACTTGCCATCTGGATCGGAACCTGCCCGCTGTGTCACCACAGCTTCCCGACCTAACAAAGTCCTACTAGGGCGACGCAGCAACAAGGGCCGGTTCAGTCGACCAGCTCCGATACTGGGGTCGGACTCTGGAGCTTGTTTCGCATCTTCATGATTGCCCCAGCCTTACCTGCACCCACGACCGCGGTCAGCATCCCACCTCTGCTGTAGTACGCCACGAACTTGGCGCCGTCATCGAGAACCACATGGACCTCATGACTGGGCGAGGGTTCACCCAATGCCTGAATCTTGACGTCGAACTGATCGCTCCAGAAGTACGGAACGACAGGATGTGAGGGTTCGTACTCTGTGTCCAGGATCGCCCGCGCGACTGTCGCCGACTGGTCGACCACGCTGTTCCAGTGCTCGACCCGCGATGCTGTGCCATACGCATCACGCCAGTTCGCGACATCACCCAGAGCGAACACACCCGGAACGTTCGTCCGGCCTGATGCATCACACGCAATGCCGCCACCGTCCTCGGCGTCGGCTAGCAGAATTCCGGACCCATCGAGGTAGTCGACCACAGGATTCGAACCGACCCCGACGACCACAATGTCTGCCGGTAGCGTGGTGCCGTCGGACAGGGTCACCGCCGTCACCGTGGGGTCGCCGGCGATTCCTGCCACTCCAACACCGGCTCGAATCTCGACTCCGCGGTCAATAAGTATCCGGCCCACCATGGTGCCCACCCGCTCGCCTAGCGAGAATGCGAGCGGGGCGCTGGCAGACTCGACGATAGTGACCTTCAGCCCCATGGAGGCGAGACTTGCAGCGACCTCACACCCGATGAACCCGGCGCCGACGACAACCGCTGCACTGGAACGAAGGGCCTCCTCCCGCAATGCGACCGCATCGTCGTAGGTGCGCAAGGTGTGGACACCAGCTTTCCCGTCGGCGACGGGCAGCCGGCGTGCATCCAAGCCGGTAGCCAGCACCAGCGTGCCGTAGGCGAGCTTCTCGGCTCCTCCGTCGGGTAGCTCGACGTCAACGGTTCGAGCATCCGTGTCGATCGACGCTACCCGGGTTCCCGTACGCAGGTCGACGTTCTTCTCTGCGTAGAAGGTGTCGGAATGCAGTTCCGTCTTGACGGCATCGCCTGTCAGCACGGCCTTCGACAACGGTGGCCGGTCGTAGGGGTGGTGGGACTCCCTGCCGATGAGAATCAGATCACCGTCGTAGCCTCCGCTACGGAGCTCTGCTACCACTCTTGCTCCACCGAGCCCAGCACCGACAACGACGATTGCGGAACTCATGTCATCTCCATTCCCACAGATCGGTGACCCAACAGACCGTGCCCACCGGTACTCGTGCAGTCACTCGTCGAGCGTGATCGCGTTTCGCGGGCACTGCCGAACCGCCTCGCGCACGACGTCCTCGTTGTTCGGCGTCACCGAATCGTGCAGGAGATGCAGATTGTCGTCCTCATCGAGGTCGAAAACCTCCGGCGCCACGCCTGCACACAGACCATTGCTCTCGCAAATCTGGTCATTCACTTCGATTCTCATCCGAACTCCTCACATGACGAACACCGGTACACCCGAGCTCTACTTGAGGCACGCACCGGCGTCGACCGGCAGAGTCACACCCGTGATGTAGCGGGCTTCGTCCGATGCCAGGAAGAGAACAGCGTTGGCGATGTCTTCGGGTTCGACCCACGGCACAGGCAGAGTGTTCATCATCTGTGAAATGGGTGCGAAATCGTCGGGTCCGGGGCTCTCGAGATCCGGGCGGAACATCCCGTAGGTCGCCTCGTTCATGATCATCGGAGTATTGACCTGCGTCGGATGGACCGAATTCACCCGGATACGGTGCTGCGCCAACTCGATTGCAAGCGTACGCATGATCCCGATGACCCCGTGCTTGGCAGTGACGTAGTGCCCGCAGAACGGGTAGGACTTGAGTCCACCCACCGAGCTGGTCAGGACGATCGATCCCCCCTGTCCGCCTGCGATGATATGCGGAATTGCCGCCTTCGCGGTATGCCACACACCCGTCATGTTGACATCGATCATGTCCTGCCAGGTCTTCGAATCCATGTCCTCCAGGGAAGAACCGCCGGTGGCTATTCCTGCGTTGGCAACGACAATGTCCAGCCGTCCGAAACGCTCGACGCCGGTCTGAACTGCCTTCGTCAAACCGTCGAGGTCCCGGACGTCCACCTTGGCGGTGACGATCCGACGGTCTTCTGCCTCCACCAGTCGAGCAGTCTCCGCGAGGTCGTCCTCGCTTGCCAGCGCGAACGGGACGCCGTCGACCGATTCACAGATATCGACAGCAATGATGTCGGCGCCCTCCTGCGCAAGTCGCACAGCGTGGCTTCGTCCCTGGCCGCGGCCGGCTCCCGTAATGAAAGCGACTTTTCCTTCGGTTCTCTTGCTCATGAACATCTCCTCTGGGATGTGCGCGATGGATGGTGGTCGAGTCAGAAGGTGGTGGGAAGTGTGTCCCAGCCGCGTACTGTCGAGGTCGGCGACAGCGACGCTTTCGAAAGGTCCACTTCCCACTCCGGGACCCGCTTCAGGATCTCTTCGAGGGCGATACGACCCTCGAGACGAGCCAGAGACGAACCCAGGCAGAAGTGGGTTCCAGAACTGAATGTCAAGTGTTGCTTGGTATCACGATGAATATCGAAAACATCGCCGTCGGGTGCGAACTTGCGGTGGTCACGATTGGCCGCGCCGAGAAGCAGCATCATGACACTCCCCTCCGGCACCGTCCGACCGTGGATCTCCACGTCTCGAGTGACGTAGCGCGCAACGTGCGGCGCGGGAGGTTCGAACCGCAACAACTCTTCGATGGCGTCCGGGATCAGCTCGTCGTTCTGCACGAGCTCGCGCCGCTGGTCCGGATGCTCGGCCAGAACCTTTCCGGACCACCCGATCAATCGGGTCGTGGTTTCGTTGCCGGCCCCGGCAACCACATTGATATACGTCAGCAGTTCTTCTCGAGTCAGTTTTCTCAGTTCTCCTGTCTCGTCTTCGAACTCGACGTTGAGCAACTCGGTCATGATGTCGTCCGAGGGATGCTCTTTGCGCCAATCGATGTACGCACCGAAGATGTCACCCGAGACCATGCCTTCATCGGCGGCCTTCATCGGCTTGCCTTCCTCGGTGCGCATCTGCTCGTTCGCGAAGTCACGAATGGCCTCTTGATCCTCATCCGGAATTCCGAGCAACATGCCGATGACTTTCATCGGCATCTGCGACCCGAGATCCTTGACAAAGTCGAGTTTCCCCGTTTCGAGGAGTGGGTCGAGACTGTCCGCACAGAACTGGCGAATCTTCGGCTCCAACGCAAATACCTTGCGAGGAGTGAACATTCGTGACAGTAGCTTGCGGTGAATGTCGTGAATCGGCGGATCCTCGAAGATGAGAACGCCTGGCGGGATGTCGATGTTGGCCTTGATGAGTTCCAGGATTGCGCCACGGGCCGAGCTGTACGTCTTGTAGTCCCTCAACGCCTCCGAGACATCCTCGTGCCGGCTGAGGGCATAGAAGTCGTGTTCCTCGTTGTAGTACAACGGCGCCTCCTCCCGGAGGGCCTTGAACATCGGATACGGGTCGGCATTGAGTTCGACGTCGTACGGGTCGTAACGAACGTCGTTGGTGGTTGTACTGGTCACGAACATCATCCTTTCGGAGGGCTGAAACTACTGTGATTCCTGATTTCGGACCTGCTGCCGCACCGAGATGCTCTCGTCGAGCGGGCTGTCGTCGGCATGTTCGGCAGCGACGAACGAGAAGATCACGGATGGTCCTATCGTGGCGCCGGCGCCGAGGTACTTCCGACCCATGACGGATGCCGCGCAGTTCCCGGCTGCGTACAGTCCGGCGATGGGAGCTCTCGAGTGATCCAATACCCGCGCGTACTCGTCACACAGCAGTCCCCCGTTCGTCCCGATGTCACCCGGATACATCGGGACTGCGTAGAAGGGGGCCTTCACGATCGACCCCATGCAGGCGTTCGGCCGGTGTGACGCATCACCCTGATACTTCTCGTGATCACCTTCACCACGGAAGTAGTCCTCGTCCACACCGTTTTCGGCAAGTTCGTTGAATCGATCGACCGTCTCGACGAGGGCCTTCGGTTCGATCCCGCATGCTTCCGCAAGCCCGGCCAGAGTTCGACTCTTCTTCATTGCCCCGCTCGCTATCCAGTCTTTGGGGGTAAGTCCTGGCGGAGCGGAACCAAACGTGTAGTGGGACCGATGCTGCGCATCCACGATCAACCAGGAGGGAAGAGCACCGCCAACTTCACGTTCGCGCGCAAACATCCTCTGACCGGCCTCTTGATAGGCGATCGCCTCGTTGAAGTATCTCTTTCCATGACTGTCGACCATGATCGAATGCGGCTTACTACGTTCACTGATACACATGTTCGGTGTGCCATCCGGCATCAACCACGAAGGGAGCCACCAGGCTTCGTCCATCATGTCCGTTGCGGCGCCGTACTTGACGGCGATCTCGATCGCCTCACCGGTGTCGCCAGGATTCGCGCTGGTCCACTCCGGACGACCTGGCTGATCTCCGGAATACTTCTCGCGCATCTCGCGATTCCAGGAGAATCCACCGGCACTCAACAAGACACCATTGGATGTCCGGACTCGGACAGTGGTTCCACCTCTGTCCAGGACGGCGCCACGAACTTGCCCGTCATCGACGATCAGGTCGACGAGAGCCGTCTCTGTCCACACCGGAACCCCACGTTTCCCCAGTGCCTTCAGCAGATGAGCGATCAGCGCCGCACCATTGGTCAAGAGCTTCTTCCTGGTTATCCGGCCCCTCACGGTGCGCGCGATGATCCGCGCCATCACCGCAATACCCTTGCGTGTCCGAAGGTTCGAAACGTACGCGGCTTCACCGGTATACATCGTCAGGTCGCCGGCGACGGGGGGACGTAGAAGGTTCGCCTGGTCGCCGAGCACTCGAGCGTCGATCACCGCCGTCTCTACCGACCGCGAACGTGCCTTCCCGCCTTCGACGCCTCGCATTCCCGAGTAGTAGTCGCTGTATCCGTCTATACGGACGAACGGAACACCCTCGCGCTCGAGGAAGGCGTACATCCTCTTGCCCGACTCCAGATACGCCCTCCTGCGAGGAACCGAAGACGCCGAGCTCGTTTCGGTCGGCTTTCCGACCACCGAATCGAAGTATGTTGCGGCTTCTTCGATGCTGTCGTCCACGCCTTCGCGGGCCATGAGCGGATTGTCCGGTATCCAGATCACCCCGCCCGACATGCCCGTCGATCCGCCGATCATCTGCGATTTCTCGGCAACCACGACGTCCATCCCCAACGCCGCGGCCCTCAATGCACCGACCAGTCCCCCTCCCGAGCCGATGACGAGAAAGTCTGTCGAGTAGTCCCACTCGGGCATCTTCAGTACCTCATTCGACGGGTGGACCAGGGTGTGCGGGCTCGAAGGATCACCAGGTCACCGGTAGTTCGTACACGCCGTATGCGAGTCGATCCGACTTGAATTCGATGTCCTCGATGGGACGCGCCGCCGCGAGCGTCGGGATCCGGCGGAAGATCGTGCTGTAGAAGATCTGCAGTTCGACACGCGCCAACTGTTGGCCGATGCACTGATGTGGCCCGAACCCGAAACCGGTGTGGTGACTCGCGGTCCGTCGAAGGTCGAGCTTCGCCGGCTCCGGGAAGGCGGCCGGGTCCCAGTTCGACGAGCTGAGTTCCATGATCACGCCGTCTCCGGCGCTGATCTTCTGTCCGGAGATCTCGATGTCTTCCGTAGCTATCCGGCGCTGACCATTGTGAATGATCCCCAGGTAGCGCATCATCTCTTCGACGGCGTTTGCGAGCACCGCCTCGTCGTCGGAGTCCCGGAATATCGCGAGCTGCTCGGGATTCTCGAGCAGTGCCAACGTGCCCAAGGCGATCATGTTCGCGCTGGTTTCGTGGCCGGCGATGAGCATGCCCAACCCCATTTGCGCAGCCTCGGCCGCATCTATCTCCCCGTCCTTGGCCTGGCGCGCGAAATCACTCAGAACATCGTCCGTCGGATTGGACATCTTCTCCTGGACAAGCTCGTGCATGAACATGAACATCGCACCGAACGCTTGCATGTTGTCCTCGGGAGTCGCGTACCTGTCCACACTCTTGACCGCGTTCTCCTGGAAGAAGTCGTGGTTCTCGTAGGGAACACCGAGCATCTGACAGATCACGAGGGACGGCAGCGGCAGCGCGACTGCAGCTACGAGATCGGCCGGCTTGGGACCGGCGAGCATCGCATCGAGCAACTCGTCGGTGGTCTGCTGCACGTGGGGCCGAAGAGCGGTCACTCGCTTGAAGGTGAAGGCACGTGTCATCATTCGGCGGAATCGTGTGTGCTCTGCACCATCGGAGTTGAAGACGGACTTGGGACGCATCTTGACGTTCGCGGCCATGCCTTCGTTCCAGTGCGGAAATCCTGGCAAGGACTCGTCAACGCTTATCCGGGGGTCGGACAGTAGCGCCTTCTGCTCCGCATGGCCGGTGACCAACCACGGCGTGGACCCATCCCAGATCTTGACACGACTGACCGGGTTCGCTTCACGCAGTTGTCGCGTTTCTTCGGGCGGGGCGAAAGGACACCGAGAGTCCCGATCCATCGGGAAGTAGTGGGCATCGGTGTTTCGAGTATCGGTTACCGATTCGGACATGAGGGATGGTCCTTCTGGGTCGGCGGTATCTGAGTGTGGCTCTGACGGTGCTCAGTCTTCGACGAAAATGGCACCAGCCGGGCAGACGGCTGCTGCATGTCGGACGTCATCGGCATCTTCTGCCGGCGGGTCGTCGTCCACGAGGATCGCGATTCCGTCCTCCTCGCGTTGGTCGAACACATCCGAAGCCGCAGCAACGCATTGCCCGGCGCCGATGCACTTGTCCTGATCGATGGTGATCTTCATCGTCGTCTCCTACGGCATCGGTGCGTGCCGGTATCGCATCGACACGCGAGACAAGTTGTCGGACATACTTTCTCGGAACGATCGGGGAGCATTTCCTGTCAACCGTCTTCGCGGGAACCCGCATTGTCGAGCTTCTTCGACGGCGGGCCGGCGCAGGTGCCACCGTCCACTGGGAGCAAGGTCGCGGTGACGTAGCGACTCCGCTCGCTTGCGAAGTACACCGCCGCGTCCGCGACATCCTCGGGGGTGCCCTCACGCTCGAGAGGCCGATTCGCCGCCATGATGCCGCGGATCATCGCCGTGAACGATTCCGCGTCCGCGCCCATGCTTGCGGCAGATGCCGCCAACAAGGGCGTCGGGATACTCCCCGGTGCGATGCAGTTGACACGAACATTGTTGGGCGCCAGGTCGATCGCCACCGATTTCGTGAAGTGGATAACGGCGGCCTTCGACGCACGGTAGGTCATCACACTTCCACCCGCCTGGATTCCACCTATCGACGAGATGTTGATGATCGACCCTCCGCCGTTGCCCACCATCGCCTTTGCAGCAGCCTGGGTGCCGGCCATCACACCGAGAAGGTTCACACTCAGGATGCGATCGAAATCTGCCAGGTCGTCGTCCAGGAAGCTCGGATGCATGGTTCCCGAGACTCCGGCGTTGTTCACCATCACGTCGAGCTGTCCGAATCTGTCGACGGCTGCGCGGACCAACTCCGTGATCTGACCTGGATCGGACACATCTGTTCGCACAAAGATCGCGGACTCCCCCAGTTCGGCGGACACCTTCTCGCCGCCCTCCTCGTCCACGTCGGCGACAACGACTTGCGCGCCCTCCCGCACGAACTTTTCTGCGATCCCCTGCCCCAAGCCAGATGCGCCACCGGTGACAACGGCAACCTTTCCTGACAATTCATCAGCCATGTGCGAATGCCCTTCGATTATTCCAATCCGAATTCTGGACCCTTTTTCGTGCGTCACAGAATTTGATCGGTATCGGCAGTAAAAGAACGTTCATCCCTCAGGAATGAATGTTTGTCGAGAACGCTGAAATCACCTACTGGCCGTGAACCATGCGTTCACCACGCTCGACGCCCGAGGCGGCGAGCCTTAACACATCCCGAGACTCCGAAGTGCGCGCTCCGCCCGAGTCCGACTATGTTGTGCATCTCACTTTCCGGTCCAGACTCTCAGTGCTCCGCACTCTTGTCAAGCGATTGATTGATTTTTCTCGGCGCCTCCCGAACACTCCGCGAGCATTGGTCACCCGAGTGGCTTACCGCTTTACTACCTGCAGGTCAGGACGTAGATTGACGGCGAGAACTCCTTGCACGCCGCCTGGCGAGATGGCCGAGACGCGCACCACTTGCCCTTTCGAGGCGACCCAGAGGGCTGGATTCGAGACGCTCACACCCATCGAACTGCACCTGCTGACCTCAGCAAATGACGATTCTGACGATCGAAAAGTGGCTGATACGCACGGATATGGACAGCTCACCGAACGTATGTCCAGTTCGCTAAATGCCTCAAGCGAGTGATTTACTGAAGGCAACCCTTGGTGGGTTGACCCATCCGATCCGACCGAGAGACCGGGCTGGCTCGCTCAGGAATGTAGAAGAACAAGGCGTGCACGTTCATGTCGCCAGAGGAGGTCAGACGAGATGCGGTCAGACGAGATTGCGTCCGATCGGCCGAGCCTGAGCGACGCTGCGGCCCCCGCGAAAGCAGTCACGCGACAGCGCAAGAAGGAAGCGACACAAGAGCTCATCCTGGACACCGCCGAGAGGTTGTTCGCCGAGGACGGCATATACGCCGTTTCGAACCGCCAGATCGCCGAAGCTGCTGGTCAGGGCAACACCGCAGTGGTGGGTTATCACTTCGGTAGCCGCATCGATCTGTTCCGTGCGCTGGTGCGCAGGTTCCATGAGGGCATCGAACCGTCACGAGAACGCATGCTCGACAAGATTCGCGGATCCATTCACCTCCGCGATTGGATCGAGTGCCAAGTGCGCCCGATCACACAGCGTTTCGACGAACTCGGGTCACCGACGTGGTTCGCTCGATTCGGCGCGCAACTCATCTCCGATCCCGAGTTGCGTGACATTCTCCTCGAAGAGTCGTGGAAGTCGTCCCCTTCATTGCAGCTGACACTCGACGGCCTTCTGAGCTGCCTGCCCTTCCTACCTCCGCAGATTCAGCCGGAGCGCACGGACATCGCGATGTTCCTGATCATCGAGATGTGCGCACAGAGAGAGCGCGCCTTGGCGGACGGGCGCCCCCTCATTCGGGCAACGTGGTCCGAGATGTCCACAGGACTCGTGGATGCTTTGGTCGGCATCTGGACCGCACCGGTGACACCCGCCTGACGGCTGTGCGCGTCGGACAGATCATCGCTACCCAACACCGAGACGACCAGCTCACTCACGGGCAACCAATCAACTGGCGTGCAAGGAACCACCTGCTCTCGCCGGCTGCACGCGTGCGACGCACGCTAGAGATCCGCCCTGCATCAGCGCCGCCGCGAACGGGCTGACCAACTTTGCTCAAATTAAATCAACCAAGTGATTGACGTACGCAGTGTGATGCGGTTCACTATGCCTTGGGCGTAGAGCCGACAACGCGCACGGAGCCGCGAGGTCGGCCAACCGCAGACTTGTTCATGACCTGGCTCGAATTCAGGTACAACGCGAGCATTTGTGCGCTCATGCCGAATACGTCCATGCAGTGATTTCTTCCTCGATGTCGCAGACGGAAGGTTCGATAATGACGGACGAATCGGTTACCAGCAGCAAACGCCCGTCAGCCGACGAGATAATTCTCTACGAGAAAGATCCCGAGACGAAAATCGCGACAATTACCTTCAATCGGCCGGATCACTTGAACGCACCGACCGCAGACGCGCGGCTCAGGTACGCGGATCTCCTTCACCGCTCGAACATCGACGACGACGTCAAGGTCCTGGTGATCCGGGGTGTCGGGTCCAACCTCGGTTCAGGGGCCGACATTCCGGAGGCGATGGAGATGGAGGCCGACCCGACCTCTGCCGCCCGCATACGCGAGCTCCGCGTCGACGACGAGTCCGCGATCAATTTCCCTCCCTCCGGGACCTACCGTCACGGAGCAACACTGACGCAGTGGTACGCGAACTCTGCTGCCGGGTGCCGAAGCCTGCAGGAATTCAAGAAGATCAGCATCGTCGAGGCCAAAGGCTACTGCTATGGGTGGCACTTCTATCAGGCCGCAGATGCCGACCTGGTGATCTCGTCCGAGGACGCCCTCTTCGGACATCCGGCATTTCGGTACATCGGCTTCGGTCCCCGCATGTGGACATGGGCACAGACCATGGGGCTCCGAAAGTTTCAGGAGATGGTCTTCACCGGGCGCCCCTTCACCGCAGCCGAGATGGCCGACTGCAACTTCGTGAACAGTGTCGTGCCCCGAGACGAACTCGAAGCCGAGGTCGCAAAGTACGCGCTCGCCTGCTCTCGCACTCGTCCGACGGACACCGTCTACATGCAGAAGATGTTCTTCGAGATGATGAAGCAATCACAGGGTGAGTACCTCGGCAGCATGCTCACCGGATTGTTCGAATCCCTCGGCGGTCACGCGCAACCCGACGCTCAGGATCTCGTTCTCGACGAAAACTCGGTCAATGCCGGCATCAACAACGCGGTCAAGGCGAACGACGACTTGTTTCCCCCCGACTTCAGATTGAGCAAATCAGGACGCCGCCGCGATCACTGATCACAGGGTCCGTCTCTCGACCGACACCCCCTCCGAAGGCAGGTCAAGCATGTCGAATTCACATGGTCCACTCAGCGACTATCTCGTCGTGGACGTGTCCGGCGGAATCGCCGGCGCGTACTGTACGAAAATCCTCGCGGACGGCGGCGCCGAAGTCGTCAAAATCGAGTCACCAGAAGGTGATCCACTGAGATCATGGACATCGACGGGCGACGCGCCGGCCGGTGACCGAGGTGGAGCACTCTTCGAGTACTTGTCGTGCTCCAAGCAGAGCGTGGTCATCGACCTGACATCCTTCGGCGATATCGATCACTTCCATCGTTTGCTCGACGCGGCAGACGCTGTCGTGTGGTCGCCCGACTCCCCGTTCAACTCCGGACCCGATTTCGAACCATCGGCCCTTCTGTCCGAGCACCCCCATCTTGTCGTCACCGCGATCACCCCGTTCGGATTGGACGGTCCGTGGAGCGACCGAGCCGCGACCGAATTCACCGTCCAAGCCTGGTCGGGTGGCATTGTCGGACTCGGCCGCGGAGCCCCGGACCGAGCGCCGGTTCACGTCGGCGGCCGTATCGGCGAGTGGTTCGCCGGTGCCTACGCGGCCAGCGGCACCCTCGTCTCGCTGCGCCACCGAGCGGAGACCCGTAGCGGAGAGATCCTCGACGTCTCGATGCTCGAGACCTCCGTTCAGGGCCTCACGTACCATCCTGTCAGCTTCTACGAGCTGAGAGACAGGCCATTCCGCTCGGAACGCTCGATCTTCGTTCCGGGTGTCGCGGAGGCATCGGACGGCATGGTGGCGGTCGGTTGCGCAACAGCGCAGCAGTGGTCCGACCTGTGCATCCTCGTCGGCCACCCGGAATGGATCGACGAGGAGGCTCCGCTCGCGATCACGCAGCGCGCGAACGAGCTCGCGCCCCAGATCTACGAGTGGATACGCGCTCGAACCATGGACGAAGTCTCGGAGGCTGCGACTTCGTTTCGCCTTCCGAACGCTCCTGTAGCTCACGGCGCCAACGTAACCGAGATGGATCACTATGGGGTGCGCGGTTCGTTCGTCGAGAATCCCGGCGGGAACTTCACACAACCGAACCATCCCTACCGGATGACTGCTTTCGAGCTACAGCCGCCACGGCCGGCACCGAGGCTCGGTGAGCACACCGAGGACTATCGGGCACGTTTCCGACCGTCCGATGCGGCTGGACGACCAGAATCCGCGCAGTCGGAACGGTCGCGGTCGGAGTCCTTGCCGTTCTCCGGGATGCGGGTGCTCGACATGACTGCGTTCTGGGCCGGGCCTTCCTGTACCCATGTTCTGGCGATGCTCGGAGCCGAGGTGATACATGTCGAGTCGACCTCGCGGCCGGATATGACGCGCATGATCGCTGGTGTTCCCATGACGGACTCCGACTGGTGGGAGAAGTCGCCCATCTTCTCGGGCCTGAACACGAACAAGAAGGGCATCACGCTCAACATCCAAACCGACAAGGGTAAAGAGCTGTTGCGTGAGCTGGTGAAAACCTGCGATGTCATGGTGGAGAACTACACCCCACGTGTCCTGGATCAGATCGGAATGGACTACGAATCGGTCAAGTTGCTCCGCCCCGACCTGATCATGGTCCGGATGCCGGGCTTCGGTCTGGATGGGCCGTGGCGTGACAAGGCTGCGTTCGCGTACGTCATCGAGGACGCGTCCGGATTGACCTGGTTGACCGGGCATCCCGACCAGAATCCGGTCGAACCGTACTCGATCGGGGATCCGAATGCTGGAATCCATGCTCTCAACGGTCTGCTCATCGCCCTGGCACATCGGGACCGTACCGGTGAGGGAAGCTTGGTCGAGGCCAGCATGATCGACGCCGCGCTGAACGTCACGGCGGAGCAGCCGATCGAGTACTCCGCGTATGGGAACCTGCTGACCCGGCAAGGAAATCGCGGACCGACTGCAGCGCCGCAGAATCTCTATCAGACCGAAGGTGTCGACGAGTTCGGTCGCGACGACTGTTGGGTAGCCATCGCAGTGGAGACCGACGAGCAGTGGCGAAGTCTACGAACCGCAATCGGATCACCGGGCTGGGCCGAGGATTCCGAGCTGGACACCGCAGAAGGACGGCGTCGGCAGCACGACCTCATCGACAAAGAGCTCGCCGCTTGGTGCCGGACGCGAAACGACGACGACATCGTCGAACGCCTGTGGGCTGCAGACGTGCCGGTAGGCAAGGTCATGCAACCGCATCGTCAGGCGGAGCTACCTCAATTGCAGTCACGGTCGTTCTTTGCCGAGGTCGATCACTCTGTCAACGGGCCCGCGTTGCACAGCACCCTTCCCATTCGTTTCTCCTCGATGGCCGATCAGTACCGTGCCGCCCCGGCGCCACTCCTGGGCGAGCACAACTCCGAGTTGCTCGCCGGACTCGGACTGACGGAGGACGAGATCGAACAGCTGGTGTCAGAGAACGTGATTGGTAACGCGCTCTCCTTCTAGCTTCCCCACCGAGGGCGAGGTTCACGCCTCGAACCCGAGCGGGGTGCCTGTCTAGAACGACTCAGAAAGGCACACGATGGAACCGATGCAGGACATGCCCACAACTGATCCCCCATTCGCGTGGGTGATCGAACATCGAGTTCCCGCGGTCGGAATCGGAGCGGCGCCATGAACTCCGAGGTGTTTCGGCCCAGGAAGGCTCGGCCCGGAAGGCGCCCTCGACGGCGAACGACGTCACCACCCTCCGCGCGACGTTGCATAGCGCGTCTACGTGCAGGAGGGATGGCAATACTCGGTGACGGTATCGGCGTGAGCCCCCGATACGATCTGATCTGTCTGGCGGACCGACTGACTGTCGAGCACACGGCGTTTCTCGTACGTCATACGTCCGGTTTGCTGCAGGTGGCACTCCGAGACGAAGCCCTCGGCCGGCTGCAGATCCCTCCCGTGGCTCCGTCGGTGAACCGGATGCAGTCACAGCAATGTGTGGGCGTGGATGCGGCTGTCGGGATCGGTACCGGTATCTCCGCCATCGATCGGACACGCACGATCAACACACTCGGCAGACCGGATGCCGTTGCAGGTGACTTCACCAGGCCGGGCCATGTGCTGCCGGTACGAGTCGCCGGGCATCCACCGCGCCGCGACGTCGCCGGGGCCGCATTGCAGCTGGCCGAATGCAGCGGATCGAACGCCGTCGTGTTCGCGACAGTGGTCGGCTCCGAACCCGATTCGACCGGGCTGCTCCAGCCCACCGAGGCCGTCGAATTCGCCGGCCACCACGATATTCCGATCATCAGCTACACCGATGCGAGACTCGCGACCCACCTCGACCACGTTCTCGACCTCGAACAGCCGAACCCCGGACACACTGGGCAGATTTCCTTGGACGGTGCATCATGACCACATTGCTGTCACACGACTCCGACGTCACCGAAACGAACAGCCTGCCACTGTCGATGGTGGAGAGGATGACGCTCATCATGGAGGCGTTCGACCGGCCGCTCGCACGGCTGACACTCGACGACGTCACCCAACACACCGGTCTTCCTCGCTCGACCGCGCACCGAATTCTGGATCAACTCGTGCAGTGCCGATGGCTGATTCATGCCAAGACGCACTACAGCCTGGGGAGCCGAGCACTCACCCTCGGCGGCAGAGAGCGTACACAGCACGAACTTCGTTCGGCTGCGGCGAATGTGCTCCAAGCCCTGGCGCGCCACACCGGGTTGTGCGTGCACCTCACGACTCTCGCTGGTTCAGAGGTCTATTTTCTCGATATGTTCGGCGCAAAGTACGACCAACGAACCCCGCTTCAGGTCGGAGGTCGGGCACCCGCCCACTGCACGGCGGCCGGCAAGGCGATCATGGCGGGACTCACTCCCGAGTACGTCGACTCGCAGTTCACGACCACCGTTCGAGGGCGGCAGACCGCACGCAGCATTCACGACATGGACACTCTTCATCAGGAACTCGCCCGCATTCGCGCACGCAACGGACTCGCAGTCGAGCACGGCGAGTATCTGCCGCACCTGTCCTGTATCGGTGCCGCGATCCGGGGTCCGGAAGGCCCCGTCGGGTCGATCTCGGTCGCCACGCGCCACGATGGCCCGATCAGGTCACTTGCACCCATCGTGCTGCGCGCGGCCAGGTCGGTCTCGAACACCCTCGCTCACAACGAGGTACCGCACTAGAGAGTCGAACGCAATCGCCGCACGGTCGGGTCGAACCGATCCGATGCCGACCGGTCGTACTCGGACGACCGGTCGGCGTCGGAGACGGTGATCGAGCCCAGCCCGTAGGGTGCGGTCAGCGTGAATCCGCTGCCGTGCCGGGTGAGCGTCAGCGCTCGCTGCGCCGTGCGGCACGACGATGCCGTGACCCTCGACAACAGTGACACCCATTCCGTACGCCGGGACCCCCGTTCCGCACGCCGGATCGGCGCCACCTGATGGAAACCGGCCGGCATCATTCGATCGTCACCCCATCCAATGTCCCTGTTGCTCGCCACTTTTCGAGTATCTCGAAGAAGGCGACGGGACCTCCTCCGTACCCTGCGGAGAGCAGGCTGTCAGGGTTCTCCGTATCACCCTCGGTGTCGAGGTAGCTCGGCGTACAGTCTGCGAAGAACTGCTTGCCCATCACGGTGCTCTCGGCCATCGTCTGCACCCATTCGTCCTCTGCCTCCTGATCTGCTTCCACGAGGGAACCATTCCGGCGGTCCCACTCCTTCAGGATGTAGGCGAGGTGACGTGCTCGTTCGTCGGCAGTGTGCACATAGTTGTGAGCAATACCCGTTTGGGTGTATCCCAGGAAGAAGCAGTTGGGGAAGTCATGGGTCTGCAAACCGTGAAAAGTCTTCGGCCCCTTCGCCCACTTGTCGCTCAGTCGAGTTCCGCCACGTCCGGTGATATCGAATCCCGACCGTCGTGTGTAGCTCGTACCGACCTCGAATCCAGTGGCGAACACGAGAGCATCGACCTTGTACTCGACGTCCCCGACCACCACGCTGTCGCGGGTCAAGCGATCCAGGCCACGCCCACCGGTGTCGACCAGGTGAACGTTGTCCCGGTTGAACGTCTGGAGGTAGGCATCGTGGAAGCTCAGCCGCTTGCAGAGCCGCTTATACCAGGGCTTCAGCGCTTGGGCGATCTCGGGGTCGTCGACGAGCGCGTCGATCCGGTCCCGCACCCGTTCCATGGACTTGTAGTCTTCCTCGAAGAGGTACTCTTCGATTTCCTCCATCGTCATGTTTCCCCCGCGGCGCTCCATTTCCTTCATCACCGCTGGGGCGGTCAGTTCACGAGCGACCTGCGTCCATCCGTCGTCGACGAGATCGGCATCAGTGGCACCCATTCCTGCGGTGAGCGCGGTGAAGTTCTGCATTCGCTCTCGTTGCCACCCTGGCTTCAATCCCTCGGCCCACGTGTAATCGGTCGGCCTGTCGCCTCGGACATCAACCGCCGCCGGAGTCCGTTGGAACACGTAAAGAGCTCCTGCCGACGCACCCAGATGTGGTACGCATTGCAACGCGGTTGCACCTGTGCCCACGATTCCGACCCGTTTGTCGGCCAGCTTCGTCAGCCCCCCACTCTCGTCTCCCCCGGTATACGAATAGTCCCACCGACTGGTATGGAAAGTATGGCCCTCGAACTCGTTGATACCTGGAATCCCGGGCAACTTCGGGCGGCTCAGCGGGCCTGGCGAGACGAGTACGATCGTGGCGGTGATCCGGTCGCCCCGATCCGTCGAGACGTTCCACTTCCTCGCCTCGTCATCCCATTCCATGCCGGTCACAGCAGTCTGCAGAAGCGAATTCCGGTACAGATCGTAATGTTCGGCGATCTTCATGCAGTGTCGCCGAATCTCGGGCCCGAACGCGTACCTCCGCGCCGGTACGTACCCCAGTTCCTCCAACAACGGCATGTAGATGTAGGACTCGATGTCGCACTGAGCTCCCGGGTATCGATTCCAGTACCAAGTACCGCCGACATCGCCTGCCTTGTCCACGATACGAATGTCCTCGAAGCCTGCTTCTCGGAGACGGACCGCCGCAAGGAGGCTTCCGAGTCCGGCTCCGATGACGAGGACCTGAACCTGGTCGGTCACCGGGTCGCGATCCGTATGGGGGGTGTACGGATCGTCGGCGTAATGGGAGAACTCCGCAGTCACCTCGATGAACTGGTCGACTGCGTCGGAACGCAAGCGTTTCGCGCGCTCGTAGCCGTACTTCGCGCGGACCCACTCCGGATCATAAGTCTCCGGCTGGGGACCTGGATCCTGTTCACGGACGGTCATGTCAAGCTCACTTTCACTACGTGGGCTGTGGCTACGGAGAGCCATTGCGGCACAGGACGATCAGGTGGCGACCAAGCTACGCGCACCGGCCTTACTGGGAGATTCTCAGGACTGAGCGAAACGCTCTCGTAGCGGCCGCGTATCAGGCACGCCGCGGTAGATGCCGCGGTCGACCAACCGTGGAACCACCTCGTCCACGAACTCGCGAATGGCAATCACACCGGTCGGGAACATCAGATTGAACCCACCGACGTGACCGTCGTCGTGCCAAGTCGCGAGATCATCCACGAAGTCGTCATACGAACCCACGAACTTTCGGTGCTGTGCACCTCCGCGGGCCAGCGACTGGGCCGTCACATCTCGCACGGTTGCACCGGGATGCTCGGTGATCCAGTTGTAGAGCCCGACGTAATTTCCGTAGGTGCTCTTGATCGTGTCCTGCACGTCCTCGGGCTTGGGGATCTGGTCGAGCGGAAACGGGTCGTCGACGCTGTCGTAGGTGAACTCCAGTCCGAACTGCACCAGCGCGAACGGTGCGTAAACCTCGTACGGAACGTGGTCGTCGAGAGCACGCAGTTTGTCTTCGGCTTCGGCGCGCGTTCGGCCGAGGTACGGGATGAGACCCGGGATCGCTGGAACGCTCCCTTTCGGTCGGCCAGCCGCTTCCAGCGCCTCGTCCAGTTGCGCTCGGTAGTCGGCCGCCTGTTCGCGCGTGTTCGCGTTCGTGAAAACCATCTCGGCGTGCTTCGCCGCCACCTTGATACCAGGACCGGATCCGCCGGCCTGCGCGATGAGCGGTCGGCCCTGAATGCTCGGCGCAACGTTCAAGGGCCCCAGTACCTGAAAGTTCTTGCCCTGGTGGTTGATGGGATCTGCGTAGAACCGCCGAATGCCGTCCTGGTCGTAGCGGAGTTCTCGGTTGTCCCACAACCCGGTCACCACGTCGAGGAACTCGTCGGCAATGCGATACCGCGTCGCACGGTCGGGATGGCCGTCTTTGCTGTAGTTGAGCGCCCACTCTTCACTCACACTGGTCACGGCATTGAAACCCGCTCGTCCGTTCGACAGCTGATCGAGAGAGCCGAGCAATCGTGCCAGATTGTAGGGGTCGTAGAACGATGTCGATGCGGTTGCAATCAGTCCCAGATAATTGGTCTCGACCGCCAAGGCAGCGAACGCAGTGATGGGTTCCGGTGGACCACCGTCGAATGCCGGCGAACCGGCGGTGCCGGCGATATCGCCGAGGAACATGGCTGTGAAGAAGCCTTCCTCGGCCAGTTTCCCCATCTCCGAGATCGGGAGGTAGGCATTCCGCCGGTTCGGCCCACCCCCGTGATCACGCTCGTATGCCGGCGTTCCCTGGTGGTGGTTGATCTCGTTCCCAACCAGATTCAAATGCAAGTAGCGTTGCTTCGACATATGCTCTCCGTCTTATATATTCGTTCAGCTCGGCATTCGTGCGTACGCCCCGACGAGCATCTGCCCGCAATCTCTGTGAACAGAGTAGAAATCGCCGTGGGACGGGTCACCCGTGGTCTCGCTGTACGAGATCGATGAACAGCGGATACGACAGCGTGTTCATCCAGCGAGTACGGGCCCATCGACTCGATTTCGAACTCATGTCGAGCCTTGGTCCGGATTCCGCTCGGCAGCAACCGGTGTACCTATCAGTGACTTGACCGACGACACCGAGTCGGTCGAAGTCGCCATGGTGCCGCCCTGAGTGACGTCGAGCTCTTGCCCGAACCACGTCATCCCGTCAGGCTCGGCCGGGGTCCACCCCAGCGCTTCCCAGTCCGGATCGAAGATGTGATAGTTGCCGGAGTAGAGCTCGATTCTGTGGCCCGATCCCGGCTCTTCGACGTACAGATACATCGCTTGTCCGATTCCGTGTTTTCCTGGGCCACAATGGAATTTGACGTCCAGGTCCCGCAGCGTATCTGCCGCGGTGAGTAGATCGCTGTGGTTCTCGATGTTGAACGCCACGTGGTGCAGCTGAGCGTCTTCACCAGACATACTCATCGCGATGGCGAGATCGTGCACCTGAGAGGTCACCGATGTCCAGGACGCGATCAGGAAGTCGTTCTCCGGGACGTAGACGTACTCTCGACGCTTGAATCCGAGACTCTCGCGCAACCACTGCTCAGCGTTTCCCACATTCTCGGGTGAGGCCTGGATGTTGTAGTGGTCGAGCCGCCTGGCGCCGAGGCCCCGGCGCCGCGAAGAATTGCTCTTGAGTCGCGAGGCGATTTCTTCGGGAGCCTTTGGAGCGTCGATGTCGTAATAGAGCTCGAAAGCATGCCCGGCGTACGGCACTACGAATCGCAGTGCCGCACCTCGACCGGCTTGGTGTCCGGCCGGAAGTTCGGCAACCTCGACGCCCTGGGCCGACAGCTGCTCCTCGAACAGGTCGAGGTCCTCGGGTCGTTGGACTCGGAAGCTGTAGGAATCCACGGTCGCGGTGTCATTCTGAAACAGCACCAACGAATGATGCTTGAGCTCTTGGTAACCCCTGAGATAGACAGTGTCGCCGGTCCGTTCGACCTCCTCCATGCCCAACACGTCGCGGAAGAACGCAAGGGATGTCTCCAGCCTGGGGGTACCCAGGGCGATAGCTCCACAATGCGCAATCTGTGGCCGGCCAGGGCCTGCTGCGGTCATTTCGTGTTTCTCCTCACGCGTCGGACGAGTCGTTGAGAGGAGGCTAGAGCTGGACTTCGACTCGGCTCAGCAATGATTCCGCTCACTGGAACCCATGCCGAATGCGCTCGACGACGGGCGCGTCATGCCTTGGAGTTCCTGGATCCCGCTGCATCCCGTTGGTTGGGACGCCGGACCCAAGACGCCGGAAAGACCTGCAACTCTGCGTCTACTGCCTTCGGTGTCGTGGAGCAAGCCCGGCCGACATCGAAGGCAGTTCGACCTCACGGAAGTCACCGACGAACGGAGTCGCACGCGATGGGAAAACTCGACGGCAGGACCGCGGTGGTCACCGGTGCCGCGCGTGGTCAAGGGCGCAGTCACGCAGTCACACTTGCCGCAGCCGGCGCAGACATCGTCGCAATCGACATCTGCAGCGACATCGAGACGAACCGGTATCCGATGGCTACTCGCGAGGACCTCGAAGAAACGTCCCGTCTCGTGGAGAAGGAGGGTCGCCGATGTGTGTCGGCAGTCGCCGACGTTCGTGATGCCGCACAACTGCAAAGGACCATCGACGATGCGGTAGCCGAACTCGGCGGCCTCCACATCGTCGTCGCGAATGCCGGCATATGCCCCCTTGGTGACGTCCCGGGCAAAGCGTTTCTCGACGCCGTCGATGTCGACCTCGTCGGCGTGGTCAACACCGTCAGCGCTTCATACCCTCATCTTTCGGCCGGGGCGTCGATCATTGCCACCGGGTCCGTTGCGGCACTGATGAAGGGAAGTGGCACCGAGGTTCTCGGTCCGGGAGGGTTCGGGTACAGCAGCGCGAAACGCCAAGTGGCTCAGTACATCCACGACCTCGCACTGGCGGTGGCGCCCGAGTCGATTCGGGCCAACTGTGTGCACCCTACGAACTGCAACACCGACATGCTGCACAGCGATCCCATGTACAGGGTCTTCCGACCGGATCTGGCGTCCCCGACCCGCGAGGACACCGTCGAGGCATTCAAATCGGGTCAGCCGATGAACGTCTCGTGGATCGAGCCCGACGATGTCAGCCGAGCGGTCTTGTTCCTTGCTTCGGACGATTCCCGGTTCGTCACCGGATTGCAGATGAAGGTCGATGCAGGCGCCGCACTGACGCACACCAACCCGTATTCACTGAAGTAGCCCCACGAGCGCAGGACCGGCCAGTGGTTACTCGCTGCACCCGAGAGGACCCCATGATCAAGGAGTATCGCCAACTGTTCATCGGCGGCCGTTGGGTCGACAGCGAACACGGGCGCGTCGACCCCGTGATCAATCCGGCGACCGAAGACCCGATCGGCCTCGCGCCCGTCGGTAGTCGCGGCGATACGATCCGAGCAATCGAAGCCGCACGGGACGCTTTCGACAACGGGCCGTGGCCAGGCTTGTCGGTCGCCGAACGCTCTCGAATACTGCTTCGGATGGCGTCGGCCATGGAGAAGAGAATCGACGAACTGGTCACGCTCAACATCGCCGAGACGGGATGCACACGGCCCGGGGCTCAATCGTTCCAGACGGGCATTCCCATCTCACACTTTCGCGACATGGCCGAGCGCGTGCTGCCTACCTTTCCGCTCCAGGTACCGCTCTCGCCCAGTTTCGGAGCAGGGATCGGGCAAGGTGTAGTCCTCCGTGAGCCGTTCGGCGTGGCGGCGTTGATCTCTGCGTACAACTTTCCGCTGTACCTCAATCTGATGAAGTTGGGTCCCGCACTCGCTGCCGGTTGCACGACGGTACTCAAACCGTCTCCGACGACGCCGCTCGAGGCATTCGTCCTCGGCGAGATCGCCGAGGACGCCGGCCTTCCGGACGGTGTCTTGAACATCGTGTCGGGAGACGCCGATGCAAGCAGCGAACTCACCACCAACCCTCTGGTGGACGTGGTGAGCTTTACCGGCTCGGACACTGTGGGGCGCAAAGTTTTCGAGCAGGCGGCGCCGACGTTGAAGAAGGTCGTTCTCGAGCTCGGCGGGAAGTCGGCAAATGTCGTGTGCGACGATGCGGATCTTCGTCGTGCTGCACAGTCGGTCGTCCGTGACACCATTCTGCATGCGGGCCAAGGATGCGCCTTTCTCACTCGGACGCTCGTGCATCGGTCTCGATTCGACGAGCTTCTCCGCCTGGTCGAGGAGCCACTGAGCGCGATCACGCTCGGCGACCCGGCGTCGGCGGACGTCACGATGGGCCCGCTCGGCAGCGCCTCTCAACGGGAACGTGTGGAGGAGCTGATCAGAACAGGCATCGACGAGGGTGCGACGGTCGCATTCGGCGGAAGACGGCCGGCACACCTGGACAAGGGCTACTTCATCGAGCCCACACTGTTCGTCGATGTCGACAACTCGATGACGATTGCCCGTCGCGAGTTCTTCGGTCCAGTGATGATCCTCATGCCGTTCGACGACGACGACGAGGCGGTCCAGATCGCAAACGACAGTGAATACGGTCTCGCAGCCGGTGTCTGGGCACACGATCCCATTCGAGCCCATGGCATCGGTCGAAGGTTGCACGCGGGATACGTGACCATCAACGGCGGCGGAGGCGGACTGAATCCCGATGGGCCGTTCGGCGGATACAAGCAGAGCGGTCTGGGACGAGAGCGCGGTGCAGCCGGTATGGACGAGTTCTTGCAGACGAAAACGATGATCTGGGGTGTCGCATCCGGCTAGCCACGCAGCCGGGCCGCTGACCGCAATTCCCTTCGGAGAACACGCTTCCTCTGTCCGCCGCAGGTTCTCCGCACCCTTCGCCAGCCCTACCAGCCAATCAGAGAAGACACGATCACCAGGAGGAGAACATGAGCACATCCGAACCCGCACCGGTGTGCCCTGTCCGCGACTTCAACCACTACAGCGAGCTGCCGTTCGGTGAGAAGATCAAGATCTACGACGAGCTGCGTGAAGAAGCACCGGTGATCCGAAACGAGTTCGCCAACGGTCACTACATCGTGACGCGCTACGAAGAGATGCTGTCGGTCTATCAGAACGCAGATGTCTTCTCCAGTACCGCTGTGACGGTGTTCAACCCGAATCCGGCCTTTCGGTGGATTCCGGAGATGCTCGACGGCGACGAACATCGTCAGTGGCGCAAGCAACTCGGTCCACTGTTCTCTCCGAAGTTCGTCGAGCGTCTCGAGGACAAGGTCCGCCAACGCGCGGTCGACGTCATCTCGAAGATCGCAGAACGAGGCAAATGCGACTTCATGCACGACTTCGCGAACCAGTACCCGTCGTTCATCTTCCTCGAGCTGATGGGACTGCCCTTCGAGGACCTCGACACCTTCTTGCACTGGGAGGACGAGATCCTGCACGTGTCCGGCGAACCGGAGGAAACCGCCCGCCGTCGCGCCGCCGCTACAGTCGCCCTGACCGAGTACTTTCGGAAGATCATCGCAGAGCGACGGGAGTCGCCTCGGGACGACATGATCAGCAAGGCGATCCAGTTCGAGGTCGACGGCGAGCCGGTGTCGCAGGAAGATCTCGAGTCCTTCTGCATCCTGATGTTCATGGCCGGCCTGGACACGGTGTCCGCCACCTTGGGAACGACGTTCATGTTCCTCGCAACACATCCAGAGCACAGGCAGTCGATCGTCGACGATCCGGACCTGATCCCTTCGGCGATCGAGGAGATTCTCCGGGCCTTCGCCATCGTCATTCCGTCACGGAAGGCAATGGAGGACACCGAAATCGCAGGGTGCCCGATCAAGGCCGGGGAAATGATCTCACTTCCGCTGAACGCCGCCACCCGCGATGAATCCGCATACGAGGACGCCAAGGTGGTCGACTTCGAGCGTGGTTCCACCAACCACATCGCGTTCGGCGCAGGCCCCCATCGGTGCTTGGGGTCCCACCTGGCGCGGCGCGAACTCCGTATCGCGTTGGAGGAGTGGCACCGCCTCATTCCGAACTACCGACTCGCCCCGGAGTCGGCCCCGACCGAGTCCGGGGGGCAGCTCGGACCCAACAGCAACATCCACCTCGAATGGGAAGTGTAGGCGTCGATATGCGAACAACAACAGGTCGGGACAGATCAGGTACCGACTCCGAACCCTCACACAGGTCGAGACGGGCGGCGTGTGTGGCCGCCACCGTCCTTCTCCTGGCCACCGCCGCAGCCTGCAGTGCAGAGGACTCGGACAGCGCCACGGAGGCAGGGGCTTCCCAGGACACTCCTTCGGCCGAGTTCCCGGGCGAAGCCGCAGCCGGCGAGGCGGTTCGGATCGGGCTCATCAACAACGAAGGTGGGCAGGCCATATCCCAGCCGGAGAACCGTGAGGCCGCCGAGGCTGCAGCCAAGTACGCAAACGAGAATCTCGGAGGAATCGCCGGTCGCCCCATCGAACTGGTGATCTGCAAGAACGCAGAGGAACCCACCTCCGCGCGCGATTGCGGTAATCAGATGGTCGAGCAGAACGTGTCGGCGGTCGTGGTCACGACGACAGGACTCGGTAGCATCATCGCGCCGATCGTCACGGCCGCGGGAATTCCCTACGTCACTGCGCTGGGCGGAAGCCGTGAAGAGATCACGTCCGAGAACTCGTTCGTGCTGACGGCCGGGTCGAACACCTCTCAGGCGATGGCGAACTTCGCCAAGGAACAGGGCTGGAAGACGGCCGTCGCCTACACCATCGACAGCCCGGCGGCCACCGGCTCGCTGGAGAACATGGGCGCGCCGCGCTTCAGGGACGCCGGTATCGATTTCGACATCATCCGAATCCCGTTCGGCGCTCCCGACGCCACTCCGCAAGTCAGTGCCGGTCTCGACAAGAACCCCGACGGTGTCCTCGTGTACGGCGAATCCACCGTCTGTACTTCGGTTCTGAAGTCACTGAACACACTCGGCTCGAGCGCTCAGGTCATCTCACCGCAGACATGCGTCGCACCCGAGGTCGTATCTGCAGTGGGGAACTCGGGCGTCGAAGGAATCAAGGTCTTCAGCAGCGCCGACACCGTATCGGACAACAGCGAAAGCGTTCTGTATCGCGCAGTCATGGAGAAGTACACCCCGGATACGCCCACCCAGGGCTTCGCCGTCGCCGGCTACCAGGGAGTACTCGGTCTGGTTCGTGCGACAGCAGATCTGTCCGGTGAGGTCACCCCGACCTCCATCGGTGACGCCATCAGGGCTGCCAAGGAGGTCGAACTCCCTGCGGGCGACGGCATCACGTTCACCTGCGACGGTACTGCTGTTCCCGACCTGAGCTCTCTGTGCGGCAGCACGATGATCGTCCTGACGATGCAGGACGGCGAACTCGCAGAACCGTCCAAGGTGAGCGTTCTGCCCGAATAGTTCGGTTCCCCCACATCACACAGCGGTACGCGGCTTTCCGAATAGATCGAATCGGGAAGCCGCGTACTGCTTGTCGCCGTTCGTCGTGAGTAGCCACGTCTCGACCTGCAAGTCTCGCCCCTGCACACCTCGACCCGACACACGGGTGCGGCGGACAGGTAGTCCTGTCCGCCGCACCCGTTGTGCCAGCCTGCCTACATCTGGGCCCATACGGTCTTCGACTGCAGGTACGTGTCGATTCCCGCCTTGCCGGCCTCGTAACCCCACCCCGACTGCTTGAAACCACCGAACGGCATCGAGTGGTCGAACTGGAGTTGGCAATTGAGGCCGACGGTTCCCGCTTTCAGCCGCTTGGCCACACGATGAGCACGTCCGAGACTTTCGGTCCAGATCGTGCCGGCCAGGCCGTACTCCGTGTCGTTCGCCAGTGTTATCGCTTCGTCCTCGTCGTCGAAGGGCAGGACTGTAACTATCGGCCCGAAGATCTCCTCCTTGAACAACCGACTGGTGCTCGGGTCGATCTTGGTGGCGACGGTCGGGTGCACGAAGTATCCCTTGCGATCCAGACGATGCCCACCGGTGACCAGTTCGACTCCTTCGGCCCGCCCCTGCTCGAGATAGCCCATCACCCTCGTCAGTTGCTTCTGGCTGATGAGCGGTCCGATCATGGATCCTTCCTCGTCGGGGCCGCCGAGCTGGAGGTTGTTCGCCACGGTTGCGATGCCGTCGACGACCCGCTCGTAAATGCTTCGCTGCACAAAGATTCGTGAACCCAGCATGCAGACCTGGCCGGAGTGCAGGAAGCAGCCGAACGCCGCCGTTGCGATCGCCAAGTCGAGATTCGCATCGTCGAAGATCAACACCGGCGACTTGCCGCCGAGCTCCAGCGTGACTTTGTTGAGGTTGCTCGAGGCAGAGGCGTGCACGATCTCTCGGCCGACTTCCGTCGACCCGGTGAACGCCACTTTGTCGACATCGGGATGAGCTGTGATCGCAGCCCCGGCCGTATGTCCGAATCCGTTCACCAGGTTGGCGACACCGTCCGGCACGCCCGCTTCGGAGAGAATACGATCGAGCACGAGTGCCGAAAGCGGTGTTTCCTCGGCCGGTTTGACGACGGTGCTGCAGCCGGCGGCCAGAGCCGGCGCAAGCTTCGCACAGTAGTTGAAGATGGGTCCGTTCCACGGAAAGATCAACCCGACAACGTCGTACGGTTCACGCAGTGTGTACGCGTGCATGTGCGACTCGATACCGGTCAGTCCACCAGTGTTCACAGACCTCGCGATTCCATCGACTTTGGTGCACCAACCGGCGTAGTAGCGAAACCACTCCGAGCCGACCGCGGTGATGACCTTCGCCTGCGACCGTGGTATCCCGGCATTCAACGACTCGAGTTCGGAGAGCACGTCAGCGTTCTCGTCGATGAGGTCGGCGACGCGCCACAGCACTTTCGCGCGCGAGTAGTCGGGCATTCCCGACCACACCCCCGATGCGGCCGTCGCCTTTGCGGCTGCAACCGCCTCGTCGACTGCCTCGGGTCCGGCGTCCTTGAATTCGGTGATCTGTTCTTCGGTAGCGGGATCGATGACAGGGATCACTTCCCCGCTACCCGGCCGCTCACGGACCTCGTCCAGTACGGACTGCACCGTCATAGTCTTCCCTTCGCCGCTCCGCGATTTGTATGTCGAAGCCCACCAGTCGGGCCGCTCCACCGGACGGTATGCACGCACCAGCCTCTCTACGAGGGTGTGTCTCGATGGGCAGGACCGAGCTTGCCAACCGCCGTCCGGCCGAGGAGGACTCGCTCGGTGGGCCCTCACTGGCTTTCGATATTCGGCTGATTCCGCGACGCCCTCTGTTAGCCTGGATTCCACCAGTCGAGACCGTCCGCACGACACTCTGCGAGCCATTGCTCGACGCCCGTTCTCAGGCGTCGCAGCATTGCCAACTCAACCATTGCACGAGTTTCAGGACAGGCATGAATACACGTCTCACCACCAAGTCCGATGGCAACGTCGGCAAAGAACCGGTCACGGAAGACTCGGCCGAGTTGAAGCGCGCCGAAGCCGACTTCGCTGCCGCCGACGCCGAAGCGACGGCCGCGCGTGCCGAAGCCGAAGCAGCTCGGGCACGCGCCCGCCTTCTCCGGCTGCGCGGGTATCCGTCCTCCAACGAGTCGTCCGACGTCCCGGAGTCCGACGGCTCGTCGACGGGAATCGAGCCGCCACCATCCAGCGACTCCTCGTCGCCCACTGAAGTCGTATCGAAAATCGAGACCTCGACGCCCGACGACAAGTCCTCCCGCCGACCGAAGATCCGCCTCGCCAGGGCGCGACGGCTCCTGCGTGGTCCGGCAAGGCGCGGCGCGAAGCTTCGACAACCGACCAAGCGGGGCCTGGCATTGACTGCGATGTCACTCGTCACGATCGGCGCTCTGGTCGTCGCCGGCCTCATCGGCCTGAACCACACGAGAGTGCAGGCCGATGCGAGCCGTGCAAACGCGTTCGTCGTGGCAGCCAGGCAGGGTGTCGAGGCGCTCACGACCCTGGACTATCGCAATGCCGAGAACGACGTGCAGCGGCTCCTCGCTCGGTCTACGGGCGAGTTCTACGAAGACTTCATCGGTCGCTCCGAGGATTTCACGTCTGTGATCGAACAGTCCGAGGTCACGACGAAGGGAAATGTCACCGGGTCTGCAATCGAGTCGCTGGGCGACGGTACAGCCGAGGTCTTGGTATCCGCCACCTCGGAGGTGACCAACGCGGCCGGGGCCGAGCAGGAACCGCGCATCTGGCGACTGCGAGTGACGGTCGACGACATCGACGGAGAACTGAAGATTTCGAAGGTGGACTTCGTACCATGACAGGGACAGATACCGTGAGTGAATCCGAATCCCAACCCTCGAGCGCCGGCAGCGAAGGGTCGCAGGCCGAAAGTTCGATCGAGGACCGCCCCACACGCCGCCGGGTGCTCTCGAACCCCAAGTTCGCACCGATCGTGCTGGCTACGACCATGACCGTCGCACTCGTTGCAGCCGGAACCGCATACGCGACGGTGTACCGGAACGACAAGGCCTCGTCCGACGAGGCCAACCAGGAGATCGTGACCTCGGCCAACGACGGCGCTGTAGCTATCCTCTCGTACTCGCCTACCGAACTCGAGGCAGACTTCACGAAGGCCAAGACCCACCTCACCGGCGAGTTCCTCACGTACTACGAGGAGTTCACCACCAAGGTGGTGAAGCCCGCAGCTACCGACAACGGCGTCGATACCACTGCTCAGGTAGTGCGATCCGCAGTCTCGAAGCACGAGGACGACACTGCCGAGGTCCTCGCATTCGTGAACCAGACGACTACGAGCACGCCGAAACCGGAACCCGAGCTCAGTTCCAGCACCGTGCGTATCACCCTCGATCGCGTGGACGGGCGCTGGCTGATCTCGTCGTTCGACCCGGTCTGACCACCGATCTCGAGCCGTTCGCACGTGGAATCGCGCGGAGGCGAACAGCTCAGCACGGAAGCCGGAGGCGGACACGTCAACGCGGAAGCATTGCCTCCCATGAAGTCGCTCTGCCTGTAGTTGTGAGTTCGGCTTGCCTGTAGTGGGTTCCGTCCGCGCCAACGTAGCCCCCGTCCTGGGGGTTGTACTGGGCCGCTCCTATCGTCGGTTGTCCCACCGACTCGTCTCCACTACCCGACGACGGTGTAATGCCCTGCTGCTCCAGATTCGGATCCCGTGGGTACGGCCCGACCACAGGCTGGTCGTTGGACAACGGTGCGAACTCCTCTTCGCTGTTGCACATGGCCGCGGTAGGTGCGCGCTTTCCCGGTTGGTTCATACACGGCGTATTGCGAACACCGCGCACGCCGATCGGGCTGTCCTGCGGCAGCTTGCAATAGAGGTCGTTCGGCGTGTCGATCATGCTCGTGTCCTCGGGCGGGCGCCACTGATCCGGTGGCAAGAAGCCCACCGTGCACGCAGGCGGATCCGAGACACCACTGATTCGGAAGTCGCCCAGGCCCCACTGAGTCCCGTTGCGGTTCGGTTGCACAGCCTGGATCATCGAGATGGCCGGCGGCAAGAGAACCAAGACCTGTTCGAGGCCCGGGTTGTAAGTGACCGCGAGCTGACCAACCGTGGTGACGTTTGCAAGCAAGACCGGCAGCGTCAGCTTCACCGAGTCGAGCAGCGCTGTGACCTCGTCGGCGAAGTCGGGGCCGGAGGCAAGCAAGGTCTTGATCTCCGGGGTGTTCGTCACCACCTGATCGGTGAACCCCTCCAGGTTCCGAGTCCACATCCGAATGGCATCCACCGTCTCGACCTGAGAATCGACAAGAGGCTTCGCGCCCTCCAGCATTGTCCTCGAATCGGTACCGACGTCGCGCAGCCCAGTGGCGAGAGTCGACGACGAGTCGAGCAGAGATTGCAGATCGTCACCGTTGCCACCGAGACTGCGGTTGAGTTCGTCCACGAGCGAGAACAGTTGATCCTTGGGGATGCTGGTCACCAGAGCGTTCAACTTCTCCAGCATGGGCGCCACCGGCGCAGGCAGGTCCACGTCACGCGAGTCGATCACCGATCCGTCACCCAGGTAAGGGGCTGCGTCCGTGCGCGGACGTAGTTCGACGTACTGCTCTCCCATCGCCGACATACTCCGAATGCTCGCCTGCAGGTCGGCCGGTATTCGCTGGTCGTCGTCGATCGACAAAGTTGCCTGGACGCCGTCGTCCGTCAACGACACATCGGTGACCTTTCCGACAACGACACCGCGATACGTGACGTTCGCGAACTCGTAGAGTCCACCGGCGCCCGAGGTACTCAGGGTCACGGAGATTCTTCCGATGTTCAGCTGAGTCTGAACTTGCATGTACGAGAACAGCATCACCCATGTGGCCACGACCGCCATCACGGTGAAGAGCGCAAGCTGAACGCGCGCGAGTTTCGACAGAATCATGGGCCCCCCTGCGGTGTGGTGTCGAGTGGACCGAACAGTGGGTGTCGCGGTTGCCGTTCGTAGCCCGGATCGCCGGGAGCGAAAGGAACGACGGCATTCGGATCGCCGAGCGCCGTTCCCAGCAACAACTCTCGGCGAAGCCGCGGAACAGTCAGATCGACCGTGGCGTGCAGATTCATGTAGTCACCCCGCACTGCTCTGTCGATCACCGACTGGCCGTACGGGAAGACCGGTGCATACGCAAGGGCCGAGTCGATCTCCGGACCGACCGCGGCGAGAGACCGCAACGTCGGTTCCAGGTGGCGCAAGTTCGTGAGTAGGTCGGCTTGTACCTCGTCGACGACACCCGTCGTGGTGTCACTGAAGACCCTCAGGCGATCGAGTGCGTGGACGATCTGTGGGGTCTCCGCGTCCAGGACGGCCAAACCTTCCGGAATCTTGGCGAGCGCATTGTCGATCACTGCGTCCTGTTCCGCGAATCCTGTACTCAATCGGTGGGCCTCGTTCAGGAGATTCACCACGTCTGCCCGTTGACGATCGAGGGTGCCTACGAAGTTCGTGAGGTTGCTCAGGAGGTCTCGCACCTCGTCTTCTCTGCCGCCCAGAGTGTCGTTGAGGGACTCGATGATTCCACCCAACTGACCCAAGCCGCCGCCGTTGACCACCGTGGAGACGGTCGACAGGGTCTCCTCGGTGGAGGGATACGAAGAGGACCGTTCGAGTGGAATCGTCGAACCCGCAGGCATCCGGCCTTCCGCTGCCTCTCCGGGAGGCGGGTCCAGCGCGAGGTGCATCGATCCCAACAGGCTTGTCTGACCCACGGTCGCAACAGCATTCCCTGGTACGACCGTGCCCTCCGCGACCCTTATCTCGACCTCGGCGTGCCATGCTTTCACTCGCAACGCGCCGACACTTCCGACCACCACGTCACCGATCTGCACCGGCGAGTTCTCGGTCAAGGTTCCGACATTCGCGATCTCGGCGGTGAGCATGAAGTCGTCGTCCGATGTGCCTACGGCTCCTGGAAGCGGAAGAGCCTCCACACCGCGCCACCCACAGCCCGCAACGAGGAGAACGGCACTGCACGCCACGAACGCGCGTCCGAGGCTGCTCTGCGATGACGTGATCACGGTGTACCACCACCGACAAGTGGGGCCAGCAAGTCTTCCAGCGAGTGTGTTTGCCGAGTCGGCGTGGGGTTCGCGGGTGCCGTCGGCCTCAGTTCCGGCTCGGTGTAGATCAAGTTCTCGTCAGTCGGGGTGGGCCCGAGTACCGGGTTCAGCGGCACAGGAAGATAGTTGAACGTCAGCATCGGTGCTATGGGACCGAGATACTCGGCGCACCTCCGGGCACCTTCCTCGGCCGTCAGATTCTCGATGCTGGCGACGGACGAGCAGATGAACTGCACGGGATTCGAGAAGTTGTTCACGGTGAATACCCCGGCCTCCGTGCCGACGTCGGGATTGTAGATGTTGTAGAAGTTGGCCATGCTCGAAGGGAATACATGGAGGAGCTGCTCGAGATCCCCCTTGCTGTCGACCAAGTTCTGGGTCACAGCCGAGAGTCGAGTCACCTGCTCCGACAATCCTTCCCGATTCGACGCCACGAATCGCTGAACGTCCCCGACTGCCACACTCAGGTTCGTCAGTGCTGCATCGAGATCGGATCGACTGCCGTTCAGCACTTCGGACATTGTCGCAAGTCGGTTCTCGAACTGAACGATCTGAGTCCCGCTGCTCTTGACGGCGTCGACGAACGTCGAGAGGTTGCGAATCGTGTCGGTGACGTTGCCCGTATTGTCTGCCAGCACGCGTCCGATGTCGGAAAGCTCGCGCAGAGCTCTGCCCAAAGTCTCACCGTTTCCCTCCAACGCAGTCGCACTCGAGTCGACGAAACGCCCCACCGAACTGTCCGAACCGGCCTGCGGTCCCAGATCGGTCGCGAGTCTGGTCAGCTGCTCCTTGACCTCGTCCCACTCCACCGGAACCGCAGTTCGTTCCCTCGGAATCGTCGCACCGTCGTCCATGACAGGCCCTTCCCCGGTATGCGCCGGGGTGAGCTGCACGAATCGGTCCGCGACGAGGTTCTGCGCCACGACGATCGCGGACGCGTCCGACGGAATACTCGTTCCACGGTCGACCTCCATGGACATCCGCACCGTCTGCCCCTGCGGGACGATGGAAGAGATACGCCCGACCTTCACCCCCGCGACCCGCACGTCGTCACCTTCGTAGATGCCGGTGGTGTTGGCGAATATCGCGTCGAGCGTGACGGGTCTCGTCCACTGCCGGTACACCACCGCCAGACCGGCGAGCAGTACGGCGATCACGACGACGGCGGCAAGGGATTTCTTCGAAGGCTTCATGATCCCGCGCTCTCCCCCGGTATCGGGAACTTGGCCGGCGGCTCGAGTCCGAAAGCTTGATCGATGAACGGTTGAATCAACGGACCTGGGATCAAGTTCGCGACGTACGCCTGATAAAAGGGACCGGCGGAGACGGCTTCTCCCTGCGTCTGCGCCGCCTTGGCCATCCCGGGAATGGCTTGCGAAATGTTGTCACGATTCCTCTCCAGCATCTCCAGAACAGAGTTCAACGACGCCAGGGTGGGAGCCAACTGTTCTTCGTTGTCGGCAACCAACAGTTCGAGTTGTCGCGCGACCGCAGCGGTGTTCGCAAGGAGTGAGGAGATGGCTTGGCGGCGCTGAACCAAGGTGTCCAGCAAGTCGTTCGAGTTGAGTATGAGGGTATTGACACGGTCTGCTCTGGAGGCAATCAGCGATGTCACGTCTTCGGTCGCCGCGAGCAGATCCTTCAATGTTCCGTCCCGCGCGTTCAGACCCCGCGAGATCTCGGCAAGTCCATCGAAGGTCGGGCCGAGGTCGGGTGCCACGTCGGTGAGCGTGGTGGACAGTACGTCCAGTGACTTGTTCAGCGAATCCGTGTCGATTCCCGACGCGTTGTCGGTCAGGTCGTCGACTGCTTCGTTCAGCGAATAGGGCGACGTGGTGCGACTACGCGGGATGACGTCACCGGGGCGCAACGCTCCCGGACCGGACGGGTCGACTGTCACTATCCTTTGTCCCAGCAGTGACCCGGTCCTGATCTGTACCGATGTCGTCTCACCGAGGGTGGTGCCGTCATCGACGCTGAAGGTCACTCTGGCGACACCGTCCACGAGTTCGACGTCGGAGACGGAACCGACACGGAACCCCGACACCAGTACGGAGGACCCGGACGAGAGTCCTGCCGCATCGGTGAATTCCGCTCGATACGACATGGACGTGTACGAGGTGATGATCTTGGTCATGTTCAGCCCGACCAACACGAGAAGCACGATGAACGTCAGGCCCAGGCAGCCGACCCTGATCAGGCGTTCTCCGCGATACTTGAACATCTAGTCGGAACACCTCCCGTTCGTCTGCTCGACCCACGGAAGGACCACGACCTGTCCCGAGGGGTCCGAGACTCGGACCGTCACCGCACACACGTAGTACTGGATGAAATTGCCGTAGACACCCGTCCGCACAAGTTTTTTGAAGTTGTCCGGCGCACGTTGCAAAGAGTCGTCCAACTTCTGCTTGTCGTGGTCGAGATTGGGTGCCAGTGCTGCCAATTGATCGATAGTCCCCGACAAGTTCGGTCGAGCCTGGGTGAGCAAGTCCGCGACGGACGCCGTTCCGTTGTCGAGAGCAACGATGGCGTCACCGATCGGATCTCGCTGACGGCTGAGTTCGTCGATGACCGTTCCCAATCGGTCGATGGTCTCGCCCAGTCGATCACGATTGGAGTTCAAGGTTTCCATGACCTTTGTCAGCTGGTCGATCAACTGATCGATGACCTCGACATTGTCTCCGAGAGTGGAGAACAACGAGCCGCTGCTCTCGAAGAGGGCGTCGACCGTTCCGCGCTGCCCCTGCATCACATCGAGAATCGCAGAACTCAGCGCGTTCACCTCGTCGGGCTGCAATCCTGCGATCACGGGCTTCAGTCCCCCGAGCAACACGTCCAAGTCGAGCGCCGGACTGGTCCGCGAAGCGGGAATGACCGAGTTCTCCTGCAATGTGGAGGCACCGATACCTTCCGTCAGTTCCAGGTATCGGTCGCCAACGAGGTTGAGATAGCGCACCGCTGCACCCGTATCGTCGGGAAGTCCGACGTCGCGGTCCACATCGAATGCAACGTGGACCTGATTGTCGGAGTCGAGGTCGACGTCACCGACGGTGCCGACCCTGACTCCCGCTATCCGGACGGTGTCGCCCGAACGCAGACTGGAGGCATCGTCGAAGATCGCGCGGTATCGCACAGTGTCGCCGGACCGATAGTCGCTGAAGACCAACAGCAGAAAGGCAGCCACCACGATCATCACCGTGCTGAACGCCACGAACTTCAGCGTCGTCGAATCGACCTTGGCCCTCATCGCGGCGCACCATCCGGGATGGGTCCGAAGAGTGCCTGCTGCAAGCTCGATACGTTCAACTCCAGACCCGGACGATCGGGTGCGTGGGGATTCGCGCCCGTATCGGCGACTACGTACGGTGGCCGTTCCTGAAAACCGACAGGCAGCACCGAGCACTGGGGGCCGCCGGTCGCGGCGACCTTCGGAAGGTTGTCACGGGAGTCGTACGGCTCGATTCCCCAGAGAAAGTTCGCGGACAGACCGAGGCCGGGTACATCGGCGGGCGGCGACACGGCCAAGTCGGCGAATCCGTTCAGCGTACAAGTCAGCGCTTCGTTGTACTCGTCGGTCAACGCGGTCGTGGGCACCAGCAGGTCCAGCGCGGTTGCCAACGGACCCCGGTTCTCGTCCAGCACAGCCGTGCCGACGTCCGAGAGACCGATGACACTGGTCAAGAAGGCATCGAGCCCGTCTTGTTCGGCCACCAAGGTCTCGCTGATCTCGCTCGCATTGTCGACCGTGCCCAGCAGCGAGTCGGTACTGTCTGCATACACTTCCAACACTTCCGGCGTTTCGCGTATCAGCTCGTCGAGCTCCGGCAACGCTGGGTTCGTCTCCCGTAGAAAAGAATTGAAGTCTTCGAGCGTTCGGCCGAGCTGGTCTCCCCTACCACTCAGTCCGCTCGAAATTGCGGTGAGCGCCGCATTGAGTTCTGTCGGCCGGATCGACGAGAGCACCCTCGTCAGTTCACCGAAGACGGTGTTGACTTCGATTTCGACATCTTCGGAGGTCAGCACCTGGTCAGGCTGTAATCGCGTCGGTGCTGGGTTCCGGGGCGCCTCGAACAGAACGCTCTTGGCTCCGAACACCGTCGGCGCCGCAAGTTCGACTCGCACATTGGTCGGGATCTTCTCCAGCTGGCCCGGATCCATCGCGAGCGTCAGTTCGGCAGTGTCGGGCCTGTTGTAGTTGACGTCCGACACTCTGCCGACCGTCACGCCCCGCATCTTCACTTTCGCGTCGACGTCCATCACCAAACCTGCACGTGGCACGACCACGGTCACGGCTGTCGCCCGCTCTGCCCCGCCGGAGAAGATCACGACTGCCGTCGCACACAGTGCAGCAACGACCACCAGCATTGCGATTCCGGCAAGTGGCCGCACCACGTTCTGAGACATTTTCACGGTTCACCCGGAGAAGTTGAAGTTGCCGTTGGATCCGTAGATCGCGAGGGACACCAACAAGGTCACCGTCACCACTGCGATGAGTGAGGTCCGAACCGCGTCGCCGACTGCGACCCCGACGCCCGCAGGCCCACCACTTGCAAAGAAGCCGAAATACGTGTGAATCAAGAGAATCAGCAGCGCCATCACGAATGCCTGAACGAACGACCAGATCAAATCGATCGGGTTGAGGAAAGTGTTGAAGTAGTGCGCATACAGGCCGGACGATTGTCCGAGCAGAAAGACAGTCGTGAATCGACACGCGACGAAGGACGCGATCAACGCAATCGCGTACAGGGGCGCAATCACGATCATTCCCGCTGCAATTCTGGTACTGACGACATAGGCGACGGGATTGATCCCCAGAGACTCGAGGGCGTCGATCTCCTCGCCGATCCGCATGGCACCGATCTGGGCCGTGGCGCCGGCTCCGAAAGTCGCCGCCAACCCGATGCCGACGACGACAGGAGCCGCGATACGCACGTTGATGAACGCCGAGAGGAAACCGGTGAGTGCTTCGATACCGATGTCACCCAGGGTGCTGTATCCCTGCACCGCAAGAGTGCTACCCGTTGCGAGAGTGAGGAATCCGACGATGACGACCGTACCTCCGATGAGTGCGAGGTTTCCCGAACCCATGGACGTCTCGGCCACCAGGCGAAGCGTCTCTCGTCTGTAGCGAAGCACCGAGTGCGGAACGCTACGAAGCGCGCGCACATAGAAGATCGCGTGGTCGCCCATTCGACCAAGTGTGTTCACCGGTCGTCGCAGTTCCCTGAACAATCTCGGATGGCGGCGGCTGGGGACGATCGATTGCGGGGAGCTTTTCGGTACAGGAATGAACACCATCGCCGCCTACCTCGCCGTCAACTGCACACCGATGGCGGTGATCACGACATTCACTACGAACAACGCCATGAAGGCATACACCACTGTCTCGTTCACCGCGTTACCAACAGATTTGGCCCCTCCGGACACGATCAGCCCGCGATAGCAGGCAACGATCCCGGCGATCAATCCGAACAGGAGAGCCTTCAACGAGGACAGAAGAACCTCGGTCGTGCCGGTCAACAACGTTATTCCCGCAGCGAATGCGCCCGGATTGACGCCTTGCACGAACACGGAGAAGACATATCCACCCGCGATACCGATGAAGCAGACCAGGCTGTTCAGCAACAAGGCCACCAAGCCGGAAGCAAGCACTCGAGGCGTGACCAACCGTTGAATCGGATTGATTCCGAGTACCTCCATGGCCTGGATCTCCTCGCGGATCGTGCGAGAGCCGAGATCCGCGCACATGGCGGTGGCACCCGCGCCTGCAACGATCAACACAGTCACCATGGGACCGACCTGGGTTACCGATCCGAAGGCAGCGCCGGCGCCGCTGAGGTCTGCTGCGCCGAGTTCGCGCAGCAGAATATTGATCGTGAAGCTGACCAGGACGGTGAACGGGATGGCGACGAGAATCGTCGCCATCAACGAGACGCGTGCGACGAACCACGACTGTTCGATGAACTCACGGGTCTGAAACGGGCGGCGGAAAGCGAACTTGAAGGCATCGGCCCCCATTTCGAACAGCCCACCGACAGCCGTGAGCGGAACCGCTGAGAACCGCGCGGCACCACGGCCGGCAGCGCGGGGTTTCCGGGTCCCCGACGGACTCACGGCCGCACGCATTCACACATCGCCCGGCTGTACTGCGCCCGAGAAGCATCGACCCGGACCACGGCCGCGGCTCGCCACCTGCACGAGTGATCGCGCGCCTGGTAGGTGGCAACAAATGCACGCACTGTCGATACCCCTTGCTGTCGAAATCGAATTCCGCGATCGAATCGCAGAGTACGTCCGGCGGCGACCCACCTCGCTGAGACAAACCACTGAGTGGGACCGACGATCGTGGCAGTGCGAGCCACGACGCGCCTACGCGTCGTACGTCCCGTGCGTCATGCGCCGATGTCGGTGGCCGAAACTTCCGTCTTCCATGGCACCGTACGAGCTAGTGTCGGCATTGTGAGGGAGCATGATTCGGCTCGCGACTGGGCCGAGAGCGGGATCTTGTCGTTGACCGGTAGGGCCGACGGCTCACCGATCATGCCGCCGGGTGTCGGAGCGTCCGCGGCACGAACCATGTCGACCTTCCTGGCGGCCGCGACCATGGACACTCGGGCCAGGATTTCTGTCGACGGCGCGGCCTTGCTCGGAGAGCGTGCAGCTTTCACAGGACGGACTCGCAACGGCCGGGTTTCCGTCGGCGGGCATACGCGGCTTCTGCCGACACTGACCGGCTGGGCCGCGATTTCCTGCGCACGTGCGGACGACGTTGCGCTGCTCGGCGCCCTGGTCGAGCAGGACCTGTCGACGACCGATCCCTGGCCGGCGGTCGAGGACTGGCTGGCTGGTCGAGATGTCGAGGAGATCGAATCGCGGATCGAGCTCCTGGGTATCGCGGGCGGCGTCGTTCCCACGGAGATCCCGACCACTCGCAAGGCGGTGAACCTCTGTCCGGGTGGAAGCCGGCCCATCGCAGGAGCCCTGGTGGTCGACTTCAGTGCGTTGTGGGCGGGACCGTTGTGCGCACACCTGCTCGGTCTCGGTGGTGCACGGGTGATCAAAGTCGAGACGCCACAACGTCCGGACGGAGCCCGACGCGGAAACCCTGATTTCTACGACCTGCTTCACGGTGGACACGAATCCGTGTGTCTGGACCCGTCGACACCGGAAGGGCGGAAAGCACTGAGCGAACTCGTGACGAGAGCAGACATCGTCATCGAGGCTTCGCGTCCGCGTGCGCTCGCCCGATTCGGCCTCGATGCCGAGAGGTTCGTCGACGCGGGGTGCGTCTGGGTGTCGATCACTGCGCGGGGCCGGGAGTCGGACCGCATCGGTTTCGGCGACGATGTGGCCGGATCCGCGGGTTTGGTCGCCCTCGACAACGACGGGTGCCCAGTGTTCGTGGGCGACGCGATCGCAGATCCTCTCGCGGGGCTCACGGCTGCCACCGTGGTCCTCTCGAGTCCGCCCGGCCGTGGCCGCCTGTGCGACATATCGATGTCCGACGTGATCGCGTCCACCCTGTCGAGCCAGGACCTTGCCACGAACAATCCGTCCGAGTCGGCGTTCGGCACTCACCTGCCTGTGGCCCCACGTCGGCGCCCCCTCCACACACCGGCGCCTACGACCGGCGAGAACACGGTCGGAACGCTGGCGAGCCTGGGTATCGCAGTCCCATGAACCACACGGTCATTCGCAACACCGAGGTCGATGGCGTGTCCGGACTCGACATTCGGATCGAGCACGGCGCGATCACCGCGATAGGCCCTCACCTCGAAGCCGGTACCGCTTCGATACTCGACGCCGACGGCAGCGCGACGATACCCGGACTCACCGACCACCACCTGCACCTGCACGCACTGGCCGCTGCCGATCGTTCCGTCGACTGTGGGCCGCCGGCCGTGCGTACGCCGGCCGATATGGCCTCTTCATTGGTATCTGCCGTCGCCGATTCCGGCGGCTGGGTTCGAGGTGTTCGGTACAGCGAGACAGTCGCCGGCGACCTCGACCGCAAGGGGCTCGATCGCCTTCACGCGATACGTCCCGTTCGGATCCAACACCGAAGTGGAGCATTGTGGATCATGAACAGCCTCGGCGTCGAGGCTTCGGCGCTCGACGGCGCGGTACATCCAGGTATCGAACGTGACCTCGACGGCACACCTACCGGCCGAATCTGGCGAGCAGACACATGGCTGCGCGACCGACTCCCCAAGGACGACCCGCCCGACTTGAGCTCCATCGGCCGCGCGCTGGCGGCAATGGGCATCACGTCCGTGACCGACGCGTCGCCCGACCTCGCCGCCGGATCGGTCGCTGCTATCCGTGACGCGATGGAGTCGGGGGCGTTACCCCAACGTGTACGCCTACTCGGACTGCCTCTCGACGACGCTTTCGAGCCGAATGGCGCGACCGACGGTCGACTCACTCGAGGTCCGTACAAGATCGTCATGGAGGACTCGGCCCCGGCTCGACCGGATGCACTGATCGATGTCATCCGATACGCCCACAGCCTGAACCGACCGGTGGCGGTGCATTGCGCCAGCCTCGAGTCACTGGTGCTGTTGCTGTTCGCTTTCGAGACGGTTGGGTGCATCGACGGTGATCGTGTCGAGCACGCATCGCTCGTTCCGCGTGAATGTATCGCACAGATCAGAGAACTCGGCCTCCGAGTCGTCTCGCAACCGGGATTCATCGCCGACCGCGGTGACGACTATCTCCGTGATGTGGAACCGAGGGATCTGCCCGGGTTGTACCGCTGCAGCTCATTCGTCGACGAGGGCGTCCCGTTGGCGCTCTCGAGCGACGCTCCGTACGGCCCGCTCGACCCCTGGACCGTGATATCGGCCGCAGCCGATCGGCGGGCACGATCGGGTACGACGGTCGTTCCGAGGGAATGCATCTCGGCTGCACGTGCACTGGACGCCTATTCGAGTCCGTCCGACGATCCCGGCGGGAGTCCGGCACGTATCGCCGTGGGGGCCACCGCCGATCTCGTCGTGCTGAACGGACCTGTATCCGAGGTCGTCGCCCAACCGTCCACAACCACTGTCCGAGCAACCTATATCGCAGGCAACCGTGTCTGAATACTGTCCACGAGCCCCCATCGCAGTGCTGTTGTCGCATCGACGACTTCTCCCGTGAGCATCATCCACGCCGCACGCCACCGGCCGATCCGTCTGGTGACACTCACCGTTCCCCCCGCCCCGGGAATCAGCCCCATGGATATTTCGGGGAGACGGAAACGCGCCGAGGGGTCGGCCACGACACGCCCCGCGAACGCCGCCAATTCCAATCCACCACCGACTACTGCTCCGTGAACATGGACCTTGCATCTGTCTCCGAGACGCTCGGCCAATCGGTGGATCTGCTCACCGGGACGGTATTGGGTTCTGACCAGGTGTGCAGTCGATGGGTCCGGAGTCGTCCCGAACTCGGTCAGATCGCCCCCACTGCTGAAAGACTCCCCACGCCCCGTGATGACGACCTCGGTCAGCGCCTCGTCGAGGACTGCAACATCGAGGGCCTCGATCAGCGCATCTCGCATGCGCGCATCGATCGCATTCCTGCAGTTCTCGCGATCGAGCTCCACGACGAGGGTGTCACGGTCACGTTCGACTTTCACGAACGGACCGATGTCCGATTTCGAGGGGTAACTCGCATTCGCCAGCCAACGGAGATACTCCGGACCTGCCTGCAGAGTCGAGTAACCGAGCGACTCCACGACGAGGGCCGAGCGTACGTCGAGTTCGTGGCTCGTGCGCAGAATCTCGACACAGGTGAAGCAAGCCAGCGGACTTCCGTGTAACGATTCCACCATTCTGTCGACGGCTGGTCCCAGAGATTCGACTCGTACCGCGTGTCGGTCGTCGGGCCCCTCCGTATGAAGAGTCAGCGACAACGCGCCGAGAAGCTCGGGGCACGCCGTATCGGTGGGTCCGACCCCGACCAGGATTCGACGAGACCGACGCGCATGGTGCACCGCGCTCGCCCATACGTCACGGTCGACTCCACCCACCTCCGGCAGTTCCACAAAGGTGAGCACGTCGCCGGGCGTAACCGGATCGAGGGCCCCGGCCGACAAGCCCTCCAGAGTTACCGAGTCGGTCATACCCGTGCTTCTCGCAACTGCAGAGCGGGGCACTACGCCGGGATCGGCTCGGCCACGTCGTCCGACTCTTCGAACTCGCTCCTCGCAGCTTTGAGAAGGAGAAGCGGAGTCGCAACCTTCCACGCGAGGTACGCGAAGCACGGAAGCCAGAACGCGAACAGTCCGCTCCAGGCCAATGGTCCGTCCTTGACGACGAAGATGAACACCCCCGGTGTCAGGACGACGCCGAGGAAGAAGTTCAAGTAGGCGAACCACCGCGGGAAGACGGGCGTCCTACGCTTGTCGAGGAGAACGGCGAAACCGATCACGAGAACCTGCAGCACGAATATGAGCGCGAAACCGACGTAGAAAAAGAAGTACATGTCGGTGAGCACCTGCAAGATCTCCGGTGACCGCTCTTCGGGTCGGTATGCCGCAACCGAGATCACGAACAGTGGGTACATGAACCCGATCGGGGCAACGACGCCGGTGAGTAGCTGGATGATCGAGAGCGGGCCCCATCCGCGCTCGATTCTTCGCATCTGCCAACTCGTGGTGGTCACGAACAGGTACTCCAACGGAATGACGAAGGAGATGACAACGGACGACCACAGGATCCCGGATCGGTTGTCGATCAGGAACTCCTTGACCCATTCGGCCGATTCGGACGGAGAGAAGGGCGGCTGAAGTCTGGCGAAACCGAACCAACACACGCCGATCACTATCATCACCAAGAAGCCGGACAGCGCCGACCATCTCTGAAACTGGTAGAGAACATTCTTGTTCATCGAGACTCCTTCGATCGGTGACGACAACGGGTGCGGCTACGTCAATCGCAAGACAATCAGTGTGATCACAGGACATCTCCCGGCGCACCGTGATTCCGATCAGCGGGATGCCCCAAAGCACGAAAATGACTTCGGAACAGGCAATTCCGTGTTTTCGAGACGTCGTTCGGTGCTGTAGACGACATGCAGCTCCGGCTACCGACCGTCCGCCATGTCCCGGACGGCAAGGTAGGAAAAGGCCAGAGACGAGCCGATCGGAGTTCCCGCACCGGGGTAGACGCCACCCGACATCGCGGCCATGGTGTTGCCTGTTGCATACAAGCCCTCGATCACCTTTCCATCCTCCGCCAGTACGCGTGCGTGCTCGTCGGTCTTCAATCCACCCTTGGTGCCGATATCGGACAGCCGGATGGTTGCGGCATAGAAGGGAGGTGTGTCGATCGCACCCAACAGCGGGTTCGGAATGTCCTGCGGCAATGGAACCAGGTAGTTCTGCACCGGATGGGCCGCGAATCCGACGATGTGATGGAACATCTGGTCCCAGGGAGTCTCTCCGCGACGGAAGCTTTCGTCGACACCGGTCTTCGAGAAGATGTTGAATTGGTCGACGGTCCTACCCAAGTTCTCGAAGGGAACACCGATCTTCTCCGCGAGTTCTTCCAGGCTGTTCGCCTTCACGAGCGCTCCGGACTCGAACCACTCGGGTGAAATGGGCTGTGCAGGGTCGCCACCGAAGCCGTCGCGATCGATCTGCTTCTGGTCGAGAATCCACCGAACCGGCATGTGCGATACACCCGATGTTGCCTCTGCGTTGTAGATCGCGTGACCCGATTGATCGTACGGCTGCGTCTCGTTGGTGAATCTCTCACCGGCTCCGTTGACCCAGATCCCGGCACGGATCCCGCTCTGGAAGACGGGCTTTCCGTCCGGCTGAACGAGTCCGGGGACGAACCATGCCTCGTCCAACAGACCTGTTGCGGCGCCGACCGCGATACCTGCCTTCAAGGCATCACCGGTGTTGCTGTGTACACCGTTCGACCATTCGCCCGTGAGAGGCACCTTGCCGTGCTCTGCGCGCAACTCGGCGTTGTGCTCGAAACCGCCCGCGGCAAGAAGCACACCTCGTTCGGCGCGGTAGGTGACCTCCTGGCCGTCGCGCTCGGCAAGGACGCCGACGACTCGACCGTCCTCGACGACCAGGCTCCGCAGGGGGGTCTCGAGGAGCAGCGTTGCGTTGCCGGTATCGAGAAGAGCTTTCAACGTACGTCCGGCCAGTGCGCGCCCTCCGGACAGCACGGGGCCTTCCGCCTCACCCCATCGCTCTTCCGGAATCGATCTGCGCACAATATCCGCGTGCTCTCCCAGATCCGCCACAGGAAGCGGAGCAGGGAAGATCGTGTTTCCCGCAGGGGACGATCCGGGAACAGAGGCGAAGTACTCGGGGACCGGCTGATGGAAGAATTGCTCGAACCAGGGGTTCGTCTCCAACTCGTCGATCAGCTCGGGGCCGGCCTTCAGATACGCATCCTGCAACGGCTCGCGGGACGGGTCGTCCACCAAGGCGCGAAGGTACTTCCGTGCATCTTCGAGACCGTCCCCGAACCCGGCACGCACGCACGGCGCGCTGCCCGGATACCAGAGGCCGGCACCCGAGTACGCCAGCGTGCCGCCGACCTTGTCCGTCTTCTCGATGACAAGGGTTCGTAGACCCCTCGACGCGGCGACATAGGCACCGACAAGCCCTCCTCCCGTACCAACGACGATTACATCGAACGTGTCCGTGTCAGTGGTCATGATGACTTCCTCCTGTATTGATTGCCCCGCGTATCGCGAAGCCATGGGTGAGTTGTCCGAGAATCACGCGAAAACGAAGAGGCCCGACAGAACCATCCACATGGCAACGCAATAGCACTCGAAGGTGGTACGTAGCTCCCACGGTGCGTGACGCAGTTCCATGAAATCCAGGCCGACGAGTCGAACCTTGACGGTTGCGATCGCAAGGACGACGACCGCTGCGAGGGTGCCGCCGTGTGAATCGAGGGTCAGCAGCGGACCCACGACAGCGGCAAGGACGAGAACCGTCCACGTCACGATGACGCGTACCGGAAGGAGCTCTCTCGACACCATGTTTCACACCGCCAGATAGACGACCGGGAACAGGACCATCCACAGCAGATCCACGAGGTGCCAGTAGCACGACCCACCCTCGAACAGCAGACGCCGAGTACCGGAACGGTCGGACGACACCCGCGACTGCGAGAAGAGGACCCACAAGACGACCAGACCGATGACCACATGGAAGAGATGTGTGCCCGTCAGAATGAAGAACCACATGTAGTAGGTGTCGGCAGCAGGGGAATGTCCACTGTCGATCATGTGGACGTACTCGGTGATCTTGAGTCCGCAGAACACGACTCCGCAAGCCATTGCTGCGAAGTACAGCTTCGAGGCGAGCGTGTGCCGACCCGTTCGTACGGCGTTCAATGCCATCACGACAACGAGGGAACTGACGAGCAGAATCATCGTGTTCGTCAGTCCGATGGACAGCCCGATCGCCTCACGCGAAGCCGTGAACTCCGACGGTTCCTTTGCTCGTTCCATCAGAAACGCGACGAAGAAGAAGGCGAATACGACCATGTCGCCGAGTAGGAACACCCACAAGCCGGGCTCGCCGGGGATGTGACCTCTCGTGTCTGTGTCGGTCCCGCCGTCGAGGGACGCATCGGTCTTGCTCGTCACGTGAGGCGCCCTCCGTCCGGACTCGGTTCGGCCGGCTCGTGTCGCACCGTGCCGGAACAGCCAGTGTTGCGAAGTGCGTTCGGTTCGCAGCAATCGAATCCCGCTCACCGAGACTCCACCGAAATCGACACGACCGCATGTACTCCGACGGTGGCGCCGCAATACCCGCTGGTAGTGCGCAGAGGATCGAAACCAACTCTGTTTCATCACGATTCAGCTCGCCGAGTCCTGTCCCACTGGGCGGGAAGCGCATCACACATCCGGTGCGTGGCGGTTGTAATCCCAGGAACGACGCCACACCCGACACCCGTGCAACCGCGAGAGAGGCTCGAGAAACATGACCGGTGCAATCTCCTTCGACACCACGCGGAAGACTGCCGAGGTAGACGGGCTGTCGCTCGCATATCACGAGGCGGGCGAGGGTGAACCGCTGATCATGCTGCACGGATCGGGCCCCGGCGTCAGCGCGTGGTCGAACTTCCAGCACAACTTGCCGTTCTTCGCGAAGACATTTCGTGTGATCATGCCCGACCTTCCTGGCTTCGGCGGAAGCGATCTGCCCGTTCTCGACGAGGTGTACACGATCACGACAGCCAGAAAGATTGCCGATTTCATGGATCACCTCGGCATCGAATCCGCGTACTTCGTGGGAAATTCGATGGGCGGGGCGGTCGCTGCCGAGCTCGCGGCACTACATCCCCATCGTGTTCGGAGAATGGCATTGATGGGGTCGGGCGGCTTGTCGGTCGGAATCTTCCAGTCGGAACCGAGCGAGGGATTCCTCCGCTTGTTCGAGTTCCTCGAGGACCCCACCCGCGAGCGAATGATCGGCTGGATCAAGACGATGGTTTTCGACAAGAGCCTCATCACGGACGAGCTGATCGACGAACGGATGGACAATGCTCTTGCCGACGGGGTCATCGACAGAACCAAGGCCATCTTCGGCTCTCTGTTCGACCCCGGAAAACGAGCCAAGTACACCCCTCTGTGGACGGTGGCGTCGACCATCACCACTCACACCTTGCTCCTGTGGGGCAGGGACGATCGAATGCTCCCCTACGACCAGGCACATTTCGCCACGAGGTGGATGCCCGAAGTGGAGCTTCACACGTTCGCACACTGTGGTCATTGGATCCAGATAGAGAGGAGAGCGGACTTCGAGCGCGTCGTACAGGAATTCCTGACCCGAGAGACAACCACCCCGACCGGTTGAGATGAACCGACCATTACACACCGGCTGTCGGAGTCGAGGTCCCACTCATCGAGATGCTAGGGCGGCAAGCGAATACGAGGTTCACAATCGATATGCCCCTCCCGCATCCCCCGGAAGAGAATCTGGTACATCCCAAGAAGCAGAGGTAACTCGCATGGTGCACGAAGTAGTCAAGCGTGTGGAAGAACTCGGATCCGAACTGGCTGGACTTGCCGAGGAGAACGAGTCTCTCGGAAAGTTGAGCGACAAGACGGCGCGACTCATGCGCCAGATCGGTGTCATGAGGCTCCTGCAGCCCAGCGACTTCGGCGGGTACCAGGCACATCCGCGGGACTTCGCGGAAGCAGTAATGGGCTTGGCCAAGTACGACCCCGCAGCAGGGTGGGTATCCGGAGTCGTGGGAGTCCACCCCTGGGAGCTGGCGCAGATGGACCGCAAGCTGCAGGAGGAGATCTGGGGAAAAGACCCCGATGTCTGGGTGGCGTCACCGTACATGCCGAACGGAGTTGCCGATCCGGACGGGAACGACTCGTACGTCCTCAGCGGACGCTGGCCCTTCTCGTCGGGGTCCGACCACTGCCAATGGGACTTCCTCGGCGCGCTGAAGGGTAACGGTTCCGGCGAACCGGTCATGCCACCGGAGGTCATGCACGTCGTTCTTCCCCGCTCCGACTACGAAATAGTCGAGGATTCCTGGGATGTCGTCGGTCTCTCCGGCACGGGAAGCAAGGACGTCGTCGTCGACAAGGCAACAATCCCGTCATATCGAACCATTCTGCAGTCGGATATCGCCGGCGGAGTCGCCGCTGCTCGGGTCGGTCGCCACGACACGCTCTACAAACTCTCGTTCGGTGTGATGTTCCCCTTGGGACTGACCTCGGCCGTCATCGGTATCTGCGAGGGCGCACTCTCGACTCATCTCGCCATCCAGAAGGACCGAGTCGCAGTGACCGGCGTACAGATCCGCGATGATCCCTACGCGCTGTACGCAGCGGGTGAGGCGGCGGCAGAGATCGCCGCCTCGCGTGCTCAACTGATCGACGGAATCACTCGGCTGTACGACATCATCGAGTCCGGTGGCGAACCGACCACCGAGGAGAAATCGAACCAGCGCAGAAACCAGGTTCGATGTGCGTGGCGAGCCGTTCAGGCAGTCGATGCGATCTTTGCCCGGTCCGGTGGTGGCGCAATCCGCAAGAGCAGTCCCATGCAGCGCTACTGGCGTGACGCTCACGTGGGCCTACAACACATGATCCACGGCGACGGAGTTCCCTACCATTCCAATGCGCTTCACATGATGGACCTGGAGACGCCGGCCGGAATGCTCGTGATGCTCTGAGTTCACTCCGAAACGAGTCCGGATTGCAGGTGAGTACAGCTGTGGAACAGATGGACGGACGATACGTACGCGACGTACTCGGAAACTTTCCGACGAGTGTCGTCGTGGTCACGTCACTCGACCCGGCAGACCGACCGGTGGGGATGGTCGTAGGGTCCTTCACTTCTGTGTCACTCGATCCACCACTGGTGTCGTTCCTTGCCGATCGGACCTCGACGACCCTGCCCAAGATCGTCGAGGCCGGTCGGTTCAACGCGAATGCGTTGGCTGCCGACCAGGAAGCATTGTGTCGAAGGATGGCACTGCGCGGCGCGAACCGTTTCGAGGGGGTCGACTGGAAGCAGTCCGATCTGGGCAATCCCATTCTCGAAGGAACCGTGGCATGGATCGACTGCATCATCGAGAAGGTCTTCGAACTCGGCGACCACGACATGGTGGTCGGTCGAATCCGAGAGCTGCGAGTCGCGTCGGCGAAAACGCCGTTGCTGTTCTTCCGAGGCGGGTACGGCGACTATTTTTCGAGCTCTCAGATACTTCTCGACAGTCATCGCAACTGGTGAATCGAGATCGAGCAACCGCAGGCCGGTAGGGGTTTCACCGGCCTGCGGTTCTCCCGAGCAGTGCCGCTCATCGGCCCGTCCACTGGGGTTTCCTTCGCTCGACGAACGCAGTGGATCCTTCGATCGCATCCTCGGACGAGAACACCGGGTCCGTGTATTCGCCTTGTGCCTCGAATGATTCGGCATCGGTCATGGTTCTCGACACCAGCGCGAACGCCTTTGTTGCGCGCACCGCCATCGGTGCATTCGCGGCGATGGCGGAGGCGATTTCGCGGGCCCCGTCGAGAGCTTTGCCGTCCTGGACCACACGGTTGAGCAAGCCGTGGCGATGAGCCGCCTCGGCAGTCATGGGTTGTCCGGTCAACAACAGTTCCAGTGCAACCGAGCGCGGAAGGGCGCGCGGTGCCCGGAAGATTCCGCCGGCTCGAGCGGCCAAACCTCGTGTGACCTCGGGGAGTCCGAACTTGGCACTCTCCCCCGCGACGACGAGGTCCGAGGCCAGTACCAGCTCGAATCCACCGCCGAGCGCCCACCCCTCCACCGCAGCGATGAGTGGCTTCTCTGGTGGAGACTGGACGAGTCCGCCGAAACCCCTCCCGTCCACGACCGGCCGCTCACCCAGCTTGAAACGCTTGAGATCCATTCCAGCGCAGAAGACCCCTCCACTTCCGGTGATGATTCCGACCCGGAGGTCCGGGTCATCGTCGAGACGGATCAACGCGGACGCAATCTCGTGTGCTGCAGACTTCGTCATCGCGTTGCGCTGCTCGGGTCTGTCGATGGTGATGGTCAGAATTCCTGCGTCGGCCTCGACCACGACCTCACTCGATACGCGTTCTGTCATCTCGGAGCCAATCTGATTGCACCGTCGAGCCGAACGGTCTCGCCGTTGACATACGAGTTCGTAAGTAGGGTCACTGCCATCCCGGCATAGTCCTCGGGTCGACCGAGCCGCTTCGGAAACGGCACGCCGGCAGCGAGACTCTCACGAATGTCGTCCCGCAGACGTGCGAGCATCGGGGTGTCGAATACGCCGGGTGCAATGGTGTTGACACGAATCCCCACGCTGGCCAGATCGCGTGCGGCAACCAGCGTGATGCCGTGCACAGCCGCCTTCGACGCAGTGTAGGACGTCTGGCCGATCTGTCCGTCGAATGCGGCGGCCGATGCAGTCAGGACGAGCGCGCCGCGTTCTCCGTCGATGGGTTCGTTACGGGCGATCCGCGAGGACGCGAGCCGTAGCACGTTGTACGTGCCGATCAGATTCACCTCCAGAACATCGCGAAAGCTCTGCAACGGAGCAGGTTCGCCGCTCTTGTCCAGGATCCGCAAGCGATCTCCGCCACGACCTGCACAATGGACCACACCACGCAACTCGCCGTGGGACTCCACCGAATCCAGCGCAGCCACGAAGGATTCCTCGTCGGCGATGTCCACGCCGACGAACACGGCCGCATCTCCGAGTTCCTTCGCGGTATCGGCTCCGTTCGAGGTCGGCAGGTCGGCAATCACGACGCGTCCTCCCTCGCGGACGATCGCGGCAGCGGTAGCTGCCCCCAGACCGGATGCTCCACCCGTGACGAGAAAAGTATTGTCGGTAAGCTTCATCGAGGACTTGTCTCCTTCTTCGGAATGTCAGGACGGGAAGCGATTCGCCAGATCCCGGCCGATGATCTCTTTCATGATTTCCGTGGTCCCGCCGACGATCGTCTGAACTCGCGCGTCCGCATATGCTCGAGAGATCGGATACTCGTCCATGTACCCGTAGCCACCGAACATCTGCAGGCACCCGTCGGTGACACGCTTCTGCAGTTCGGTGGTCCACCATTTGGCCTTGGCGCCCAACGTGGCGTCGAATCCTCCCTCGTTGTAGGACAGGATGCTCTGCTCGAGGAAGCTTCGGGTGATGCTGACCTCGGTGGTCATCTCGGCAAGCTTGAAGCGAGTGTTCTGGAAGTCGATCAACCGTTGCCCGAAGGCTCGTCTCTCGCTCGTATATTTCAGCGTCCACTCCAACGCGGACTCGGCGGCCACGAGTGCCCGCCACGCGATCGACAGGCGTTCGAGTGGCAACTGAGCGGTCAAGTGATGGAACCCGCGGCCTTCTTCACCCACGAGGTTGGACACGGGAACGCGTGCATCCGAGAACGCGATCTCTGCTGTGTCCTGGGCGTGCAGACCGAGCTTGCGAAGCTTCTGTCCACGGGAGAACCCCGGCGTGTCGGTCGGCACGAGAATCAGAGAGAGCTGCGGTCTTCCCTCCTTTTCCCCGGTGCGAGCCGCCACGAGAATGACATCCGAGGAGAAGCCGCTGGTGATGAACGTCTTGGCACCGTCGATCACCCATTCGTCGCCATCTCGCACCGCAGTGGTCTTCATTCCGCGGAGGTCGCTGCCGGCGCCCGGCTCGGACAGCGCGATCGACGCGACCGTCGAGCCCTCCGCCATGCCGGGCAGCCAACGCTGCTTCTGCTCCACGGTTCCCAGTTCGATCAAGTACGACGCGACGATGTCTTCGTTGATGGAGAAGCCGGACGCCAGTGCTGCGGCTCCGACCCGTGCCAGCTCCTCCTGCACGACACAGCGAAAACGGTAGTCACCGGCACCGCCGCCCCCGAACTCTTCCGGTACGAGCACTCCGAGAATGCCCTGGGCGCCCGCAGCCTTCCACACTTCCCTCCCCGTGCTGCGCTCCTCCTCCCATCGATCGAGATTCGGTTCGACCTCTCGGCGCACGAAATGGCGAACCGACTCTCGGAACGCATCGTGATCGTCATCGTAGAAAGGCTGTGGCACTGTGTATCTCCCAGATCCAGTCGGTCGCGGGTCGGTCGGCGAGAGTCAATCGACCAACTCGTAGATGGTTGCGTTGGCGGTACCGCCACCTTCACAAATGGTTTGCAATCCGTAGCGCACGTTCTTCTCGCGCATGTGGTGGATCAGTCGGGTGGTGAGAACGGCACCGGACGCTCCCAACGGGTGCCCCACCGAGATCGCACCCCCGCACGGATTGACCAGCCCCGGGTCGATACCCAATTCGATCTGCCACGCGAGGGGGACGGGCGCGAACGCTTCGTTGATCTCGACAGCGCCGATGGCGTCGATACTCAGACCGGCCCGCCTCAGAACCTTCTGTGTCGCGGGTATGGGGGCGGTCAACATCAGAACCGGGTCGTCGCCGACCACAGCTCCGGCCGCTATGCGGACGATCGGCGTCAGCCCCCACCGACGCGCAATCTCCGGCGTCGTGATCAACACTCCGGCCGCGCCGTCGGAGATCTGAGAGGCATTCCCTGCGTGAACGACCCCGTCGTCACGAAACGACGGCTTCAGCTTGGCGAGGACTTCCGGCGTCGTTCCACGCCGGACTCCTTCGTCGATGTCGAGTTTCCCGTCGACGGTATCGACTGCCACCAACTGCGAGTCGAATGCACCGTTGTCGATCGCCTCCGCGGTGAGCTGGTGTGAGCGCGACGCGTACTCGTCCAGCATCGCCCGAGTCAGCCCCCACTTCCTGGCGATGAGTTCGGCGCCGGTTCCTTGATCGAGTCCCTCCACTCCGTAACGATCGAGAACTGTCTGGCCGTAGGGAAAGCCGGATGCACGGGTGGCACCGATCGGCACACGTGACATCGATTCGACGCCACCCGCCACTGCGATGTCGTAGGCGCCGGCCATGACTGCGTGGGCGACGGATTCGATGGCCTGTTGACTCGAACCACATGCTCGGTTGATGGTCACGGCTGGCACCGACTCCGGCCATCCTGCGGCGAGTGTCGCGAATCTTCCGATGTTGCTCGATTGATCACCCAGCTGGGTCACACAGCCCCACATGACATCGTCGATCATCTCGACATCTATCCCGGTGCGGCGCACCAGCTCTCCGAGCACGATTGCTGACAGATCGACTGGATGTATTCCACTCAGTGAACCGTTCCGCTTACCGATCGGTGTGCGCACGGCTTCTACGATCACTGCTTCCCGGACCTGCATGTATGGCTCCGATCGATATAGCCGGATCTGCGTGGAAGAATCGGCAAGTACCCACTGCCGCTAGTGAAAAGATAGATTACATGGTTAACTACGTCAAACACTTCTGAGGAGGGTGGGATGGACTTCGCGTTGAGCGACGAGCAGAACGCCCTCGCGGCCGCCGAGCGTGCCTGGCTCGCCAAGAACAGCCCGATCGCCTCGCGGCGACTCACCATCGACGACGGTCATGCACGGATTCGCCCGGAGGACCTTCGACATCTCGTCGACTCCGGGCTCGCGGGGCTGCTGACCGAAGACCTGGGTGGCACTCATGTCGATCTCGCCGTGGTCGTGGAGGAACACGGTCGAGCAGGCAGCGCTTTGCCGATTGCCGAATTATGCGTGGCAGCACAATATCTCGCGCGACTCGAAGATCCCCTGTGCGGCGGTGCAGCCGACGGAACCGAGCCGGTTCTGCCCGTCGTGGCTTCCGTCGACAACCCCGCGCTCGCTGCATCCCTCGATGGAGACACGGTTCGCCTGCACGGAACATCTGCGCCGGTTACCGGGGGCTCCGACGTCGGCCACGTCCTCGTCATCGCTCAGTGCAGCGACAGCACCGAAATTGCCGCTGTCGTATCCGTCGCAGCCGTCACAGTGCGCCCTCTGGAGTCTCTCGACTTGACTCGGTCGTGGTCCGTGGTCGACGTCGACCTCGCTCTCGACGCCGGTGGTTGGTACACCCTGCCTACCGGAACCGCCGATTTCGTACACGACCAGCTTGCGACGCTCCGCGCCTTCGATGCTTTGGGTGCTGCAAGCCGCCTGACCGAGGAAACCGTCGAGTACGCCAAGAGTCGACATCAGTTCGGACAGCCCATCGCCGGCTTCCAAGCCGTAAAGCACCACTGCGCAAACATGACATTGTCGGTCGAATCCGCTCGGGCGGTGCTGTGGGCTGCTGCAGTCGCCCTCGACGACAAGACGTCCGACCGTACGGCCGCTGTATCGGCAGCCGCCGCCTACGCGGGTGAGGGCACCAGCACAATCGCTCAGACGGCACTTCAGGTTCACGGTGGAATCGGGTTCACGTGGGACCACGACCTGCACTTGCTTCTCAGGCGGATCAAGGTCGACGAGCTCCTCGACGGGACCGTCTCGTACCACCGACGCAGGCTCGTTCGAACCTGATTCTGCGGGGTTCTCCGCTTCAGTTCGCGCCCATCAGCTCGAGGATGGTGGCATTGGCTTGACCGCCGCCTTCGCACATCGTCTGCAACCCGTACCGAAGGTCGTTTCTCCGCATGTGGGCGATCATGTCTGTCAGGATTCTCGCCCCGGACCCGCCGAGCGGGTGCCCCAGAGCGATGGCACCACCGTTCGGATTCAACTTGTTCGAATCGACACCGAACTCCTTCTGCCACGCCAAGGGAACCGACGCGAAGGCTTCGTTCACCTCGAACACTCCGATGTCGTCGACCGTGAGACCCGATCTGAGCAAGACCTTCTCTGTCGCGGGGATCGGCGCCGACAGCATGACGACCGGATCTGCCGCAGCGACGACTGCGGTGTGGATCGCGGCGATCGGTGACAATCCATACTTTCGAGCAGCGTCCTCGCTCATGATCAGCAGAGCAGCACTGCCATCGGATATCTGCGAGGCATTGCCCGCATGAATCACTCCGTCCTCCCTGAAGACCGGCTTCAAGGTGGCGAGCTTCTCCACGGTGGTGCCGCGGCGTATTCCCTCGTCCTTGCCGACCACGGTGCCGTCCGGAGTGGGAATCGGAACGATCTGCTCGTCGAACCATCCCGAGTCCTGGGCGGTGGCCGCCCTGTCGTGGGATCGAGCCGAGAATGTGTCGAGTTCGGTTCGGTCGAGTCCCCAACGCTCCGCGATCATCTCGGCACCGACACCCTGATTGGGAGCAGTTTCGTAGCGCGCCGAGAATCCGGGACTGTAGGGACTACCGCCGACCTTGGCGGCAGACCCCATGGCAACTCTGGACATGGATTCCACCCCACCTGCGACCACGACGTCGTAGTGACCGGCCTCCACACTGGCAACCGCGAAGTTCAATGCCTGTTGGGACGATCCGCACTGGCGATCGACCGTGACACCCGGCACGGATTCCGGCCATCCCGCCGCGAGTACGGCGTTGCGAGCGATGTCGTTGGCCTGATCACCGAGCTGTTGCACACACCCCCAGATGACGTCTTCGACGATCGCCGGGTCGATGCCGCTGCGATCGACGAGCGCATTGAGCACCACCGCCGACAGATCGGCTGGATGGACGCCTGCGAGGCCGCCGTTTCTCTTCCCGACGGGACTGCGAACAGCTCCGACCACGACTGCGGACATTCCTACTCCTTCGACGTTCGTTCGTGTCTCGGGCGCTACACGCGCGCCGACTCGAGCGCGGCGACCAACTCCAGCACCCGCCGACGGTCCACCTTGAGGGAGGCCCCCCGTGGCAATGCATCGACTGTGTGGATCGCGACAGGCACCTCGTAAGCGGTCAGTCGGCCCCGAACGAACTCGCGGAGTTCATTTTCTGCAGGAACCTCGGCAGAGGGCACCAGTTCGACGACGGCTATCGGGACCTGTCCGAGGCGTTCGTCATCCTTGCCGTAGACCGTCGCATCGTGCACAGCTGGATGCGCGCGCAACGCGCTACACACCGTCTCAGGTTGGACCTTGAAGCCACCACGCAGGATTGCGTCGTCCGCTCGGCCGTCGATGTACAGGAATCCGTCGTCGTCGAGATGTGCCAGATCACTCGTCCGAACCCACCTGTCCTCGCCCGAACCCACCTGATCTGCCGATACCTCGAGGCGACCGGTCTCCCCCACCGGTAGGACCACACCGTCGGGGCTCACTGTGCGCATGTCCACGCCGGGAAACGGTTTACCCACACTTCCCCGCTTCTCTTTCCACCACCTTTCGACGAGTGGTCGAGTCCACCCCGCGACGGCACCCCCGAACTCGGTAGCGCCGTACACGATCATGACGGGAATGTCGTACTTGTCGGTGAACTCGTCCGCGAGGTCGGGGCTGACGAACGTCGTCCCCGCCGTCACCGCACGCAAGCTCTCGAGCCTTTCCTTCGGCACATCCGCCGCGAGGACTGCCCTCATTGCAGCTGGTGGCAAACTTGCGATCGCCAGTCGATGTTCGTGGACCGCGTCGACCCACCCGTCGACGGTGAACCGGGGAAGCAACACAAAAGGTCGCGCTTCCGTCAGAGACTGGAGGACACTCCACATACCGCCGATGTGCGCGATCGCAAGCGTGACCAAGGCAGCTTTGCCGGTCAAAGGCTCACGGCCCTTCCGGCCGGCACCCGTGTGTTCGTGCACCGCGTCCATCGCCGACTCGAGCTGCCGCCAGGAGAGCGGAATCCGCTTGGGTTTGCCCGTCGTCCCCGAAGTGAACATCTCGACCGCTACAGGTTCGCCGTCCGCCGCCGCTTCGACGGACTCCACGCTGGAACGCCTTGTCACGCACGTGACATCGACCCCGTCCACGGCAAGTCCGGCAATATCGGCTCCGTCGATTGCCGTCGAGAACTCGCTTGTGTCCCAATAACTTTGCGAAGCGACAACCACGGAAGGCTTCGCACTCACGATGTCGTCGGCAAGCCGAGAGGGGGGTTGCATAGGATTCAGCGTGACGAGCGTGCGCCCCTTGCCGAGAATCGCAATGATCGCAGCGACCGTTTCCACCCTGTTGGACACCACGACACCGATTCGCGATCCCTGCGCGGATCCGATTGCAGTGAGAGAGCAGTCGATCAGCTCGGCGAGCTGCCGAACCCGACCCCAGGAATACCACTGCTTGTCCTGCTGGATCATCTTCGCATCGTCGGAGGCCGACCACAGCGAGGCCAACGCGTCCCTGATACTCGTCATGAATCGGCCTCTCCTCGGACGACGACCACCCTTGCGCAGCCGGTCGCTGCCCGAACTCCTTACCTCAAGATAGATTACATAGTTAACTTGGTCAACGCGGCATGCCGAGGCCCCGCTCTGCGATGAGATTGCGCATGACCTCCGAACTACCACCGGCTATGGTGAACGCGCGGGCATACATGAACTCGTCCTGCCACCTACCGCCATCGAGCGCACCCGCATCACCTTCGACGAGAATTCCTGCTTCGCCGCACAATTCGAGCGCGAACCGTTGCATTTCTACACCGATCTCACTGAACAACAACTTCGCCATCGGCGCGTCGAACGCTCTCTCCGACTTACGCGACACACGGCTGACGTTGGCGTAGACCATCGCCGACAATGCCGCGACGGAGGCATCCAGCCGGCCGAGCCGGTCCTGTACGTACCCGTCCTCGACAGCAGGATGCCCGTTCTGCTCGAGCCGCCCGGCCAGATCCTTCAAAGCGCCGACGCCCTGACGCAACCGCACCGCATTGGCCGCAACGCCCGATCTTTCGTGCGACAGACTGGAATTCGCCACATACCACCCGTTGTTCAGCTCGCCGACCAACGCATCCGGCTCCAAGACCACGTCGTCGAAGAACACCTCGTTGAAGTCGGAGGTTCCTGTGATTTCCCGCAATGGACGGACGTCGACTCCCGGCAGCTTCATATCGACGATGAACGCGCTGATTCCCTTGTGCTTGGGCGCATCGACATCGGTGCGGGCGAGCATGTACCCGTAGTCGGACCATTGTCCGTTGGTGGTCCATACCTTCTGACCGTTGACGACGAATCCACCGTTCTCGCTCCGAACCGCCCTGGTGCGCAGCGACGCGAGGTCACTGCCCGATCCAGGTTCGCTGAACAACTGACACCACACCTCCGACCCCGACCTGATACCCGGCAGGAACTTCGTTCGCTGCTCCTCGGTGCCGAAATCGAACAGTGCATGCGCGATCAAGTTGGCCGCACCGGGAAGAACGGACGCACGGGCCCGTGCAATTTCTTCACCCACCACCACACTCCGCTCGACGGCATGTTCACCGCCCTGCCCCCCATACTCGACGGGCCAGTCGCCGCCGAGATATCCCGCCGCGTACAGCTTGCCTGTCCATTCCTTCAGCGAGGCCAATTCCTCGGCAGTCTCGGCGCATCTGACACCGGCCCTGGGAGCGATGTCGGGTGCATTCATCGCAACGAACTCCCTGACCTCACGGCGGAACTCTTCGAGTTCGGGAGTCATCCCATAATCCATCTCGCACCCTTTTTCGTCGTAGGTCCGAACACTCTGCTTGCCGCGTGTAGGTCAGCGAACCTCGTAGGACCGGGTCGGCACCTGGGACCTGTCGATCTGCGCTTTGCCGATCGGGTTCCCCACCATCGTGTACGGGAGCGCCGTGGCCAGAGCGTGTGTGCGGCCGACATCTCTGGACTCCCAGATGGCTCGTACGGTCCCCTGGATCGCAGCCGGTGGTTTTGCCGCAATCCTCGCCGCCAAGGTCGCTGCGCGCTCCCACAACCGTTCGCGGGGAACGATTTCGCTCACGAAACCGATCTGGTGTGCTCGCTCGACCGACATGCGCTCGTCCAGACCGAGAAGCGCCATCCGAAGCACTTCGCCGATCGGAATCCGGTGTGCGAGTCCGATGGGTTCGAGCGCAGCTACGAGTCCATAGGACACGTGCGGATCGAAGAACTGCGCGTCATCACTCGCGATGATCAGGTCCGCCTCGTTCAGCCAGTACAGAGCGCCGCCGGCGGCAAGGCCGTGTACCGCGCAGATCAGCGGTTTCCAGCACCCGTTCTGCTTGGGAGACAGATCCACGCCGGGGTCGCGTCTGCTGAACGGGTTGTCGGCGAGGTAGGTGCCTTCCTTGACATCCATCCCCGTACTGAATGCCCGATCGCCGCTCGCACGAAGAACGACCACGTGTACGTCGTCCGTCAGATCCGCAAACCGCCACAGAGCACGGAACTCGGTCCGCATGGCATCGGTGAAGGAATTCATCCGCTCGGGTCTGTCCAAGGTGATCGTCAGAACGTGGTCCGACAACTCTGCGATCACGGTGGTCAAGCTCTTCAATTCGGTGACGTTGATCGAGTTCACGTCGACTCCTTCGATCGCTGCGGCCTCACCAATGTTGGATGGTCACGCCTTGCCACGGCGCCGCTCGGCACGCAGTTGGCCGTGCCGCTGCAGCATCCGTGCGGCGATGGCACTCAGTTCGGACGGCGGTGTGCGCAATCCCGCCAGGTCTGTGTCACGACTCGGCAGCGACACCGCCGCTGTGGCGGGGCATGTCACCTCACCACGCTGGCTGGTTCCGCGGAACTCCAGATCGACCAGATAGCGGTCACCCTCCCGGCGCTTGCCGACAACCTCACCCGTGAAGCGGTGGGTATCACCCAGGTAGTTGAACTTTCGCATCTGACTGGACATCGTCTCGATCCAACCGTCGTCGCCGATCCAATCCGTGAGAAAGTGGGTCAGCCAGCAGTCCCGAAGCATTCCGTAGTCGTACGACGTCGGCAGTCCGATGGATCTCGCGTACTCGGCGTCCCAGTGGATGCGTTGTGCCACATCCGGCACTCCTTGATCGTTGGGCACATAGAACGCGCCGATGCGTTGCCGGTTGCGATAGGCGAGGCGCCCCGTGCACGGGGTGTACGGGGCGAAACCGTAACCACCGGAATGAAATACGATCATGTCGGTTGTCGTCAACGGCCCCTTGGCCATCAACCCCAGAGACTCGCCGACTTCGACATCCTCCCAGTACCGAGGTTCGGCGCCCCGGCGAGCCTCGGCTTCGTATATCGCATCGATCTCTGCTATCTCGTCGGGCGTGTACGAGGCAGGCTCGATCGTGTCGTACTTCTTGCGCTTCTTCGACTCGTGACGCTCGGTGTGAATGGTGAGCACGCGCTGGGTTTGAACGATCTCGGCGCGTTGGTTGAACTGAACGTGCATCCTCGTGACGAGCAACGACCGACCCGCGAACTCCGACTCCTTCAGCTCCACATCGGCAAATCCCTGAAACGAGTACACCGTGTCTCCGTCGTAGACCGGCCGATACCACTCAGTCGTCGAACCCGACACGAACACGTGGATACCGCGAAACGGGGGGCGTCGTTGATCTTTCGGAACAGGATCGGCCAGAAGGTCCTTCGTCACGGCGATGTTGATCATGGGTGGTGCGATCTGCCCACCCCAGCGCGTATCGAATCCGTACTCCTCGTCGACGAACAAGGGATTGTCGTCACCGTAGCTGCGCGCGAAGGCACGCATCACGTCCGGCGTCGCACGCGAGAACTGGTCACGCTGAGTCACGGCGTGATAGACCCCGACCAAGTCCCGCGCACGCTGGATGTCCGATTCCCGGAAGCTGAATGTCGCCTCTTCCTCCGGAGTCTTGTCCGTCGCGGTCGCCGTCTTGGTGCTCAAGTCAAACCTCCGTGATCGATGCCCGAGCGACGCCGCGTGATGGCGCCTTCGATACCCGAGAATGGGTGAATCCGAGAAAGTATCGCCCCTGCAGGCACACCCGGCGAGAGCTGTTCCGGTGAGCGGTCATCAGGTGACCGCCCCGGAGACCTTGAGTTCGATGAGCTGGTCGTCGTCGAGTCCCAACTCACGAAGAATGTCATCGGTGTGTTCCGCGAACTGTGGAGCTCTCTTCATCCGCACAGGCCGGCCGTCGAACTTCACCGGATTGGCGACCAGCTTCTGGTTCACGCCGTCCGCGTCGACGATGTCGACGATCCGGCCGTTCTCGATCAAGGCCGTGTCATTACCGACGTCCCAGCTGTTCTGAACCGGCGCCCAGGGCCCACTCAATCCGGCAAGATCTGCGATCCACTCGTCATAGGTTCGCGCGGCGATGGCATCGGCGAACAGTTCGCCGAGCTGGTCGGCGTCGGCGAAGATCCCTTCCATCGTCGCGTAGCGCGGGTCGTCGACGAGGCGTTCCAGGCCGATCGCGGTGACGAACTCGTTCCAGAAGCGCACCGGTTGCAACATCGAGAACTGCAACCACCTTCCGTCGGAGGTGCGATACGAGCCGGTGAGGGGGTTGCCCGCCGCCGCCGTCTTCTTCCGCTTCACCTTCGGGAGTGGGCCTCCCGAACTCAGCGCAAGGTTGACCGTGAACTGTGTGGCCCAGGCTCCGACGCCCAGCAGGGAGACATCGACCTCCGAAGGTTTCCCCGACCGCTCGCGTCCGAGAAGTGCCGCGGCGATGCCACCGGCGATCGTCATACCTCCGATATTGTCGCCGTATGCGCCGGCGGGCATGAACGCCATCGAATCCGCACCCTCACCCATCACGCCGTCGGCACTACCACCGCGCGCCCAGAACCCCGTGGCGTCGTACGCACCCCTTTCCGAATCCGGTCCCTCGTTCCCGAATCCGCTGCCGGTGACATAGACGATGTTCGGGTTGATCGCGCGAACGTCGTCGACAGTGATGGCCAGTTTGGTGCGCACAGCCGGCAGGTAGTTGGTCAGGAATACGTCACTGCGACGAATCAACTCTTCCAGCACCGGGCGCCCAGCGGGATTGGACAGGTCGAGACCAATGCTGCGCTTGCTGCGATTCGGTCCTTCCATGATGGGAGAGAAGGACGAACCTTCTCTCCCTGCCGTGTGCCCGAGTACACGTACGAGGCCGCGCTGCGGATCGCCCTTCTCCGCATGCTCCACTTTCACGATGTCGGCACCCCAATCCGCCAGAACAGCACCAGCGGCGGGAACATAGGTGAATTGGGCGACCTCCAGGATGCGGAAGCCTTCCAGCGGACGATCCATGGAAACTCCTAGTGCGTGAAATGGATACTCAGTACGTGTTGGCGCGCAGAAGAATCGCGCCGGAAGGAACGCCACCACCCGAGCTCACCACCGCGACCTTCGGGTTCCGGACCTGCCTGCCGGGGGCCTGCTGCCGAAGCTGCAGCACGGCCTCGCGAAAGAAGCCGTACCCATGGGTGCGCCCGGCCGAGAGCTGCCCCCCGTGCGGGTTCAACGGCAACCGACCGTCGACTGCGATTCCGCGGCCGTCGTCGATGAATTGCGCTGCCTCACCCGGTCCACAGAAACCGAGCCCCTCGAGCCACGACAGCGCGTTGAACGTGAAGCCGTCGTAGAGCAACGCAACATCGACGTCGTCCGGCCTCAGATCGGTTCTGTTCCAGAGGTGCGCGGCCGGGCCCAATGACTGTGGCGTGTGTGTGAGGGTTCCTTGATCCCATGACAGATCCTCCATGATCTGAGTCCCCACCGCCTCCACCAACACCGGCGGATTGGGGCCACCGTCTGCCGCATCCGCCGCCGACACGACGACCGCAACAGCTCCGTCCACCGGTACGTCACAGTCGTACAGCCCGAACGGCGTGGAAACCATTCGCGCGGAGAGGTAGTCGTCCATCGTGATCGGATCTCGGTACACGGCCTCGGGATTTGCGGACGCGTTCGATCGCGTGTTGACGGCGATGGCCCCCAGTGTGGTGCGGTCACCGCCGTAGCGGTGAAAGTAGTGCGATGCCTGGCAGGCAATCCAGTTCGCGGGAGACATTGCGCCGAACGGCGCACGATGCTCGAACATTCCGGTCGGCCGCACGGGCGGGACCTCGAGCCGGCCGGTTCGCACCAGCTCCGCATGTGTCGATTCCCAGACCGTTCGAAAGCAGAGCACGTGTCTGCACAGACCCGAGGCCACGGCCATCATCGCGGCAATGATGGAGCCGTTCTGCCCTGGAAGTTCGTTGCCGCCGTTGACCCACGTCGGTCGTACTCGCAACGCCTGTTCGACGGCCATGATTCCGCCTTCGGACAGTCCTCCCGTCCCATTACTGCCCGGGTATGTCGACAGCCCGTCGATGTCGGCCAAGGTCAACCCGGCATCCTCGACTGCAGCAAGACAGGCGTCGACAGTCAGAGACAGCGGCTCGACCATCAGTCGACGACCGATTCTCGACTGGCCGACTCCGGTTATGGCCACCTTTTCCTCGAACTTGTCCACAGCGACGCGTGGGCGGAGGGCCGATCGATGGTCCTCCGGCTCCGGGACCGGATCCAACGATCCCGAGGCGTCTGCGACCGGCTCGAACAGCGGCAACCAGACGTCGTCCGAGATCTGTTCGAACAACACCGAGACCGGAGTTCCCACCGACAGGTCACTAGGTTCGCATCCGACTATGTTGGTCGTCAACCTGATTCGCGAATCCTCGGCAAGAGCGACGATCGCAATCACATACGGTGGCGCCAACTTCGGCAACCATTGTTGGTGATCGACCGTGAACCCGACGATCGTGCCACGGCCCGACACCGGTTCGTATCCGATGTCACGCCCGCGGCACTGCGGACACAGAACGTTCTGTGTGTGCATCAACCGCGAACAGCTACGGCACTGCGCGATGCGCAGAACGCCGTCCGCGCCGGAAGCCCAGTACTGTGCACGCCCCAGAGACATCTGCGGGATCGGCCTGCCGGTGTCCAGGACTTCCGTCACGTGCCCTCCAGACGAACGAGTGAGTGTCATCGAATACCGAGACGGGTGCTAGTAGGTGATTCGACCGGATGTGTTGTGCCCGACGCTGTCACGTACGGCGATCATCGCGGCCAAGCGGCGCTCCATGTCCTCCTTGCTCATCACGATGTCGTCACCGCCTTCGCCACGCCTCAGCCGGTCCAGTCGTCCGCGTTCTGCTTCGATCTCTTCGGACAGCAATGATCCCGCCAGGTCGCGGGTGAGCAGATCCTGATCGACCCAGTCGGCAACGGGAAATTGTTCGACGAGTTCGTCCATGAGATGACATCCCTACCTGTCGCTGTGATGAATGAAAATGCCTCAGGCCCGCGGGAAGTTCAGCAATCTGCGAGCATTGAGTTCGACAATCTTGTGCACGTCTTCGTCCGGAACGTCGATCATCGAATCGTGCGCGAGTTTGCGGCTGTTCGGCCAGTTCGAGTCCGAGTGCGGGTAGTCGCCCTCCCACGTGATGTTGTCGATTCCGACCAGATGGCGGTTCGCCAGTCCGAAATCGTCCTCGATGAAACACCCGAAAATGTGGTCGGCGAACAACTCCGAAGGTCGGACGGTCTGGTTGATGTTCTGGTAGTAGCGGTGCTTCGCCCACACCGCATCCATACGTTCGAGCATGTAGGGCACCCAACCGATCCCCCCTTCCGACAGCATGAACTTGAGCTTCGGATGATTGTGAAAGACCGGTGAGAACAGGAGGTCCGCCGTTGCGTACATGGAGTTGCAACCGAACAGCGAAGTCATCACCGCCATGGGCGCCTCCGGTGCCGTGATCGGAGCCTTGCCGGACGTGCCGAAATGCACACACAGAGGGAGACCGGCCTCGACCACAGCCGAGAACACCGGATCCCAGTGATCGGTGTGGAACGACGGAAGCCCCAGCGGGGAAGGGTTCTCGGGGAACGAGACCGCCCGGGCACCCTTGGCGGCGGTGCGGAAGACCTCCTTCACTGCGGCTTCGACCGACCATAGGGGAAGAATCACGAGCGGAATCAATCGATCCGGTGCAGTGGGACACCACTCGTCGAGCACGTAGTCGTTCCACGCCTGAACCGACAGCAACGCAAGCTCTTTGTCCTCTCCTTCGAGAAAGACGGTTCCGGCGAAGCGGGGAAACGACGGGAAGGACAGAGTTGCCTGCACGCCGTCGATGTCCATGTCGGCAACTCGCGCCTTGGGTTCGTAGCAGCCGGGAATCATGTCCTCGTACCGAGTCGGTTCGGCTCCGTACTCTTCCGGCTTCTTACCTGCGACGGCATTCAACCCGATATACGGATAGATGCGCCCCTCGTACTCCCAGACCTCGGCAAGTTTGGTTTCACCGTCCTTACGCGCCCCGTCGCCGGCATGAATGGACTTGGGCATTTCCTTCTCGATGATTCGAGGCCCGGCCTCGACGAACTTCCGCGGAAGTCGTTCGGTCCACAGATGCGGATGCTCGATCAGGTGATCATCGGTCGAGATGAGGTGCATGTGACTCTGCAGTGGCATGGATCCTCCTGGGCGATGCCCCCGTGCACTCAAAAGGGGTTACTTGTTTAACTATCTTGACGCTAGCAGGTTGCGTAAGCCACGTCACCCACTCGGCAGTCGGAAAAAAATCCCCACGGACTCGGAGTCCGTGGGGATCGATCTGCGTGATGCGCGCGTCAGTCGAAGAGACTGATGGTTGCCGTCCTGTCCCTGTTCCGGAAGAAGATCTCGGTTGCGTACTCGAGGTGTCGCCGCCAGTGCTCCTCCGCCTTCGCGACGTCGCCCCGCACGACGAGGTCGACCAGCACCTGGTAGTCGTCGATGATCGAAGGAACATATGCCGTACGCTGCGACGCACCTGCGTCGTCGACCCTTTGCTCGATCCCCATTTTCCGATGCACATCGAGAACATCTCTCAGTGCGCTGACCTGCGCGTTGAGCGTCTTGTTGCCGCAGTGCAGCGAAATGAGATCGTGAAACTCGGCCGTGAGTTCGACCCATCGAGCAAACGCAGACGGACTGTCGACGCCCTCGGCCAACCTCGCGCGATGCGCGTCGACGCACCGCTGCAGAGCGGCAACACCCTCGTCCGTACCTCGCGCGACCAACATCCGAACACACGCGGATTCGAATTCGGTTCGGGCTGCGAGAACGTCCTCCAAGGTCGTCCCCTGAATCTGTAGATACAAGCCGATGTGCCGCGAGGCGACGCTCAGATTCGGAAACTGTGCGCGTGGGCCACCGCGCACACCCGTGACGACGGTGATCAGCCCGTCACTCTCGAGAATGCGAAACGCCTCGCGCAACGTAGGACGTGACACACCCAGCCGCGCCATCAGCACCTTTTCCGAGGGAAGCATCTGACCTGGTGCGATTTCGCCGCGAACGATCTGACTGCGCAGCCTGTCCGCGATCCGCTCGGAGACCTTCGGAACTCGCACTCGCTCGTCCCCGGAGCCGCCATCGGTTCGCCACGTCACGCGCTGCTCGATCTCCATCGACCTGACTCTACTGCCGGAGGGCGGGCTTCCCACGACTCCCACTTTACAGTGATGAGTACAACAAGGTATTACTAGTTAGATAGTTCACTCCATCTTGTCGAGCGAGCCGGCCACGCACGGCACGACTCGGCAAGAGCGCGAGGCAAAGAGAGGAGGTGCCGCAATGACATACGTGATCACCGAGGCCTGTATCGACCTGATGGATCGCGCCTGCGTCCGAGAATGTCCGATGGACTGCATCTACGAGGGCGAGCACCAACTGTTCGTGAACCCGTCGGAGTGCATAGATTGCGGCGCATGCGAACCGGCCTGCCCACACGAGGCCGTGTATCACGAAGCCGAACTCCCCGATGATCAGGCGCACACGGCCGAGCGACAGAACGCCGTCTTTCTGACGCTGGGCAAACTCGGCGGTGCACGCAAGTACGGCAAACTACCGGTGCCCGACGCATGAGCACCCTACGAGTGGGGTTCGTCGGCACCGGCAACATCGGTGAGCCGATGGTCGAGCGCCTCCTGTCCAGCGGTCTGCCCACCACGGTATTCGCGCGCCGACAGGACGTGATCGATCGTCTACACGCAGCCGGTGCCGAGATGGTCGACACACCGGACGCTCTCGGCGTATGCGATGTCGTCGTGTCGTGCCTCTTCTCCGATGCACAAGTCCTCGAAGTGTGCCCACCGATCATCGAGAAGATGCGCCCGGGTTCACTGTTCGTCTCGCACACCACGGGGAGCCCCTCTTCTCTCCTCGACCTGGCTGCAATCGCCCGCGACACCGGAGTGTCGGTTGTCGAAGCGCCGTTCAGCGGCACACCGGCCGCCGTGCGCTCGGGCCGGTTGACGGTGATGCTCGCAGGTGACGAGCCGGCGGTCGAGACTGCATCGTCGATCGTGAGTGCCTACTCGCTCAACATCATTCGAACGGGCGGACTGGGTACCGCGCTATCCGCCAAGCTCCTGAACAACGCCTTGTTCGCCGTCTGCACACAGCTCACGCTGTCTGCAATCGAGACGGCACAGACATTGGGAATATCCGAAGAGACACTGCTCGAGGTGCTCGCGGTCAGCAGCGGCGGCAGCACTGCGGCACAGTACATAGCGGCTTCGGAAAGAGGGGCTGCTGCGTACAGCGAGACTCTGCCGAGGTACCTCGTCAAAGATCTCGACTCGGCTCGCCGAGTGGCAGCCGAGCTCGGCGCCGATATCACCCCGATCTTGACCGCCGCGCAGCTCGGCCCGATGCGTCTGGTCGAGCGCGACGACATTTTCTCTGCTCCCTAGCGATCCCACCTTTCCTCGCACCGCAGAAAGTAGGTCGACAATGAAGGCACGAATCGATCTGAACCTGTGCTCGGGTCACGCTCGCTGCTACCAGGTCGACCCCGACCTGTTCGACATCGACGACAGCGGGTACGCGCTCAACTCCGAAGTCGACATCGATTCGGCCGACGAAGACAAGGCACACGAAGCTGCGGCATCGTGCCCTGAACGCGCCATCACGTTGCACTGAACACGGAACGGAAGCTACTGCAGTGACGACCAAGCCGTTATGACCGCTACCGATCGCCCACTCCGGGTTGCAGTGGTCGGTGGCGGACCCGCCGGCTTGTACACGGCCGATGCACTGACCTTCTCCTCCGACGCGGACGTACAGGTGGACATTCTGGAAAGACTCCCCGTTCCGTTCGGGTTGCTCCGGTACGGCGTGGCCCCGGACCACCCGAACATCAAGCTCGCCGCCGCGTCTCTTCAAGCTACGCTCGACCGCCCGAACGTCCGACTCTTCTGCAACGTCGAGATCGGCCGCGACATCGACGTCGCCGAGCTGCGTGAACACTACGATTCCGTCGTGTACGCAACGGGTGCCGACACGGACAAGACACTCGGAGTCGACGGCGAACACCTGCCCGGAAGCACCTCCGCAACGGAATTCGTCAAGTGGTACAACGGACATCCGGAGGCCCCCCGTTTCGATCTCTCCACGACACGTTCCGTCGCTGTCATCGGCGCGGGCAACGTTGCACTGGATGTGACGCGCCTTCTCGTCAAGAGCGTCGACGACCTGAGACACACGGATATCGGCTCGGACACAATGGGATGCTTCGCGTCCAGCACGGTGACAGACGTGCACGTACTCATCAGACGCGGTGCCGAGTTCACCAAGTTCACCACCAAGGAACTGCGTGAACTCGGTGAGCTTGCCGGGGTGGATGTCCTCGTCGATCCGTCCCAGCTTCCTTGCGACGGCACAGAGGGTTTGACGACGGTAGCCAAACGCAACCTGGCCGTTCTCAGAGGGTGGTCGGAGAGACCTGCCGGTCACGCCCCGAGACGAGTGCATTTTCACTTCTCTGCTCGACCGACCGCCGTGCTCGGCGTCGACGCCGTGCGTGCTGTGCGTGTGGAGGGCGACGACGGAGGCGAGGAGGTCGCCGTCGACATGGTGCTCCGCGCTGTCGGTTATCGCTCCCGCCCGATTGCCGGCGTTCCGTTCGACGCGCACACCCACACGATCCCGCACCATGCGCACCGTGTCGTGCGTGATGGCGTGCCACGGCCCGGCGAGTATGCAGTCGGTTGGGTGAAACGCGGACCGACGGGCATTCTGGGAACCAACAGATCCGATGCCGAAGACACGGCTACCGCACTGCTGGAGGACCGACAAAGCCTGTCGGCTCCGTCCGAACCGAGCAGACCGTTTCGAGATCTCCTGGCAGAACGTGGGATCGAGTTCCTGGACAATGCTGCGTGGGATGCCATCGCAGCCAGAGAAGATGCACTCGGCGCCGAGGAAGGTCGCGCTCGAGTGAAGATCCGAGAGTGGGCGGAACTCGTCGCCGCCGGACGACATACCGTCGATGCTGTGTGACACGCTCTGCGGCGCGGCCGCACCGCCCACGCACAACGTAGTGGAATCGATCGACAAGAAAGGACGTACCTTCGATGGCACCGTCGATGTTTCGCAAGGATCGGGTCGCGCGTGACGTTCTGGCACCACTTCTTCTTCGCTCGCTGATAGGCGGCACGATGATCGCCCACGGTGTCAAGCACGGACGGAGCTTGGACGGTACGGCGAAGTGGTTCGAGTCGATCGGGTTTCGCAGGCCTCACCTCCAGGCACGTGCGAGCGCGGTTGTCGAATCAGCGGCGGGTGCAGCACTTGTCGCCGGTTTCGCAACTCCGGCCGCGGCGTCGGCTGTCGTGGCGACGATGGCAGTTGCCGGGCGGTCGGTACACCTTCCGAACGGATTCTTCATTACTTCGGAGGGGTGGGAGTACGTCGCGAATCTGGCGGCCGCCGCGACCGCGCTTGCCGCACTCGGACCGGGCAGAATCAGTGTCGACCGACTTCTCGGGTGGGACAGCAAACTGAACGGCGACCGTGCGGCATCCAGTGTCCTTGTCGTCGGACTCGGCGCAGCAGCAGCACAACTCGCACTTTTTCACCGGCCCGTACCCCGATGACCCGATCCTTCAGTTGCCTTTTCGGGTGAAACGCATGGCACCATCCAGTCGAATCACTTCGCCGTTCAGATAAGGATTCTCGCAGATCTGCTGCGCAAGGATCGCGTACTCGTCAGGATCGCCCATCCGGGAGGGAAACGGTACGGTCGGACCCCACTGCGCATGAAGATCCTCCGGCGCGACGTCGCCGTACGCTCCCGTGAGGAACACACCCGGAGCGATGGTCATCACGCGAATCCCCAGCGGTCCGAGGTCACGAGCAGCAGGCAACGTCATTCCGACGATCCCCGCTTTGGCTGCGGCGTAGGCCGATTGACCGATACTGCCGTCGAAGGCAGCGATCGATGCCGTGTTGATGATGACACCGCGCTCCCCACTGTCGAGTGGTTCGGTTCTGGCAATAGCAGCCGCTGCCAACCTGGTGACGTTGAAAGTCGCGCACAGAAAGACATCGACGACCCTTTTGAACTTGTCATAGCTGTGCGGAGCGCCGTCACGGTGCACAACACGTCCGTCGCCCCCGCCACCGCCGTGCGCCACCACTGCGATTCGAACAGGTCCGAGGTCCTCGGCTCGGTCGATGGCCTCCAGAATGCTTTCCTCGGATGTGACGTCGGTTCTGACGTAGATTGCGCCGTTGCCGATCTCCGCGGCCGACTTCGCCCCCTTGTCCTCGTCCAGGTCCAGCACCACGACAGTGGCGCCCGCCTCGGAAAGCCTTCGAGCTGTGGCTCCGCCGAATCCCCCTCCGCCGCCTACGACCAACGCGACGCTACCGTTGATGTCCATTCACGTCCTCCTTCGTTCATCGGTTCCGATTCCACTCGCGACATGACGTGGTCGAGGGACCCGATCCAGCAGAGTCGCTGCTGCGCGATCTCGTAGTACTTCGGGTCTGCCGAGGCGCGACTGATTGGCAACGGCTCGGCGCAACAGCAAGTGGGCGGGATGCTCCCAGGTGAATCCGATACCGCCGTGCACCTGAATGCACGCTTCGGCCGCTGTGACAGCAGCAGTCGACGCAGCGGCCGCCGCCAGGTCCGAGGCGATCGCGCTCTCCGAATCTTCCTCGGCCAGATCCACACTCGACAGCACCTGATTGCGGGCTCCCTCTGCTGCCACCAGAATGTCCGCACATCGGTGCGATACCGCCTGAAACGATCCGACGAGCCGGCCGAACTGCTCCCGTTCACCGGCCCATTCCACTGCCAGGGCGAGTGCACGATTGGCGACACCGACCGAGTCCGCAGCAACCACCGTCTGCGCCCGAGTCCGTGCGCGGCGAATCACGACGTCGACAGGCTCTCCACGCAGGACGACAGAGCACTGTGCACCGGCGAACGACACCGTGCCGACGGTGGACGTGAGGTCGAACGATTCTTGATCCGTCCTCGAGACGTCGGGTGGTTCGGCCGTAGCCAGCACCAGTTCGCCGGTATCCGAATCGACTGCGAGTACTACGAAGATCTCGGCCACGGGTGCGCCCGCCACCCTTTCCACCGCCCCGGTGAGGAGTGAGCCGTGAATCGTCGGAAGTCCCCCGTCGACGATCCACCCGCCATCGTCCGTCGGCACCACGAACGCTGCCGGGCACCCGGCGACGACCCTGCCGGCGGCGTCGTCGGCACCCGCAGCCAACAGGATCTCGAGCGCAATCACGCTCGGAACAAGGGGAACAGGAGCGAGGTGGTAAGCCGCTTCCTCGACGGCTGCGAGCAACAACCGGACAGACGAGCCGCCGCCGCCGAGTGCTTCCGGAGCCGCAAGCCCCGGCAGACCGAACTCGACCAACCGATGCCACAACGGGACATCCATCGCAGCAGGTTTACCTTCGCAGGCCAGAACGGATTCGGTGTCCACGCATCCCGCGATCATCGATGCCAGTACGTCGCGCAACACCGCCTCGTCCTTTTCCTGCGCAACGAGCGGACGACCTGGTGTCACGGAGGGAGCCCGACTCCCTTCACCACGATGAGAGGGCAGTCCGAGGATCGACTCTGCAATGGTATTTCTCTGGATTTCCGCTGTGCCTGCGCCGATGGTCGCTGCCCTCGACATGAGGTACCCGTAGCTCCATCTACCTTCTTCGACCGCACCCTCGGACCGCGTCCCCAGAACTGCGCCGGTACCGGTCAACCGAAGTGCCAATCCGTGGAGTCTCTGCTCGAATTCGGACTTGACGAGCCTGTTGATCGACGCAAGAGCACCCGGGTCTTCCTTGCGCAGAACTGCGTCGAGCGCCCGCGCACTGTTGGTGGCTATGGCCCGCACATCCGTTTCGAGAACTGCGAGCTCCTGTCTCACCAACGGGTCGGCCGAGTATCCTCGATCGATCGCAAGCCGAAGAACCTTGTCGACGGTCCCCCGGTATCGGAACTCGTCGGCGAGGAAGGCTGTTGCTCGCTCGTGACCGAGCGACGTTCGCATGATCGACCAACCCTGACCTTCCTCTCCCACTCGATTTCTCACCGGGACCGAGACGTCATCGAAGAAGACCTCGGCGAAGTGACGCCCACCTGCAGCGTCACGGAGTGGTCGTACGTCGATACCCGGTGATTTCATCGAGATCAACAGGTAGGTGATTCCTTCGGTTCCGCGGCCGGGGGGACCGGTACGAACCAGCGCGAACATCCAGTCCGCCCGTTCCGCCATCGTTGTCCAGATCTTCTGTCCTGTTACTCGGTACCTTTCGCCCTCGCGCACGGCCCTCGTCGACAGGGAGGCAAGATCACTTCCGGCCCCCGGTTCCGAGAATCCCTGGCACCAGAACTCCTCCGCGCGCAGGAGCGGGGGCAGGTAGCGAGCCTTCTGCTCCGCCGTGCCGTGCACGATCAGCGTCGGAGCGACGATGAAGGACATTGCGCACGGATGTCGCGGCGCGCCGGCCGCCGTGGTCATCCGGTAGTAGTCGAGTTGGTCCTCCAGGCCGAGTTCCATTCCGCCGACATTTCTGGGCCAGCCAGGAGCCGCCAGACCCGCGTCGACGAGTTCGGCCTGCCACCCGACCGCTGCTTCGAACCGCCCACGCGACGTCGTCGCTCGCGGACGATCCGAGAATTCTTCCAGCTTGCGCGCCAGCCGCTCACGCCAGTCGGTCTCGTGTGCCTCGGTACTCACCGACATCGTGGGATCCACCGAATGCCTCTCTCCACGGTCGTCATCGTCGTTCGCTCTGTGCTTCCCGTTGGCGACCGAATCGCGCACTCACATCGGCATTGTCACGGCGAAAGGTTGCGCCTGCCTCGGCTTCCAAGCCCAGCGCGTGTGCCACAGGCGCACCTGCTCCGTCCTTCAGCAAGCGCAGCATTCGTTGCACGGCGCGGGGGTGGCCACCCGCAATCGCTTGCGCAACATCCATCGTTCGAGTCGAAAGCTGCTCGTGTGGAACCACTTCGTTTGCCAACCCGATTCGTTCGGCAGTTGCGGCATCCACCGCTTGGCCACTCAGGATGATCTGGATCGCAGCGGGAAGCCCCACGGCGCGCGGGAGCAGCGCGCTTCCACCCCACCCGTTGAGCAAACCTATCTGTGCGTGAGTGTCCACGAATTCCGCTCGGTCCGAGGCGAGGATGAACGAACAGTTCACGGCAAGCTCGAATCCACCCGTGTAGCAGGGACCGTTGACGGACGCGATGATCGGCTTCGATATCGCACGCATCACCTGTGTCGGTGAGGTGCCCTCCGTCCGTGGAGGTGGCCCCTCGAGCGCTTCCGGAAGATCCACTCCCGAAGAGAACGCCGTACCGGCCCCGGTGATCACGACTACACGGACGTCGTCGTCTGCATCCGCGCGCCACAGTTCGCTCTTGAGCGCCTTGCGCATTGCACGATTGATCGCATTTCTACGATCGGGACGATTCAAGGTCAACGTCGCAACATGTCCGTCCCTCGTGACCAGCACCGAAGCCTCTTCGGAAACCTCGGTCTCGTCCGCAGCGCTCTCAGGGGTGGTTCTGCCGTCCATGGCCATCTCATTCCCGCCCAGCTGCAGCAAGCGGAGCAACCACGACGGTGCGCGCCGCGTCCGTCAGCCACTGCTCGGCATCGGACGAGATCCGGTGCACCAGAGCACCTGCAGTCGGGATGTCACGAATCAATCCCTGAACGAGACCGACCGTCCATATCCCTAGTTCCGGATCGCCGTTCGTGAATACGGTACGTCCGCGCGCTCCGGCGACAAGCTCCTTGATATCTCTGAATCTTCCTCCTCTGCTCAGGATTTCGATGACTTCGTCACTGACGGTGTTCTTCGCGACACGCATGGAGTTTCTCAGTTGTCGCATGATGAGTCGTGTATCGCGTTCGGTCGAGTCCACGATCAGCCTCTTGATGTTCTCGTGAATCGGACTCTCCACGGTGCACATGAAGCGCGTCCCCATGTTTATGCCGTCGGCCCCCAGAGCCAGCGCGGCAGCCAGTCCGCGGCCATCCGCGAACCCGCCGGAAGCCACGAACGGGATGTTCAGAGCGTCCGCCGCTGCCGGGATCAGGACGAGTCCTGGCACATCGTCCTCGCCGGGGTGGCCCGCACACTCGAAACCGTCGATGCTCACCGCGTCCACGCCGATCCTCTCGGCCTTCAGCGCGTGCGACACACTCGTGCACTTGTGGATCACCTTGATGCCGTTCTCCTTGAAGTGCTCGACATGCACCGTGGGGTCCGACCCGGCAGTCTCGACGATCTTCACTCCGGAGTCGATGATCACCTGCCGAATCTCCTCGAACGGTGGAGGGTCGATCGACAGCGTCAGAGTCAGATTCACCGCGAACGGCCTGTCCGTCAGCGCTCGGCACCGCGCGATCTCGGCGGCGAGGTCCTCCGGCGTGGGCTGAGTGAGTGCGGTGATGATGCCGAGCCCACCCGCGTTGGACACCGCCGCCGCAAGTTCCGCGCGACCGACGAACATCATTCCACCTTGGACTATCGGGTGTTCCACTCCGAACGTCTCCGTGAACCGCGTTCTCAGCATGATTGCTCCTCTGGGCCGTGACCGGTCCGCGGCGGCCGTTGTACGACGGGAATGCGTCCAAGCCGTTTCACTGATATTGACTCGAATTACCTAGATAACATAGTTCACTATGTAATGGTTGGCAAGACACTTGACGACCAGTCGAAACCAACTCGATTCGGACACGAAGCGGGCGTGCGCCTCGGCCCGTGATGCCGAGTGCAGCACGGATGCTTTACTAGGTATTCGAAGTTGCCTTGGAGGAAAGGTGGTTGGACCATTGCCCGACGCGTCGGATGCTCCGGGAGTCAACCTGCTGAACGCCGCTGGGCGGCCGGTTCGCACGCCCAAGACCGCAGAACTGGTCGCAGCGAAGTTGCGGCGAATGATCGTGGACGGGAAGTTGGTCGACGGTGACCACCTGCCTCACGAAGCAGAATTGATGGAACACTTCTCGGTCAGCCGCCCGACGCTCCGCGAGGCCGTGAGGATTCTGGAAGCAGAACGCCTCGTCGAAGTGCGCCGCGGCTCGAGGACTGGCGCCCGCGTGTGCGTGCCCGGACCTGAGGTGGTGGCACGACCTGCGTCTCTTCTCCTCGAACTTTCCGGCGCTACCGTGGCGGATGTGCTCGTCGCACGGGAATCACTGGAGCCTGCGGCGGCCGGAATTCTTGCCGCCGAAGGCACCGAGGCCGCGTTCGACGAGCTCGAGCAGTTCGTCGACGAGGAGATCCCCGCTGCACTGGCGTCCGATGAGTTCGGTAGCGCAGCTGCGCGTTTCCACTTGAGGATGGTCCAGCTCTCGGGAAACGCCACGCTTGCGCTGATGGCCGGCATGTTGCACGAGATCTTCGAGCGCCACACCACCTCCGTCACCCGCGAATCCAGCCGCACCGATATCGAGGCCGCGCAGGCCAACTACAAACTGTTCGTACGGTCTCAGCGTCGCCTGATCAAGTTGCTCAGGGCGCGCGACAGCGACGGAGCGATCGCGCATTGGAAAAAGCACATGGTGGTCGCTCGTTCGATGCTCGACGGCCACCTGGATGTGAAGGTGCGCGACATACTCGACTGATCGGAAGCGACGGCTAGCGGTTCGTCCGACCGAGATCCACTGGCAGTTGTATGCCGGTGACGTGACGCGCCTCGTTCGACGCGATCCATGCGACGGCTGCAGCGACATCCTCCGATTCGCTCATCCGATCCGGGAGGCTACCCATGTAGAGCACACCCAGATCTTGGCGGGACTCCAACGCCTCGTGTAGTTCAGGCATCGTGAGTCCGGTCCGAACTCCGTGCGGGTGAACCGAGTTGACACGAATACGGTGTTCGGCGAGCTCGTTGGCGAGTGTCTTGGCCAGACCGGTCACGCCGTGCTTGGCAGCTACGTAGTCGGCCAGGAACGGCAGACCCCTCAATCCGGCAACGGAACTGGTGAAGACGATGGCGCCGCCAGTTCCCTGGTCGATCATGATCGGCACAGCAGCCTTCGCTGTGTAGAAGGCGGCGTGAAGATTGTTGTCGATCGTGGCGTGCCAGTGCTCGAGATCGATTTCCCACGTCAACGCGGCCGTGGTCATTCCGGCGTTCGCAACGACCACGTCGAGTCGTCCCAGCTCGTGCACTCCCTTCTCGAGCGCGGCTTTCAAGGCGTCGAAATCCTTGGCATCCGTCACGCTGGTGACGATCTTGCGGCCCATCGCTTCGACTCGACGCGCAGTCTCGTCGAGATCTTCCACCGTCGGGCCCGGGTATCCGGTCGTGGGAAGATCTGCGCAGATGTCCAGCGCGATCACGTCTGCTCCCTCTGCCGCGAAACGGACGGCCTCTGCGCGGCCTTGTCCACGCGCCGCACCGGTCACGAAGACGACTTTGCCTTCGTACCGCCGTCCGTTCGGAGCGTCAGGAAGGGGAGATTCGGGAATGTCGTGCAGCACGATGCCTCCTAGGTCACTTCCACGGCGTGGAAACCTCGGTCCAGTGATCGTCCCGGGTACCGAGACGGCGGTGACGAGCCGCTTTCGCGTCAACCGTGCAGTGAACAGTCAGTCGGGCCACAATCGCCTCGGATCCGTTGCCGTCCGGACTGGTGGACGTGGGACGTCGGTTGCCGATCGCGAAAATCGCGGTGCTACAGCCGCTTGTACGACCCCATCGGATTCGACGAGAGTTCCCCGCGCAGCCAGATGATCGTTCTCGACGGCTTCGTTCCAATCGAGAACAGGTGTGGCACAGGCATCCGTGCCCCCGAACACCGCGGCCCACTCGTCGCGAGTTCTGGAGCGGAAGGCCTTGGCCAATCTGTCCTTGACCTCCGGCCATCTGGACTGGTCGAGTTGGTCGGGCAGTTCCTCGGCGGAGAGGCCCAGTCCTTCGAGAAGCAGCGCGTAGAACTGCGGTTCGATTGCTCCGACCGCGAAATAGCGCCCGTCGGCAGTCTCGTATACCTCGTAGAACGGTGCGCCAGTGTCCAGCTTGTTGACCCCACGACGGTCGTCCCATCGGCCCGACCCCCGCCACGACCACATCATCTGGCCGAGCACCGACACTCCGTCGACCATGGCTGCATCGACAGTCTGTCCCAAACCCGTGTGCTCACGCTCGATCAACGCGGCCAGAATGCCCGCGACGAGAAACATCGATCCTCCACCGAAGTCCCCGAGCAGATTCAGCGGCGGTGTCGGGACCTCGTCGGCACGGCCCACGGCGTGCAACAGGCCGGTCTGCGAGATGTAGTTGATGTCGTGGCCGGCGACCCGAGCGAGCGGGCCGTCCTGTCCCCATCCCGTGATGCGTCCGTACACGAGTGTGCGGTTCACGGACTCCACATCCTCGGGACCCACACCGAGTCGCTCTGCCACACCTGGACGGAAGCCCTCGATGAGCACATCGGCCTTGGCGATGAGGTCCATGACGGTCTTCCTGTCGGCGGGGTTTTTCAGATCCGCTTCGACCACCGTTCGATTGCGCAGCAACTGATCGGATACCTGCGCTTCCGTGGGCAGGGTGCCAGGCCGCTGCACCCGAACCACATCGGCACCCAGATCACCCAACACCATCGCAGCATGCGGACCCGGCCCGATTCCAGCCAGTTCGATCACCCGCACATTGTTCAGCGGGCCTCCTGTCGTCACATGTCCACCTTCAGCCGTCATCACGGACGCCGATCTCTCAGACCGATGTCGACTGCGTACTCAGGCGCTCGACGACGTGACGGCGCACGAGCTTGCCGGTTTCGCTGCGCGGAATCTCATCCCAGTACACGATGCGTTCGGGTGTCTTGCTGCTCCGAAGCGCCGACCGCACGAACGACCTCAGGTCGTCCACAGCGAGGCTCACACCGGGCCGCAGTACGACTACCGCCTCGATACGTTGCCCCCACTCGGGATCCGGGACGCCGACGACAGCCACGTCCAACACGTCCGGGTGCCCGAGCACGACGTCCTCGATCTCGGCGGGAGCGATGTTCTCGGCGCCACGGATGATGGTGTCGTCGGCACGGCCGCCGACGAACAAGAATCCGTCGTCGTCGAGGTACCCTCTGTCCCGAGTGTCGAAGAACCCACGTTCGTCCACCATTCGTCCCACACCGGCGTACTCCGCGGAAACCTGATCTCCACGAACACAGATCTTCCCGACCACACCGGGCCCGACGACCTCGTCGTCATCGTTTCGGATCTCGCATTCCACGCCGGGTATGAGTGTGCCTACCGAACCGAGGCGAGCACGAACGGCCTCGTCACTACTCTCCAGTGCCGACCGATGTTCTTCCGGACCGAGTACCGCGATCGTCGAACTGGTCTCGGTCAACCCGTATGCGTTGACGAAATCGACATCTGGCCATGTGCGCAGGGCACTCTCGATCACGCGCGCCGGCATGGGAGCACCTCCGTAGGCGAGACTTCGGAGCCTGGGCAGCGACTTGTCACCGTCCACACCGACGATTCGAGAAAGCATCGTGGGAACGACGAGCGCGCTCGTGATCTGCTCGTTCCGCGCTGCCGTCAACCACTGTTCAGCCGAGAACTGTTCCAACACAACAGTTCTCCTACCGGCATACAGGTTGGTGACGACGTTGGCGACTGCCGCGATGTGATAGGGCGGCACGCTCACAAGCGCAGCTTCGTCCTCGTCCGCAGCGGCGAACTCCACGGATCCGAGAACGTAGGCCGACAGGTTCTCGTGCCGGAGCAGAACTCCCTTCGGAGCTGATGTGGTTCCCGAGGTGTAGATGATCACTGCAGGAGCATCGGAATCGTGGTTGTCGGCGAGACCAGGTTCGTCCACGGAATCGGCCGCGGCCCCCAGTCGGGTGATCCACTCATCCGGTGCGACGACCGGTATCCCCGCCCGCCGAAGTGCATCCGACTGCTCGGGGCCGGCAATACCCAGCGCTTTCGGATGATTCGTGAGAAGAGCATCCATCTGCTCTCGCCCCAGGCGATAGTTGACCGGAACGAGCGGGACCCCTGCGTACGCCGCAGCAAACATCGCCACAGGAAAGGCTGGGCCATTGACAGCGAGATACACGAGCGCGTCCGCCCCCGCCTCCTCGATCTCCCGGGCCCCGGAGGCGGCAAGTTCCCGAAGCCGACCAGGCGTCAAGCCGCTCTGCGAATCACCGACGACGACACGGTCGCCGAACCCATCGGCCGCCATATCCAGCAACATGGTGATATTCATCCGACACTCATCTCTCGATCTCGGCTCGTTCTGACAGTCAGTCGGATGACGGCAGCGGCTTGGCGGACTTGATCGGTAGCGGCTTGCCGTTCGCATCCAGTCGCCCCACACCCGGCTTGGTGCACAGGATCTCCAGACCGATCTCCTCGTCGACATATCTCTTGCCGAGCAGGGAATCTCCGAGGTGGGACGCATCGATCGTCGAGCCGTCCCCGGTCGCCACTTTGCCCGAGACCATCTCGGCCCCACCACATGTCAAGGTGACCTCCTCTGCAGGTGCACGTACCACGACCACCGTGGTGGTGTCCACGGAACTAGCCAGGGACTGACCGGATTTGAGATGCATCGTTTTCCCAACTATGTCGAGGTGTCGTCGGCGTTCGTGCCATGAGTCGCAGGCAGTGTATGCACGAGAAAGGTTGATCGATCGGCGTCAACCCGGTGAGCGGGACACTGCCGCCGCGAGTTGTCCCGCTCACCGGTACACCGTTTTCCAACGATCGACTGCGTGTGGCCACCTCATAGCGTCGGCTTCGAACGGCGACGACACGAAGAAGCACCCGAGAGGGCCTCCCGGTACAGGTCGTCGAAGGCACACGCCCTCACGCAGCTTTCCGTGTCGGTCCGAAGCACCACCACAGCGTGGGTCAACAACCGAAAAGGACAATCATGAGACCGTTCAGTAGGCAATCTGCTACCAGGGCCGCAGCGGCATCGGTTGCCGTCGTTGCCATGACCGCCCTGTCCGCGTGTAGCAGCGACAGCGATGCCGCTGACCCCGCGTCCGAGAGTGTCACAGCTCCCGAAGGTTCGTATCCCGGCGTGTCCGCCAGCGGTGAGCCGGTCAAGATCGGCCTCATCAACAACGAGGGCGGGCAGGCAGTTTCGCAGCCGCAGAACCGGGAGGCAGCCGAAGCCGTCGTTCGCTACGCGAACGACAACCTCGGTGGAATCGGCGGTCGACCTGTGGAATTGGTGGAGTGCAAGCAGGGTGAGGAACCAGCGTCTGCGCGCGACTGCGCAAACCAGATGGTCGAAAGTGGGGTCTCGGCGGCTGTCATCACCACTACCGGTATGGGGGATGTCATGGTCCCGATCATCACCGGAGCCGGTATTCCGTACGTCGCCGCGTCCGGTCAGTCGATGGCAGAGCTGACCACGGAGAACTCGTTCCTCTGGACCGGCGGATTTCCAGCCAGTCTGAGTGCTATGGCGGCGACAGCGAGCGACCAGGAGATGAAGAAGGTCACCGCCTTCACGATCAACGTACCCGCTGCCGTGTCGGGGCTGGAGCAGCTGGGAGTTCCCGCATTCGCCGCCGCAGGTGTCGATCTCGAGGTGGTCCCCATCCCGATGGGCACGCCTGATGCGACTCCCCAGGTCAGCGCAGGTCTCGCGTCGAACCCCGAAGGCGTCGTCGTGGTCGGCGAAGAGACGGCGTGCACGTCGATTTTCAAGGCACTCGGCACTTTGGGCGCCACCGCAGAGAAGTTCACCAACGCTTCGTGCACCGCCCAGTCGGTAATCGATGCAGTCGGCTCGGCCATGGAAGGTGCGCAGGTATTCGCCGCAACCGACACGACCACCGACAATCCGGAAGCCAACCTCTTCCAGAGCGTCATGCAGAAGTATGCGCCGAACACCGAGACCGGCGGTCAGACACCCGTCGCGTACCAGGGAATGCTCGGACTCTTCCGAGCCACCGAGTCGGTCGAAGGAACCGATACCTCGCCCGCCGCGATCATTTCGGCAATTGCCTCGGCTGTCGACGTTCCCACACCCGCAGCCGAAGGTCTGGCGTTCACCTGCAACCAGTCCGCGCTACCACCGCTGACATCCATCTGCAACAAGGGCTCGATCATCTTGACCATCGAAGACGGGCAGATGACGGATCCGCGGGTCGTCAACTAGCAGATCCGCCGAAATCACTTCCACCGAAAGATGTTGCGATGATGCAAGATATTCAGTTCGTGCTCCTGGGACTCGGCAACGGAGCGGTGTACGCAGCGTTGGCGCTGGCGCTCGTGATGACCTACCGAAGCTCGGGGGTCGTGAACTTCGCGACCGGTGCAGTCGCGTTGTACGTCGCGTACACCTATGCCTACCTCCGTGACGGCGAGCTACTCATCCCGATCCCTGGCCTGCCGAAAACAGTGGACCTCGGCGGACCACTGGGACTTGTTCCCGCCATGGGGATCTCACTCGCCATCGCCGCGGGGATGGGCATCCTGATGTACTTCTCGGTATTCAAGCTGCTCAGGACCGCGCCGGCGACTGCCAAAGCCGTCGCCTCCGTTGCACTCATGTTGGCTGTGCAGGCCTTGCTCGCCGCAAGGGTGGGCACCACGCCCGTGTCGGTGGATGCAATCCTGCCCAACGACGTCATCACGATCGGCAGCCTCCGTGTCCCGTCCGACCGGCTGTGGTTCGCTGCTATCGTCGTCGCACTCACGGTCCTGTTGATACTTGCATTCCGTCTGACCCGCTTCGGACTCGCCACCCGCGCGGCAGCCGAATCGGAGAAGGGTGCCATTGTCACGGGCCTCTCCCCCGAACGCATCGCGTACGCAAACTGGGCGCTCTCGACGGCCATCGCCGGCCTTGCCGGTATCCTCATCGCACCGATCGTCCCCCTCATTCCCATCTCGTACACACTGTTCATCGTCCCGGCACTGGCGGCCGCACTCGTCGGCAATTTCAACGCCATCGGGCCCGCCGTGGCGGCGGGCTTGGGAATAGGTGTCCTACAGTCGGAAATGACGCATCTCCAGTCCACCGTCAGCTGGATGCCCCAGGCAGGCATGGCCGAACTCATTCCGCTGGTGCTGATTCTGATTTTCCTCGTGTTCCGCGGTAAACCGCTCCCGTCGCGGGGCGCCATCATTCAGAACACGCTGGGTTCCGCGCCCAGACCGAAGCGCATCCTGGCCCCCACACTGATAGGCGTCGGGATAGCACTGGGTTTCCTGCTTCTCACCGACGGCAGCTATCGCGGTGCGATCATCGTGAGTTTCACGCTTGCCATCATCGCTCTGTCCCAAGTGGTCGTCACGGGGTTCGCCGGCCAGATCTCGCTGGCCCAGTTGACTCTTGCCGGAGTCGGCGCCTTCATGCTCAGCCGATTGACCACCGATTGGGGCGTTCCATTCCCGATTGCACCGCTGCTTGCCGCCCTGTGTGCGACCGTGGTCGGCGTCGTCGTGGGTCTCCCGGCACTCAGGATCCGCGGCTTGCCGGTGGCTGTCGTGACCTTGAGTTTGGCGGTCTTCCTCGAAACGTTCTGGTTCCGTAACAACAATCTCAACGGAGGCATCGACGGCGCCAAGGTAGAGGTCCCGTCCCTTCTGGGAGTAGACCTCGGTATCGGTTCCGGAAATTCCTATCCCAGAATATCGTTCGGCATCCTGTGCCTGCTCGTACTCGTCATCGTCGGCTTGGCCGTGGCCGCCTTGCGAACCAGTCGACTCGGTGCCTCGATGCTCGCCGTACGAGCAAACGAACGCTCTGCCGCGGCTTCGGGTATCGACGTCTCACGCACCAAACTCATCGCATTCGCGATCGGCGCCTTCATTGCGGGACTCGGTGGATCCCTCATGGCCTACGCACAAACTCTGGCCGTTCCCGAATCGTTCTCCGCGATCGGTGGGATCGCAATGTTCGCGGTCGTCTACCTCGCCGGTATCACGTGCGTCTCCGGCGGGATACTTGCCGGCGCCATGGGCGCCGGTGGCATTCTGTTCATCCTGCTCGATCGCGTCGCACACGTCGGTGACTACTACGCCGTATTCACCGGACTTCTGTTGGTCGTCACCATCATCGCCAACCCGGAAGGCATCGTCTCCGAGATCCACAAGCAGGTTGCATGGCTCCGCGACAGGCTCGTGGGCGCGCACCGCAACGGCGCCGTTCCCGAACTCTCCGTCTCGGTGGGTGATGTGAGTCCCGACCGCAACGAAGCGCGTCCCTTCGGTGATGTAGTGCTCGCCACGACGGGTATCGGGGTCCGATACGGCGGAGTCGTCGCACTGGAAAACGTGTCGTTCGATGTCCGTCACGGCGAGATCGTCGGACTCATAGGCCCGAACGGCGCAGGTAAGACCACGTTCATCGACGCCATCAGCGGATTCGCCGATGCCAGCGGCAGCGTTTCGGTCGCGGGCGAGTGCCTCGACGGTCAGCGACCGTACAGGCGGGCGCGGAACGGACTCGGGCGGACCTTCCAAGGCATCGAACTCTACGACGACCTGTCGGTCGAGGAGAACGTATCCGTGGGAACCACCGCTGCGCTGACTCGCAGCTCGGACGACTCTCCACTGGGCGACGAGGGACTCGGCGAGCTCTTCGACATCCTCCACCTCAGTACAGTGGTCGACCGACCGGTCAGGGAGCTCTCGCAAGGACAACGCCAATTGGTCTCGGTGGCCAGGGCATTGGCGGGACGACCACGAGTCGTGCTGCTGGACGAACCGGCAGCGGGCCTGGACACCAACGAGAGCATGTGGCTGGGTAACCGGTTGCGAGCGATCCGCAACTCCGGACTGACGATCGTCATGGTCGACCACGACATGGAACTGGTACTCGAGATCTGCGACCGGATAATAGTTCTCGACCTGGGAAGAGTCATCGCGGTCGGGACCCCCGATGAGGTGCGCAACGACCCCGCGGTCACGAAGGCATACCTCGGAGCCACCCACACCGGTTCGTCGACACGTGAAGGAGTCGACGAACCGGAACCCATCCAGCCGCAACGCACTGCGACAGGACAGGAAATCGAGGCATGACAACCGTATTGAAATGTACCCATATGGACGCCGGATATTCCAAAGGTCGACCCTGCGTTCGTCACTTCGACCTCGAGCTCGAAGACGGGGAGGTGCTCGCACTTCTCGGACCGAACGGTGCCGGCAAGACAACCGTCCTGTCGACCCTGGCGGGTCTGCTGCCGAGCCTGAACGGAACAGTCGAGATCGCCAATCGCGTGGTCAAGCCCGGACAGGCACGTAGCGCGTCGCAAGCCGGGCTGGTCCTCGTCCCCGACGACCGTTCACTGTTCACGACTCTCACCGTCGAAGAGAACCTTCGCCTGGCTGTCACGTCACGTCGCGCATGGTCGTCCGAGCGGGCGTCCGTCCTCGAGTACTTTCCTGCGCTGAGCGAGCGTATGAAAGTCGCAGCCGGATCGTTGTCCGGTGGCGAACAACAGATGCTCGCGATCGCCCGCGCATTGGTCCAACACCCGAAGGTTCTACTCATCGACGAACTGAGCATGGGATTGGCCCCCGTCGTCGTCGAACGACTGCTGCCGATCGTGCGCACGGTGGCCGACACGACCGGTGCGGCGGTTGTACTGGTCGAACAGCACGTTCAACTCGCACTCGAAACCGCAGACACAGCACTCGTTCTGCGGCATGGAACGAATGTTCTACAAGGTGCGGCCGCAGAACTCGCGGACGCACCGCATCTGATCGAGGACGCATATCTCGGCACTTCAGACCCCCTCTCCAGCAAGGGCAGCCAACAAGGCACGAGCCCTTGAACAATGGGCACGTCCGTTCGACACAACCGCCCGGACGTGCCGTTCGTATACAACGGAAGCATGCGGGTGCATCACTCGGACGTCGGGCACGATGAATCGGAGCCGGAGAGGCTACTTGCTGTCGGCACCTACCGCGCGGGCGACACTCGACTCGGCGAGGCCAATGCTCGTCGTCATCCCGATTCCGGTGGTCACAGTGACGATATGAACACCCTTGTAGGACTCTTCCTGGAGGAACTCGGTTCCGGGAGCAGAACTGTAGGCCCCCTGCTACCGTTCGACGACGTCGATCCGTTCCACTCCGAACAACGCTCGTGCTTCGGCCAGCAGGACGTCGAATCCTTCTTCGGTCTGGAAGGGCGAACCCGAGACGTCACGAAAGTGTGTATCGCCCAGAAGAACGGATCCGTCCGGCTGCGGTGTGTACATCTGGTGCAGATCGAGTTCGATGTAGCGAGGGAACTGCTCACGTAAGCGCTCGGCAACCCGCGCCGCCGCCGGCAGCCCCTCGAAACCGGAATACCGAAGCAGAGACCATCCCGTGAACAAAGGGCTCGGAAGCGGTGTGCGAAGCGGAAGATTCGCGCGCAACATGTGCAGACGGCACCGCAGAAGCCCTCTCTCTTCGGCCAACTCTGGAAACAATCGATCGATATCGTGGTTGACGGTGACGAAGATGTTGTCGGCGTGCAGGTCACCACGCGAGGTGTGTACCACTCCCTCGTCGAACGACGTCGCCGCCGTCCGCCACGAGAACTCGACTCCCGACCGTTCCAACCACTCCGCGACCGCCGGAGCGGCGGCACGAGGGTCCACCTGGAGGTCCATCGACATGTACATACCCCCGACCACACCGTCTCCGGAGATGGGAAGTCGTTCGAGAATCTCTTCGCGGTCGAGCAGGCGGACCCTCTCCGGACCTCGGCGTTCGGCGAACTCCCTCAACACGTCGAGTTCGTCGTCGTGCCGCGCGACGCAATGGGTTCCCGTCTCGGCGGCCCAGAACCCGGCCTTGCGCGCCAGGTCGAGCCAATGCGTTCGACCCGATTCGGCGTAGGTGAGAGCATCGCCGGATTGTGCAGTGATGCAGGCATGTCCGAAGTTCTGGACGGAGGCTCCGGTGACGGCGCCTGCCTGCTCGACCACCATCACCGACAGCCCGCGCCGCCAGGAGTGATAGGCGTGTGCGAGCCCGACGATGCCTGCACCCACCACCACGACGTCGTAATGCCGACCGGCGCTCACCAATTCACTCCCCCTCCATCACGGCCGTGAACGTCATACGGTCGCCGCGGTAGAGAGATCGCCGCTGCTCGATGGGAACTCCGTCGACGTCGTACGACACACGATTGAGCAGGAACATCGGTGTTCGGGCGTCGACCGTCAACAGGGCGGCCTCCCTCGCGTCCGGAAGCACCGTTTCGATTGCATCGACCACCCGCCCGAACAGGATTCCCCGAGTGCGCATCTCGGAGTAGAGGGAAGTTCTGTAGTCGAAGTTCTCCACCAAACCGGGGACTCGGTACGCGGGAAGTCGCGTGGTCTCGAGTCCGACGCGTACGTCTCCCGTGGTGAACACACGTTCCAGCTGAACAACCGAATCCCCCGCGTCGATCCGAAGCGTGTCGGCAAGTGCATCGTCGGCGTCGTAGACGCTCCATCCGACGAGGATGCGAGTGGCCGTCAGACCCTTCTCACGGGCGGCCTCCGTGTACGAGCCGATGGCAAGGGGGAGCACCACTTTCGACTCGGCAACGACGGTCGCTCGACCACGGCGTTCGAGCCTCCCCGCGACCAACAGTTCCCGAATGGCCTGACGCAGAGTCTCCCGAGAGACATCGTGCTGCTCGGCGAGATCTCGCTCCGAAGGGAACGGGTCTCCCGGAGCCATTCCGTCGAGTACCGCGTCGAGGTTTCTCCGCACTATCTGGTGTTTGAGCACCCGCGGCTCCGAGTCGACAACCATGGGCTCACTGTAGCAGTTTATGGTCTAGACCAAACTGTCCATCGGCGTTCACCTGCTGTTCAAGAGCGTTCTACTCATTGGTCTATACCAACCGGCACGGTATTCCTCATGCCGAACCCGACACCCCACACCTCACCCATCGAACTCGTCGTCATGGACATGGCCGGCACCACCGTGGCAGACGACGGTCTCGTACTCGACGCCTTCGACGCCGCAGCCACGTCCGTCGGCCTCCCCGAAGAGGGCCCGGAACGCGAGGCCGCCCGCAAGTACGTGCTCGACACCATGGGCCAGTCGAAGATCGAGGTCTTCCGCGCACTGTTCGACAGCGAGGAAGACGCCCAGTCGGCCAATCGAGCCTTCGAACGTGCCTACGATGCCCGGATCGACGGCGGAGTCACGCCGGTCCCCGTCGCGGCCGAAACCATTGCGCGCCTGCGCGGCGCGGGCATCTCCGTCGTCCTCACAACCGGATTCTCACCGACCACACAGGGTCGCATCGTGGACGCTCTCGGGTGGCAGGACCTCCCCGACGCATTTCTTGCGCCGGGAGAATTCGGACGCGGTCGCCCGCACCCGGACCTCGTCCTCTCTGCTGCCCTGCATGTTCAGGTCAGCGACATGGCAGCCGTTGCGGTAGTGGGCGACACCTCCAACGACATCCGATCCGGTCTGCGCGCCGGTGCTCCCGTCGTCGCCGGTGTACTCACCGGCGCCCACGGCGCAGACCAACTCCGTGATGCGGGAGCGACCCACGTCCTCGACAGCATCGCCGAGTTCCCCGCCCTGGTCCTGAACTGACCTCCTCCATCCGCGCTCGTCCACCCCCGACCGAACGGACTTCGCCATGATCACCACCGCCCATCGCAGAACCGGCCTCGCCGCCGCCCTCCTCACGTCCACTGCTCTCGTCGCCGCAGGCTGTTCCGGCTCCGACGCAGACGCGACCACCGCGCAAGGCTTTCCCGAAACCATTACCCTCGCAGCAATTCCCGCGGAGAACTCGACCGATCTGCGTGCCAGCTACGACCCTGTGATCGAACGGCTCGAGCGTGAAACCGGATCGACGGTCGACTTCGTCCAGGCCTCCGATTACGCAGGCATCGTCGAGGGTCTCATCGCAGGAAATGTCGACCTCGCATTCTTCGGTCCGTTCGCCTACGTCGTGGCCGGTGTCAATGGCGCGGACATGACACCGCTCGGTGCCGTCGTCAAGGATCAGGGCACGCCGCCGGGCTACACGTCCTACGGAATTGCACGCTCGGACAACGACTCCGTCAACAGCCTCGCCGACTACAAGGGCAAGAAGGTCTGCTTCGTGGATCCGAGTTCGACCTCCGGATTCCTGTACCCCTCGGCCGGTCTCATCGAGGAAGGCGTCACGTCGTCGGGGTCCGAGGCCGACATCTCGTCCGCCCTGACACCCATCTACGCAGGCGGACACGACGCCTCCGCACTGTCGGTCAAGAACGGCGACTGCGATGCCGGCTTCGCATTCGACACGATGGTCGACAAGACGATGGTGGACAAGGGCGAATTGGCGCCGGGCGAGCTGAAGACCGTCTGGAAGTCCGACACCATCGCCGGCTCACTATTCGCTGCCAACAACGAACTCGGCACCGAAGCTGTCGACAAACTGAAGACGGTCTTCACCGAGTCCATGAACGCCGAGGCCTTCCGGGCCGACGGAATCTGCTCGGACGAATGCCGCATCACCGACGAACGCGCCTGGGGCGTCGTTCCCGTGGAGGACGGCGACTACGACGGTGTGCGCCACGTCTGCGACGTGACCGGCTCCGAGAAGTGCCAGGGCTAGTACTACAGTCGCGTTTATTTTGATCTTGTCGGCGTGTCGTCGCAGCTATGGCGGGTCGACCGATCAGTGTCGGGATGTGGAGAATGTGTGCGTGGCCGAGGTGCGGGTGTGGGCGGAGGGGCTGGCGGAGATCGATGCCTTGATCGGGCAACGTTTCGCCAGGTCCGAACCCCGCAAGCATGCGGTCGAGTACGTGCAGGGGTTGCTCTCGGGTGAGGAGCGGAAGAATTCGTGGACCCTGTCCGAGCGCGCGGGTGATCGGTTGCCGGACGGGATGCAGCGACTGTTCTCGACCGCGGACTGGGATCCCGACGCGGTCCGCGACGATGTCCGCGATTACGCGGTCAGGCACCTCGCGGATCCGTCCGGTGTGTTGATTCTCGACGAGACCGGTTTCTTGAAGAAGGGCACCCGCTCGGCCGGGGTGGCCCGCGAGTACTCGGGGACCGCGGGCCGGGTCGAGAATTGCCAGATCGCGGTGTTCTTGACCTATGCCACTGCGGCGGGCCGAACGCTGATCGACCGGGAGTTGTACCTGCCCCAGGCGTGGACGGACGACCGTGACCGGTGCGCGCAGGCCGGGATCCCCGCCGAGCGCGAGTTCGCGACCAAGCCCGAGCTGGCGATCGCGATACTCGAACGCGCCGTCGCCGCCGGCGTGCCGGCATCGTGGGTCACCGGCGACGAGGTCTACGGGAAGTACCACCGACTGCGCGCGCCCGCTGCGAGGAACTCGGGCTGTCGTACGTGCTGGCCGTCGCGGTGAATCAGCGCGTGATCACCACCGCCGGCGCCGAACTCCGCGCGGACGCGGCGATCGCGACACTGCCCGCCCAGGCGTGGCGGACCCGCTCGGCCGGCGACGGCACGAAAGGCGAACGCCGCTACCACTGGGCGCGCACGGCGGTGCGTGGAGTGAACTCGCCCGAGCAGACCTACTGGTTGTTGGCCCGCCGTAGCTGTAGCGACCCGACGGATCTGGCCTACTACCTGTGTCACGGACCGAAACGCACCACCGTGTCCGAACTGGCCGCGGTCGCCGGAACCCGTTGGGCGATCGAGGAAACCTTCCAGATCGCCAAGGGCGAAACCGGCCTCGACCACTATCCGGTGCGGCAGTACACCGGCTGGTATCGGCATATCACCTTGTCGATGCTCGCTCACACCTTCCTCACCGTCATCCGATCGAAAAGGGGGCCCGAAAACCGGGTGAGCACAGCGAATTGATCGCGCTGTGTGTGCCAGAGATACGCCGCCTGCTCTGCCTACTGATCTGGACCCATCTACCCGACCCGAGTCATGTCCTCACGCGCTCGAACTGGCGTCGCCGCCACCAGTACCGAGCTCGACAGTGCCATTACCGAGCCCGTGGACAGTCACCCTAAACCTGAATGCACCGATTCAGTAGTGGTCAGACGCGGGTCGTAACGGCGAAATGCCCTGTCGTGGTGGAAGAATTGAACTTCTCACAGAAACAATTC
>NZ_JBHXNL010000015.1:0-113289 GCF_042719695.1 Rhodococcus sp. NPDC058521
CTACAACTACCATCGACCCCACACCACCGCCGGAAACCGGCCGCCAGCGACCCGACTCCATACCGGTGTCACCAACGTCATGGCCTCATACAACTGGCGTGACGTCTCCGACGTCAACGTCCCGAACGTGCGAGTAGGCGGCGCAATACAGCGGATTGCGGCCCGCGTAGGTCGCGATGTCGTTGACGTGAGGTGCGGCAACGGTAGGTCGGGTGGTCAACAGTGAGACCGCGCCCGCAACTCCCAGGACGACGAAGATAACGCCGATCAGCCACGGGAAGAACCAGAATCCGCCGGCGCGGATCACCGTTGCTCCGCCGTTTGACAGCAGCGCGATCTCGGCTAAGCCTATTGTTGCGGCGGTAGCGCTTGGAACCCACGCGCTCAACCATTCGTCTGGACGAAAACCGCCGAACAAATCCTCGCGAAAGCCCACCGTCCAACGACTTCAAACGCGGGGCACTACCGACAGGCTGGCCATGGGAAACAGCCTGGAACACCCTGTTCGACACGATGTTCGGCCGCACCCAGCCGATGATCGCCTAACAGGTTCCTTCCTGCCCGCCCGCGACGTGAAAGACCCAGGTGAACAATCCGGCAGCAGAGGTCGGACGATCACCCACGCCCACACACCGCCCAAAGCCCCACAACGGAACTCGCCACGCTCAAATCACCGGTTCGGTGGATTGAGGCTTAGGTCAAGTGTTATCCCAACTCGTTGGAGCGTCGTCGAGTTCGATGTCGAGAGTTTCCACGAAGCGGGCGGTCATCATGTAACAGCCGACCAGCACGGTGAGGGTCGCCAGATTCACGTCGCCGAGTGTTTGCAGTGCCGCCTTACGGGTAGTCGCGGCTTTGGGCGTGTCGATCAACTCGTCCACAAACCGAAGAACGGCCGCCTCTTGGTTAGTCAGTTCGTCGTAACGACCCGATTCCAGGGCAGCGACCTCTGCGTCGGTGACCCCGGCCGAGTGTGCGGAGTCGATGTGCTGCATGCGCTCGTATGCGCTGCCAGAGACTGCTGCAACACGGAGGATCGTCATCTCACGGAGCTTGGGCTCCAGTGACGCCTTGGGGAAAACGGTGGCCAGACGTTCATAGGCGTCGGCGACTTCAAGCGTGGCACACAGCATGCCGCGTACCAGGTTGGCGGGAAACCGCTCGTACACTTCTCGTTGCGTATCGGACATGCCAGCCGGGTCGGGCAGGGGAATGAAAGCCATGGTGCGGTCCGTCCTTTCGTTGGTCGGGGCCCTGTTCGTGGGCGTCCGGCGTATCAGATGCCTAGGGGGTGGATTCATTTGATCGCCACTGCCGAGACCGGGCTGCCGGAGGCGCCGGTCAGCGGTAGCGGTGATGCCGACAGCATGAATTCGTAGACCCCATCGGCTTTGCAGTCTTCGGAGAGGCCGTCGAGGTCCCAAATCTCGCCGATGGCCAGGCCGGTGTGGGTGAGGCACACAACGTGAAATGGTTGCCAGCAGTCGATCTCGTTGGGCCGCACTTCGACTCCCCAGGTGTCGGTGGCGACAGCGGCGATGTCGTGCTCTCGAATCCACGGAGCGGTATGCAGCGACAGTCCCGGCGCCGGCCCGCCGGCGTAGTCTTGCCACTTCCCGCGTCGAGCGGCCATGAAGCCGGTGCGAACGATCAGCGCGTCGCCGGTCCTGATTTCCAGCTTCTTGGCGGCCAAGCACTTCTCGAGCTCGTCGACGGTAATGGCATCGCCGGGTTCGAGGCTGTCGACGCCACGGTGTTCGGCGACGTCGACGAATACACCGCGGGTGATGATTTTGCCGGTGTAGTGCTGCACGCCATTGGTGCGGCTCCCACCTGTCCCAGCGTCGGCGGCCGAATACCCGTTGTACATCTGACCGCGCCAAAAGATGTGGCACAGTGCGTCCCACTGAGTGCCGGACTGAGTGGGCATGACCAGAACGTCGTCGTAGAGAGCATTGGCGGGTTGCCCGGAGGATTCTCGCCACTTGGTCATCGTCGGGGTTTCCACGCTCTGTTGCTCACCGGTAAGATATCCCGGTCCCGACGCGAGTTGGTACAGGTGGGGATTATGCCTGCCGAGGTTGCCGGTCTGCGGGCCGCCCTCGTCGTAGGGCATGGTCAACGAAATCGTCTTACCGGTTCTCACCAGCCTTGCGGCTTCGCGTACCTTTTCCGGGGTAATGAGGTTGACGGTGCCCAGATGGTCTTCGGCACCCCACCGGCCCCAGTTGGAGCAGCGCTGGATGTAGTCCTCCAGTAATGCGAGGTCATCAGTCATCAGTCTCTCCTTTTCATGAAGACGTCGGCTCCGGCCCGGTCAATCGGAGACGGCGCTCTCGGCGCCATCGGCCGCGGCTGATCCGGACGGCAACGTAGGTGAGTCGTAGATGCATGGGCATCGCCCACCAGCCCGCCGCCGATCGGCACCGCGTCGAAATCGAGATAGGACGCCGTCACGGCACGACCAAGCCAATAACGGCTGCGCCCATTGCGCCCGATGCCAGCTGGAGAACGGCGTTACAGCCAGCGACTCGCACGTCGACTGCTTGTCCATCTAGTTCGGCGAAGGCCACCTTGGAGCCCGGCCAACCTCAGGCAAAACCGCTGCCCGCATGACGCCCTCCCTCCTAGACCACCCACGGCTACCCCGTGAAGGGGGCTCCGAAACCCTTGCCGCCTCCATGAGCGGGCGAGGTCGGTCCAGCGTGTTCTCCGGCGGCATGTGATGACCGAGCCGGGCGCTCTCGTCGGGGTCGATCTGCACGTCAAAGTCCGTTTTGCAGCAGGACAATGGTTTCCGAGCCGCCGAACTGGGAGTAGCCGAACTCCTTCCCCTGGCCAGGTGTGTGCCGAGCAGTGCGTGAGAACCACCGCGGCCACCTGTCACATTCCCACCGGCACGAGTGCGACGATGCGGATGTCGCCGCTCTGCCATCGCGTACTCCGCGGCCATCAACAAGTAATGCTCTACTTTTGTTGATTCGCCGCAAAGTACGCCGACGCTTTTTTCAGGAACGCGATGTCTTTCTCCTGCTCGGAGACCTGCTTGCGCAGGCGCGCTAACTCAGTGCGTTCGGCGGCGGTCAACGGTTCCTCACCGCTGACTGCCGCGGCTTCGATACGACGGCGCTCCTCCGCCGTCCACCGGCCCAGCAGGGCCTCGTTGACGCCCACTTCGCGGGCGACCTCGGCGATGGTGCGGCCGGAATCGATCACCCGGTGGGCGGCCTCGACCTTGTACTCGGTCGTGAACGACCTGCGCTTGCGGGACATGAGGACATCCTTCCAGCGGAACCTTCGATCCCGCTATGTCGGTGTCCACCACCCGGGGGGAACCTCAGACATCGAGATCCGAGGGGAAGTCGGACAGGGTCGAGTGCCCGGCATCGATGAGCGCACCGGTGGCCGGTCGTCCGATCTTGATGCCGTCGAACGTGGGTCCACGATCCGCTGTCATCGCCTCAGCGAAGGTCAGAGGCGCGATCAGGTCGGTGGTCAACTCGGCAGATTCTTCTCTGCCAGTTCTTGCAGGAAGCGCGGTATCCGACCGGCGTTGAAGTCGTAGAAGCGTACCCAGTGCGGGGTGATTGCGATGCGCGCCATCCGGTCGTACATCGTGCGGCAGTTCTCCTCGAACACTGCTGCAGCTTCGGCGTCCATGCCCTTACGGGCGGCGGCCAGATACTCCGGGACCACGCCGTCGACCATGGTGATCTCCGCCCGACCACGAACCGACAGGGCCCGCGCATCGCCCGGTGTGTCGCCGCCGTCGATGGTCAGGGCTACTTCAGGACGGGCCGACAGCGCGCTGACCTTCGGCGCCGTCGAAGCTGTCGAGACAACGAACTGCTCTCCGGTCCACCAGAACCCGACCGGAATCACCCGTGGTGTGCCGTCTGCCCCGTTGTAGGCGAGGTGGGCCGCCGAAGACGAGTCGAGCAACTCGCGAGCATCGGAAAGCTCGCGTTCGATCTCTATGCGGTTCATGTGCGCTCCCTGATTCAGATTCGACCTCGTTGATCGCCTTCTCGACTGGGACGGAACTCGCTACACATTCTCGACATCGTGGCGGCAGCCGACCGTGTGACCGTGCTCAGTCAGAACTCGTCGCTGAAGTCGGCAGTGAACCATCGATCGGGACGGATCGTGAACAGAACGCTGGTGTATCCATCCATCTGGCGTGCGAACTCGCGACCGGCATCCGCCCCCAGATACCGTGCCGCGATAGCTTCTCTCTCGGACATCGGTGAGGGGATCGTAGTGTCTACGACGGTGCCTTCGACCACCACGTACCGATACGGCACCTCGTCACGCTGAACTACAAGGGTCACCGCGCCAGCTTGCTCGATGAGCTTTGCCTTGCGGCTCGAAGAACCAGTATTCACCCGAATGTTCCCACCCGGCGTGTAGTCGTACCAGATCGGGACGCTTGCGGGGGGACGGGCCCTGTTGGTTGCCACGGACAGCACGCCGACATGTGTATCGGCGAGGAACGCTTCACGCTCTGCTTCGGTAAAGGTTCTGGGCATGGGGGACAGTAACACTTCTCAAGCCGTCAGGCTTTGAGACTATGCCTCATAGGACGATTCGAGCGCACCGTAGTGGTATCAGCGTATGACCATCGAGCAGCACCAGTCCTCAGATGAGTGGCCGTACCGTCGCGCCCTGGATTCGGCAGAGCGCGAACGGCCGCTCGAGGATGACGCTACCCGGTCCCCTCCGCGTCACCGGATGGTGGATTCACGAGTACGAAGTTGTCGGTCAGGTTCGCGTCGCCGTTGGTGGTGGTTCCGATGAACGGGATCGGGAACGGTGAGAGCGCGCAATCGATGAATTGAGCTGTCACCGTTTCGCCGGCCTCGATTGTGCCGAGATCCTCGCTATAGCCCGAGAAACCGACAGACCTCACATTGACACCTTCAGCGGTTTCGGTGCCGACGTTCTCGACCTCGACGGAACAGCCACCAGGGCCGGCGATGAGACCTTGAGACAGTTTGATGTCTGCGCCGTCTCCGCCGAGTGAACCTGTGCTCGGTTGAGCGAGGGCGGTCGCGCTGCCTGCGCCGGCCATCCCGAGAATCATGGCGGATGTGATTACTGCACGCTGAACGTTCTTCATATGTACACCTTCCATTTCCGTGCCCTGCTGACAGCGGAGTTGTTGGTCGTACTCCCGTAGCGATGCGGCCAGAAGCCGCCGTCGGGCACGCTACCCGCTTCGGCAGCGGTGGTCAGCAGGAAACTCGACACGAAACGTCAACTGTCTAACAGTGATCCGCATTCTCGCAGGTGAAACGGTCTGGCATCGGGAAAATTTCGATCGATCGAGGTGAACCGAACTAGGTCTTGCCTGTGAAGTCGATCTGTCTACGCGCATTGGACATGGTGGTGACAACGCAGGTGCCGAGCGCTCCACTCCGGTCGTAGAGCGTGGCCGTTCCGACCGAGATGCCTTCGCGGGAGACCCTGTTCTCGGCACGTAGTCCGAGCTCATAGCCGAGCGGAAGTCGCGAGAGGGTGAGTGTTACATCGGTGTTGATGTACCCGGCCCCCTCGGAGCCCCAGTGACATACGAGGTTTGTGGCGTCGCTGATTACCGCAGCCCGTTGGAACGGTGAAATTTCTTCATCGGTCACGAGCGGAGGGAGGCTCTGCCATGTGGTCTTGCGGTGGGGATTCTGCGTTGCCGTGAAATCGTGTGTCCACTCGTGATCACCACTCTTGAACAATGGCGGTGCGCCGTCCGGCGATAGACATCCAGTAGGCGGCATGGGTAGGTCCCGAACGGGTGACCACACTTTGCCTTCCGGTTCGGCGCCGATGATCAGGAATGAGGCGGAGGCGCGGGCCCGGATTCTTCCGTCCTGCTCGATGGAGGCATCGGCGACCGTGATTCGCGTTCCCTCACGGACGACTTCGCTGCGGACCTGAATCGGTTCGTTGATCACGGGGCTGAACAGGTCCACGGTCAATCGTGCGGGAACGAAATCGGGCCGGCTGTGGGTTTCGAGCTGGCGTGCGAGAAGACCGCAGATGCCAGTGCCGCTGAGCTGGTTCGGTGACCACGGGCTGACGGCCAATGGTTCCGACACGAGATGATCCCCGTGTTGGGTGAAAAAGCTGACCATCTGAATTCCCCCGTCGAACGAACTGTCGGACAGTCGGAAACGCAATCGGTTGACGCATCGTCCGCGTCGATGAGCTGCCCTCCGTAGTGAGCGGTGTTGGTGACACTAGCGGTGACTATCGCCGTGTGACCGAAGATGCAGGTCCTGGGCGCGCCGTTACGGCCCAATGCCGAGTGTGTCAGTGCTCCGGAGCCGACCAAGGCCAAGAGCTCGTCGCTCGTCATCTGGGCTCGTCGGCAGAACTCGATGGCGGGATCACCGCCAAGGCGCAGCATTGAGACGTTGCGAGTTCGATCTCGGCGTTCGATGAACACCGCGGCAGGATGTAGCGCTGCCGGTTCGCGGGGGCTACTGCTCCGACAGGGCGTCGATCAGGGCAGCGTTCAACGCTTCTACAGGTACCATTGGCATGGTGTGGTGGGTCGCTCCTCCCACGAGAACAGTATGAATCCGTGGAATCGGCCCGATGTTGGCTGCAACTCGCGCACTGTCGTGTACTTTGCTGTCGCCTGCGAGAATGACGGTCGTGTCGAGGGACATCTGCTCGACAGCATTTCGTTTGGGACGCTGAGGAACAACGGTCTTCGACTTAGGATAGTGCGCGGCTCCGTACGCGAGGAGATCGAGCCAGTCCTCGTCGACGTGTTGCCCATCGGTTTCCCACCGAATGAAGTTGCGTTCACGTTTCGCGGTGGGACGCAGGAGGAGTGGTGCGGCGCGGAGAAGGTAGGACGTCCGCATTCTGGCGAAGCAAGAGTTCGGGTCGAGTAGCGCCAGGGATCTGACGTTGTCGGGCTCACGTAGTGCGTATGCGAGTGCGATCATTGCGCCGTACGAGTGGCCGACGAGGCTGAACTCCTTCAGGTCGACGGCCGCTGTGACAGTGTTCAGCCAGCTCATGAGGTCGTCAACCGTTCGCACAGGTGTTCCGTTGGCAACGCTCCGACCGACATCGCCGATCAGATCGACTGCGTAGACCCGGTAGTGGTTCGCGAGTGCAGCCACATTCGCGAACCATACTGTCGACGTAGCTCCTGCTCCAGGTAGGAGAACGACCGACGGGGCATCCACCTGACCGCATACGTTCACGCGGGTCGTCCCGAACTCCGAGGCGAGATCGAGACGTGTGACATCGACGGGCCACTTGTCGAGAACGCGATCGTAGGCGCGATAGAAGGCCGAGCCGTCGGGCGTGGCGGCGAAATCGGCAGTAGTCGTGCGCATGCGAACTCCAAAGGTAATTCGATGTACCGAGATACTTGGTGATTCGAGATAGTAAAGTGTCGACGCACACTTGTCTATGGAGGAAATCGCGATGGAGACGGTGCACCACCTGCGCGCACTAGCGGTCGAACTGCACTTACTCGGAACCGAATTCGCACGGTTGCACGGGTTGCACGCAACGGACGTCCGAGCGCTGATTTGCCTGCTGGACGCGGGGCGCAGCGGCCAAGCCGCAACCCCGACTTGGCTGGGAGAGCAGCTTCACCTCACCTCAGCATCGGTCACCTCTCTGATCGATCGCATGGAGAAATCCGGGCACCTGCGACGCCAGCGTGACGACCACGATCGCAGAAGTGTGTTGATCAATGTCACCCCCGAGGCCATGGAAATGGGTTGGGCATTCTTCGGACCGGCCATCGCGAACGCGACAACTGCCCTGGGGAAGTACAGCGCACCGGAGCGCGAGACGATCGACAACTTTCTGTCCGATATGCAGCGAGCCCTCGGCAGCGCCAGAGACGAGATCGAGGAGCAGTAAGTGGCACGACACTCCCCGCGAGCGGAAAGATGAACGGGTGTATCACGGGCAGCGACAGTTGCCGCAGATCGGATAAGGAGGCCCTTGACCGTGACTGAAACGGAAGCGAATGATCTCGAGGAATCCAGCTTCTACCATGTGTGTTTCACCGTCCCTGACCTGACAGCAGCGATGGACGAGCTGACCCGGATGGTGGGTGTGAGCTGGGGCGAGCCGACCGAATCCCAATTGGGACCGTGGCCCTACACATTGGTGTTCTCGACCGAGCATCCGCACTTCGAGCTCGTCAGCAGCGTCGAAGGATCGCCCTGGTACTCGGAGAAGCCGGGATTTCACCACATCGGTTGGTGGTCAAACTGCCTCGACCGGACAATGGCGAGCTGGGCTGCCCATGGAGGTGAGAGCTTCTTCGACGGACGGGGCTACGGCCGCAACTTCGGATACGTGGACGCCTTGGCCTCCGGAGTTCTCCTCGAGGCTGTGGGCATGCAACAACGAGAAGCATTTGTTCGTCGGTGGCAGGGTGGTTCGTGACTCGTGATCTCTGATGACGATCTGCAGCTCCTCGATTGCGCGACCGGGGTGTTCGGACAGCTGCTGTCCGCGGAACGTCTTATCGGGTCGCAGCCGAGTCGGTGTCCGGGGTGGAGCACCCATGACGTGGCGAATCACGTGCTCGGAGGAGCTATCCGCTACACGAACTACTTTCCCGACGGTGATCCGTCCAAGATCGTCTGGAGTCGTACGGCGGAGCACCTGGGAGATGATCCGAGGAAGTCCCACGACGACCTTGCGCAGGCACTGAGGCGAGAATTCGTACGCCATCGCGACGACGGCATCATTCTGCATCACCCTGTGCAGGATGTGGACGCGCCGACGTTACTGGTGATGCGGGTGCAGGAGCTGGTAATTCACGCGTGGGACATTGCCTCGATCACTGATCCTGCAGTCGAGATCGAGCCGGCACTCGGTCGTTTCCTGCTGGATCGGGGAGAGCCCGTCCGAACGATCCTGAGGGCGCCCGGTGCCCTTGGCCCGGAAACAGATCCGAGCGGCACCGGTCTCACCGAGCGGGTACTCGCAGCGTGGGGGCGGCGCTGAGTCGCGGATCGTGGCAAAACCGATCACGAATCGAGAAGCCCGGCTCTGGGAACCCGCCTAGCGTTGTGGACATGAAAACAATGACTTGCAAACAGTTGGGCGGTCCGTGTGACACGGCATTCAGCGCCGAGAAGGCCGATGACATCATCCACGCACAGGACAGTCACCTGAAAGAAATGGTCGCAAAGGGCGACACGGCGCACGAGCCCGCTCTGAAGGACATGCAGGGTCGGTGGAAGCGTCCGGTGTCAGGTTTGGGCTGGTACCGGAACACGAAGAAGGCCTTCAAAGAGCTTCCCGAGGACTGAACCGTTCGTCAGCCGTTCTTCGCCATCTGGTCGGCACGCTCTTCGGCGTGAAACTCCCAAGGCGCTTGCGGCAGAACCTCTCCCGTCTCGAGAAGGGTCTTGAGATTCGCAAGGATGGCCGGCCATCCTTGGCTGAACGAATCGCGGTCGGCGCGGCTTCTGATGCGGGTGTGAGTCATCGTGAGTTTGACGATGTCTTCGTGGGAGTCGATGTCGAAGGTGACAAGGCTCGGTTCGAAGGTCGGATCGTCGATGCGCTGTGGGTCGTCGAACGTGAACGCCAGGCGGCGTGGTCTGTCGACCTCGCTGACGGTCCCCGCGACGTCGGAGATGCCCGACCCATCGTCGCGGACGTGGTCGAGTCTGCTGCCGACGGTCCAGTCGGACACTTGCGCGTGCCCCCAGTATCGGCTGGTGAGCTCTCGGTCGGTGAGTGCTTCCCACACTCTCTCCGCCGTCGCGCGAATGTAGGTGGTGTAGACGTAATCGGGAGCTGTGTTCGTCATGATCGGTTCCTCTGCGCGTTGTTTGATCGAGTCGAGGGCATCCAGGTGTGGGTCTTCGAACTTCCAGATCCAGCGGCGCCGGACGTCGTGGATCGGCACGGCATTCAAATAGTGAAGCTTTCGCCGTCCCGCCCGTACCGAGGTCACCAAGTTGGCTGCCTCCAGTAGGTCCAGGTGTTGGCTCACCGACTGCCGACGCATGTCCAACTCCGTGCAGAGCTCACCCAACGTCAACCCCGAACGCTCGTGGAGCATGTCGAGCAGGCGCCGCCGACTGGGGTCGGCAAGCGCTTTGAACACCGCGTCCGCATCCATGCCGACAATTATGCAGGCATATGACTGCATATTGCAACGGGTGAGACCCTAATGGGGGACTTCTCGATACGAAGGTGGCGATGGTGGACGAGCTGGACGCACGACTGCACCGGATCGGGCAGCACGCGTTCCGCGCCAAGTTCAGGCTGCGTGGACGGGACCGCGCCATCGTCGATCTGCGAGGAATTGCGACCGTGCGCAGGCATGCCGAACAATTGATTGCACGCAGACTTGCGCCTGCCGAGCCACGCAACGACGGCCGCCAAACCCCGTACCGCGGACACCCGGTCTTCGTCGCGCAACACGCCACCGCCACCTGCTGCCGCACCTGCCTTTCCCGGTGGCACCACATCCCCGCCGGCCACGAACTGGACGCCGACGAGCGCGAGTACGTCGTGGAGGCGATTTGTCGATGGATTGTCGGGCAATACGCACCGAAGAGTCCGCCCCCGTGAGAAGAAGCTTCGACGCCAATCGAGTTACCGGCAGTACGCCGCGGTGGCCATGGCGGCGAATCGAAGAAAGCCGTCGTCGGCGCCGGATGTTTGTAGGAGGGTAAAAGTGCGCCCGTCATCTTCGCGATACGCATAGGTGACGTATCCGAGCAGCTGGCCGCCGTGACCCCAAATCTGCTTGCCGCATGGGAGATCGAAGCTCTCGAGCCCGAGTCCGTACCGAAACCCCATTCCCATCGGTACGGTAGTGCGCATTTCGTCGAGGCTCGCAGCAGTGAGTAGTCGCCCGCCCAGAAGTGAATCAAAGAACTCGGAGAGGTCCGACGTAGTCGAAATCATCTCGCCTGCAGCCCAATCGAGTGTCTCGTTCTGTTCGGTGACGTCGACTTGGCGGCCGTCGTCCAGCGTTCCGACGGCGCGGATCGTCGGTGTGGGAATCGACGGGTCGGAGCCCGGAAAGCTGGTGTTCTCCAGCGTCAACGGGTTCAGGATGCGTTCCACGATCTCGGTCTCGTAGGGACGCTCGGTGACTGCTTCGACGAGCAGGCCGGCGATCACGTAATTCGTGTTCGAGTAGTGAAAACCTTCACCTGCAGGAAACTCGGGGTTTTGGTCGAATGCTTGGGCCAGTAGTTCTTTGGGGCTGTAGTCCTGGAATCGGTTCTCACTTCGCCAGCGGTTGGTCGACCAACCATCCGACTTCATGTAATCGGGGAACCCGCTTGTGTGCTGGAGAATCTGGCGGACGGTAGCCCGATCTCCACCCGGCACTACATGCGGCAGGTACCGCCCGACGGGCGCGTCCAGTTCTATCCGATTGTCCTCGACCAGTTGCATGATCACCGTGGCGACGAATGTCTTGGTGATGCTGCCGATTCGAAAGTGTTCGTCCCCCGTCGGCGGTGTCGACGCGTTCGAGTCACGAAAGCCTTCGGTCCAAGTGCGCTCGTCCACCGAAAGCACGGTGGCCGAGGTGTCCGACGGTGCAGCGACCAGGAGTTCCAGAACCTGCTCATTGCCGACTGCCAGAGCTGATGTATTGGAGGTGAAAAGGCTCCCGACAAGAACTCCTGCAACGATGGCGAGTGAGCGGGTGGGTCGAGTCCGAGGTGTCATATCGACGACGTTATTGCTGCAGTGCGCAGGCTTCACTGCGGTTATCCGCAGTATTCGTGCGCTAGTCGGTGCTGGAACGGCCGTACCGATTGGTGTTCTCCAGGTACAGCAGAACTGCGTGCACGCGCCGGCTGTGGTCCGAATCGCGGTCCAGGCCGAGCTTGGTGAAGATCGAGTTGACGTGCTTTTCCACGGCGCTGACCGACATGCTCAGCCGGACAGCAATACCCGCATTCGTGAGGCCCTGCGCAAGTGTCTCGAGCACGTCGCGTTCGCGCTCGGTGAGGATCGCGAGCGGGTTGCCGTTTCGCGTCTTCGTGAGCAGTTGACGGACCACTTCGGGGTCGAACGCCGTGCCGCCCGCGGCGACGCGTTCGAGATCCGCAAGGAAGGCGCCGACGTCCGATACGCGGTCTTTCAGTAGGTACCCGACTGCTCCCAACCCACTGGTGAGTAGGGAGATCGCATTGCGGTGCTCGACATATTGAGACAGGACGAGTACTGCCCGTCGCGGCTGTTCGGCCTTCAATCGCAGTGCAGCGTCGATCCCTTCCGTCGAAAAAGTCGGGGGCATTCGCACGTCGAGCAAAACGAGATCCGGATCCTTCTCGGCAACCACATGGTGGAGTTCTGTCGGGTTACCGACACCCCCGACAACTTCGTGTCCCTCGTCGGCGAGCAGCCGCGACAGACCCTCCCGCAGCAGGATGGAGTCCTCGGCAATCACTATTCGCATGGGATGCGCGCCTCCACGACAGTCGGGCCGCCCGATGGACTCGAAATGGACAACGTGCCGTCGAGAGCAGCCACTCGACGACGCAGACTCGTCAGTCCGGATCCTGAAGGGGCAGCGCCACCGATTCCGTTGTCTGTAGCCGAAATGGTGACTGCGCGGGTACTCGCATTCACCGCGATCGTGACAACTTCCGCGCCCGAATGTTTGGACGCATTCGTAACGGATTCGGCCGCTACGTAATACGCCGCCGCCGCCACCTCGAGCGGCGGCTCGGCGTCGACTCGTAGATCCAACTCGACCGGCAAGTAGGTGCGCGCCGACAAACCTTCCAACGCGGCGACGAGACCGTGTTCGTCGAGTGTCGCCGGATAGATCCGCCACGCGACTTCCCTCAAATGAGTAAGCAGTGCCCCCGCCTGGGCAGTTGCGGTGTCGAGGTTGTCGAGAAGCCCGTCGTCGCCCTGCTGAGCCTTTCGCCGCGCACGCCCGAGTTCGAGTGCCAGGGCCACCGCGCGCTGTTGAACGTCGTCGTGGATGGCACGCTCGATCCGACGGCGCTCGTCGTCTATCGCCGCGACCACATCCGCTCGGGTGCGTTGAAGTTCGTGTACCCGCCTGACGGTCTCGTCGCTGCCGAGAGTTCGTAACGCCAACTGGACATCCCATCGACCGGTCAGCACGGCCAGGCGTATGGCCAGGTAGATCGCAATCGCGGCGACGATCAGCGACACGAAGCCATCGACGAGAGGGATACGTCCGGAGAGAAGCAGGACGACGCTCCAACCCGCGTACCCACTTCCGGCGATCAGGACGAGCAGCATGACAACACCCAGGAGGGGGCCGTACGCGAGACGAACGAGGAGGTATCCGGACGGATCGCGGTCCGGCAGGTCGAACACAGTGTCGGCCCCGAACCAGGTCATTAGGCGACTGCGGTCCTGCCGCACCGACCGTCGTGCTGCTTCCCGATTGGTCAGGGACGCCGCGCCGGTGAGGGCGCCGACCATGCCGACCGCTGTACCAATCACGGCCCGAAGAGATCTCCCGAGCGGGCGTCCAATGGATCGAAACACGGTCACGATGTGACTGTACGTTCACGTCGGCTTCGCAGACGGCGGACGAGAAACAAGGCCATGGCCCCGATTGCGGCGATGATCACGAGCTTCTGCAAGAGGTCGGAGTATGGCTCGACGGCAGCCCAGTTGGAGCCGAGAAGATAGCCGGCGAGGACAAAGGCCGAGTTCCAGATCCCGCTTCCGGCAGCGGTCAGGATCAGGAACGTGCCTACTGGCATTGCTTCGACACCAGCGGGAATCGAGATCAGGCTTCGGACGAGTGGAACCATCCTTCCGAGGAACTGCCTTGGTTCCGTGACGGGCGAACCAATCCTCGGCGTGTTCCAGATCCGTTGTGGTGACCAGAGGTAACTTTGCTATGGCCGCGTACATTCGGTGACGGCCGAACATACGGCCGACCACGTACAGCACCAATGCGCCCATCACGGACCCGATCGTGGTCCAAGAGATCGCGGCTACGAGAGAGATGTCACCGCGCGAGGCCGCGAATCCCACAAGAGGCAAAATCACCTCGCTGGGAATCGGTGGAAACAGATTCTCCGCCGCCACCGCGATCCCAGCTCCTGGGGCCCCGATCGTTTCCATGAGGTGGATTGCGACGCCTGCTGCGCCCCCGAGGTCGCCGGTTTCGGCTTGTGACATTGCGAGTGAAAAGTTCATACGTCGAACGCTATGAAGTGCAGGATTGCAATTCACTGCGGAAATCCGCCGAATTCCAGCGCTTGCCCCTGCGGATTTCCACAGGGGCTAGGGCGATCAGCGCTGGTTGACTCGGATCAAGTTGCCGGCGGGATCACGGAATGCGCAGTCGCGGACGCCGTAGTCCTGGTCGATGGGTTCCTGAACCACATCGGCGCCGGCCGCTTGGAGGCGCTCGAAAAGCCCGTCCAGGTCGTCCGTTGCGAGCGTGACCGCCGTGTATGCGCCTTTGGCGATGAGCTCGAGGATGGTCTGGCGTTCGGCGTCGGTGACACCCGGATCGGTCGCCGGCGGGTGCAGCACGATGGACGTCTCCGGTTGACCGACGGGGCCGACGGTGATCCAGCGCATGTCCTGGTAGCCGACATCCTTGCGGACCTCGAACCCCAAGGTGTCGCGGTAGAACCCGAGTGCGGCCTCGCCGTCGGTGTGCGGGAGGAAGGCGTAATGAATGGTGATGTTCATGTCCACAACGCTAGACATGGCTAGGTCCACGCGCTTCTCGATTCCTGACCGGTCTGGTGACCTGTTTCGCGAGACACGGCGGGATGCCGTGCCCCGCCTGAGAGTGGTCGCGACGATAGACGCTCGGCGGGACACCGACCAGCTCCGTGAATCTCGTACTGAACGTGCCGAGCGAGGACGACCCCACCGCGAAGCACACCTCGGTGACGCTCAGATCTCCGCGGCGAAGCAGGGTCATCGCGCGCTCGATGCGTCTGGTCATCAGATACGAATAAGGGGACTCGCCGTAGACGCGGCGAAACTCCCTGCTCAGGTGCCCGACCGACATGTGCGCACCCCGCGCCAACGTCTCGACACTGAGCGGCTCGGCGTACTCCCGATCGATGTGGTCGCGGACATGACGCATCGCGGTGATGTCGCGCAACCGTTGTTCCTGTGCTTGATCGGGTGCCATACGCTGCATCGTTGCACGTCCGCACCGAGGCGTGGAACCGTTTCCACGCCGTCACCACGGATCAGGCGTGCCCACTCATGGTCGACGGATTGCCGGAATCGTGTGCGAAGGGATGGCGCCAACTGCGTCCCCGGGTCGGCCCGGCTGGCCGAACGTCGCGGTGGTCCGTGTTGATCGGTGCTGCGTCACTGCGTGCATGTTCGAGGTCGTGGCGGGCCGCACGACCGCGCCGAGCAGTTCTACGGGAACCGGCCAAGAGAACGCTCAGGCCGAACATGCCCACTGCGCCGACCACTACGCCCCAAAGAAACAACATGCCCGTCGAACCAGTGGCTTCGTACCCGAAAATAGAAAAGTCGTTGGTAAGCGCGTGTGCGTCACCGCTGTTCGTCATGACGCCCGCCGCACCGACGATCACTGCCGCGATCAGAATGATCAAACCGATGACAACCATGGCAACTCCAGAAGAAATAATCCCCGAACATCCAGTACACGCCGCTATCCGAGGAGAGTCAACATCGTGGGTCGAGCTACCGATTTCACTGATCGTGCGCGTCGGCAGAATGCACCGGCTTCTTCGATGGGCACGAGCTACACCGTCCTACTTGATCGACCAGCAGTGCGATGCCGATGCCGAACATCCAGAAGTCCCTGGCGACGGATGTGCCGTCCTGGGTGGGGCGGATCGAGCCCATGTCATGCATACCCGGTGTTCTCCAGTACATGGTCAGCAGCCCGCCGCTGAAGCCGGTCAGGGCCGCCCGGCCGAGGTCGAGGGCACGAACGGGTGCCAGCACCGTGGCTCCAATGACTGGCGCTGTCTGTTTACGTACAGCCGTCAGGGGTAAGCGGTGCGGGACGTAGCCGATCGGAGGAGCGGAAGATGCGCGCTTTGGTCTATAACGGCCCGAAAGATGTGTCGGTGGAGAATGTTCCGGACGCCGCGGTCGAGAAGCCCACCGATGTGGTGGTCAAAGTGACAGCCACCAACATCTGCGGGTCGGACCTGCATATGTACGAGGGCCGCACCGACATAGAACCAGGCTCGGTCTTCGGTCACGAGAATCTGGGCGAGGTCGTCGAGGTCGGCACAGGGGTTCAGAATCTTCAAGTCGGCCAACGTGTGTGTCTGCCCTTCAACATCGGATGCGGTTTCTGCAACAACTGTGAGCGGGGCCTGACCGCGTTTTGTCTGAGCATCCATCCCCCGGCTGCCGGCGGCGCGTACGGCTACGCCGATATGGGTCCCTATCGGGGCGGACAGGCCGAATACCTTCAGGTGCCGCATGCGGACTTCAACGCACTCGTTCTCCCCGAAGACAGTGTCGAGAAAGAGAACGACTACGCGATGCTGTCCGACATCTTCCCCACAGGTTGGCACGGAACCAGGTTGGCGAAACTCGAACCCGGGGAGACCATCGCGATTTACGGTGCCGGTCCAGTCGGCACGATGGCTGGATACTCGGCTGTTTTGCAGGGGGCGAGCCGAGTGTTCGTGATCGACCATATCCCCGAGCGGCTCGAATTGGCCGAACGGTTCGGCGCGGTGGGAATCGACGCCAACGATGGCGACCCGGTCGAGCAGATCATGGAGGCGACCGAGGGGCGGGGAGTCGATCGCGGCGTGGAGGCGGTCGGCTATCAGGCCCACGACGTCGAGGGCAACGAGCGCCCCAACATGACTATGAATGCCCTGGTCGAGGTGGTCAAGCCGACAGGTGGAATCGGAGTGGTCGGAGTATTCCTGCCGCAGGACCCGGGCGCGTCGGACGAGCTCGCCCGAAACGGCCAGCTGGCGTTCGATTTCGGGAAGTTCTTCTTCAAGGGACAGAGCATGGGCACTGGTCAGGCAAATGTCAAGGCGTACAACCGCAGGCTGTGCAATCTGATCCATCAAGGCAAGGCGACACCGTCGCGGTTGGTGTCGCACAACCTCGGGCTCGCCGACGCCCCGACTGCATACCGGGACTTCGACAATCGCGAAAGGGGTTGGACGAAGGTCGTACTGAACCCGACCAACGGCTGAGGAGAATCATGACAAACGACACCATCGGGTTGGCCGAAGCTCGACGCATCATCGATGCGGCGCAGGGCAAGGCCGAAGAGCTCGGACAACCACAGAACGTTGCTGTCGTCGATGCGGGTGGCAATCTTGTTGCCCATATCCGGATGGACGGTGGGTGGATTGGCAGCGTCGACATCAGCATCAACAAGGCATGGACGGCCCGTGCGTTCGATACCGAGACCAGTGCGCTCGGCGAGAACAGTCAGCCGGGTGAGCAGTTCTACGGCATTGCAGCCAGCAATGACGGCCGGGTCATGATCTTCGCCGGCGGCATTCCTCTTCAGCGCGGCGGTCAGGTCATCGGCGCGATTGGAGTCAGCGGAGGCACCGGGAAACAAGACCAAGCGGTCGCTGAAGCAGGCGCAGCAGCACTGTAATCGAGCCGGACGACGGCTCCTGTGCCTCCGCAATTTCATCATCATAGGAAGCAAACGCGATGCGAATAATCGACAACCGCAAAGGTCCTGGCGACGGACCACTCGCTCGCCAGTTCGCGAGAACCACACTACCTTCCGTCCCGCCGTCGACGCCCGCCCGTACCGTCGGACGTCTTGCACTGGCCGGTGTACTCGTGCTCGCTGGCACAAGTCACTTGTTCTGGGCACGTGAAACGTTCCGCGCCCAGGTGCCCAAGTCCGTGCCGCTTGACGAAGACGGCGTCGTGATGGCATCGGGTGGGGTAGAGATCATGCTCGGTGCCGGTCTTGCCCTGCTTACCCGCGATCGGGTCCTCGTGGGGCAGCTGGTCGCAATGTTCTTCATCGCTGTGTTCCCAGGGAACATCGCTCAATTCATCCACAAGCGAGATGGTTTCGGTCTCAACAACGACGCGATGCGATTCGCCCGACTACTTTTCCAGCCGGTGCTGGTCGCTTGGACCTTGTGGTCCACCGCCGTGCCACGTCGATCGCGGTGACGTCGATTTTCTGGGCTGAATTGCACCGACCGACGAGCGGAGCGAATGATGAAGATTGGTTACAAACTTGCCGCTGAGGCTTTCGGTCCCGGTGAGCTGGTTCGGCAGACGGTGTTGGCGGAGAAAGCCGGCTTCGATTTCGTGGAGATGAGTGATCATTTCCACCCGTGGCTCGACAATCAGGGACATTCGCCTTTCGCGTGGACCGTGTTCGGTGCGATGGCGGCGAAGACCGAGCGCATCGAGCTGGTCAGCGGCGTGACCTGTCCCCATATGCGGTACCACCCGGCGATCATCGCCCAGGCAGCTGCCACACTCGCGCTGATTTCGGATGGTCGGTTCACTCTGGGTGTCGGCTCCGGTGAACGGCTCAACGAGCATGTCGTCGCTCAGGGCTTCCCCGATGCCGTTCGGACTCGTCACGAAAGGTTTCGCGAGGCGCTCGAAATCATCCGATTGTTGTGGAGCGGCGGCTACCGCTCTTATGACGGCAAGCATCTGAGCTTGGACGACGCGCAGGTGTTCGATCTGCCGGACCAGCCCCCGGTCATTGCCGTCGCGGCCAGCGGAGCGGTGTCGGCGCGCATAGCCGCGGAATTGGGCGATGGGCTGTTCGCTACCGAACAGAAGGCCGAGATCGTGGAGAAGTTTCATGCGGCCGGTGGTAGTGGCCCACGCTACGCCGAGGTACCGATGGCCTGGGCGGAGGACGAGCATTCCGCTGCACAAGCGGCACTGGACACCTCGCGCTGGGCACTGAACGGATGGAAGGTGATGAGCGAGCTACCCAACCCGGTCAACTTCGCCGCGGCGACCACGACTGTGCGTGAGGACGACATACGCGGCAAGTTCGCCTGCGGCCCCGATCCCGCACGCTACGTGGATGTCACGCAGGAGTATGTCGATGCGGGCTTCGATCATCTCGTGATGCAGAACGCAGGCCCGGATCCCGACGGCTTCATCGACTTCTACCAGCGTGAACTCGACCACAAAGTCCGAAATCTGACGCCACGGAAACAGAAGTGAGGCGAGTTGACACCATGAGCGAAACCCCCACGATCTCGTATCCACACGTCTACATCGGCTCGGACGGGCACAGTCGCATTCACCATTGCACGATGAAAGCGTTCACGCTCGACAGCGTCGGTCCGGATGTCGCTGACCAGTGGATGAACAAATTGAACGAAGGCATCGCCTCGGTCACTTTCTCGGTGCTTCCCGTCGGATGGGTGGGGGACTGGCATCCCAATCCGCATCCGCAATGGGTGGTCCCGCTGTCGGGTCGTTGGTTCGTTCAGACGCAGGACGGCACCCGCCTCGAAATGGGGCCGGGCGAGGTTCACTTCGGGGAGGACCAGAACTGCCTCCCCGACGATGACGGAAACGTCGGCCACCTGTCAGGCACGGTGGGCCACGAGCCATGCGTGCAGATGATGATCGCGCTTGCGAGTGACCCCACTCGAGATCAACCCTGTAGGTTCTCTTGACTCGGTCGACAACGCCGTCACCGCCGGGAACGGTGCTCCGAGCGGCGGGACCGGCACACGAAGTGGCTGTCTCGGACATCACAGTGCACGACGACCGTATGCGATCGGTGCTTGGTCCCGAATCTCGCCTGCTGAGTCTGTTCGATGGCGCGCGGTGGAGCGAAGGACCCGTATGGAGAGGCGAGTCCGAGGTTCTGGTGTGGAGCGACATCGAGAGCCGACAGCTCTTGTGCTGGCACGGTTCCGGAGAACAACTGGGCATGGTGACGGTGTGGGCGGCGCCGACCGAATTCATCAACGGCAACGCCGTCGACGAGCGCGGCCGATTGGTTCATTGCGAGCACGGCCGCCGCTGTGTCAGCCGCACCGAGACAGACGGCACCATCACCGTGCTCATCGAGCACTATGAGGGCAATCGGTTCAACTCGCCGAACGACCTCGTCGTTGCCGACGACGGCGCAATCTGGTTCTCCGACCCGACATTCGGCATCGACAAAGCCGAACAAGGGTATCCGGCGCCGCCCGAACTCGATCATCGAAGCGTCTACCGCATCGACCCGTCCACAAACGAGGTGCGTCGCATGGTCGACCTCGAACAGCCGAACGGCCTCGCCTTCTCCCCGGACGGACAGACCCTTTACGTGTCGGACACTTCCAGGGAATACGACTCGGGCGGTCTACACGACATCTTTGCTTTCGACGTCGAAAGCGGACCGGAACTGTCCGGTCGACGAAGATTCGCGGCCATCGAGCCCGGACTGCCCGACGGTCTTGCCGTGGACTCTCATGGCTGGGTCTGGACCAGTTCCGCCAGCGGCGTGCAGGTTTTCGACGCGAATTCCCAGATTCTCGGTGTGATCGAGACCCCGCACGTGTGTTCAAACGTCGCCTTCGGTGGGTCACCGTTCGGTAGCCGTGTTTTCATCACTTCAGCAGAATGCCTGTATGCCGTGGATCTCAGGACGCCGTGAGGTGCGGGTGGACACAAGCCGACCGAAGTCCGACGAGCGCCAGGAGCCGTCCGCCGTCGAAGTTCGAGGCGCCCGGGTGCACAACCTCAAAGGTCTCGACGTCGACGTTCCGCTGGGCCGGTTCGTCGGCATCGCCGGTGTATCGGGCTCCGGTAAATCCTCCCTCGCCATGGGCGTGCTCTATGCCGAGGGATCGCGTCGCTACATCGAAGCGCTGTCGACCTACACCCGCCGTCGGATGGGTCAGGCTGCACGGGCCGACGTGGATCGGGTGATGCACGTACCGGCAGCCTTGGCACTGCGTCAGCGTCCGGGGGTGCCCGGCATACGTTCCACGTTCGGCACCTCGACCGAGTTGCTCAACGTGCTCCGATTGATGTTCTCTCGCCTGGCTGAGCATGTCTGCCCCAACGGGCACCGTCAGAATCCCACGCTGAATATCGCTGCTGGAGAGTCGATCGTCTGCCTCGAGTGTGGCGTGGAATTCTATGCCCCCGGCGCGGAAGATCTCGCCTTCAACTCTGCAGGCGCCTGTCCTTCGTGCGAGGGCACGGGAACTGTTCGCGAGGTGGACGATGATTCACTGATCCGTGACACCGATAGATCCATCGATGACGGCACCGTTATTCCTTGGCAGATGTTCGGCTTCAACGTCATGCCGCAGATCGCCCGGGAGTTCGGCGTGCGCACAGATGTGCCGTGGCGGAAGCTGACCGGCAAGGAGAAGGGCATCGTTTTCGGTGGTCCGGAGGAGAAGAAGCACATCACCGTCACGACCAAGAACGGCGTGCACGAACTGGACTTCACTTTCCGTAATGCTCGGCTGACGGTTACCAAAGAACTCGAGCGCGCCGAGGACGAGAAGCGTCTGGCACGGGTGAGCCGGTTTCTCAGTGAACGCACGTGCCCGGAGTGCGACGGCACGCGCCTCTCCCCGGCGGCCCGAACGCCACAGATCGGCGGCATCAACTTGGCCGAGACGACAGCCCAGACACTCGAGGAGACCGCACGTTGGGCTCCCACCATCGTCGAGGGTGTACCGAAGGACATGCGACAGATGGCCGTCAGTCTCGTCGATGCTCTGAGTGGCATGTCTCGTCGCCTGCTCGAACTCGGTTTGGGATATCTGTCGCTGGACCGCGCCTCCTCGACGCTGTCCACCGGAGAGCGGCAGCGCGTGCAGTTGGCCCGAGCTGTGCGCAACGAAACGACCGGGGTGCTCTACGTACTCGACGAGCCGTCCATCGGCCTGCACCCGGCCAATGTCCATGGCCTCCAAGGGGTGGTCGATGATCTACTGGCCGAGGGTAACTCCGTGGTAATGGTCGACCACGATGTGCAGGTGCTGCGCGAGGCCGATCACCTCATCGAGATCGGCCCAGGCTCCGGGCGGGAAGGCGGCACCGTCGTCACATCCGGCACTGTCGGCGAAGTCGGTCGCAGCCAGGATTCGCTGATCGGCGGGTTTCTCGGTGGCCGAGAGGCGAGCGTCGTCCGTGAGCGCAGTGGTGCCGAGTCCATGTTCGCGAATGGCAGGATCCGGCTGCGAACCGAGCCGGTGCACACCGTTCACGCACTCGACGTCGAAATCCCGCGGAGCCGGATCACTGCGATCACCGGGGTTTCCGGCTCCGGCAAGACGACTCTGGTGTTGGAAAGCCTCGTGCCGGCACTTCAGGCCGAGGGCGCGGCCGGATGGCCGAAGCATGTGATCGGACTCGAATCCGGGAGCATCGAGAAAGTGAGCATGGTCGACGCGACGCCGATCGGCATCAATGTCCGCTCGACCGTCGCCACCTACTCAGGGGTGCTCGACGACCTGCGCCGGGCCTATGCCGGTCTCGACTCGGCCCGAGCCGACGGCCTGAAAGCCGGCGACTTCTCCTACAACACCGGCTCCCTGCGGTGCCCGCACTGCCAGGGCACCGGTGAGATCTCCCTGGATGTGCAGTTCCTGCCGGACGTCGACATCGTGTGTCCCACCTGTGGGGGTGGCCGCTACAGCCCGGCCGCGGATCGGTATCGCCGTCCCTCCGCGACCGGAAGCGGAGATCTGTCGCTGCCCGAGTTGTTGGCCATGACCGCCTGCGAAGCGGTCGAACACGTCAGCGATGTGAAGAAGATTCGTGCACGGCTCGAGGGATTGCTCGACGTCGGCCTCGGATACCTGACCCTAGGCGAGGCGACCCCGGCACTGTCCGGCGGTGAAGCGCAGCGCCTCGAGCTCGTTTCGGAGATCGATCGGGGTCAGGCGCGAACGCTGTTCGTACTGGACGAGCCGACGGTCGGGCTGCACCCGCTGGATGTGCGGGTTCTGATCGGCGTGCTGCAGCGTCTGCTGGACCAGGACGGCACCGTGGTGGTGATCGAACACGATCTGGATGTGATCGCCAATGCCGATCACATAATCGACATGGGGCCTGGGGGAGGGGATGACGGTGGCCGGGTTGTGGCGGCCGGCACTCCTGCGTCCGTCTCCGACTGCGAGAAAAGCATCACCGGCCATTACCTGAGAGAGCATCTGCGCTCCACACAGACCCGACCCGTAGCCGAGTCCTAGCCGACACCGTCACGGGCGCATGCGATGTTCGGCAAGGGACACCGTCGTTTCGACGACGGAATCGCCGGGATCTGCACTGCGGGCGAGGCGCACGCGGTAGTCGCCGGCCTCGATCGTCCATCCGGGGTCATCAACGTCGAAGCGTGCGTAACAGCGGGGCTCGTCGAGCACGATCTCTACGCGCTGCGCCCCTCCCGGCACCAAAGACACCCGCGCCCACCCACCGAGACGGAAGCCCGAGCCGGGTGGGGCGATGTAGACCTGTGGCACGTCGACCCCTTCGCGGGCCCCGACGTTGCGCACTGTAGCTGTCACCACCGGATATCCGTCGGCGTCGAGCTCGATCGTCACGTCCTCGTGGACGAAGGCCGTGTAGGACAGCCCGGCGCCGAACCAGAACAGCGGTGTCAGTGACTCGCGCGCATACCACCGATATCCGACGTCGGCGCCTTCCACGTCATAGTCGACCGTGACAAACCCGTGGCGTGGCTCCCCCGGATTGGACGTGGTCGAGTCCGGGTCCGTCATTGCACGCCGGGGTAGTTGGTCGACATCGCACGGGAACGTCACCGGCAATCGACCGGACGGTGCGGCCTCACCGCTGAGGACGGCAGCAATCGCGCCGGCGCCACCGCTGCCGCCGTACCAGGCCACGAGAACCGCATCCACCTGCTCGAGCCAGGGCATGGCGACCGGTCCGGGGACCTCGAGCACCACAACGGTCCGGCGCGCACGCGCCGCCACAGCGCAGATCCGGGCATCGTGGTCACCGTCGAGGCTCAGATCCGGAAGATCTCGGCCTTCGGTCCCCCAGCGCTGAGCAAAGACGACCACGACGTCGTCGGGGCGGACCTGTTCGGCAACATCACCGGGGTCTGCGTCGACAAAGACGATCTCGGTGCCGGGCATCCGTGCGCGCAGCTCGTCGAGGGGCGCGGGTGGGTGATGCACCTTCGGCATCGTTATTTGGGCGATCGAGATTCCGGGCTCGCTCACCGCACCGGGCGGGGTGACCGTCGTGCTTCCGCCGCCGGAAAGAACTCCGACGTCGGCCCGCCCTCCGACGACGACAATGCGCGGAGTGTCTGCGGGCAACGGCAGTACATCGTCCTTGTTGCGCAGCAGGACGATGGAGGCAGCGGCGACCTGTTCGGCAACTCCCCTGTGCTTGCGTTGTTGGGCATTGTCGAGTTCGCCGGGTCGGCGGCGTTCGCCGAGCCCACCGACCGAGCGCAACGCGGCAACGATGCGAGTGACCATGTCGTCGAGACGCGACATCGGGACCCGGCCGTCTGTGATCGCCGCGGCCAACGCCTCGCCGAAGAAGTGTGCGGTGTCCAGTTGGTGGCCGGACTGCCGGTCCAGCCCGGCGAGGGCGGCGTGCTCCGCTGAGTGGGTACCGCCCCAATCGGACATGACGAACCCGGGGAATCCCCAGTCCTGCTTGAGCACTGTCCGAATCAGCCAAGGGTTCTCCGCCGCGTACACACGGTTCACCCGGTTGTAGGCGGTCATGACCGCGCGCGGGGCTCCGTGTTCGAGTGCAATCTGGAAGGCCAGCAGGTCCGACTCGCGCATAGCTGCCTCGTCGAGGTCGGAACCGACCATCACTCGTCCGGTCTCCTGCGCGTTGAGCGCGAAATGCTTGACGGTCGCCACCACGCCCTGGGACTGGATGCCGGACACTGCAGCGCCGGCAAGGATGCCCGTGTGCAAGGCGTCCTCGCTGATGTACTCGAAGTTGCGGCCACCGCGGGGCTCACGCACCAGGTTCATTCCCCCGGCGAGCTGCACGGTGATGCCCTTGATGGCGGCTTCGGCCCCTACCGCTCGGCCCTGCTCCGCCGCTAATTCGCGACTGAACGTTGCTCCCACAGCGAGAGTGGAGGGGAATGCGGTGGCCACGTCGTCTGCCCCGCGCACACCCATCGGGTTCGTGACGCCCAGACTCGCATCGCTTTCGTCCCACGGCGGCACCCCTACGCGCGGTGCCCCGCTGCAGTACGCGGCGGAACCCAACGCCTCCGGCGGCGCACTGGGGCCGTACCCCATCGGAACACTGACCAGGGCCAGTTTCTCCTCGGTCGTCATAGAGGCGACGAGTTCGGCGGCGACCGCAACATCGTCGTGACGGGTCGGCCACGGGTCGGTGACCACCCGGAATCCCACTGTCGCTGCTTTGTCTGTCCCAGGCTCCTTGCTCTCGCGCATTCCATGGCCTCCTTGTCCGTTGGCGGGCTCGCCCCGGGCGACGACACAGTTCATGGTCGCACCGAGCCATTGGTAGTGTGTGGCGTTTTGCCGCCGACTACAGATGGTCGCCGTGTCTGCGTCGGCATGGACCAGGGTCCGGACCTCAGTCCGGTGTCGGCGCGCTGGCCAGCGACAGGCTGTTGCCGTCCGGGTCGATGATCGTGACGTGTCGAACCCCGTTCCCGTAGGTCTCGAGGGCTTTGTGCTCGAGTCCGGACGCCTGCCATCGCGTCAGGTAGGGATCGAGGCTGACCACGTCCAAGGTGATCAAACCGCCGCCGGCGCGTACTTCGTCGGGCGCCACGAACACCCACGTGCTGTCGGTCACCTGCCACATCAGCTCGTCACCGACGACTTCGTCCGCTGGACGTCCGAAGAACGCTGCGTACCAGTCGAGCGCCTTGTCGAGATCGCGTACGGGAAGTCCTGCGTATACCTGTGTGCCGGCTGACATGTGAGGGACTCCTTCCGGCCGAGTCGTTATCGGATTGACAAGACACAACTTCCGTCGATGTGGTGCGCTGGAAACTGGTCGCGCGAATCGCTTTGGCGCGGTCGGTTTCCAGCTACCGTTCTCGATCGACAGGAGCAATGATATGCCCAGTTCGAACGATCGGACTCTCGTGATCCTCGGGGCGACCGGCGACTTGACTGCACGGCTACTACTGCCAGGTCTCGGTGCGCTATTGGCGTCAGCCGAGGTCGAGCGACTTCAGTTGGTCGGCAGTGCTCAGGAGGCCTGGGACGACGATCGTTGGCGTTCGCACGTCGCCGAGTCGTTCGCGGAAGAGGACGCAAGCGGACCGCAGGTCGACGCAGTCATATCGAACACTCACTACGTCCAGTCGGACGTGACGGACGAGAACGACCTTCGGCGTCTCCTGGACTCGTGTTCTGGCGAGCTGATTCTCTACTTCGCGCTCCCCCCTGTCGTCACCGAAAAGGTCTGCCGCGTGCTGACCGGACTGGAGCTGCCCGAAGGCACCCACCTGGCGATCGAGAAGCCGTTCGGCAGCGATGCGGACAGCGCCGTGGCCCTCAACGATCTGGTCACGCAACTGGTGCCGGAGGACCGCGTGCACCGGATCGATCATTTCGTCGCCATGTCGACGGTTCTCAACATCCTGGGTCTGCGGTTTGCCAACCGGATCATCGAACCCGTGCTCAACAACCAACATGTGCGCAGCGTGGACGTGGTCTTCGACGAGAGTCTGACGCTGGAAGGGCGCGCCCGTTTCTACGATGCCACCGGCGCGCTGGTGGACATGATTCAGAGCCATCTGCTCGAGGTTTTGGCGTTGTTCGCCATGGAGCCGGTCCCCACTTTGGAAGCCGAGGATGTGCGCGACGCCAAGGCACAGGTTTTGCGGGCCACACGGGTCTGGGATGACGACCCGATCAGCTACAGTCGCCGCGCGCGCTACACCGCGGGGGAGATCGACGGGCGTGAGGTGCCGTCCTACGTGGAGGAGGACGGCATCGACGGTTCTCGACGTACCGAGACTTTCGCCGAGCTCGTACTGGCTGTCGATACCTGGCGCTGGGCGGGGGTGCCGTTCCGGGTGCGTTCCGGCAAGGCTCTGGGCTCGCCGAGCACCGAGGTGACCGTCACGTTCGAACCACCGCGACAGGTGCCCGCCGGTATGAAGGGCAACGTTCCTCCCAACCGGCTCCACATCGGTATCCCTTTGGGCGCCAACATGTTTTCCCTCGACCTGAACATCAGCGGTCCAGGTGACCCGTTCGAGGTCGATCCGGTGAGTGTGGCGGGCACGTTCGGTGCAGGACAGCTGCCGCACTATGGTCAAGTTCTCTTGGGCATCATCGAGCGCGAACCGCCGCTGTCGGTTCGCGGGGACATGGCCGTGGAGTGCTGGCGCATCATCGAACCGGTTCGTCGAGCCTGGCGCGAGAACCGGGTGCCCTTGGGCGAGTACAGGGCGGGCAGCCCAGGGCCGAGCGGCTGGAGCCACACTGGCCTGCCCGGCGAGGGGATATGAAATGGCAGACAGGTCAGGGCAACCAAGTCCACTCGACAACATCCCCAGTTCCGGACTACGCAAGGTTGCGCGCTGGGGGCTGTTGATCAACCTCGCGACCTTCATGATCGGTTATGCCACCGGCGTCATTTCGGGTGCGCTGCTCTACATCCGCGGCGACCTCGACCTCGGCGACGCCCAGCAGGGACTGGTCACGAGCATTCTTCTGCTCGGCGCGATGGTGGCGGCGATGTTCACCGGTGGGCTGGCTGACCGTTTCGGACGCAAGGCCATGCTCGGCTGCGCGGGGGTGCTGTTCCTGTTGGGATTCGCTGGGTCGGCGCTGGCGACGGGTTTCGAACTGCTGCTCCTGGGTCGCCTCGTCATGGGTCTCGGAGTTGGTATCGCGTCGGCGCTCGTACCCACTTATCTCGGCGAGATCTCGCCCGCACAGATCCGCGGCCGGATGCTCACGCTCAATCAATTGCTGCAGACGGTCGGGATGCTCGTCGCCTACGTTGTGAACCTCGCGTTCAGCGGCAGTGGCGACTGGCGTGCGATGTTCTGGGTCGGCGCGATCCCCGCCGTTCTGTTGGCGGTGATCGTGGTGCGGCTACCCGAGTCGCCCGCGTGGTTGATTGCCAAGGGCCGGACCGACTCTGCGCGATCCTTGATCGAGTCGGTAGCTGGAGCCGAGGGTGCCGACCAGGTAATCGAGCGTTACCGCGAGCAGGACGAAGAGCAGCGACAGCAACGGCAGAGGGACCCTAGCCGTGAACGGAAAGGGTGGGGTGTCTTGCTGGTGCGTCGGGTACGCCCGGCGCTGGTCGTAGCGATCGGCCTCGCCGCGCTGCAGCAATTCGTCGGTATCAACACCGTGCTCTATTACGCGCCGACAATCATGGAAGACACCGGTTTGAGTGCATCGAACTCTATCGTCTATTCGGTTGTCATCGGCGTCGTAAACCTGGGGATGACGATCGTCTCGCTCCGATTGATCGACCGAATCGGACGTAGGCCGCTGCTGTTGACCTCGCTGATCGGGATGGGAATTTCGGTGGCCTTGCTGGGTGTCTCGTTCATCGTCGATCTCGGCGCGGTGACCCTGCTCGTGTGCATGCTGGTGTTCGTATCGTCGTTCGCGATCGGAATCGGCCCCGTGCTGTGGGTGATCCTCGGGGAGATCTTCCCGCCCAACGCACAAGCGGAGGGTGCAGGCGCAGGCTCAGCTGTCAGCTGGCTTTCGAACTTCGTCATGTCGACGGCATTCCTGCCGCTGACGGGGGTGATCGGATCGGGTGCGGTGTTCTTGATCTTCGCGCTGGTGTGCCTACTCGCGTTGGCGTTCGTCTACCGCTTGGTTCCCGAGACGAAGGACCGAGACTTCGACCACATAGATGCAGAACTCCAGGTACGCGCACACGGGCGGAAGCCGGATACCCCCGCGGCATAGCGGCGACACGTACAACCGGAAGCACTGGAGCACCGATGCAATCGCACGTCCGAGAGGCATGGCAGCGGATCCGAGCCGACGCTTGGCCGCTGGCTCAGCGTGCTGCTGCCGCTGTCATCGCGTGGGTGATTGCCCTCGGGATCGGGGACCACCCACAGCCGTTCTTCGCGCCGATTGCCGCCGTCATCGCGCTCAATGCCACCCTTGGCGAGCGAGGCGTGAACGCGATTCGGCTGTTGCTTGGCGTGGTCCTCGGGATCTCGGTTGCCGAGGTCACGCTCTTGTTCAGCGCGGACAGTTATGTGAGCCTCGGGCTCGCCACCTTTGTCGCCATGGCCATTGCCCGGACCTTCGGGGGGAATGGCCTTGTGGTTGCACAAGCGGCGGCGGGCGCCATCCTGACCGTGGCAGTGGCGGACGGCCAAAGCGGGTTCAATCGGATCGCGGATGCCCTCGTCGGTGCTGGGGTGGCCCTGGTATTCAGCCAGGTGTTGTTCAGCCCCGATCCCATGAAGCTGCTGCATCGAGCAGAGTCGAACGCACTGAGGGACATGGCATCCGGAATGCGGCTGACCGCTCGTGCTTTGGCGACCGATGACGACGAATCCGGTGACCGTGCGATGCAGAAACTGCGCAACCTGCGCGACCGGCTCGCCGACCTCGGTAAGACCCGGACTGCCAGCGCCAACGTTGCCCGGCGCTCCCTGGCCTGGCGATCACGGGTCAAGCCTCTCGTGTATGAACGGGAGAACGCCGGTCAGCTCGACCTCTTGGGCGGGAGCTGTTTGCTGCTGACGCGCACCTCGCTCGCACTACGGCCCGCAGACCGCCAAGTTATCGAGACGGCGGTCGATCGAGTAGCCGAGCTTCTCGCTCAGCTGGCGGCGTCACCCGGCGATCAATCGGTGCGCCAGCGAGCCGTGGACAGAATCCCGGATGCCATCATGGTCGACGAACCCGACGCACCGCTGGACGGAGCGCTGGTCACCTGCCTGGCCAGTCTTCACCTGGTAGCGGTCGATCTGATGGTCTTCGCTGGAGTGGATCCTGCCGAGGCCGCCAGCGCGATAGCGGCGGGAAGAAGCGAGCTCCAGATATCGACCCCGCCGGACCGGGGCCGAAGATTTCGATTGCTGTCGCGGCTCACGCGCGGAATCCGGAATCTTGCGCGCTGACGCCCCGCAGCAGTTCCTGGAAAGGTCGTGTCAACTGCTGCGGGGCGGAGATGCTGCTACTCGCCTTCTTCCGCGTTATCCGACTGCGGAGTCACGATTACGAAGTTGTCGAACAGGTTGGCGTCCCAGTTGGCGGTGGATCCGATGAACGGGATCGGGAACTGTGAGATCGCGCAGTCGATGAACTCTGCAGTGGCAGTTTCACCGGCTTCGATGTCGCCGAGATCTTCGCTGTACCCCGGGACGACCACAGATCTGACGTTGACGCCTTCGACGGTTTCGGTGCCGACGTTCTCGACCTCGACGGAACAGCCACCAGGGCCGGCAGCCGCACCTCGAGAGAAGGTGATGTCTGCGCCGCCCCCACCGAGTGAACCAGAAGGCTGGGCGAGGGCGGCCGAGCTACCTGCCGCTGCCAACCCGAAGGATCATGGCGGATGCAGTTACTGCACGTAGGACATTCTCCATCTGCGTACACCTTCCGTCTCCGCGTCGTGCCGACCGGAGAGTTTGTTGGTCGTACTCCTGTCGGAACGCGCGGCCCACGGCCACTTGGGGGCGGTACCCGATAGAGCGCCCTCCAGTACCGCCACATCGCTGCTGGCAAGCGTCAGTCGCGCGGCTTGGCGACAACAAGCGTACGGCCGAAGGAGTCTCGGTGCTCGCGGCGCAAGTTGCCGACCATCACGGCATCGGCTATGTCTATCGGGATGGTGGTCTTGCCGGAAAGATGACCGATTCGCCGGTCTCTCCACTCGGCGAGCAGCGCATCGAGCTTCGCCTTCGCGTCGGTGTTGCTGATCGTCCTCATGAATCGACAATCGTCTTACGCGATCATACGGACCAGAATTACTGGTCTTAATCGGTCGACCGGCTTCCGGTCAGCGTCCCAGAATGATGGCGCTGGCTCGGGCGAAAACCTGGTCCGAGGTGTGCCCGGGGTGGTCGGCTGCGACGAAATGGACGCCGATTGCCATGCAGAAGGCGAGTAGGCTGCGGGCCTCTACTTCCTCGGGGTCCGAGCAGTAGGTGGCGATCGCCTCGCGGACCAGCTGCATGCGTCGATTGTCCACACGGCGGAGGCGTTCCGCGACCGCTTCGTCGCTACGGGCCCAGGTCCTAACGGCGAGGTCGATGGGCAGGATGCGGTTTTCGGAAAAGGTGAGTTGGCCGGCGATCTTGGCCTTCTCGGCCGGATCCCCGGACTCGTGTGCGATCTTCTCCAGGACCTCGTCGACACTCTCCCGTTCCCAGGCGTCCAGCATCTCCTCCAGGAGATCGTCACGATCCGAGAAGTAGCCGTAGAAACCGCCTTTGGTGACGCCGAGCGCCTTGGCCAGCGACTCGACGCGCACACTGTCCGCGCCGCCGGCCGCCAGGGCCTGAAGGCCCGCTTCGATCCACTTTCCACGCGGAGTGCGCAAGGCGCCCATTCGTTGTCCTGCCTTCTGGAAAACATATCTATACGGAGACGAATAATACGGCTATCGTCCGTTATGCTCCAGTCGGCCCTCCAGCTGTTCGAGGGCTTTGGTGTGCCCGTTGCGGTGTCCGTCGATCATCCCCGCGCCGACGAATGACGCGACCTGGTCGAGGACCGCAACCAACACGGTGTCGGGAAACTCGACGGTGGACCCGACTGCACGGGCGAGATCCCAGCTGCGTACAACGATTTCGGTGAGTGCGATCTTGCCCCACACATCGTTCGGAAGATCCACGCATCCTCCGGTGCTGTACCCCTGCCACGCGATCGGGTTGTCCCACGCCGCACCGAGTTCACGCACGCACTGTGCGACGACGGCCCGGCCGCTCACGCCGTCGATCCGGCCGGTGGTGCCGCTTGCCAGAGCCGTGAAGCCACGGGCGACTTCCTCGACGTGGTCGATGAGGTCGGCGACGGTGTACTCGTAGCACGGGGTCGGGTGGTGAGTTGATCGTCCGACACGGTGTCCAGTAGGCCGATCATCCGGTCGCGGGCTGGTTTCATGTCGATCATGGCGTGCCTTTCGGGTCGGTGAAGTCGTCTTCCGATTCTCGTTGGAAAACTAGGTGTACCTCCGGAAATCGGTGGTCGGCATCCGGGCGACCGATGGTCCGCCACAATTCGGTGAAGCCGGCCTCCGTGAGAAGTTCGGTGAGGTGATCGGGGTTCCACCGCCATGCCCGTGCGACACGGTGATCGAACTCGGCCACATCGGGAACTGTCTCGTCCGCCATTTGGCACGCGACGGCGACGACGCCCTCCGGCCGCAGGCGTTCGTGCCAGGTCGACAGAATCCCCGGAATCTCGTTCGGTGGAACGTGAATGAGACTGAAACGGGCAAGGATTGCGTCGACACGCAGGGTCGTCGCCAATGCGGAAAGGTGTGCGTCGTCGAGCGCGAATCGTTGATTCGGGTACTTGCGGCGGGCGATCGCGAGCATCTCCGGACTCGGATCGACACCCAGAACGTCGAGGCCCAACTGCGCCAGATCCGCGGTCACGTCGCCCGGCCCGCATCCGACATCGATGACGAGCCCGTCGCCGTCCATGTCGTTCACCATGTCGGCGAACGCATGAATGGCGTGGCGCTCGATCGGTCGCAGGTACGGAGACGGGAAAGTTTCGGCGTAGAGCTCTGCGAGCGCGTCGTATCCGGGTTGGCCCATCCCGTGAGTGTGCCGGATCAGCTTCGATCGAACGTCAGATGCGTGACGCCGCTGGGCGAAGACGTCGCTTCGACTTCGTACGAATCCTGAAGGTCTTCCAATCCGTCCCAGAGGCGGACACCCCGGCCGAGCAGAATCGGGACCTGGACCACGTGCAGGTGATCGATCAGGTCGGCAGCGAGAAACTCGCGCACGGTCGTCGGTCCTCCACCGATGCGCACATCCCGACCTTCCGCACCCTCGCGTGCTCGTTCCAGCGCCTCTTTCGGTGACGTGTCCAGGAAATGAAAAGTGGTGCCGCCGTCCATTTCCAGCGGCGGGCGCTCGTGGTGGGTGAGCACGTAGACGGGCGTGTGAAAAGGCGGGTTGGCGCCCCACCACCCGCGCCATTCCGGGTCTTCGTGCCAGCCGGGCGGTCCGAACTTGCGCGAGCCCATGATTTCCGCGCCGATGCCGGGCGCGAAAAGTCTGGCGAATGCGTCGTCGACGCCCGCCCCGATGTGATTGCCCGATCGAGGGCTCGGAACGTCTCCGGCGCTGTCGGTCATTTCACCGCTCTGTTCACGCCAGAAAGAGGTGGCGAACACCCATTCGTGCAGCCGTTGGCCTGCGTGGCCGAAGGGCGCATCCAGGCTCAGGCCCTCGCCGGTGGCGAAGCCGTCCAGGGAGATCGAGAAGTTGTGTACGCGCGTGCGAGACATTTCGGTTCCTCCGGTCACGCTAATCCGATTGCATTGTGCAATTGGATCAACCATAGGTTCTGGTGATAGTAGAATGCAACTACTTTGGAGGTGACGATGGAACAGCGATCCGGATGCCCGATCAATGCCGCGGTCGAGACGCTCGGCGATCCCTGGTCGATGCTGGTGTTGCGCGACATGATGTTCGGCAATCGGCGGCACTTCCGTGAGCTCTTGACCGGTTCGGAAGAAGGCATCGCCTCGAACATCCTCAGCAGTCGGCTCAAGCGGCTCGTGGTGGCCGGACTCCTCACCAAACCGGACACAACACGGGGACAGCGAGCGATGTACTCACTCACCGAAGCGGGTATCGCGACGCTGCCCGTGATGGTGGCGCTAGGCAACTGGGGTCTCGACCACCGCGACGGTACCGAGGAATTGCGCGTGCGCGCAGAACTGATGCGAGAGCGGCCAGAACTCGTGGAAGGCCTGATGGACGAGCTGCGCGAACTTCACCTCGGCATCCCGCGGCCGAACCCGACGGCGCCGTTGGCGAGCGCCGAGCTACAAGCCGCCTACGAAAGAATGCGTCACTGATCGGAAGGCCCGACGCGGCAGGGAGCGAGATATCCCTCCACAGCAGCGCGGCTCGCCACTCCACGATGTGTGGGGTTCGGCATCGGTCAGTAGTCGGTGCCCGAGTCGTCTCTCCGATCCCGACGAGGCGTCGGTCGTGCTCGGCCAGCCGGCTCCGGGCTGTCCGCGCTGGGTTACATGCGCGCGCGGATGGCGTTCCCCCGTTCTGGGGGTCTTGCAGTGGGAAGACACCGATCGGCGAAATTTGGCTTACCGGCGCGGGATTGCTCGTCGAATCATGCGCTCACACAAGGGTGTTCGACTTCCCAAGACGATCGCCGAGCATCGGATGAGCCGCCGATTCAGTGGGCCTTACCAGCGTGACTACCTCATGGACAAGGGAATCCTCGTCGAGACCCTCGAGACTGCGACCTCCTGGTCGAATCTGTTCAACCTCTACACGGGGGTTCGGGAAGTCATTGTCGCGGCGCTCGGCCCGAACATTCTGGTTCAGTGCCATATTTCGCACCTGTATGCAGGTGGTGCATCGCTGTACTACTTCACCATGCGCAATCGCGAGCGCAGGTGGAACCATCACCCACCACCATGCGGTCGGAACCGATCATCGCCCGTGGGTCGGACACGAGGTGGGCGTAGGGGACAGGATTCTGCGTGCGGTCAAGAACGAACTCGACCCCCACGAATTCTCAACCCGGGCAAACTGATCCCCGATTCGGGCGCATCGGACGAGTGATCATGCCCGCGTCGGACCCGAAACCGGGCATCCGACGTCGGCCGCGATTGGACAGGTCAGGCTCATAGGCCCCGCATCCGACCGGGCGTTGTGCCGAACCAACGTTTCGCGGCGCGGCTCAGGCTGCTGGCATCATGGTATCCCAGGCGCTGCGCTATCTGGTCCAACGGGAGGCCCTGAGTCAGGAGTGATGTACAGGCGTTTCGCCGCGCGGAGTCGACAACCTGCGACCAGCTCGTGTCCTCGGCGGCGAGCTGCCGTTGCAGGCTTCGGACGCTCGTGCCCATCCTGACCGCCAGATCGGAGATGCGGACGGAACCGGGCGGGCGCGCCTCCAGCCATTGGATTGCGAAGGCCGAAACGAAACCGACCGGGGGAAGGCAAGCCAATTCCTGTTCGAGTCGCGCGGCCTGAATCGCGAACAGTTCGGCATCTGCGTAAGGGAGTGGCGCAGCGAGGTCTGTTGCAGAAAGCACATATTCGTCCAGCGGCGCCCCGAATCGGACCGGCACCCCGAAGAAGTCCTCGTATGCCGAACGACCCCCTTGAGGGGGATGACGGAACGAAACTGCCTGAGGTATGACCTGCGAGTGACCGGAGAGCCAGCGTGCGTGCGTATGGACCGCGCCGATCGCCACTTCTGCCTGCTGCGGCAGCAACTGCTTGCGCAACATCTGGTCGGAGAAGATCACCGACATGGCGCCGTCGTCGTGACGACCGACTGTGAGGGAGCCTACTTCGCTAACGAGTCGGCTGTGCCTGGCCACCAGTATCAGAACTTCCGCGAGCGATGCGGCGTGCACCATCGCCAGTCCCAGCGAGCGAAACGTACCCGGCGTGACATTTGCCGCCATCGCAAGTCCGAGAAGTCTGTTGCGGGTGTAGTCGACAGCGCGTTCCCACAGTCGGTGAACCACCTCGACCGAGATTCTGCCGTTCGGAACCACGAGGTCCGCTGCACCGGGGTGCAACCCTTTCAGCAGTAAGGATCGCGGCATCCCCGCCTTCTCGACCGTGGAGATCAGTGTGCGCACATAGGCGTTCGACACCGTGCGGGGATCGACAGTGGGCGCGTCCTTCCAATGTGGCACGAAATGTCAAAGTAGTCGGGGCGCGAAGTCATTGCAATTGCTCCCGAACCGAGACAACCTCGATGCATGAACGGTGCACAATCCCTGATCCGCACGCTGATCGAGAACGGGCTCGACACCTGCTTCACGAATCCCGGAACCTCCGAGATGCACTTCGTCGCGGCGTTGGACGACGTCCCGGAGATGCGGGCAGTGTTGACGTTGTTCGAGGGCGTGGCCACGGGCGCCGCCGATGGCTACGCGCGGATGGCCGATCGTCCCGCGGCGACGCTCCTGCATCTCGGATCCGGTCTCGGTAACGGTGTGGCGAATCTTCACAACGCGCGCAAAGGCAAGGTTCCGGTCGTCAATATCGTCGGTGATCACGCCACCTATCACGTGCAGTACGACGCGTTGTTGCAGTCGGATATCGAGACCGTTGCACGGAACGTGTCGTCGTGGGTACGTACGTCCCCGAGCACCGAAGGGCTCGGGTCGGACGCAGCGGCGGCGGTGCGGGCTGCTTCCGGACCTCCTGGCCAGGTCGCAACTCTCATTCTTCCCGCGGATGTCTCTTGGGGCGAAGGCGGCGTAGTCGGCGAAGTCGAGTCCGCGCATCGAGGCGAAGTCGTCGACGAGTCGACGCTCGACGCCGTGGTCGATGCGCTGGGTCGGGGGCGGCGGACGGCAATTCTGGTGGGCAGAAGGGGCTTACGCGAGCCCGCCCTGACGCTTGCTGCGAAGTTCGCCGCGGCGACCGGCGCTCGCCTGCTCGCCGAGACGTTCCCGGCTCGAATGGAGCGGGGCGCCGGTCGGCCCGTGGTCGAGCGGCTCGCCTACTTGGCCGAGCTCGCATCGGTACAGCTGGACGGTCTGGAACACCTGATCCTGATCGACACGGATGCGCCCGTCTCCTTCTTCGCCTACCCGGACAAGAAGAGCTACCTGGTGCCCGAGAGCTGCCAGGTTCATACATTGGCGGCGGAGGACACGGACGTGATCGGCTCTTTGGAAGCGATCGGTACGCGAATCGAGGGCGATGAGCCACCGGTACTTCAACAGCCGTCCCGCCCCGACCGCCCGCGCGGGAAGCTCACCGCGGACACAGTCTCGGCAGCTGTTGGTTACACCTTGCCGGCAGGTGCGATCGTGTCCGACGAATCCCAGACCTCCGGGACCAGCCTGCCCACGACCACGGCGGGCGCACCTCCGCACGACTGGCTCACCCTGACCGGCGGCGCGATAGGTCAGGGTTTGCCGGTCGCGGTCGGCGCTGCCGTCGCATGCCCGGACCGGAAGGTGCTCGCGTTGCAAGCCGACGGGTCGGCGATGTACACGATTCAGTCCTTGTGGACCATGGCCCGTGAACAGCTCGATGTCACGGTTCTGATCTTGAACAATCGGTCGTACTCGATCCTGAATCTCGAGCTCAGTCGCGTCGGCGCCGGAGATCCTGGACCGAAGGCGAAGGCGCAACTCGACTTGAACACGCCCCCAATCGATTTCGTTCAACTGGGTAATGGGCTCGGGGTGCCGTCGACTCGGGCAGAGAATGCGCAGTCTTTGGTAGCGGAGCTCGAGCGTGCTTATGCCGAGCCGGGACCGCATCTCATAGAGGTCGTCATTCAACCGGTTTTCAGTCCGTGGAAGCTGAAGGCCATGCCGCATGTCCTCGGTTCGTTGGAGCATCTTCCGGGTCCGCTCGCGCGTGCGGTCAAGCGCAAGTTGCAACCGTGAGTGGCACCACCGAATCCAGGAAGCAGGAAGTAGATGAGCAGTAGTCGGCCGCCTCCGCGTAACGCCCGCGCCGCGTATATGCACGGTCGACGCGCCGTCGACCCCCGCCCGCCAACCAGTGGGACGAGGTCGACCCGGCGAAGCCACCGATGAACCTGTGCCCGGGCTCGCGGAGACCATGGCCGTGAATTGGTTCGCCCTCAGGCCCGCTCTCGCCGAGGCCGGGTTCGCGGTGTTCGCCCTCGACTTCGGCAAGCATGGAGGCGGATTCGCCATGCGGGGAAGGCAACGACGGTGGAGATGGAGATCCCGACATGACCGCCCGAGAAACCATCAGCATCGTGCTGGTCGACGATCATCCCGTGGTGAGGGAAGGGCTGCGCGGCGTGCTCGATGCCGAGGAAGACCTCGCAGTTGCCGGCGAAGTCGACTCGGGTGCGGAAGCTGTGGCAGTGGTCGGCCGGGTGGCGCCGGACGTGATGCTCATGGACCTGCGCATGCCCGGCGTGGACGGTGTCGCGGCCACCGAACGGATTCTTCTCGAACGTCCCGACTGCAAGGTGGTGGTGACGACGTACGAAACCGACGCGGACATACTCCGTGCGGTGGAGGCCGGCGCCTCCGGGTACCTGCTCAAGGATTCGACGAGAACAGAACTGGCAGAGGCCGTCCGGGCTGCGGCGCGTGGCGAGACGGTGCTGGCACCATCGGTCGCGGTTCGGTTGGCTCGTCGCGTGCGGACTCCGAGGACGCCGACGCTCTCGGACCGCGAGATTCAAGTTCTTTCCCTGGTGGCACAGGGTTACACCAACGCCGCAATCGGAAGAGAACTGCACATCGGCGAAGCCACGGTGAAAACCCACCTGCCGTAGAAGCCAACCCCTCGTGATGGTCTCTCGGTGAGCAGTCGAGGCGGTTCTCGTTACTCGCCGAATGCCCGAAAGAATCCCTGAACGTACGGATCGCGGCTTGTGGACACCCGAGATACCGTATCCGCAGCGACGATTCGACCTTCCCTCATGATCGACATGTGGTTGGCAACCCGCGTTGCGACGAGGATCGAGACGTCGTGCGTGATCACCAGGACAGCTGCGCCGGTATCGGCGTACCGGCGCAGGCTGTGCCACACCTGGTAGGCGGTTCCCAGGTCCAACGAGGCGGTGGGCTCGTCCACGACGAGGAGGTCCGGCGCGGTCAGGAACGCGGCGGCCAGGGCAGCGCGTTGGATCTGTCCACCTGAATGCTGGTGTGGATAGAGGCTACCAACTTCGGCCACCGGGTACTGTGCGGCGGCCGCGGCCTCGGCCACCGTGCACCGCTTGTGACGCAGCTCGAGGTCGTGGAGTCGATCGCCGACGCTCACGGCGGGGTCGAATGCTGTGACCCCCTGTTGAGGTACATAACCGACCGTGGCGCCTACGCGCACCTGTCCTTTGACGTGCGCCGATTCGGGCAAGGTGCCCGTCAGGGCTGCTGCCACCATGGATTTCCCACAGCCCGATTCCCCGAGCAGCGCGGTGATCCGACCGTCCGGGACGAGGAGGTCCACGCTGTCGACAACCGTCTCGCTCCAGCGTCCCGTGTCGATGTGCACGGTGAAGTTGCGGAGCTCGGAGGCCACCTGCTCAGTACCGCACCCGTCGCCGACCGGGGTGACTACGGGCCTTGCACGTGGCATGGACCGAACGGCCTGTGAAGTCGAGATCCGAACCCGGATGCAGTAGTGCTGCCACGAAAACAGCGAGTCCGATCGAGAAGAGAATGCCTGCAGTCATCGCCACCCCTCACGTTGCCCGATAGAAGTATCTGTTACGTAGTGAAACATACACAATGCTCACGCGGGACGTGCAAGGGCGGCCAGGTGCTCGAGCGAGTTGTGGAGATGGTCCGGGTCGAACGGCGGGAACTGGATCTCTTCGCGGATGTACGACGGAACCGCCGACCAGTCGTAGGTCAGGGTGACGACGGTCGATCCTGCGCCGTTCGGTTCGAGGTCGTAGCGCCACGTCCAGCCGCCGTACTCGATCTTCCCGTTACCGTTTTCCTGGCCGGGTACCCAGGAAATCGCGCGTGGCGCATCGAAGACCTCCACTCGGTTCGCCATTTCGTACGCTCCGTCCGGATGGTTGCCGTGGAACATAGCGATCCGGAAGACCTGATTCTCCTCGGTGAGGTGAATCCCGTCGAGCGATTCCCGCACCCAGCCCGTGCCGTCGATGGCCGCGTGTTTCGTCGGGTCGGCGAGGATCCCGAACACGGTGTGAGCTGGTGCGTCGATGGTGATGGTGGCGTTCATGGTCTCGTTCGTCATGACTGCTCCTGTGGGTCGAAGGGCCGAGTGTGTGCTGTTCTCCTTCTTGTACGTCCACGGCGGCGGAAACTAATCGGTCGCGGCGAAACCGATTCACAGCCGTTCGGGTAAGCCGAATTCGGGGAAGCGGTCCGCAGCACCCAGGAAGGTCACGCTGTGCGACACCAGACCTTCACGCAATTCGAGCATGAGCAGTGCGAACGGACGCAGAACCCCGTCCTCGTCCGGCCGATACTGGCCGAATCCCGGTGACCCGTTGATGCTCGTGGCAATCAGACGGTCGCTCACGCAGGCGTCGCCTGCCCCCATCACCGCCACGATGTCTTCGCGTCCACGCAGGTACCACACGAACGGAGGCATCGACGTGATCGCGTCCTCCCGCAGTAGTTCGCTCAGCTGTGCCATGTCGTGCGACTCGAACGCGGCGACGTAGCGTCGCAACAACCGTTGCTGTTCGGGGTCTGCGGGGTCGAGAACGTCGGCCGCCGTGGGCCGGTCGGCTTCCAGCGTGGCCCGGGCGCGTTGCAGCGCGCTCGTCACCGCCGCCACCGTTGTCTCCAGCGTGTCGGCGGTCTCCTGTGCGGTGAAGCCGACAACGTCGCGCAGCACCAGCACGGCCCGTTGCCTTGGAGCAAGTCTCTGCAGCGCCGCGACGAACGCGAGACGAATCGTCTCTCGCTCCACTGCGATGTCCGAAGGGTCCGCGGCGAGGAGCAGACGTGAGTCCGGCATGGGTTCCACCCACCGATCGGGGGGCAGGGGAACACCCAGATCGGGTCCGGACGAATAGGGACTCATATCGATGACGAGGGCACGTCTGCCGGCTCCGCGGAGCATGTCGAAGCAGACATTGGTAGCGATGCGATGCACCCATGTCGTCAGCCGGGCGCGTTCGGGATCGAACTGTCCCAGCTTTCCGAACGCTCGGATCATGGTTTCCTGCACTGCGTCGTCGGTGTCTGCGGCAGCGCCGAGAATTCGGTAGCAGTATCCGGTCAGTGGTCCGCGGAGTGCTTCGAGGTCGTCGACGGACAATTCCTCGCTCATGTGGCTACCGTAATCACCGCGTCCGACACGGGACCTACGACCCATTCAATGCTTGAACGCACCGGGCGGGTGCTTGTTCATGGCGACCTGCATCTCGAGAACTTCGGGACGTACATGAATTTCGGAGAGGACACGCTGATCTTCGATGTCAACGACTTCGAGGAGGCGTAGGTCGGACACTTCAGAGGTGATCGACGGCGGATCGGAATCGGTTACGCCGATGTGAGCCGTAGAGACCACTGGTTGTTCGTGAATGCCTTCACTGAAGATGAAATCGCGGGCGTCACCGCACGTTCGACCGCTCGGAGTCAGCGGCGGTAGTGCCTGCCCAACTCAATTGTTGTTCGTCCCGCTCCACGTGGTCGGGACGGCGCCGAGTCGGATTCGCTGCGGATGGTCGCCGACGGGAATGCTGGCAACCCTCTCACCCGATTCGAAACTGATGGCCGACACCGAATCCGATGCACTCTCGGAAATGACGCAGTCGGTGCCTGTCCCATTCACCGTAGCCCAGTACGGCTTGCTCGCGGGGACGAGTGGACCTTCGGTCAAGGTTTCGCGATCGACGATGGTTGCATAGTCGTCCATGGTCCCGGCGACGCACAGCTTGCTGCCGTCCGGACTCATCGAAAGCCCATGGTGACGGGAGTCGTTGATCCAGTCGGACCGGCGGGGACTCGTTTCCGGGTTCTTGGGCAGTTCTTTTATCTGCGTGATCCGGTCCTGGGCGATGTCATACTCCACGAATCCGTTGAAGAAGGACACCTGGAAGTACAGTTTGCTTTCGTCCGGGGTGAACGCGACGGGGCGCACTGAGTCGGAAAGGTCGTTGCGACCGAACGCGTCGAGGCGCTCACGCATGTCGATGGTGCGCACCCGCTCGAAGTTGGTGGTGTCGGCGACCGTGATGTAGCGATCACCCTTGGTGAAGTCGAGCGCCGGCGCATCCAAGGGCGTGTTGACCTCCCCGATCGCCATGTTCCAGATGTATTTGCCGTCGCTCGTGTAGTAGTTCTCGTGCGGTTTGTCGCCTGTCGCGAACTGGCCGCGCTCGACACCGGTCGCAGTGTCCACGACATGCACCGTGTTACTCGTAGACGCCGAGACGGCGACGGTCGCACCGTCCCGTGAAATCGCCATGTGGTCGGCACGGAAGCCCGAGACCGGGAATCGCCAGTTGATGTCACCGGACTCGATGTCGACGGAGACCACGTCGGCGAAACTGGGACGCGAGGCAATGATGGACTCGCCGTCGCGCGTCGTGTACAGATCGTCGATCAACTGGTCATTGCCCTCGCCGACCGTATGACGGATTCCGAGGAACAGTGCGGCGCTGACCGGATTGGAGAAGATCTCGGCCATGCGCGCCTCCTTGTCCGGAATGACGCTGATCCGGCCGACCTTCTCGTACGGCGCGGTCGAGCCGATGACGTCTGCGGTTCCCTCCCAGTTATTGCCGACGAGCAGCACCTCGCGTAATCCTGGAGCAGGCGGCGTCGGCTCCGCGATCGCCACGGCGCTGGAGATAGAGGTCAGCGCGACCGCGGCTACGGCTGCACGGCGAATCAATCCGAGTCTCGATGGGCGAAAGAAGTTTCCGGGCTTGACCATGGACAAATCCTCGTGACTGTGTGGGCGGGCGGGGCGGTGCCGCACGCCGTAGAAGCGTTCTGGCGCTACCGCGGTTCAGGCACGTGCGGACAACGTAGCGGTAACAGTGCGATAACGCACGGATTCCGGAAGAAAGTAGCGCAGGTTCGCCACGAAACGTGCGATGTCACCAATTTCGATTGCGGCAGAGGGGGTTCGGTTGTGGTTGTGCCCACTGTCCTCGGACCCGCTACCGACAGATCCGGATTGGTCCGGCGGATCCGTATACGAGGACGTTCGCGAAGCATGCACGACTGCCGACTCCTAAACGCTCTGGCGTGTCATCGAATCCATCGGGGGTGAGGCCGGTTGGTATTCATTCCCACTGGCGTGGTCGTTACGCGGATGGATCGAGCGAATGGTGAGCAGAGTCGGGCTGCGACGCGGTCGCAAGGCCCTCCAGCAGGCTCCACCACGGTGAGGCTCTCGACTGGTGGCGAGTCGAGCAGATCGAACGGCCGCGGCTTCTACGACTGCGCGCGGAGATGCGAGTTCCGGGGCTGGCTTGGCTCGAGCTGTCCGTGGTTTCGGATGGACATGTTGGGTCCGTGTATCGGCAACCTGCCGTCTTCCTTCTCCGTGGGTCGGCTGGTCACGCCTACTGGAAGGCGATCGCGCCGTTTCATCGTCTTCGGGGGAATGGTCCGCATCGTGACAGGAGCCGCCGAATGACCGTCGCGATCGCCTGTTCACCCGTGACCTGCGGGTGCACGACAACCCGGTGCTCACTGCTGCCCGGCCCCAACCGGGTGCTCAACCCCATCCGGCAGGCCGAGCGCTACGACGCCGACGGCGCGTATATGCGTCGCTGGGTACCCGAACTCGGTGGAATTGCCGGTTTCGACGCGCACACGCCGTGGAAGCTGCTCCCGGACGAATCCGCGGGGTATCCGGCGTCGATCGTGGATCATCGTGCAGGCGCGCAGCCTTTCACACCGCGCGGTCCAAGGATTCGTGAGTGAGGAGACGGTTGCGTGCGAGCCGCCCGCGGACGACCGTTGTGGCATGAGGATCTGGATGCTCGTCGATCAGGAACCAGGCTACGAGCGCCTCCACGTCGGCGATCCGATCGAGGCGACGACGGAATGGTGTCCGGCCGACACCCTTCCGCCGGAACTCGTGAGCGAGAACGTGCCCGTCCACATCGAAAGGGTGCGCGTCGAACAATCCGGCAAGGACGAGTACGTCGCGCACGCGGACCCGAACGTGTCGGCACTCCTGCACGGTGAATCTGCTGGTGAGGGTGACGCCGAGTTGACCGGCTGCCTCATGTACGACCGCTACCTACATCTGTTCAGTACGACGGTTCCGCTCTCACGGGGTGTCATCGTTCGGCGGGGTGTGGTCACCCGGGAAGCCAATCGCCTGCCGACCAGCTATCCGGGCTGGTACTCGGTGAATCCGTCGGGGCCGTCCACGTTCGTGGAGTTCGGAGATCCGATTCCGCGAGAACGAACGATCACGTGGGACTGCGTAGAGATCGATACCGAAGGTGCACCATCCCGTTCGTGAATCGTTGTTCGCCGTCGAGTTCGAGGTCGAGGCGTACATGTTCGGGATAGATGCGGGTGCCACCGCCCACGATGATGGGAACGACAACGATCTCCACTCGGTCCACGAGTCCGGCGCGAAAGGCGTGAGCCGCGAGGGTCGGCCCCTCGATGTACAGGTCACCGTCCGACTCGTCCTTGATCTGCTGGACGGCCAAGGGATCGAATGTCCGCTCGAGCTGGGTGTTGCGTGTGGACACCGCCTCCAACGTGGTGGAGTACACGACTTTTCGGGCCTGCTTCCATATCTCCGCGAACGCCGCAGACTCCGGTGATTGCGCAGTAGCAGCAGGATCCGTCTCCCAGACCGCCATCATTTCGTACATTCTCCGCCCGTACAGGTGGGTGGTGACGCCCTCGCTTCGCGCGTTGAGGAAAGCGATGACCTCCTCGCCCGGGTACGCCCAGTCGAAGTTTCCCCGCTCGTCGGCGATATATCCGTCGAGCGAACCGATCACGGAAAAGACCATGTTGGACATGCCTCGAACGTAGTCGTGTTCGGCCACAGCTCGAGTCGATAATTCACCACAAATATCGGTAGTGGACTGAACCGTCCTGGATGTGATGGAGACCTGGTTCAGGCCACCTCGCAGTCGGAGGTGGCGTTCGAGCACTGCTGACGGTGCTCGTTCTCGTAATCGACGGGCGGAAGGTATCCGATCGCCGAGTGCAACCGGCTGGTGTTGTACCAATGCACCCAGGACGCGGTTTCCCGCTCGATCTCGCTGCGTCCGGTCCACGATTTCTGCCGGTCGATCAACTCGGTCTTGTGCAACCCGATCGTCGATTCCATCAACGCATTGTCGAGCGCATCACCGACGGTGCCGATCGATCCGGCGAGCCCCGATTCGATCAACGCCTCCGTGAATGCCAGCGACGTGTATTGCGACCCGGCATCGGAGTGATGAACCAAACCTGTTGCTGTGAAAGAGAAATCACTTCTGCGACGTGTGAACAGTGCTTGCTCGAGGACACCGGACACCAGCGAGGTAGCCTTCGTCGTCATCACCCGCCACTCCAGAATCCGGCGGGAGAACACATCGACGACGAAGGTGTAGACGAACCCGGACAGCGTCCAGCAATAGGTGAAGTCGGCGACCCACCACTGATCCGGACCGGCCGGCGCACCCCAACGGCGGCCGATCAGATCCGGGTGTCGAGGCGCCCGATCATCACGCTGCGTGGTCACCGTTCGGCGTCGTCCGCGCACCACTCCGACAACGCCGCAGATCGCCATCAACCTACCTACCTGGTCCCGGCCGACGTCGTGGCCAGCGCGTTGCATCGCATGCCACATTTTGCGGACACCATAGAGACCCCTGTTGGCCCAATACAGCCGGTGCACAGCGTTCGCGGCATGGGCCTGGGCCACCGCGGCCGGCGAGATCGGGCGGTGCTTGCGTGCGTAGTAGGTGGACGGGGCGATCGTGATGCCGTGTTCGGTGAGTACGGCACAGATCGGGTCGACCCCGAAAGATGACGATGCGCGTCGATGTAGTCGACGATCACCGCAGTCGGCGGTCGACCTCCGCCGCCGCGAAAAACGCTGACGCCGTTCTCAGAATCTCATTGGCCCGCCGCAACTCGGACACCTCACGGCGAAGGGCTCGCAGCTCTGCATCCTGATCGGCCACCGTCTTCGAACCCTGCCCCGCCGCGACCGGGGCGTCCCTTTCGATCCAGTTCCGCAGCGTCGCCTGATGCACGCCCAGCAACTCGCCGACATGCTCACGGGCGCGGAGCTTGGACTCCCCGTGCTCGGCACGTCGGTCGTGGTACATCCTCACTGCCCGCTCACGGGTCTCCTGATCGAACTTTCGTGGTGCAGCCATTCCGTCATTCTCCTGGTGAGATCACGGTCTCCACCAGACCCAGGACGGTTCAGACCGCAGAGTTCACTACCAACACGGCACCGAAGATGTGACCGTATTCGACTCGGGCAAGGGCACACTCGTGATTCCGGTGGCATTCGCGGTGGCCGCGGGAATCGAGGTAGTGGTCCTCCATGTGCTGATTCCGTGGATGTGGCTGCAAGGTGGGGTGCTCGTACTGTCGGTATTGTCACTCCTGATGTTGTTGGGGCACTTTGCAATCGATCGCTCCCATCCGCACTACGCGACGAGTGGTCGACTGATTCTTCGGCGATCCGGTGAAGTCGTCGCCGAGGTCGACCTGGACGACATAGACGTTGTCGCTCACCGACGAAGATTCACCGAGACGGCGGCGACGATCGCCGATGGACGACTGTTCCTGCCGAATGCGGACGGAACCATGGTCGACGTCGCATTGAAGAGCCCAGTCCCCGCACGCATACCCGGACTTCTGCCCGGAAATCGACGAAGTACGGACGTCTTCGCGATCAGCCTCTACGTCGACGATCCCGACAGATTGATCACACGTGTGCGGCCTCGAAGTCGGCGCGAGCTGTGATCTCGGGGATAACCCTGATGACAAATCACTCCCCGACGGTTGATGATCATGTGGTCGACTGTGAGCGAGACGGCGGTCGTTCGGTGCCTGTCAGTGCAATCCGAGGGGAATTCTCGTGTCTGTCTATCTCTATCGTTTCGGCAAGTTCGCGTTTCGGCGCAAATGGGTCGTGTTGCCCATATGGCTTTTGATGGTGATCGTGCTGGGTGCACTCGCAACGGCGGTGTCGAAACCCATGGAAGACAACTTCACCATGCCCAATCTGCCGTCCGAGAGGGCGACGGAAATCATGGACGAACACTTCCCCGGCATGTCCGCCGCATTCGATTTCGATGCTGTGACCGGCACTTACGTGATCGGGGCACCGGATGGAACGAAGCTCACGGACCCGGAGAATCGCGCCGCCGTCGACTCACTCGTCGCGGAGTTGGAAAGCCTGGGGATCGTCGACAAGGAACAACCGCTTCAGAACCCCGTAACCGCGGCGGAAGAGATGGGTTGCCTCGACGGTGATCGAGCGAGCCCAGATTTCGCTTCCACCTGCACCGCAGCGCCTCTCAACGTTCTCAACGAGAACAGTCCTGACAGTGTCGCCTTCCTGGAGGTGCCGTTCTCCATCGCATCCTTCGAGGACATCACTCCCGAAGATCGTGAAGCTGCCTACGACGCCGGAAACGTTGCACGCGACGCGGGCCTCGAGGTGGAGGTGAGCGGGTCGATCGCCATGGAGGAAGGCGCACCCGGCGGCACCGCAGAACTGATGGGTATGGGTGTCGCCCTGATCGTGATGATCATTGCGTTCGGTGCTCTCATCGCAGCATTCGTCCCGATCATCACCGCAATCGTGGGATTGGCCGCGGCGACCATGCTCATCATGGCCGGCACCTCGGTGCTCACCATTCCGACGTTCACGACGTTCCTGGCGTCGATGATCGGTATCGCCTTGTCGATCGACTACGCGCTGTTCATCGTCTCCCGGTACAAACACGAGCTGACGGTCTCGGAGAGTCCCGAGGAAGCGGCCGGTCGTGCCGTGGGAACGGCGGGTTCGGCCGTGGTCTTCGCCGGTCTGACCGTGGTGATCGCGCTGAGCGGCCTCAGCATCGTCGGGGTCGAGTTCCTGACCTTCATGGGACTGGGCGGCGCCATCGCGGCCGCGTTCGCGGTGCTCGTGGCGTTGACCCTGATGCCCGCACTGCTCGGCGCGTTCGGGCGGTTCCTGTTCAAACCGAAGATTCCGTTCGTCGCCAAGCACGACCCCGAGGACGACACCTCGGTCACGAATGGCCAGCGCGTCGCTCGATTCATCAGCAAGGCGCCCGCGTTGACCCTGATCTTCGGAGTCGTCGTGCTCGGTGCGCTCGCCGCACCCGCTCTCAACCTCAGCCTCGGTTTGCCGGGCGAGGAGAGTGCACCGGCGGACTCGACTGTGCGCCAGGCCTACGAGCTGCGGACCGAGGGGTTCGGTGAAGGCAGCAACGGCGTGCTCCAGGTAGCGGTCGACCTCAGCGATGTCCCGGAGCAGAACCGGGACGCCGCTCTCGATCGGCTGCGCGGCGAGATGGAGTCCTACGGGGACATGGACTACGTCGTCGGCCCGACACTGAGCGAGGACGGTGCCGGAGCGCTGTTCCAGGCGATCCCGCTGTCGGGTCCGAACAACCAGGACACCAAGGACCTGGTGAAGGACGTGCGCGATGCCGAGGCTGGGCTTTCCGAAGAGTTCGGAATGCAGTACGGCGTCACCGGAACCACGGCCATCTACGCCGACGTGGACGACAAGCTGCTCGGCTCGGTCGTCCCGTACATGAGCATCGTGGCGGGCGCAGCGTTCCTCTTGCTGATCCTGGTGTTCAGGTCGATTCTGGTGCCGCTCACGGCTGCCCTCGGGTTCCTTCTGTCGATGGCAGCGACGTTCGGTGCCACCGTGCTGATATTCCAGGAAGGCGCCCTCGGGTTGATCTCCGATCCGGGACCGATCGTCAGCTTCCTACCGATCATGTTGATCGGCTTGGTGTTCGGACTGGCGATGGACTACCAGGTGTTCCTCGTGACCCGAATGCGTGAGGAATACGTGCACGGGTCGAGTCCGAAGGACGCGATGGTCAACGGCTACCACCACGGCGCACGCGTCGTGACGGCCGCGGCGATCATCATGATCTCGGTGTTCAGCGCCTTCTTGCTGGAAGAGGACGTCGTCGCCAAGTCGATGGGCTTTGCACTGGCAGCCGGCGTTCTGCTGGACGCCTTCATCGTGCGGATGGTCATCATCCCGTCACTGCTCGCGCTCATGGGTGAATCCGCATGGTGGATCCCGAAGTGGCTCGACCGGATCCTTCCGAACATCGACATCGAGGGTGCCAAGCTCGGATCGCGGACGGCCCCGACCGACCCCGAGGACGAGCTGGTGGCTACGAGGTCGGGCGGCTGAGCAACGCGGACGAATGGTCGGCCGCCGAGGTGGACTCGGATGGCGTTGGGATCGGGTGATTGGCGTACAGGACGCCGCACGGGTCGTAGCGTGCCGTGATCTCGCCGAGGCGGTCGGCATCGGCCGGTGTGAAGGCGGATCGCACCTGATCCGGCTCGACCGGGCCGAAAGTGAAGTTCAGCGAGAGACCGAGACGGCGCGGCGCGAACGGGGCGAGCAACTCGTCCTGGACCTGAGACACTCCGCTGGGATCGCTGTTGTGGAGCAGGGACAACACGCCCACGGAGTACTGGGCAGACCGATGGCCAACGGCGCTCGGAACATTTGGGGTGCGCGCCAGAGCGCCCCCCAGGTGTCGCACCCCGACGATGCACCCGCCGGCTCGATGGGAAAGTTCGGACAGGGAGCGCGGATCGAGGCCGTCGACGAGCACGCTCTTTCCCCGGTACGCCGCCGGACGGTCCGGTTCGTCGAAGACCGCCCCGGACTCGATATAGGGGATGGTGCGCAACGTGTTTCGCAGCGGCGATCCGGCGTGGAGCAGCGGCTCGACGAGACGTCGTCCCTCTTCCTCCGGTCCGGCGAAGCTGACCTGAAGTTGGACCACCTGACGCCCTCGTACGTCCGCTGGGATCATGGGTAGGTCCGGGAAGGGGATCACCGCCACCGCCGAGGTCATCGCCTCCGGTACCGACCTGGTCCACGCGGTCCAGGCGGTGAGTACCTCGGGGGACTTCGCGAGGTCGAACATCAGGCTGCCGCCGTAGAGCTCTGCGACGGGCATGAGACCGATCTCCATGCCGGTCACGACGGCGACGTTGCCGCCACCTCCGCGTAGTGCCCAGAACAGGTCAGGTTCGTCTTCTGGGCTCACCTGCCGGATCTTGCCGTCGGCGGTCACCGCTTCGAATCGCGTCACATGGTCGGCTGAGTAGCCGTAGCGTCGAGCGAGGAGCCCGACGCCCCCACCCAGGGTGTAGGAGAGTGCGCCGACCGTGGGGAGGCTGCCCGACAGCGGCGCCAGCCCGTGTGGTGCCGCCTGCTCGATGACATGCTGCCACGTTGCCCCGGCCGGGACCCACGCCCTACGTGTCCCGGAGTCGACCCTCACCTCGCACATGCAACCCGTATCGATCAGCAGGCCCCTGTGGAGAGCGCGCGTGCGCCCATGCCCGGTGGCTTGGACCGCCACCTGCATCCCGTGATCCGCGGCGAACGCTACGGCCCGAGAGACATCCTCGGCACTTTCCGCTTCGAGCACGACCGCTGGATGATGCGGGGCGAGAAGCTGAGCACCCGCCCTGTCTTCCGGGTCTTGGGTACCCGTGTAAACAGTTCCGTTCACGTACTGGTCGATGGACTGTCTGTCGGTCTCGGTGATCTCCATGAAGGCGACGCTAGGCGTCCTTCCGGACGTTGCACGTCCGCAATGAGTGGCAGTCTGAACTACATGGACGAACCTCGACGGCGCGATCTGCCCGAGCGAATGCTGCGGCTGCTCGGCCTGCTGCAGTCGCGCCGGATCTGGTCGGGCGCCGAACTGGCCCAGCGGCTGCGAGTGACCGAGCGAACGGTGCGCCGCGACATCGAACGGCTGCGCGCCCTCGATTACGCGGTAACCGGAACCACCGGAACGGCGGGCGGATACCGGCTTGCAGCCGGGAGCAATATCCCGCCCCTGACCCTCGAGGACGAAGAGGTCGTCGCGGTGGCTGCTGGGCTGGCCATGGCCGGCCGGGGTGGAATCAGTGGGATCGAGGACGCTTCGCTCACGGCCATGGTCAAGCTCGAGCAGATCTTCCCGCCACGCCTGCGCCCGCAATTGGCTGCGATCTCCCGCGCCACCAGCGCCGCACCCGGCGATGACGCGGCACACGTCGACCCGGCCACGCTAGCCATTCTGGCCGCCTGCTGCCGCGAGCACGAGATCGTTCGCTTCGATTACCGCGGTCGTGGCGGACGCGTCAGCCCGCGACGGGTCGAGCCGCACAGTCTCGTCACCCACCGTGGATTCTGGTACCTCGTGGCAGACGACCACGATCGCGGGGACTGGCGCACCTTCCGTATCGACCGCATCGACACGCCCCGCCGCACCCATCGACCCGCCGATCGACGGGAGCTGCCGGCAACCGATGCCGTCAGTTTCGTCATGCGCTCACTGGCAGCGGCCAACTACCGCTACACGGCGCGACTGACCGTGGACCTATCGGAAGCAGCAGTCAGGGACGGCATCTACGGGCCGATCCCAGGCGAGATCGATGCCCTCGGCCCCGGCCGGTGCCAGGTCCGCCTCACGGCCGAGTCTCCGGATCTGGTCACTCAGTACATCGTGCTCGTCGCCGCCCTCGGAGCCGAGTTCATCCTCGATGCACCCCCGGATATCACGGGCCGTCTGCGCCGGCTCGGAACGCGACTGGGTCGAATCCCGTCTCATGATCGATGACCCGACCGACCCCGAGGACGAGCTGGTGGCTACGAGGTCGGGCGGCTGAGCAACGCGGACGAATGGTCGGCCGCCGAGGTGGACTGCGCCCCGGTGGCCGACCATCGCCCCTTCTTGCGCTCGATGTCGATGGGGTACTCGAAGGCCCGCGTGATGATGTCGGAAGTGAGAGTTTTCTCCGCATTGCCCTGGGCCACCTCGGCACCGTTCGCGATCACGAGTGCGTGGGTGGTGGTGCTGGGAAGCTCTTCCAGGTGGTGGGTGACCAGCACGGACGACAATTCGGGGCGGAGCACTCGCAGTTCGGCGAGTACGCCGAGCAAGATCTCGCGGGCTGCCACGTCGAGTCCGGTGGTCGGCTCGTCGAGCAGAAGCAGATCGGGCCGTGTGATCAGTGCCCGGGCGATCAGAGCCCGTCCACGTTCACCTTGGGACAGCACGGCCCACTGGCTCGACGACCGTTCAGCCAACCCGAGGGCGTCGATCAGTTCGTCCGTGCGTGCTTCCTCGTCGGCCGACGGTGCCCACCGCTTGGGAATGTCGGAGGCGGCATGCAGACCCGTCAACACGGTCTCCCGGATGGTGAGGGCAGGCTCGATGCGCGATCGTGGATCTACGTGGCCGATGTGCGTGCGTAGTGAGCGCATGTCGACCCTGCCTAGGCGGTGTCCGAGCACGTGCACCGTCCCGGAGGTGGGATGAAGCCGCGCACCACACAATGCGAGCAGCGTGGATTTCCCCGCCCCGTTCGGACCGAAAAGAGCCCACTGTTCGCCGGCACGAACGTCGACACTGATCGACTCGATCAGGGCGCGGCCCTGCCGCACGACGGTCACGTCGTTCACTGCCAGCACGACGTCGTCGCTGGGGTTCGTCTCGGGTCCGTGGGTCTGTATGCCTGGGCTCATGATGAGTTCTGCTTACCACCTCGGGTGACGTGCGAAGTCTTCGCCCCGGGCGAATCCGGTTCGCCTGTATCGGATTCGGCGCTACCCCGTGCCCACCCGCCGATCCGCGGTTATGGTGGCGCAATGGTGGGAGTACGCGAGAACGGTGGGGTGAAATCCGGGTGAGTGAAGACGAGGTCTATCGAACGGGCGGCAAAGGCGCGAGTCTGCATCGGCTGAGCTCAGCGGGGTTACCGGTGCCGCTGTGGACGGCGGTGGCGGTCGACGCGTTCGCTGCATTCGTCGTGGCACACGACCTCGAAGGCATGATCGGAGAACTCGCCGACACCGAGGATCTCGAGCACGCTCTCGCACTGGCAGCGGACCTGCGCGCCGGTATCGCCGAGGCGGAGTTTCCGAGTTCGGTCCGTGCCTCGGTACTGGGTGCCTACGAGTCGGTCGGCGGCGGTTCCGTTGCGGTGCGTTCGTCGGGCGTTGCCGAGGACGGTTCGGAATTCTCGCACGCGGGCCAGTTCGACTCGTTTCTCAACGTCCTCGGCGAGGAAGACGTTCTCGACTGCGTGCGTCGCTGCTGGGTGTCTGCCTACTCCGATCGTTCGGTGCGCTACCTGCTGAGCAGCGGGACGACCGTGTCCGCCTCCGGCATCGCCGTGGTGATCCAGCAGTTCGTCCCCGCACGCGCGAGCGGTGTCATGTTCACTGCGAACCCGATCACCGGTGCCCGCGACGAGATCGTGATCAGTTCGGTCCTCGGGCTCGGTGAAGGCCTCGTCTCGGGGGCCGTCGACGCCGATTCGGTGGTGGTGAACAAGGACACCGGAGTGTTCGGAGACCGGATAGTCGGAGAGAAGGAGCAGCAGTACGTCGCCGACGGCGATCACGGGCTCGCTCCGATCGTCGTACCGGACGAGTTGCGGAGCCGGCCCGCGATCACGGATCACGAGGTGGGAAGGCTCGTCGAGGTCGGCAACCGGATCGAGGAGATCTACGGCGCTCCCCAGGACATCGAATGGCTCCTGGGCGGCGACGACATCTGGATCGTGCAGTCGCGGCCGGTGACCACCCTCGGCGAACCACCCGTCTCGGCACGCCTGCCCGGTGTGCAGTTGCAGGGCGCGGACGAAGACGTTCCTGCCGGTGAACTGCGAATCTGGGACAACTCCAACATCATCGAGAGTTTCAGCGGAATCAGCTCACCGCTGACATTCACGACAGCGTCGGATGTCTACGGCCGCGTATACCTCAGCTACGCCAAGTCCTTGCGGGTGCCCAAGGCGCAGTTGAAGCAGATGCAGTCGTGGAACCCGGTGATGCTCGGGTACTTCCACGGCCGCGTCTACTACAACCTCCTGCACTGGTATCGAATGGTCGGCATCGCACCCGGCTACCCGCTCAATCGCCGTGTACTCGAAGTAGCGCTCGGAGTGGACGAACCTCTGGACGACGCAACCGCGAAAACGTTGAAACCCTTCACGTTCGACTCGTTACCCGCTCGCGTGGTTTCCCGTGCGGTGACCACCGCCACCTACATCAAGCGGTTCTTCGAGATCGACAAGAAGACCGACAGGTTCATGAGGGGCTTCTACCGCGTCTACGACAAGTACGACGCAATCGACTACGACGCCCTGACCGGGGACGAGGTATACAAGCGTTACCGCCGTATGGAGCGCGATCTCGTGGACCGCTGGGGCCCGATGATGGTTCTCGACGCCATCCTCCTCACGTCCTCGGGTCTGCTCTACCTGCTCACCAAGGCCTTTCTGCCGAACGCGCCGGAGTGGTTCACGTACGCCGTGGTCAGCCCAGGTTCGGACGTGGAATCTGCGGAACCTGCACGGGCGATGAGTCTGATGGCCGAGCATGTTCGCGCAGACCCGAAACTGCTCGACTTCGTGAACACCACCGACCCGGCGACCGCCTACGAAAAGCTGAAGTCGAGTGAGTGGACGGAGTTCGCCGCCGAGGTCGACGCCTATATAGACAGTTACGGCTACCGAAGCCTCGACGAGCTGAAACTCGAGGCGCCCGATCTGCGTGAAGATCCTTCGAGTCTCTTCGTGATGCTGCGCAGCGCGCTGCCGGAGGGGCCGATGAGCAAACGCGCCGATGCCGACGACTACCTGGACGAGCATCTTGGCGGCATCCGTCGGCGGGCCTACGAGAAGCTGCGGAGCAAGACCAGCCGTTCTCTTGCCAACCGCGAACGCTTGCGTTTCTGCCGGACCAGGGCATTCGGCATGGTGAAAAGGATGCTGCGTGCACTCGGCCGCGATCTGGTTCGGCGCGACGTCCTCGACGAGTTCTCGGACGTGTTCTACCTCCGACTCGACGAACTACGCGGCTGCTACGAAGGTGCAACCGACACGGAAACATTGCGTGATCTCGTCGCGGGCCGCAAGGCACAGAAGTCCCGCGATTCGTTGCTGGTCGCGCCGCCGCGTTTCGTGACCGAGGGTGTGGACTTCAGCGTCGATGCGCTCGAGAAGCAGGGCTGGATTCCTCTCGAAGCCACCGAAGCCGCCGAGAGCGGCGCAGTCCTGGAGGGAACACCTTCGGCGTCCGGCATCGTGGAGGGCCGTGCCGTGGTAGTCGACGAACCTCGGGACGTGGCAGGGGGAATTCTCATCGCCTATCGCACCGATCCCGGCTGGGTGGCCGCGCTGCCGTCTGCATCCGCACTGGTCATCGAGCGTGGGAGTCCTCTCACTCACGTCGCGATCATTGCCCGCGAGCTCGGTGTTCCCACCGTTGTGCAAGTGAAGGACGTAACGAAATTGGTGCGAACGGGGATGAACCTGAGAGTAGACGGGGCACGGGGCGTCGTCGTCGTACTCTCCGATGGGACTGGTAGGGATGCCGAGTGACGGCAGCGTCGACAGGATCCGCAGTTGGATGTTGTCGCCTGTGGAATCCGCGGCCACGTATGTCGCGGACGATTCCGACGGCTGGAACTCGCTGTCCTATCCCGAACTCGCAGATCTGACCCTTCGCGTCGCTACCGTGCTGCAGGAGAACGGACTTCGGTCCGGTGATGTGGCATGTGTTGTCATGCCCACCGGATTCCCTTGCATAGCAACGCTGTACGGCGTGTGGGCCGCGGGTGGTGCGTTCACTCCTGTTGCTCCACCACAATTCGGTGACGTAGAACAGTATGTAGACCACATCGCAGCGATCTTCGAACAGTCCGAACCTCGGGTTGTCGTGACATCTCCCGAGCTGGCACCGCTCACGGCGCAGGCGCTCGAGCGGTGGGGAACCGGCGTCGTGCCGTTGGTTCTGGACGAAAACTCCATGCGTGCCGCAGAACCGGTGAGCGAACTCGCGCCAGCAGGTGAACGGGCGTTGCTGCAGTTCACCTCGGGCTCGACGGGCGTGCCGCGCGGAGTGAGCATCACCTGGAAGAACCTGGCCAGCAACATCGAAATGATCAGCGAACGCATCGGATGGCATTCGGGCGACACCATGATGTCCTGGTTGCCGCTCTACCATGACATGGGGCTCGTCGGCAGCTTCCTGACGGCCGTGACCAACCAGGGCGACCTCTACCTGATGAGACCAGATCAGTTCGTCCGTGACCCGGCCAGATGGTTGCGCGCAATGACATTCGCCCAGCACTGCCCGGCTCCTTCGTTCGCTCTCGGATACGTCGTGAGCCGGGTCCGACCCGAAGAGATCGCCGACTTGGACCTGTCGAGCTGGCGCACCCTCTGCGTCGGGGCGGAGCCGGTCGCTGCTGCAGATCTCGTGCACTTCGCCGAACTCGTCGGACCGCAGGGTTTTTCGCTCGACACCTTCACATTGGGGTATGGGCTCGCCGAGGCGACCCTGATGGTCAGCACCTCGGCCCGCGACCGTCCGATCACCGCGCTGCGCATCGACAATTCCTCGCTGCACTTCGGCACGCCGGTGACCGTCCTGAGCGAGAGGCAGTTGACTACCGGAACGACTGTTCCCGGTGGCGGCTGGGTGTCGGGGGTCGGGTCGTCGACCAGGTTCGCCGACATCACGATTCTCGGCGAGGACGGCACCGTGCTGCCGGACGGATACCTCGGGGAGGTCGTCGTGCGTGGCGAGTCGGTGTCGGCCGGCCACATCGACGCCGACGGTTCGTTGCACACGGGCGACGCCGGCTTCTTCAGGAGCGGTGAACTGTTCGTACTCGGTCGGATGGGAACCAGCCTGAAGGTGCGCGGACGGACTCTCTTCATGGAGGACGTCGAAGCACGGCTTGCCGGCGAGGTGGGACTGCCGAAGGGCAGGATCGCCGCCGTCGCGATCTCCGACGCAGGTGCGCAGGGTATTGCCCTCTTCGCCGAGACGGAGCCGGGCGACTGGATCTCGGAAGCTCGCAGAGTTCTGCGCGGTGAGCTCGGACCTGCTCGGACCGTCACGATCGTGACGGGGCCCCGCGGTCTCGTCAAGCGAACCTCGAGCGGCAAGCCTCGTCGGCGCCATATGTGGCAGTTGTTCGAGGACGACGCGCTCGACGGCGCGGCGGTGCACACGCCACACGTGAACCTGCCGCCCGAATACCTGACGGAGCTGCTGTCTCGAGTCTCCGAACAGGTCCACGTCCCCGATTCGGCGGACGTGCTCCTGGAAGGTTCCATCGCCGAGGGGTTCGGCAACGAGGGATCCGACATCGACTTCCTGGTGGTCGTGCCAGGGGAAGCCGACTTGCCCACCATGCCGACGGTTCTGTTCGTGGACGGCCGACGTGTGGAGGTACGCACTCGCTCGGAGGCGCAGTTGCGGGACCAACTCGAGCGCGCTCGGCGCGAAGACGCCGGCGAGGACGTACTCAACAGGTGTCAACGATTCCTCCGCGCCGGAGTGGTGCGCGGGGGACCGGTTGTCGACGAGTTGCGATCACTGCTTCCGTACGCCGAATTCGAGAAGCGCATGGCCGACTGGTGGGCTGCGCGTGCCGTTGCCGCACTCGGGTATGCGCTGGCACTGGACACCATCGGTGAACCCGACGAGGCTGCCGGATGGTTGAAGGACGGGCTGCTGCAGGCGGTGAAATCGTGGGCTGCCGCCCGCGCCGAAACCTACCTGGAAACCAAGTGGCTGCCCGAGCAACTCCGGCGACTCGGTGACCACGTAATTGTCGGCCGATACCGCAACGCGGTCGACGGAGATCCGAACCTGCGAGAGTGCCTGGAGCTCGCTGCAGATCTGGGTGTGGGCCGAGTTCCGGTCGAACCCGAACGAATTCGATTCGCACGGATGCCCGGCGTCACGACGTGGCAGATCGGCGGGCGGGTACACGTCGTTCGAGACAAACAGGACGTCTACGTGCTGTCCGAAGAGGCAGGTAGGTCCTGGAGAACCGTCGTGTTCGGTCAACCGATCCGCCGCGACCCCTACCTTGCGCGGTTCGTCGAGCTCGGGTTCGTGCGCTTGAAATGGCAGGGCGGCCGCGTCCTGGAGCCTGCCCTCGCGATGTGCGAGCCGGTGCGTCCGGTGCGACCCACCCCGGACCCGGCAGCTCCGGCTCTCGGTGTCACCGGCGGTGCGCGTACCCAGACCTCGGAGATCTCGTTGTCGCCTCTGCCCGCAACTCGGTTCGCCGAATGCGCTCTTGTGCTGGTGTGGTCCAACATCGTGCTGGAGAACGCGCGGGAAGACCTGGTCGGTGCCCTGAAATCGGAGCAACCGGAAGTTGCCGCCGTGGCCGCCCACCGGATGACGGCCATGGCGGTGCGAGTCCTACTGTCCGCGCACGGAATTCACCCACTACCGGCCGACGTGGCACCGGTGGCCACCGTTCGTCGACTGATTCCGCGTCACGACGATCTGCTGAGCCTTCTCGAGGACGCCACCACCGCGGGTACGGACGTCGACGCCCTGGACAAGTTCGTGGCGGCCGTACGGCAGGTGGCAGGTGGCGCAGAATTCCCCGCCTCCTTCGACTCGAGAGTCACGTGGCGGCGAACCCTGGACATCGGTTACGACTGGCTCAGGCTCGGTGGCTACCTCGACGGCACCCTGCCCATCGACGAGGCACGCGACCTCCTGAGTTCGGGTGGCTTGCAACCACATCTGAGAGACGAGGGGACTCGATGACGGAACGGAAGGTACGCGCGATCGTCGGAGCGATGTCGCCCTCACCGACGACGGCAGGTGACGACGAGTTACGTCTCGTCGAGGACCTCGGGTACGACTCGCTGCGGCTGATGGAACTGACAGTGGCCCTGGAGCGTGCGTTCGAGCTCCCGCCGTTCCGGCCGGAACAGTTGGCTCCCGTGCGCACCGTGGGCGCCGTGGTGAAGTTGATCGAGGGATCGTCATGAGCCACGTTCTGGTGACCGGGGCCAGTGGCCTGGTCGGAGCCGAGGTCGTCTCCCGGTTGACGGCCCGCAACGTGGCGGTGACGGCACTGAGTCATCGAACCCCGTTGGCCGAGAGCGTGACTCGTGTTATCGGAGACGTGCGAGTCCCTGATCTCGGGATCGCGGCCGCGGACCTCGAAGCGCTGGCCTCCGAGGTCACGGCAATCGTGCACTGCGGAGCCACCACGGCGTTCGACGCGGCACCGGAGGTCTACGAAGAACTGAACGTGCAGGGCACCGGCAACGTCGTCGAACTCGCACGACGATGGGATGTGCCCCTCGTGCACGTCAGCACGGCGTACGTGTGCGGAGAACGCAACGGCGTGGTGGCCGAGAACGATCTCGACGTGGATCAGATGTTCGGAAACCTGTACGAGCGCAGCAAGTTCCGTGCCGAGAAACTGGTCCGTGAAGCGGACGGTCTGCAGTGGACCGTGATACGCCCGGGCATCGTTTCCGGCAATTCCGAAACCGGGGCGATCCGCGAGTACAAGAACCTCTATACCGTTCTCAAGCTGATGGTGGAGGGCAAACTCCGTTCGCTGCCAGGACGATACGACGCGACGTTGGCGCTGGCGCCGCTCGATCACGTCGCGGACGTCGTCGTCGCTGCCGTCCTCGACTTCGACGAGGCGCGGGGACGGACGTTCCACGCTGTCGGCGCGGACGCACTCTCGCTCCGCGAGGTATCCGACGTGCTGGCCGAATACCCCTCCTTCGAGATCGCCACTTTCGTTCCGCCCACCTCCTTCTCGGATTCCGACCTGGAAGGAACGGAGCGGGACTACTACCTCCGGGTCGGATCGCTGTACACCAGCTATTTCCACCGTCGGCTCGCGTTCGACGTCTCGGGCGCGGAGAAATTGCTCGGCCGACCGTCCCCGCCGAGCGGCCCGGATTACTTCCGGGTGGTGCTCGACGACTGTCTCGAGTCGGGATATCTCGGCGCGCCCCTGCCGTCGATCGAAGAAGTGCTGGCCTCCCTGGCCGGCGGTGCGGAGAAATCATGAGCAATCACGAGGACCGGGTACCGGCCGGACTTTTCGATTCGCCGAGTAAGCGCGAGGCGTATTCACGGGACACCTACTTCCAGGAGGGTCTGCAGCAACTCTCCGAACACACTTCGGACATAGCAGGTTTCGCACACCGAAACGGCATCCTGCTGCTCAAGCCGGACGCCATCGTGGCGAGGGCCGTCGATCCGACGCTGGAATGGCTGTCGGAGAACGGCTTCCGGATCGTCTGTGCGCGCCAGGTCGGAGTCGACCGTAATCTCGTCCGGGCCCTCTGGTATTTCCAATGGGACATCGCGTCTGCCGAACGGCGCCGCCTCGCCGACCTGCTGTTGGAGATCTCGGACTCGCTCGTTCTCGTCGTCACCCACGACACGGCGACGAAACCGGTGTCCGTGCTGCTCACCGAGCTGAAGGGTCCCACGAATCCCGCGGATCGTCAGCCAGGCCAGCTACGTCATCTGCTCGGTCTGCACACCTATCTCCTCAACATGGTGCACACCCCGGACGATCCCGCAGACGTCGTTCGGGAGCTGGCGATCTACTTCGGGAGCGACGCTCGCAGGACCGTTCTCGAAGAGGCAGTGTCCGGGCTGGATCGAAGCGCCGAGGCCCGCGACATCGGAAACCACCTGTACTCGCAGACACCGCAGCGGAGCTTCGAGCGCGGTGAGGCGGAGGACGTCCTGCGCGGTGAGTTGAGGGTGGACGACAATGAACTCGGCGTGGGCCCCGACGCGGATCCCGCCGTGGACACGGACGCGGGCTGGGCTACGTTGCTGCGCAACGCGTGGGAGAGCGATGCGAAGCTCGACCCCTGGGCTGTGATCGTGGTGGGATCGTCGGTGCTGCCGATGCGGACGGGGAGTGCATCGACACCACAACGTCACCAGCACACGGTCCCGCGGAGGTTGGTCCACAAGACTGCCGTCTCGGAGGTGCTTCTCACGTCATTGAGTCGCTCCGGCGACCAGTTCGTGATCGGTGCTCAGCTTCCACGGATGCACGCCTACTACGGCGACCATCTCGGCCGGGCGCGAGACCGGCACGATCCGCTCATGGTGATGGAAGCTACGCGTCAGGCGTCGATCGCGGTGATTCACAAGTACTTCGACCTGCCGGGCGATCATCACTTCCTGGTCCGCACCTTCAACGGCCGCGCCGAACCGGGCGGTGTGTGGGACATCGGAGCCGATGCCGCCAACTTGGTGATCGAGGCGAAGATCCTCCGCCACTTCCGGTCCGACGACGTCGTCACCGGCGTCGCGATGGAGCTGGCCGTGCTGCGGGACGGAGCGATGATGATGGTCGTGGACGGCTCCTTCTCCTGGCACGACCCGCAGCAGTGGGCAGGCATCCGACGCGCGACCCGGGCTGCCCGACAGCTCGAAGAGGCGGCGGTGGCACTGTGGCCCGGAGCCCGCATTGCGCCACGGGACGTGGGTCGCCTGGACGAACGCAATGTGGTGGTCGGGGCGGAAGTCGACTTCGAGTTCCCCTTGGTCGTCGACCAGTCGCATCCGAGTCTGTTCGACCATCCGCTCGATCACGCGCCCGGAAACCTGCTGATCGAGGCGAGTCGGCAGGCGAGCATCGCGGTATCTCGTCGTCGAACGGGCTCGGCTCCGCGGCTCGAAGCGGTGTTCAGCAGCTTCTCGGGCTTCGTGGAACTCGATCTTCCTGCCGCGTGCGCCGTGAAGGTCACCGAGACCGGAACACGCTGCGAGGTGATGCAGCAAGGCCAGTCGCTCGCCGTGATCGAGCTGCACTTTTCGGAAGAGGACGGTTCATGACGCAATCCGGCAGCGAGAACGTCGACGAGGCGCTCACCAGCACCAGAGCGTTCCGGCGCAAGCTCGACCTGACCCGACCGGTCGAGCGTGATGTTCTCGAAGAGTGTCTGAACGTGGCAACACACGCCCCCACCGGATCGAATCGGCAGGCGTGGCAGTTCGTCGTCATCGACGACCACGACACGAAGAATGCCGTTGCGCAGTTCTACCGCAAGGGCTTCGCGGACAACATCGCCGGAAGAACTCCGACGCCGGATCAGCGGGTGGAGCTCGAATCGGCCGCATATCTCGCGGAGCATCTGCATGAGGTCCCAGCTCTCGTGCTCGCCTGCCAACGCGGCCGACTCCCCGAGGATGCCTCGGCGAAGCAGCTGGCCGGTTTCTACGGCTCCGTGTACCCGGCGGTGTGGAGTTTCATGGTCGCGCTTCGGAGCAGGAGTATCGGTTCGAGTATCACCACGGCCCACCTCACCTACGAACGTGAGGTTGCCGAAATTCTCGGCATTCCCTACGACGAGGTGACCCAGGTAGCACTGCTTCCGGTCGGATATCTGAAGCCGGTAGCGGGAGGGCGTTCGCGGCGTAAACCCGCACCGCTTCACTGGAACTCGTGGGGCTCGGATTGCTGACCCGAATCGCGAGATTCACGAGGGTGATGTACAAGCCCCATTACGTGCTGTACGGCATTCTCTGGGTGCTGGCCCTCGAAGGCACCGCCGCCGTGGTCTCCACACCTCAGTCGTGGCGGCCCACGTGGCACACCGCGGTGCGCTTGGTGGTCGTACTGTTCGTGCTGCTGTATCTCCGCATGGTCGACGAACAGAAGGACCTCGACTACGACCGGATCCACAACCCCGATCGTCCTCTCGTCACGGGCGCGGTGACGGCCACGGACCTGCGGATTGCCATGGCCGTGATCGCAGCTGGATCGGTATCCGCCAGTGCGGCGTTGTCTTTCGGGTCGGCCGTGATGATCGCCTCGGTATTGGCATACGGGCTCGGGTTGTGGGGAATCGAAGCGATGTCACGCCCGATCCGCGACAACATTCTGCTCAATCTGGTCGTCACGTATCCCGTTCAGCTGCTCGTTACCGCCTACGTCGTGGTGTCGGCGGTGCAAACCGGCGAGGCGGAACTGCGCTGGCAGTCGTTCGCGATCGCCGCGATCTTCGCGGGCGCATTTCTGCAGTTCGAGTTCGCTCGCAAGACGTCGAAAGTGGTTCGTCCGGACGAGATGTACTACTCGAACTTCCTCGGGTCCGGCGGGGCTGTCGCAGCGGGCCTGGTGTTCGCTGGCGTCGCGGTGCTCGTGAACCTGGTCGTGATGCCACTCGACCGCGTACTCGTCTGGATTCCGGTGCTACTGCTCGCGTTTCCTGTGTGGGGTGCGGCGAAATACCTTCGGACCGAACGGGTCGATTATCCGCTGCTTCCGCCGGTGCTGTTCATCGTCACGCTGTATTCGGTGCTCATCGCGCAGGCACTCGTGCTCTGAGGGTGACGGGGACGCGTGACGGGGACATCACGAAGTCCTGGTTGGAAGGCTTCACCTTCTTGCTGGGATCGGGGACCGGTTCCCACCGCGACAGCAGGGCGGCTGCCTGAAGCGTGATCGCCATCAGCGCATAGTGATTGCCGGGGCAACGACGCTTGCCGACCCCGAAGGGCATGTTCGCCTTCTTGTCGATGTCCTCGGCACGCTCGGGTGCCCATCGGTCGGGATCGAACACCTCGGGATTCTCGAAATATTCTGCGTCGTGGTGAATCATGTAGGGGCTGAACACCACATTCGCCCCGGAGGGGATGGCGAGGTCGCCGACGACCACGTTGTCGCCCGCTGTCAGCATGCTCACCCAGGGCGCCCAGAAGCGCAGCGTCTCCTGGAGCACCTGCCGCAAGTAGGGCAGTGACTGGATGTGCTCGGGTGTGACCGGATCGGTGCCGACCGCGGCGTCGAGTTCGGTGTGGACCGCGGCGGCGACATCGGGGTGCTGCGTGAGTTCGTGGATCAACCACGCGAGCATCGACGCCTCGGAGCCCACCCCCGCGGCCAGAACGAGAATCAGCTCGTCGACGATCTCCGAATCGGAAAGTGTTGCGCCCGTTTCGGCATCCGTGTGCGCGATCAAGGCGGACAGGACGTCACCGCGGTCTTCGTCGGCGCGTCGGTACTCGGTGACAACCTTGCCGATCGCCGATCGCAGCTGCTGTGACTTCGCCGCGAACCGACGGTTGGCGATCAGACGCATTCGGGTGATCTCCGGCGGAAGAGCGCCCCGCCGGATCACCTCGCCGAGTAGCCACGGAATGTTGTCGCGGATCGCTGCCTGGGCGTCGGAGCTGAAGCGTGCGGTGAAGAGGGTCGACGAGATGGTCTCGAGGACGAGGCTGTGCGCCTCGCTACCGAGGTCGACCTCCGCGCCGTCGGAGAAGCCCTCCGCCCAACGGTTGGCCACCTCGGCAGCGACCGTGGCATAGACGCCGAGCCGCGCCTGACGGAACGCCGGCGCGATCATCCGCCGGCGCAGGTCGTGCTCAGTGCCGCTGAGAACGTTCACCGATCCTGTGACGATGACCTTGATCGCCTCGCGCAGTTCGTCACGGTGAAAATGGCCGGCCTCGCCGAAGCTCACCTGGCGAATCAGATCGGGCGTTGTCAGGACGTATGCGGGCGTGGGCCCCAGGTAGATGCGCACGATCGGGCCGTACGAGGACAGCGTCCTGATGAAAGCCAGAGGGTCGCGAAGCGCGGAGATGCTGTGTCCGAGAAGAGGCACCCGACCCCGAGCGGTGGGCACGGCGGACTCGTGTTGCGGCATGGGCGCCGGCTCCTGTCGCGGTTGCGTGGGTGAGCGCTGTCACTATGGTGGTACCACAACGCAGTAAGGGGCTGGTAATGAAGGTGGTTCTCCCACTGGCCGGAACGCGCGGCGATGTACAACCCGCTGTTGCGCTTGGCCTGGAACTGGCAGGGCGGGGACACGACGTGGTGGTGGGTGCGCCACCGAACCTTGTCGATTTCGTCACGAGGACCGGGCTCGAAGCCCGGCAGTGCGGCCCCGATGTGCAGAAGCTGTACTCGTCCGAGCAGGGACAGAAGGCACTCGCGTCGGGCAGTTCCTTCAAGCTCATGCCGATGGTCGCCAAGCAGATGTCCGAGTACGCGGAGCGCATGGACGACGAGATGATCGACGTGTGCAAGGGTGCGGACGTCATCGTCTCGACGATGCTCACGGAAGACCGGTCGCAGTCCATTGCGGAGGCGATGAACGTTCCGCTGGTCACCATGCACAGCTTTCCGTGCCGCAGAAACAGCCTGTACACGCTCCCCGGCGGTCTCCCGCACGATTGGAACCTGCCCGCACCCGTCATAAGGGCAAGTTGGGTGGCGACCGAGAAGCTGCGCGGACTCGCCTTCATGAAGTACATCAACGCGTTGCGCAGCAAACTCGGCCTCGGAAAGACACGGACGAACGTCGAATCGCTGCTGGCACGTGACGGGGTGCCCGAACTTCAGTTGTACGACAAGGCATTCGTGCCGGGGCTCGCGGAGGAATGGGGTGACAGCAGGCCCCTGATGGGCTTCCTGGATTTGCCGCGCTCCGCCCGGGAAGCCGTGGGGGAGTTGGCGGACGAGCACGCCGACGTGCTCGAGTGGATCGAGGACGGCGCGCCGCCGATCTATTTCGGGTTCGGCAGCATGCCGATTCAGGACACCCGCGCAGTGCTGCGGATGGTCGACCGGATCACCGCCGAACTCGGCCAACGCGCGCTGGTCAGCGCGGGCTGGAGCGATCTCGAGGTCGCGGACCACTCGACCGGAGACCACGTCAAGGTCGTCGGCCCCCTCGCGCACGATCTCGTGTTCCCGCACTGCCTGGCCGCGGTGCATCATGGCGGCATCGGCACCACATACGAGAGCCTGCGCGCGGGCCTGCCGACTCTCGTCTGCTCGGTGTCGTTCGATCAGCCGCTGTGGGGTGTGCAGGTGACCAAGCTCGGCGTCGGGGCACACGTGAAGTTCGCCAAGCTCGATCACACCGCGTTGAAGACGGGTATCGAAACGGTGCTGTCGCCCGGCACCTCCGAACGGGCACGGAGGTTCGCAGAGCAACTCGCCTCGGGTGAATCGAATCCTGCCGCTCGAGTAGCCGATGTGATCGAGGCAGCGGCTCGTTAGCCGATATTGACCATCCAGTTGATTCCGAACTTGTCGGTCAGTGCCCCGAACTTGGCTCCCCACGGCGCGTCGGCGAGAGGCATGGCCACAGTCGCGCCGTCCGACAGCTTGTTCCAGTAGCCCGTCAGCTCCGCTTCGTCCTCACCGCTCAGCGATACGGAGACATTGTCGCCGACGTTCAAATCCATCCCGGCGGGCGTATCGGCGCCCATGACGACCAATCCGTTCTCGGCGGTCAGCATTCCGTGCATGATCTTGTCGGCCTCGGCCGGGTCTTCGCTCGCATGGAACTCGGCGAACGTGTTGAGGTTCAGTTCGCCGCCGAACACCGAGTGATTGAACTCCATGGCTTGTCTGGCCGAGTCACGAAAACTGAGATACGGGTTGAGCAGCGTGGGCATGACGCACCCTTCGTATGTGTGATATGGATCACCAATACACTACTGCACTGCGATCGCCGCTGTCGCCGCCGAGAGCCGTTCGTAGGCTGCCACTGTCTGGGGTGCAAGCGCGGTGTGATCGAGGACCACACCAGAGGCGAGGTGTTCGTCGTAAGGAATCTGCTCGATGCCCCACACCTGATCCGCCAGATATTCGCGGAGCAGATCGACGTCGACCTGCCAGCCGGCCGCGTCCTGGTTCGACACGGTGACGACGGTGCGTGCCAACCCGGCTTGCCCCAGCGTGCTCGCAATCGTCTCCAGCGCTGCGCGCATGCGGTTGAACGCGTCCGCACGACACGGCACCGACAGCACGATCGGTGCACGCGGATCGGTGAGCAGGGGTGCGAGATACGACGGCCGCAAGCGGTGGCCGATGTCGTAGACCCCCGCGACCGCGCGTGCACGCAGATACAGGTCGACGGCGCCGTAATCGGCATTGCCGGCGGTGTGCTCACCGACCCGCTGCAGCACCCGGGCACCGGCCTTGGTGCGAGAGCTGCACGCCTCGAAGACGTCGTCCTTGATCGGCCCGCCCGCCGAGGTGGCCACCAACTGCTCGAGGTTGCCCTTCGACAGGCGATCGTCTGCGCCACGATCGGCCAGATCTCCGCCGGCGGGCGTGGTGTCCACAGCGACGACGGGAAAGCCGTGTGCCGCAGTCACGTTCACGATACCGAGGGCAGTGGTGGTGCCGCCCGCGCCACCGCACGCACCGAGCACGAGCGTGAGGGGAGGGAGGGTCAGCGTGGACTGGGTTGCGGTCATTCGGGTGCCCCCATGTATGTGATGAACGTCTTGCCGTCGATCTCGGTGGTGCCCACGCCCGTGGGGTACTTCTCCTCGGGCAGGCCCGGAGACTTCACTCGGAGCGTCAAGAGATACCGGTCCGAGGTCGTCTGTTCGATCTCCGCGCAATAGTCGGTGTCTGCGGGAATGTCGTCGATGAACGTCTGGAGTCGTTCGGCCGCGCTCACCTTGGCGTCGGGCGTGACCACTTCGCGTGCCTTCTCTGCATCCCGCTCGACGTAGTACGCATACTCGAACGCCAGGATCGCGTTGGTGCCACTGCTCTGATCGCCCGGCTGATTGCTCACGACAGTGCCGTTCGATTCGGACTCCGTGCAGAAGCCGGTTCCAGCAGCTGTCGGCTGCGCCGATGCCGAGTCGTTGTTGCTGAGTGTGTCCGGCCTGAGGACGAGTCCGATCACCAGGGCGCCGACCGCAACAACGACGCCGGCCGCGGCGGCTCCGATGATCAACGGGCGCTTGCTGCTGCCGCCTTCTTTTCGGGGTGCTTCCAAAGGCACGGCCCCTGTAGGCACGGACCCAGTAGGCGCGGGAGCAGGCGTCGGCTCGGGGACCGGTGCGGGGGCGGGTTTGGGCGCCGCCGCCGGTGCGGGAGCAGGCGCGGACTTGGCGGCCTTGGGTGCCTTCGGGGGTTTCTGCTTCTTCGGCTTACGCGGCTTCCGGGGGGACACGATCTCGTCCGGGCCCTGATCCGCGGACAGCCACGTCGGCGTCGGCGCGTCACGGGAGGCACCGGGATCGCTCACGGCGGGGGCCTTGTTGTCGGGTGAGAACATCATCCCGGTCGGCTCTGTGGACCCGTCCGACCAAGCGGCTTCCTGCGGATTCACTTCGGGAACGTCGGCGTCGGGGGTGGCAGCCGCCGAAGTAGGTGCCGGTGCGGGTGCGAAGGGTGGGAACCAGTGACCGTAGCGGTCTTGTTCTCCGCGGTCGGTGTCAGTCACCATCGAATCTTATTCTCCGCCCCCGTAGCTGTCGTTCACCCGTCCTGCATGTCCGAATCGCCAAGATACCGTACCGGCAGAACCAGTCGTCCGAACAGCCGCTCATCAGGCGATCTTGCACACGGTGATCAGGACCGCCGAATCTCTCGAGAGGACGCAGGGATCGAGGGACCACGAGCAGTTCATCCACGAGACGTTCCCGCCCGCAGAGGTCCTGTCCCTCCTTCGGATCGCGCAAGGACACCACCAGCAACCAGGGCAACGATCAGCACCGCGCTTCCGCCGTGTCGGGCACCACTCAGCCTCGACCGACGTGCGCTTCGGCTCGCATCCGCTCCACCATGTGCGGGTAGTGGAGTTCGAAGGCAGGCCGTTCGGACCGGATGCGTGGAAGCTCGGTGAAGTTGTGACGAGGCGGTGGGCACGTGGTGGCCCATTCGAGTGAATTTCCGTAACCCCACGGGTCGTCCACCATGACGATTTCGCCGTAGCGGTAGCTCTTGAAGACGTTCCACACGAACGGAAGCAGTGAGGCGCCCAGGACGAACGAACCGATGGTGGACACCGAATTGAGGACGGTGAACCCGTCGGACGGCAGATAGTCGGCATAACGCCGAGGCATGCCTTCGGCTCCCAGCCAATGCTGCACGAGGAAAGTGGCGTGGAAACCGACGAAGGTGGTCCAGAAGTGCCACTTGCCGAGTCGTTCATCGAGGAAGCGTCCGGTCATCTTCGGAAACCAGAAGTAGATGCCGGCGTACGTCGCGAAGACGATCGTGCCGAAGAGCACGTAATGGAAGTGGGCGATGAGGAAGTACGAGTCGGTGACGTGAAAATCCAATGGAGGACTGGCAAGGATCACCCCCGACAAACCGCCGAACAGGAAGGTGGCGAGGAATCCGATCGAGAAGAGCATCGGTGACTCGAAGGTCAGCTGCCCCTTCCACATGGTGCCGATCCAGTTGAAGAACTTCACACCGGTAGGCACGGCGATCAGGAAGCTCATCATCGAGAAGAAGGGCAGCAGTACGGCGCCGGTCGCGAACATGTGGTGCGCCCACACCGACATCGACAGAGCACTGATGGCCATTGTGGCGTAGACGAGACCGAGGTAGCCGAAGATGGGTTTGCGACTGAACACCGGGAAGATCTCCGACACGATCCCGAAGAACGGCAGCGCGACGATGTACACCTCAGGGTGGCCGAAGAACCAGAACAGGTGTTGCCACAGAAGCGCACCTCCGGTGGCTGGATCGAAAATGTGCGCGCCGAGGTGCCGATCTACCAATAGGCCCATCAATGCGGCGGTGAGCAGTGGGAATGCCATCAGAATCAAGATGGACGTGAGGAAGATGTTCCACGTGAAGACCGGCATCCGGAACATCGTCATTCCCGGTGCGCGTAGGCAGATGACCGTGGTGATCATGTTGACGGCGCCGAGGATGGTGCCGAGACCGGCCACGGCGAGTCCAGTTATCCACAGGTCACCACCCACGCCGGGAGAGTACAGAGCGTTGCTGAGCGGCGTGTAGGCAGTCCATCCGAATTCTGCCGCGCCGCCGGGAGTTACAAAGCCCGAGACGGTGATCAATGCGCCGAACAGGTAGAGCCAGTAGCTGAACGCGTTGAGGCGGGGAAACGCCACATCCGGAGCGCCGATCTGAAGCGGCAATATGTAGTTGGCGAAACCGAACACGACCGGTGTTGCGTACAGCAGGAGCATGATCGTGCCGTGCATGGTGAAGAGCTGGTTGTACTGCTCGTTCGACAAGAACTGCAGGCCGGGGAGGGCGAGTTCGGCGCGCATCAACAGGGCCATGAGTCCTGCTCCCATGAAGAAGCCGAAAGACGTGACCAGGTACATGATCCCGAGCATCTTGGGATCGGTGGTGGTTGCTGCCCGGTAAAGATACGACCCCTTCAGGCCGCGACGCGGCGGATACGGGCGAGCAGGACGAGGTTTCGTCACCGTCGGCGCGTTCACGGTGCGCCTTCTGTGCCCGAGCGTTCGGGACCGGGGATTTCGGAGTGGGGCGGAAAGGTCGCCACCGGTTCGGTGTCGAGGCCGGTGGGTCTCAATATTCGAGCGCCGCGGTCGATACATTCGTCCGGTCGGATGTAGAGCGCTCGGGCGCCGTCGTAGATGCAATCGACGGGGCACTCTTCCACGCAGCCGCGATCCAGCTCGTCGATGCACGGTTGCGCGATCACGTACGTCATACGCACCTCCAGAGACTCGCTCTGTTTTAGAGGAATGCATTCCTATAAAGTCTTACCGTATGGCCGGGCGGAAGGGAACAGTTCGCGACAGGAACCGCACGGTCTCGCACGCGGTGTTGGCCTCCGATCGGCGCGCGGAACTGATGGACGCTCTCAGGTCCAGTTCCGAACCGCAGTCTGCCGGCGAGCTGGCGGACTCGTTTTCCCTGCACGTGAGCACCGTACGGTTCCATCTCGACGCGCTGATAGACGCGGGGTTGGTCACCGCCGAGTTCGAGACGAACCCCGTGCGGGGACGTCCACGACGGCTGTATCGAGCGCTCGAACCCAGCGCGTGGGGGCACCAGGCGCGATACGGAGACTTGGCCGAGGTGCTGGCCGCCCACTGGGCGAGCCCAGGCGGAGACCCGAAGGAACGAGCGGTGGAGGCCGGGAGGCAGTGGGCGCTGCGCGGCATGACCGAATCAGATGGGGCACCGCGGACGCTCGACGCTGCGGTCGACAGCGCAGCGGCGTTGTTTGCAGAGATGGGTTTCGAACCCCAGACGCAGACACAGTCCGATGAAATTCGAATCCGATTGCACACCTGTCCCTTCGAGCTGGTCGCCCGGAAGAATCCGAGCGTGGTGTGCTCTGTGCACCTCGGGTTGCTGCGCGGTGTTCTGGAACGAGCAGGCGTGCCGGGAGCGAAAGGCACTCTCACGCCCTGGGACACCCCGCACACCTGCCTCGCGCGAGTCGCCACGCAATGAACGACACGGACACGGCGCTGATCACCGTGGGACATGGCCGGCTCGACCGGGACGGGCTGACGCGGTTGCTGCAAGGCGCCGGCATTCGGACAATCGTCGACATTCGGCGGTTTCCTGGGAGCAGACACAATCCCGACGTCCGAAGCGACGCCATGGCGGAGTGGCTGCCACGGGCGGAAATCGACTACCGGGTGGAACCGCGTCTGGGCGGCCGTCGAAGACTTTCGGCCGATGCTCCCCGCGATGATCCTTGGTGGCGAGTCGAACAGTTCGCCGCCTATGCGGCACACACCCGGACCGAGGAGTTTGCCGCAGCGTTGGCAGACGTGCTCGCTTCGGCGGAGCAGCGCACTACGGCTGTGATGTGCAGTGAAAGTGTGTGGTGGCGATGTCACCGTCGCCTCGTGGCCGATGTGGCCGCCCTGTCCCACGGGCGCATGGTTCGCCACCTCATGCACGACGGAAGGCTGACCCCGCATCCGACTGCACCCGGGGCAAGACTGCGTACCGACGGACTGGTGGTGTGGGACGGGGAAGATTGATCACCCTCAGGGGCACCCGGGAAGGGCGCGTCGGTCACCTTAACCATTCGCCAGCCGGGTCGGCAAGGCCCGGAAACCTGCGCGAAATGCCGAGGAGATTGTGAAGGAGTCGACACTGCCTCCAGTGAACGCACAGGTCAAGGCCTTGATAGGTGAGCCTAAGTTGTGATAATGCGGGGGTTTTGACCTATCGTTTTATTTACACGGTGGACTCACGAATGTCCGACCCGACCGTGAGGCAATGTCGCTTGGCGCGAGAACCACACCCCTGGAGTGCCGCGCGAGGCGACAGCCGAACGGATTGGTACCGATCACCTCGTGACGGTGCTGGCGTTGCAATGAGATGGCCATCAGCGCTGCTGGTCGTCGGTGCAGATTCTTTGGCATACGAAGGCTGGGTATGAAGCAACTTCCAAGCCCCCAGGGGCTTTACCACCCGTCCAACGAACACGACTCCTGTGGTGTTGCATTCGTTGTGGACATGAAGGGCCGCCGCAGCAGGGACATCGTCGAGAAGGCGATCACCGCGCTGGTCAATCTCGAGCATCGTGGAGCCGCGGGCTCCGAGCCCAACACCGGTGACGGTGCGGGCATTCTGCTGCAGGTGCCGGACAAGTTCTTCCGCGCCGTGGTCGACTTTCCGCTGCCCGTCGAGGGTGCGTACGCAACCGGTATCGCTTTCCTCCCACAGGGCGAAGCGGACGCCGTCAAGGCAGCTGAGGCCGTCGAGAAGATCGTCGAGAGCGAGGGCCTGAAGGTTCTCGGCTGGCGCGACGTCGGAACCGACGACTCCTCCCTCGGTGCGCTCGCGCGCGACGCGATGCCCACGTTCCGCCAGATCTTCATCGGCAGCGAGAACGATGCGCTCACCGGTATGGACCTCGAGCGCCGAGCCTACGTCGTCCGCAAGCGGACCGAACACGAACTGGGCAGCGAAGGTGCCGGCCAGGACGGGCCGGGCAAGGAGACGGTGTATTTCCCGTCCCTGTCGAGCCAGACGTTCGTCTACAAGGGCATGCTCACCACCCCGCAGCTCAAGGGTTTCTACCTGGACCTGCAGGACGAGCGTGTCGAGTCGGCACTCGGCCTGGTGCACTCGCGCTTCTCCACCAACACGTTCCCGTCGTGGCCTCTCGCGCATCCGTTCCGCCGGGTGGCGCACAACGGTGAGATCAACACGGTCACCGGCAACGAGAACTGGATGCGTGCCCGTGAGGCGCTCATCGAGTCCGACATCTTCGGTGGCGCAGACAAACTGGAGAAGATCTTCCCGGTCTGCACCAAGGGCGCCAGCGACACTGCTCGCTTCGACGAGGTACTCGAGATGCTGCACCTCGGTGGCCGCAGCCTCCCGCACGCCGTGCTCATGATGATCCCGGAAGCCTGGGAGCGTCACGAGAGCATGGACCCCGCCCGCCGCGCGTTCTACGAGTACCACTCGGCACTCATGGAGCCGTGGGACGGACCGGCGTCGGTGTGCTTCACCGACGGCACCGTCATCGGCGCCGTCCTCGACCGAAACGGCCTGCGTCCCTCACGCCTCTGGGTCACCGAGGACGGTCTCGTCGTCATGGCGTCGGAGGTCGGCGTCCTGCCGATCGACCCCGCCACCGTGGTCCAGAAGATTCGCCTTCAGCCCGGTCGTATGTTCCTGGTCGACACGGCGCAGGGTCGCATCATCGACGACGAGGAGTTCAAGTCCGATCTCGCTGCCGAGCACCCCTACCAGGAGTGGATCGACAAGAACCTCGTCCACATGGACGATCTGCCTGACCGTCCCTACACGTACATGTCGCATGCACGAGTCGTGCTGCGCCAACAGATGTTCGGGTTCACCAACGAAGAGGTCGAGCTCCTCGTCAAGCCGATGGCGGCTTCGGGTGCGGAAGCTCTCGGCTCGATGGGCACGGACACTCCGATCGCGGTTCTGTCGAAGCGGTCGCGGATGCTCTACGACTACTTCTCGCAGATGTTCGCGCAGGTCACCAACCCGCCGCTCGACGCCATCCGCGAAGAGGTCGTCACCAGCATCGGTGGCACCATCGGACCCGAGCACGACCTGCTCGAGCCCACCGCGGAGTCCTGCAGGCAGATCTTCCTGCCGCAGCCGATCCTCCACAACGACGACCTGTCGAAGCTCATCCACGCCAACGACGACGCCCGCTTCCCCGACTTCCGCAGCGTCATCGTCCGTGGCCTCTACCCGGTCGCCGAAGGCGGCGACGGCCTGCGCAAGGCGCTCGACGACGTTCGCTACCAGGTGTCGCAGGCAATCGCCGGGGGTGCGCGCATCGTCGTGCTGTCGGACCGTGAGTCGAACGAGACGTACGCACCGATCCCGTCGCTGCTGCTGACTTCGGCGGTGCACCACCACCTCGTTCGCGAGAAGAGTCGCACCAAGGTCGGGCTGATCGTCGAGGCGGGCGACGCCCGCGAGGTGCACCACATGGCGCTCCTCATCGGCTTCGGTGCCGCAGCGATCAACCCGTACATGGCGTTCGAGACCATCGACGAGATGGTGACGAACGACGAGCTGTCCGGCATCAGCCTGGATCAGGCCATCGCCAACTACATCAAGGCAGCCGGCAAGGGTGTTCTCAAGGTGATGTCCAAGATGGGCATCTCGACCCTGGCTTCCTACACCGGCGCGCAGCTGTTCCAGGTCATCGGCCTGTCGCAGGAGTTGGTGGACGAATACTTCACCGGACTCAACTCGCACCTCGGTGGTATCGGCCTCGACGAGATCGCAGCCGATGTGGCAGTCCGTCACGCCAACGCGTACCTGGATCGTCCGGAAGAGCACGCGCACCGCGAGCTCGAGGTCGGTGGCGAGTATCAGTGGCGGCGCGAAGGTGAGTACCACCTGTTCAACCCGGACACCGTCTTCAAGCTCCAGCACGCCACCCGCACCGGGCAGTACAAGGTGTTCAAGGAGTACACGAAACTCGTCGACGACCAGTCGGAGCGCCTCGCAGCGTTGCGCGGCCTTTTCGAGTTCAAGAAGGATGTGCGCCAGCCGATTCCGCTGGAAGAGGTGGAGCCCGCCAGCGAGATCGTCAAGCGCTTCTCCACGGGTGCGATGAGCTACGGGTCGATCTCGGCCGAGGCACACGAGTCCCTGGCGATAGCCATGAACCGTCTCGGCGGCCGCTCCAACTCCGGTGAGGGCGGCGAGAGTGTCGACCGATTCAGCCCCGACGAGAACGGCGATCTTCGGCGCAGCGCGATCAAGCAGGTCGCCTCGGGACGCTTCGGTGTCACCTCGCACTACCTGAGCAACTGCTCGGACATCCAGATCAAGATGGCGCAGGGCGCAAAGCCCGGCGAGGGTGGCCAGCTGCCCGCGCACAAGGTGTACCCGTGGGTGGCCGAGGTTCGGCACTCCACCCCGGGCGTCGGCCTCATCTCGCCGCCGCCGCACCACGACATCTACTCGATCGAGGATCTGGCCCAGCTGATCCACGACCTGAAGAACGCCAACCCGCAGGCTCGCGTCCACGTGAAGCTGGTCTCCGAGGTCGGTGTCGGAACGGTTGCCGCGGGTGTCTCCAAGGCGCACGCCGACGTGGTGCTGATCTCCGGTCACGACGGTGGCACCGGCGCCACTCCGCTGACTTCCGAGAAGCATGCCGGCGCACCGTGGGAGCTCGGACTCGCCGAGACCCAGCAGACGCTGCTCCTCAACGGTCTGCGCGACCGCATCGTCGTGCAGGTCGACGGCCAGCTCAAGACCGGACGCGACGTCATGATTGCGGCACTGCTCGGCGGCGAGGAGTTCGGTTTCGCCACCGCGCCCCTGGTGGTGTCCGGCTGCATCATGATGCGTGTCTGCCACCTCGACACCTGCCCGGTGGGTGTCGCCACTCAGAACCCGGTTCTGCGTGAGCGTTTCACCGGCAAGCCCGAGTTCGTGGAGAACTTCTTCATGTACATCGCGGAGGAGGTGCGCGAGCTCATGGCCGAGCTCGGTTTCCGCACCCTCGACGAGGCGGTCGGTCAGGTGAACATGCTCGACACGACCAAGGCTCTCGAGCACTGGAAGGGCGCGAAGGCAGGCAACCTCGATCTGTCGCCGATCCTGCACGAGACCGAGTCAGCGTTCCTCGACCAGGACCTGTACTGCACGGGAACCCAGGATCATGGTCTCGACAAGGCGCTCGATCAGCAGCTCATCATCCAGAGCCGTGATGCCCTGGACAAGGGCACGAAGGTCGCCTTCGAATCGAAGATCACCAACGTCAACCGCACGGTGGGCACGATGCTCGGTCACGAGCTCACCAAGGTGTACGGCGGTGAGGGCTTGCCGGACAACACGATCGACATCACTTTCACGGGTTCTGCCGGCAACAGCTTCGGTGCGTTCGTGCCCAAGGGCATGACGTTGCGCCTGCACGGCGACGCCAACGACTTCGTCGGCAAGGGTCTCTCCGGTGGTCGCATCGTGGTCCGCCCGCCGCTCGAAACGGCAGCAGGTTTCGTCGCCGAGGACAACATCATCGGTGGCAACGTGATCCTGTTCGGCGCCACCAGTGGCGAGGTGCTGCTGCGTGGTGTCGTCGGTGAGCGTTTCTGTGTCCGAAACTCCGGCGCCACTGCCGTCGTCGAGGGTGTGGGCGACCACGGCTGCGAGTACATGACCGGCGGCAAGGTGGTCATCCTGGGCAAGACGGGTCGCAACTTCGGTGCCGGTATGTCCGGTGGCGTTGCGTTCGTCTACAACCCGGACCGCGATTTCGAAGACAATCTCAACACCGAACTCGTCGATCTCGAGGATCTCGAAGGTGACGAGTGTGCGTGGCTCAAGGGCGCGATCGAGCGTCACCGCGACGAGACCGGTTCGGAGGTTGCCGCGCGCATCCTGTCCGACTGGTCGCAGCAGGTGGGGCACTTCGCGAAGGTGATGCCGCGCGATTACAAGAAGGTACTCATGGCAATCAAGGACGCCGAGATTCGCGGCGCCAACGTGGACGAGGCGATCATGGAGGCAGCTCGTGGCTGATCCGAAGGGCTTTCTGAAGCACGGATCCCGCGAGGTTCCGGTCCGCCGTCCCGTTCCGCTGCGCCTGCTCGACTGGAAAGAGGTCTACGAGGAGTTCCCGAAGGAGACTCTCCGCGACCAGGCCAGCCGTTGCATGGACTGTGGTATTCCGTTCTGCCACAACGGTTGCCCGCTGGGGAACCTGATCCCCGAGTGGAACGACCTGGTCTACAAGGACAAGTGGCACGACGGCATCGAGCGTCTGCACGCCACCAACAACTTCCCGGAGTTCACCGGGCGGCTGTGCCCGGCACCGTGCGAGGCGTCGTGCGTTCTGGGCATCAACCAGGACCCCGTGACGATCAAGCAGGTCGAGGTCGAGCTCATCGACCGCGCATTCGACGAAGGCTGGGTCGAGCCCGTGCGGCCGTCCCGCCGCACCGGCAAGAAGGTTGCCGTCGTCGGTTCCGGTCCCGCCGGTCTCGCGGCTGCCCAGCAGCTCACCCGTGCCGGACACTCGGTCACCGTCTTCGAGCGTGCGGATCGCATCGGCGGCCTGCTCCGCTACGGCATCCCCGAGTTCAAGATGGAGAAGCGGCACATCGATCGTCGTCTGGCGCAGATGGAGGCGGAGGGCACCAACTTCCGCACGGGCGTCAATGTCGGCGTCGACATCACCGCCGACGAACTGCGCGATCAGTTCGACTCCGTGGTTCTGGCCGGCGGCGCCACCGAGGCTCGCGACCTGCCGATCCCCGGTCGTGAACTCGTCGGCATCCACCAGGCGATGGAGTTCCTGCCCATCGCGAACCGGGTGCAGCTCGGCGACATGGAAGAGCCGACGATCACGGCCAAGGGCAAGAAAGTCGTCATCATCGGTGGCGGCGACACCGGAGCCGACTGCCTCGGAACTTCGCACCGTCAGGGCGCCGAGGTCGTGCACCAGTTCGAGATCATGCCGCGCCCGCCGGAGACTCGTGCCGAGCAGACCCCGTGGCCGACGTACCCGCTCATGTACCGCGTGTCCTCCGCTCACGAAGAGGGTGGCGAGCGTGTGTTCTCCGTCAACACCGAAGAGTTCGTGGGCAAGGACGGCAAGGTCACCGGCCTGCGCGCCCACGAGGTCGAGATGGTGGATGGGAAGTTCCAGAAGGTCGAGGGGTCCGAGTTCGACCTCGAGGCCGACATCGTCTTCCTGGCGATGGGTTTCACCGGGCCCGAGAAGCCGGGCCTGCTCACCGATCTCGGTGTCGACCTGACCGACCGCGGCAACGTTGCCCGCTCGGACAAATTCGCCACCAACGTCGACGGCGTGTTCGTGGCCGGTGACATGGGCCGTGGGCAGTCGCTCATCGTGTGGGCGATCGCCGAGGGACGCTCGGCCGCCGCAGCCGTGGACGCCTACCTGGAGGGGTCGTCGGCTCTGCCGGCACCGATCCTGCCGACCACCGCCCCGCAGCGGTAAGTACGCATCACAGATCCGCGCCCCGTTCGAATCGAACGGGGCGCGGATCTTTGTGTATTCGGACAACGAAGAGAACTTCGGTTTGGTAACTTTCGTTCTACCGGTCGTGTAAATGCAGGTCATGTCGTGATGAAAGTATGCGTGCCATGAAACGTCTTCTCGCGCTTCTCACCTCGCTGGCTGCGGCAGCGTTGGTTCCCGCCGTCGCAGCCCCTGCAGCGCAGGCCGATCCGGGTGGGTGCCCCAGCATGTATGTCGTTGCGGTGCCGGGGACGTGGGAGACGTCGAACGGCGGAAGTCCCGGTCCCGGGCTGCTGTCCGGTGTGACCGGTGGCCTGCCAAGCTCGGTGCAGACCGACTACGTCACGTATTCGGCCACCGCCTTCCCGTGGGAGACCGAGGTCTACGGGCGTTCCAAAGCACAGGCAGTCAACGGGGCGAAAGCCCTGCTGAAGGGGATGGCCGACCGGTGCGCGAGCACCGATCTCGCGTTGGTCGGATACAGCCAGGGAGCCGATGCCGCGGGTGACGTGGCAGCGGAGATCGGTACCGGGCTCGGCGTGGTGCCCGCCGATCGGATGGCCGCAGTCGGCCTCATCTCCGACCCGCGCAGGTCGCCGTCCGACGTGCAGATCGGCGCGCGCGTCGTCGGGGCTGGTGTCGGCGGAGCCCGGATCGGCGGTTTCGGGTGGATCAGCGACAAGGTCGTCACCATCTGTGCGGTCGGAGACCTCTACTGCTCGACCCCGCAGGACGACTTCGTTTCCAGATTCGCAGGGTTCCTCGGTCAGATCTCGGGTACCGCACCGGGCCAATTCGGCCAGTTCCAGCAGGAAGCGCAGTCGATCTTCAACGATCTGATGGCTGCAGGCGGGCTCCCCACTCTGATGAGTCAATTGGACGAGCCGTCCAACGACGAGCGGATCCAGAAGCTCGAGCAGTTCTACGGTTCGACCGTCCACCAGGACTACGCCACGTATCCCGTCGACGGTGCCGGCACGTCGGCCACCGCATGGATGCAGAACTGGCTTCGCGGCAAGATCTGACGCGGGCCTCGCATCGTCAGTCGATGTCGAAGCGTGCGACGACGCGCATGGCTCCGGGGGAGAGGCGACTCATCGCCCGCCCGAACTTGGCCTCCGCGGTCACCGGCACCACGGCCTTGTTTGTCTTCACGGCTTTCACGATCTGGGCTGCGACCTTCTCCGGTCCGAAGTTTCGTTTCCGGTAGAGCTTGTCGGCCCTGTCCTGCTTCGAACGTTCCTCATCCGGGTCGACTCCTGCGAACCCCGTGTGCTTGACGATGTTGGTGCGAACGACGCCCGGGCAGATGGTGCTCACGCCGATCCCGTGGGGCACCAGTTCGGCGCGCAGGCAGTCGGACAGCATGAGTACTGCAGCTTTGCTGGTGGCGTAGGCGGTGAGCTCCTTCTGCGGGGTGTAGCCGAGTCCCGAGGACAGGTTCACGATGTGGCCGCCGGTTCCCCGTTCGATCATCTGGGCGGAGAACGCGCGGCTCCCGAACACGACCCCCCAGAAGTTGATGTTCATGACTCGTTCGAAGGCCTGCTGGGTGGTCTTGGTGAAGGTGCCCGAGTAGCCGATGCCTGCGTTGTTGACGACGATGTCGGCCACGCCGTGCTCCTCGAGCACGTCCTCGGCGAACTGCGTCACTGCCGCCTCTGCGGACACGTCGAGCTGATAGGCGTGTGCCCCGCCACCGAACACGGCCTCGGCGCCGCCCACGGAACTCGGGTCGTTGATGAGCGCCGCAGTTTCCTGTGCGGTCTCCAGATCGATGTCGCTGACCACCAGGATCGCACCCTCGGCGGCGAACGCGAGCGCAGTTTCACGGCCGATTCCGCTACCCGCCCCGGTGACCACCACGAGAGTGCCGGTGAGGTCACGCAACCGACGCTGCTTCTTCGCACCCTTGCGCCAGCCACGGACGTCCTTCAGAAGACTCATGACTCCATCTTGCCCGATTCACTGTGTACGTTCGTGACGACGGCCACATTCGTGGCCCCGACGAAAGGACTCCAATGGCAGAACTGCGTGTCGTCGCGACCATTCCCGCGAAACCCGGATCCGAGGAAGCACTCGGCGGCGCGCTGAGCGAACTTGCCGCAGCAAGCCGCCGCGAAGAAGGCTGCATTGCGTACGAACTGTTCGAGTCCGCGGCGCAGCCGGGCACCTTCGTCACCATCGAAACCTGGCGTGCGAAGGAAGACCTGGACACCCACATGAAGTCCGAGCACATGCAGAACGCTGTTGCCGTGTTCGGCGAACTCCTCGCCGGACAGCCCGCAATTCACCCGTTGACACCGATGGGCTGAGGGGTGAATTGCACGGGCCTCGGCTAGTGTCACGGCATGGTTCTGAGGGCTCGCGGACTGACTCGCACTTTCGGTCGCCACTGCGCCGTCGCGAATGCCGATGTCACACTGACTCCGGGTGCGATCACCGGGCTCGTCGGTCCGAACGGTGCGGGCAAGACGACACTGCTCCTCATGTTGGCCGGACTTCTCGCTCCGGATTCCGGCTCGATCATGCTCGACGACCGTGATGTGGAGTCGGCGCAGCTGCGGGCGGCGATCGGGTGGATGCCGGATGTGTTCGGAACCTGGGACAGCCTGACGGCCAGCGAGATTCTGTCGACCTTCGGTCGGTTGCACGCTATGCCACCTCGAGCGGCGCGTGGGCGGGCTGCAGAGCTCCTGGACCTGGTGCACCTGTCGGCGTTTGCCGACCGGCCGGCGCACGAGCTGTCGCGTGGACAGAAACAGCGGCTGGGCTTCGCGCGTGCGCTGGTCAATCGGCCTCGGGTTCTCCTGCTCGACGAACCCGCGTCCGGAATGGATCCGCGCTCACGCATGGAGCTGCGGGATCAACTGCGTTCGATGGCCGGGGACGGTTGCGCGGTGCTCGTTTCCTCGCACATCCTCACCGAACTGTCGGAGATGGTCGACGACGTGGTGATCATGACCGAAGGGCGCACCCGGGACTCCGAGCGTTCCGACGGTCACCTGTGGCGGATACGGGAGGTCGGTCAGTCAGCGGCGTCGGCCACGACCGAGCGCTTTCCGGACGAGGAGGCTGCTGCACGGCGGTTGGGCGAACTTATCGCGGCCGGAACTCGTGTTGCCGAGTTCTCGCGTGTGGACACCGAACTCGAACACGCGTATCTCGCGTTGGACGCGGAGAGGACCTGAAGCCGTGACCAGCACAATGAACGACACTCGTCGATGGTGGTCGATAGTCGGCGTACTGGTGGGCCTGGAGCTACGACAGCGCCTGCGCACCACGCGATGGAAGGTCACGCTCGCAATCGCCTTCGCTGCGGTGTCTCTCATCGTTTTCGGGTCGATGTACGTCTCGATGAGCCCGGGCAGTGCCGACTACCGGGACTGGGCGCAGAATCTCTACGCGATCGTCATGGCAGTGGAGCTGTTCCTCGGAATCGTGCTGGCTCCCACGCTCAGTGCCACTGCGATCAACGGTGACCGCAAAGACGCGACCCTCGCCGTCGTGCAGGCGACCCCGATCAGCAACTGGCAGTTGACCATCGGAAAGCTCATCGGCAACTGGGTTTCGTGCCTCGCCCTGGTGGCGGTCGCCTCTCCGTACCTGGTGTGGGGGATCATCGAGGCGCCGTACGGCATCGGGCGTGGGGTGCTCGGCGCCCTCGTCCTGTGTCTGCTGTTCGCCTGCTTCTGCGGTATCGGTCTCGGTTTCTCGGCACTCACCGCTCGCCCCGCTGGGTCCGCAGTACTGACACAGGCGACCGTCTTCTTCCTGATCCTCGGATTGCCCGCAGTATTCGGGCTGCTGTATTCGACCACCGCACAGGATCATCGGGTTGCCGGCACGGAATACACGGCGAGTGCGAATCCTTCCGACTACCCGACCTGCCGGGACGTGGAGAAGGTCGAGACGTTCTACCACACCGAGCGCACCTGGTGGCTGCTGGCGCCGAACCCCTTCCTCGTCCTTCCGGACGTGGTTGCCACCAATGACTTTCCATCGATGGGCTCTTCGTTCGCAGGGTCCACGAACACGGATCCCACGGTGGTCTCCTCGATAGCCCAGCTTCTCTCGAGCGCGCGGACGGGTCCGTACGTCGCAGCACCCACATGTGCCGACCAACGTTCCTCCTACAGCACCGATCCGGCTCCACGTGAGCAGTCGTTCTATCGACAGCAGGAAGCCCACGAGCGCGGACGGATCGGAGACAGTTGGTATCTCGGCCTATTGGCAAACATCGTCTTCGGCGGCATTGGGGTGACGATCGCCGCACGACGACTACGAGTGCCGGCCGGCAAGCTTCCCAAGGGAGTCCGGATCGCTTGATCCATTCGGGGGCTTGCGCGATACGTCGAGCACAGCCGCAACACACAGAACTGCGATCACGAAGCAGGCGCCCGTGAACCAAAGGTTCCCGAGGGGATCGCCCTCGTCCGTCACCCCGTCGACCGCGCCGAAGTAGTCCGGCAACGCGGACACCCACAACACGCCCATCACGCCCAGATACACCACGCTGTAGATGCGGACGAAATCGTTCGAGTAACCCGGCAGATCAGTTGTCTCCCTGTGTAGTCGCGACCATTGCCGGAACAGGACCGGAATCGCAACTATCACGACGACCACCAGCTCGGCCGCGTAGAGAATCCCCCGTACCGTGTCGCTCCCCATTCCGAACACCGTCGCCGGAAGCGGCAGAACGAAGGTGCCCGCGGATGCCAGAATGCCGATGACAATTGTGCGCCAAAACAGTTCGAGCCCCGAGAATTCACGGCCGCAGTCGACGTGGCGACCCACGAAGAACTGCACACACAGAGCCAACGACAGCGGCCACAGCGTCGCGAACACCACCACGCTCGGTAGTGGCACCGAATCGAACATCGGCTGATTGAGCGGGTTGGTGGTCGACCATTCCCACCACCGCAGTTGCGGCCCGAGGTGGTCGAAAATCTCGTAGAAGGCGTGGTGCACGAATCCCACGCAGACGGCGCCGACCACGACCCCGTATCGGCGGAACACACCGAGCATGCGGACGATCTCGAATGCCAACGTGGCCATCAGGGGATAGATCGCGATGATGTAAAGGGGGAGGCGTCCCCACAGGAAGTCCACGGTGAACACGTTGTGCGCGAACATCGTGTCCACGTGCTCCTCGATCCCGAACGCTCCCGGAAAGTAGAGCGGCGGCTCGATGATGAAGAGATACGCGGTCGCGCCGAACCACAGCGCCAGGGTGGTCGGGTCACCGTGCCGTCGCCAGCGCAGGATCGCGAAGACGAGAGCAAGCACCGACCCGAGCACGATGGTGACTTCGAGAACCGGCAACGTCCAGTTCTCGAGCGCGAACGGGTTGCGGATCTCCACGAGGCCGCCCGCTTCGGCACACGAGAATCCGAGTGCCGTCGACAGTTGATCGAAAGTGGGTGAGCACAGATCCGTCATCAGCAGTTCACCGCCGCCGTGTACCAGCGAGTGCAGTCCTAGCCTGCGTCGTATCGAGCGAACCACTCGTCGGCGAGGGCAGGCAGCTTCTCGTGCGAGGGGTCGTGATGCGGCATCTGACTGCGAATGATTCCGGCAAGTGCCGTGAACTGCTCGCCACGCCCGAGTCCGTCGAAGGCTCGTGGCATGATGCCCTTGCTCAGGTACGGCGCGAACGAGGTGAGAACCTTCTGCTTGGCGCGGTGCGTGGCGAACATCGACATCGCATCGACCTTCCGATCCTTCATCGGCACATGCAGGTTGAACCCTGCCGACGCGATGCGCATCACCTTCATGACGTGCGTGAAGATCGACGGAGCCATCCTCGTCCGGTAGAGCTCGCTGCCCACAAGGGAATTGAAGATGATCAGGGCCGAGCTTCTGTGTTCGACTTCTTCGACGAAATGCCAGATGAACAGGGAGGCAACCCGGTCGTCGCCCGGTCGGAAGAGCGTCGCGTCGTTGTCGAGCATCAGTTTGAACACCGGCGTGAAGGTTGCTTCCAGGTCTGCCGTGTATGCGAGGCGGTAGTCCAAGCTGGTTGCCTCGGCGAGAAGGTCGTACTCGCCGATCACCGCATCGAGAGTGTTCTGGAGCCCGGGGTATCGGTTTATCAGCGCCTTCACGTGCTGGCGATGAGCGGCCGAGTGGTGTCCTTCTTGACGCATGAAGGCCGCGGCCTCGTCGGCGACCTTCGGATCGGTCATGCGCGGTTTTGCCTGCATGATCGCCTTCACGATCATTTTCTCGAAACCGACAGCCAGGAACGAGATCGCGTTCGACATGCTCGACCAGGCCGGATTGTCCGGGTTCCAGACGAACGGCACGTCACGTTCCTCGAACGCGAAGTCCATCTTTCGGGGGTGCAGGTCGGACATGTGGGCCACCTCGTCTCGTACGGGTTGATCGATGCGGACACCATACACAGAATGGCTTGCTTGTATGATGAAGATTCCGGACATCACTCCGACCGCAGGCGTCGGGAGGGTCGGGCAGTGCGCTGCGCCCATTTGCATTACGGTGAATCGTGACAGGCAGGGGACGGGAAGTGGCAGGCAGGCGCGGTTGGGGTGGTACTCCGCCCGGAAGCGACGAAGAAGCGTCGAATCGAATAGTCACCGCCGCAATGGAACTCATCGGCACGAAGGGCACCGCGATCAGCATTGCGGACGTCGCGGAATCTCTCGGAGTCATCCGCCAGACGGTCTACCGGTACTTTCCCAGTACCGACACACTGCTTCGGGCCGCTGCCATTGCCGCCGTCGGCGGATTTCTGGACGGTCTCGCACAGCACGTGGCCGGCATCGACGATCCCGCGGAAGCTGTGGTCGAGGCCATCATCTACACACTCGACCAAGCGCCACGCATTCCGCAGCTCGGCATCATGCTGTCCGGTACGCATTCCCATGCCGAGGGGATCACGTCGGACGAAGCGCGTGTTTTCGGAATGACGATGATCAGACGCTTCGACGTCGACTGGGAACGACGCGGTTTCGACGAACCTCTCCTGCGTGAACTCGTCGAGTACCAGCTGCGGACCATGCAGTCGTTCTTCATCTCCCCGGGAAGTCCGCCGCCGAGCGAGGTCGAACTCCGGGGTTACCTGCGTCGATGGGTGGGATCTGCGGTCGCCGCCCTCAGTGATCGCTCTCGCTGATCACCTTCGCCACCTCGGCCGGTCTGTCGATCATGGCCTGATGGTGTGCCGGTCGGACGACCACGTAGCGCGCACCGAGTATCCGCGAGAACGAGTGCATTCGGCGGAGCCAGAGAACTCCCCACGGTGTGGGGCGCCCGGTGTCGGCTGCGGCGACGGTGACCGGAACGGTCAGCGGCGCACGAGTTCTGATGCCCGCGAGTTCGAGTGCCAACGAAGGGAACACGGCATTCTCGACGAGAGTCGCCTCGAGGTAGTGGGGCTGTCGGTCGAACTCGGCGGTCCGCCTCCGGGCTTGTTCGGTGAATCCGCCGGGTGGGACGGAATGGTCGAGTAGCCGCCGGGTGAGGGGACCGAGCAGGCGTTGCACCCCGTAGGCGCTGATCAGATGCGAAACTGTGCGCGCCGAGGTCACCCGCCATCGGGTGGGAATCAGTCGGCGCGGACGCACACTGAAAGCTGGATCGAGCAGCGTCGAGGAGCGGGTTCGGGCCGGATGTAGTCGCGCGAATGCCTCCGCGTATACGGCACCGAGACTGTGCCCCACAAGAATTGCAGTCTGGGTGATCGCGAGGGCGTCGAGGATCGCCACGATTCGGGCAACCTCCGTGCGGACCTCGGGCGGCGCCGTGGCGGCTGGACTCGAACCGTAGCCGGGTCGGTCGTATCGGATCACCGTGTGGCCCCGAGCCAAGATCTCGGCAGTGTCGTCCCAGTCGAACCAATGCCCGGCGAGGCCCGAGCAGATGACCACCGGCGGGCCCGCGCCGCCCACGACGACGTGAACCCCCGAGACCATATGCCCAGGAGGTTTCACGTGGAACCGACCTGCTTCATTGCCTCGGCTTCGCCAATGGGAAGGCCAGCGTCTCGCGAATGCTGCCGCCGGTGATGAGCATGACGATGCGATCGACACCCATCCCGAGACCACCCGTGGGTGGCATCGCATGCTCGAGTGCCTTCAAGAAGTCCTCGTCCAACTCCATGGCTTCCTCGTCGCCGCCGGCCGACAACAGCGACTGCTCGGTAAGACGGTTTCGCTGATCGACCGGGTCGGTCAGCTCGCTGTATGCGGTTCCGAGTTCGACGCCCCACGCAACCAGGTCCCACTTCGCTGCTACACCAGGGATGGTCGGGTGTGGCCGCGTCAGCGGCGACATCGAGGTGGGGAAATTGGTGTAGAAGGTAGGAAATTCGGTGTCGTCTTCCACCAGGTGCTCGTACATCTCCTGCGCCACCGCACCCGCGTCCCAAGACGACTGATACGGAATTTCGTGCTCGTCGCACAGCTTCTGCAGGTCTCCGAGTTCAGTTTCCGGGCCGATCTCGACCCCGAGCTTCTCCGAAACAGCCTCGTGCATCGTCTTGACCGGCCATTCACCGGAGATGTCCACGTCGATCAGCTTGCCGTCCGGACCGGGGCGCTTGATGATCTCGCGTCCGAAAGCGGCGACCGCAGCCGTCTGGATGAGCTCGCGGCACAGCACCATCATCTGCTCGTAGTCGCTGTGCGCCTCGTACGCCTCGAGGATCGTGAACTCCGGGTTGTGCTTGAAATCGACACCCTCGTTGCGGAAGACACGTCCGATCTCGAAGACCTTCTCGAGCCCGGCGACGCACAGCCGCTTTAGGTACAGCTCCGGGGCGATCCGCAGATACAGGTCCAGGTTGTACGCGTTGATGTGCGTGAGGAAAGGTGCCGCGTTCGCGCCGCCGTGAACCTGCTGCAGAATCGGCGTCTCGACCTCGAGATACCCGCGCCCACCGAGGGAATCCCGCAACGATTTGACGATCGCACTGCGCGCCTCGAGCAGACGCCGGGCATCGGTGTTGATGGCCAGGTCCACGTACCGCTGCCGTACCCGCATCTCCGGATCGGACATGCCCTTCCACTTGTCGGGCAAGGGGTGCAGGCATTTGCCGGTGATCCGCCACTCGTTGGCCAGCAAGGACAGCTCGCCGCGACGACTGAAACCGACGACACCGGACACCTCGACGAGATCGCCGAGGTCGAACTCGGTCGAGAACGCTCGAATCCGATCGGTTCCCACCCGTGCTTCGTCCACGAGAACCTGCACGTCTCCCGACCAGTCCCGGACCAGTGCGAACACCACACCGCCGTAATCGCGGATCCGGAGCAGCCTGCCCGCGATACGCACCGTCGTGCCTTCGGGGGACTCGATCGCGCCGCGCACCGAATGCGTGGGCGGGTAGGCGACGGGATAGGGATCGATGCCGTCCGCGGCGAGCGCATCCAACTTGTCGAGGCGCACGCGGACCTGCTCCGGACGGCGTGGTCCGGTGGGTGCGACGGACTTGCCCGCCGGAGGGCTACCGTCCGCGTTGAGGCCTTCGGTGGCCACCAATCCTGCGGGGAGGACCTCGTGGATACCCGTGTGCTCGGTGACCCCGCGGGAGCGGCCGAATCGCGGAAGCACGACGAAACCTTCCGCAATTCCGGAAGCGAATCCGACCCGCAGGAGTTCGCGATTGTCTTCGAAACAGATGTAGCGAGGCACCCATTCGGGCTGGTACTTCACGTTGGATCGGTACAGGGCTTCGAGCTGCCACCACCTGGAGAAGAACACCAGCACCGAACGCCAAGCCCGAAGAATCGGGCCCGCTCCGATTCGGCTGCCCTCCTCGAACACAGATCGGAACACCGCGAAATTGAGCGACACCTTGGTGACACCGAACTGGTTCGACATCATCGCCAGCTCGCTCACCATCAGCTCCACAACCCCATTCGGGGCCTTGGGGTTGCGGCGCATGAGGTCGAGAGATACTCCGCTCGGGCCCCAGGGGACCAGCGAGAGCATGCCGAGCACGTCGCCTGATTCGTTGTAGGCCTCTACCAGCAGGCAGTCCCCGTCGAGTCGGTCACCGAGCCTGCCGAGAGCCATCGAGAATCCGCGTTCGGTCTGGGTGTCGCGCCAGGCATCGGCGCGCTCGACGACTTTCGTCATCTCCTCCGCGGTGATGTCCCGATGCCGGCGAATACGAACCTCCACGCCGTGCCGCCGGACGCGGGTCACGGCCTGACGAACCTGCCGCATGTCGCGGCCGCTCAGGCTGAACTCCCTCGTACGGAGAATCGCTTCGTCGCCGAGCTGCAGAGCGGTGAGGCCGGCCTCGGTGTAGGCAGTGGCCCCGCGCTCGCTTGCGCCCATGACAGCGGGCGCCCAGCCATACGCGGCAGCGAGCCGGCGCCAGGCCTCGATGGCCTGCGGCCAGGATTCCTCGTCACCGATGGGGTCGCCGCTGGCAAGGCACACACCCACTTCCACCCGGTAGGTGATCGCCGCCGTGCCGCCGGGAGCGAACACGACTGCCTTGTCCCGACGAGTAGCGAAGTACCCCAGTGAGTCCTCGCTTCCGGATTCCTGCAGCAGCCCACGGATCGCGGACTCGTCGTGGCCGGTGAGCGCATTGCTGGATCGCTGCGAACGGAACAGAGTGACGACTGCACCCAGAAGCGCGAGCGCACCGAACAACCCGAGCAGTGTATTCACGAAACCGTGCGGGCGGCCGGAGAACTGCTCGTTGTCCAGTGCGGACAGTGCGGTGACGCGGTTGAAAGACCACAGCAGCCGCTCACCCGAAGGCAGTGTGCCCGGGAACAACTCGACGAGACACCAACCGATCAGGGTTCCCGCCGCCAGGCACACGAGTAGAACGCCGAGGGCTCGCCATACCGCCCCGCGTCGAACCCTGGTGTAGAACTCGTGCCGCGACATGACCAGCACTGCCAGTACGGCCAGGTGCACGACCAGCGCGACCGCGGCATTGATGTCGCGGTCGGAGATGAGGTCCACGAGATTCGAAACGGTGTACAGGACGACGTAGAGCGTCAGAATCCACCAGGCGATTCGTTTCCGGCTCGCCACCGCCGCCGCCAACAGTCCGATGACGAGAGCCCACGACAGACTCGTGTCCGGCGCATCGAAGTAGTAGTTGTCCACGTACTCGCGGGGAGAGTGAACGTAGTACCGCAGTACCGGCGAGAGGCTCCAGAGGAAGACCGCAACCGAGAAGACACCGAGGATCAGTCCGGCGATGTGGGGAACCTGGTGCAGAGGAGCCTTTTTGGGGATCGCTCTGGCGGTTTTGGTCTGGGTCTGGATCACGTACTTCCTCCCAACGAGACGGCGGGGTCTGCTACCAGTTTGGCCGGTTGGGGTGCTCGATGGGGGGAACAGCGAGAATAGGGGCATGTCCGACATCCATGACAGCGTCCCCATCCGCGACGAATCCATCCGGTTGGGTCAGTTCCTGAAACTGGCCAACCTCATCGAATCAGGCGCAGAGGCCAAGGAAGTGATCGCCGACGGACTGGTGTCGGTGAACGGTGAGGTGGAGGTGCGGCGGGGGCGGCAGTTACGCAACGGGGATGTCGTCGAGATCGGCGGCATGACGGCTCGGGTGGAGTCGGAAACCCCCTGACCCACCCCGACGAATGTCACACCGGTTCGCGTGAGCCGAACCGGTGTGACATTCGTCGGGAGAAGGGGAGGGAAAATCAGCGGACCACGACGCCGTCCTGGTCGCTGTAGACGGTCTCGCCGGGGTTGAATGTCACGCCGCCGATCTCGACGGGGACGTTCTTCTCTCCGGATCCGGTCTGGGTGCTCTTGCGCGGGTTGGTGCCCAGCGCCTTCACTCCGATGTCGAGGGTCTTCAGGATCGCGGAATCGCGGATCGCGCCGTTGACGATGACACCGGCCCAGCCGTTGTCGACACCGCGGCCCGCGATGATGTCGCCGACGAGTGCGGTGTGGATGCTCGCGTCGCCGTCGACGACGAGAACGCCGCCGTTGCCCGGCTCACCCAAAGTCTGCTTGACCAGCAGGTTGTCCTGGAAGCACTTGATGGTGGTGATGGGGCCGGAGAAGACTTCACGGCCTCCGAACTGGATGAACTGCGTATCGCAGCTACGGATCTCGGGGCCGATTTCGTCGGCCAGGTCAGCTGTCGCTACTGGTTCGCTCATGCGCAACAGCTTAGTAGGCCACCCTCAGCCGGCAGCCCGCCCGTGGCGCCGCTCGTAGTCCTCGCGGGTGCGGTCGGCTCGCCTCTGGGCCTTCTCGTTGAGAAGTGCGGGGTCGAGTCCGTGACTGAGAAGGCGGTGACGCCGATAGATGTTCTGCAACGCGACCGCGAAGTACAGCAACGGCAGGATCAGCAGCGCCATCATCGCCAAGGGGATCCAGATGGGACCCGGGATCAGCAGGAAAAGGCACAGCACTGCCACGGCCGGCAGTGTGAACCGCAGGACGTACCGGACGGAGGCGCCCGGACCGACCAGGTCGTTGCGGACCCAGTCCTGCATGGAATCCGGAAGCGTTTTCCCGAACAGGTACCCGAAATACTGGGAAACGTTGGGGCGTTGCGATGCGGACATACCTCACAGAATATGACGCATGGACGAGCGTCTGTGCCCGGGCGCATACTTCGAAGAGGGGCTTCGACGATCGGGATTGACCATGACACCGGATGAGTTGATGACCGAAGCGTGCAGGTTGGCAGTCGAATCCGTGGACAACGACTGGGGTGGCCCGTTCGGCGCGGTGATCGTTCGGGACGGCGAGATCGTCGCGCGCGGCCAGAATCGAGTGTTGCTCACCGGAGACGTCACCGCTCATGCAGAAGTGGAAGCGATCCGGCGGGCAGTCGCCGCCCTCAACCCGTACGCACCGTCGATTGCCAAGGCCCACCGAAACGAGTCGACGCTGACGTTGGTGCCGAAGCCGGAGGGCTCGGCCGACGTCGTTCCCGAACGCGCTCGAATGCTGATGGGCATGGAGATCTACATCAGCGGCGCTCCGTGCCCGATGTGTATGAGTGCCATCTACTGGTCGAGGCTCGATGCGGTCCACTTCGCCAGTGACCTGGCGGCTACCAGCGCCATCGGCTTCGACGACGACTTCCAGTACCAGGACTTCACCCGCCCGTTCGAGGAACGACGAGTGCGGATCGAGCAGTGTCGGCCGGATCTCGGGGCCGAGGCGTACGGTGCCTGGATGTCGAAGACGGACCGCCACCCTTACTGATCATGTCCGCCGCGAGCAGGTCCGAATCGGAGAGTTCGGTAACCGTGTTCGTGTCGCATCGGGTCACGCCCGGCAGCGAGGACGACTTTCGGGAGTGGCAGGAGCGGGTCACCGCCGTCGAGCGCACGTTTCCCGGCTTTCTCGGAGCGGAACTGTTCGATCCCGTTCCGGGCGTGCAGGACGACTGGACGATCATGTACGAGTTCGACTCGACCCCACACCTCGAGGCGTGGATGAACTCACCCAGACGTGCCGAATTGCTCGCGGAAGCAGAGGAGTTCAAGGACTTCGCAGTGCACCGGATGGCAAGTCCGTTCGGGGCGTGGATTCCGGCCGGTGAGGGCGGTGAACCCGCTTCCTGGAAGACCGCGATGTCCGTCCTCGTCGGTCTCTACCCGACGGTGGTGATTCTGACCGTCGTGCTGAACGATCTCTGGGAGAGTGCCCCACTGTGGTCGAGCCTGTTGGTCGGCAATATCGCGTCGGTCGCCCTGCTGACCTGGGTGGTGATGCCGACGGTGACCCGAGTCCTCGGCTTCTGGCTGGCACCTCGCGAGAACGCGCGGCCGCACACCGATCTGATCGGAACAGGGGTGTCACTCCTGTTCCTCGGGTGTGTGGCCGCGCTGTTCGCGTGGCTGACATGAGCGGGCCTACTTTGCCTGCTGCTGCTCGGCATTCGTGACGATGATGTCCCGAACGTACTGAGCGAGTCCGGGCCGGACGTCGTCGTACGTTTTCTTGAACCGCTCGTCCTGGATGTACATCTCGCCGAGGCACACCTGCATCTCGTAACCGCAGTCGTAGAACTGCGCGATGCTGGCGCGATGATCCTCCGCAAGCGCGTTGGCTTCGACGGAGCCAGGGGCGGCGCCGCTGGCGAGCCCCTCGGCCAGCTTGGCCATCAGCGCGTCCGTGTTCTCCTTGACCTTCTGCCAGTCCTCTTTGGTGAAGTTGGCCGTGCGCTCCTGCGACTGCTTCCACTCGTCGGTGTCACCCCAACGCTGCTCGGCCTCGGCCGCGTACTCCTCTGCCGGCCAGTCGTCGCCGAAGATCTCACGCTGTTCTTCGGGTGTCAGTTGGTTACCCATGGTTCTCGCCTCCATCATCTTCTCTACGGCCGCGGCCATGCGATGCAAGCGATCGATTCGTTCGTCGAGCAGTTCGAGCTGGCGGCGCAGGTGCGCCATGGCGTCGACGGACGGATCGTCGAGGAGGGTCGCGATCTCCTCGAGGGGAAACCCCAGCTCGCGGTACAGCAGCACCTGGTGCAGACGTTCGACGTCTGCGCCGGAGTAGCTGCGGTATCCGCTTGCCGTTCGCTCGGACGGGGTCACCAGACCGATGTCGTCGTAATGGTGCAGTGTTCGCACACTCACCCCGACGAGCTTGGCGACCACGCCGACCGTGTGTTTCTCGCTCACGGGAACCACCGTGCAGCCTCACGTCGCGTGAGGGTCAAGTCAGTTACACAGCGCCGCAATTTCGTCGGAAAAATTGTCGATCACGACCTTGCGTTTGAGTTTCATGCTGGGGGTGATCTCGCCCGCTTCGACGGTCAGCTCCCGGTTCAGGATGCGGAACTTCTTGACCTGCTCCCAGCGGTTGAGTTCGGCATTGAGCTCTTCGATGTAACCGCCGATCAGGTTGCGGGTCGCCTGTGCCTGCGAGATCTCGCCGAACGAATGTCCGGCCATGCCGTTCTTCTCGGCCCATTCGGTGATCGCTTCGACGTCCAGGCTGATGAGGGCAACGCAGTAGGGCTTTCCCTCGCCGCTGACGATGATCTCGCCGGCGTACGGGCAGATGCCCTTGAACGTCGCGGCGACGGCCGACGGAGCGACGTACTTGCCGTTGGACGTCTTGAACATGTCCTTCTTGCGGTCGGTGATACGCAGGTAGCCCTCCGTGTCCAACTCACCGATGTCGCCTGTGTGGAACCAACCGTTCTCGTTCAGAGAATCCGCTGTGGCCTGCGGATTCTCGTGGTATCCGGTCATCACGCCCGGACCCTTGACCAGTACCTCGCCGTCCTCGGCGATGCGAACCTCGGTGCCGGGAACGGGCCAGCCGACCGTGCCGAACCGATACGCGTCCGGACGATTCACGACGCTGGCGGCGCTCGTCTCCGACAGCCCGTAGCCCTCGAGGACCACGATCCCGACCGCGTCGAACCACTGCGCCACGTCTTTGTCCAAGGCTGCTGACCCCGAGATGAAGAAGCGCAGGCGACCGCCGAACCGGTCCCGTACGGTCGAGAACACAAGCCGGTCTGCAAGCGCAAGTTGCGCGTTCACCAGCAGTGACGGGCTCTTGCCTGCCTGCCGTGCACGGGACGCTTCGAGCCCCACACCGATTGCCCAGTCGAAGATCTTCTCCTTGACGCCACCTTCCTCGCGGATGGTGGCAGAGACCTTGGCGTACGCCTTCTCGAAGATGCGTGGGGCGGCGCCCATGAACGTCGGCTTCACGACCGCGAGGTTGTCGACGATCTTGTCGACCCGACCGTCCACAACGGTAGGGAATCCGATCTGCAACGGCAGGGTGAGCAGCACCTTGCCGAACACGTGGGACAGCGGGAGCCACAGGTACTGCAAGTCTTTCGAATCGAGGATGTGTATGGCGTCGATGGCGGCGGCCTCGTAGGTCCACGCCGAGTGCGGGAGCCGAACGCCCTTGGGTTTGCCGGTGGTTCCGGAGGTGTATATGAGGGTTGCGAGATGATCGGGCGTGATTCCCGAAATGCGATCCGCCACGACGTCCGGGCTCTCGGACAGCAACTCCGTGCCAAGGTTCTGAAGGTCCGAGAACGTGATCACCCAGTCGTCATCGGCGGCGTCGGGAGTGCCGTCGATGAGCACCACCTTCTCGACGGCTGCGAGCTCGCTGCGATGTTCACGGAGCTTGGCGAGCTGTGACTCGTCTTCTGCGAACACGATCCGGCTACCCGAGTCGGACACGATGTAGGCAACGTCCGGTGCCGTCGTGGATGGATACACGGTCGTGGTGGCTGCTCCGGAGCACATCACAGCCAGGTCCGCCAGGACCCATTCGTAGCGGGTCGACGACGCGAGTGCGATTCGGTCCTCCGGTTGCACACCAAGGGTGATCAAACCTGCTGCGAGGGCGGTGACACGGGTCCCCGTCTCGGCCCACGTGACGCTTGCCCAACCTCCCCGCTCGGGGAACCGGTAGGCCTCGTCGTTCGGTGTTGCTGCCACCCGGTCGATGAACAAGCGCGCGACCGACTGTGCCCGATTGTCGATCGGTTCCCTGTCGATCACTTCTTCCGACGCCCGTGCAATTGCCATGGTTCGATCATCGCACCGGCGGGGCCTCCTTCGTGATGGAAAGTGACACGATTGCGACGATCGCGCACAGACCACCGGCGACGAAGAACGCAGCGGTCGACGTCTCGCCGTCCACCTATCGTCGGACCTTCCGCGCATCACTTTCGTGTGAACTGCGAACGACACTGATTGTCTGGAAGGATGACGGCGGTGGAAATCAGGAATTCCAACACGGTCGAACCGCTCGGAAACCTGGGTTCGAGCATGCACTTGATGTTCGACGCCTCCGACACCGACGGCGCAGTCAGCTCACTCGAGGTTCGGTTGGCGAAAGATGCCGACGGTGCCCTCCCGCACTTCCACACCCTGTCCTCGGAACTGTTCTACGTGGTCGCCGGCGAACTGCGCGTCATGGCGGGCGACCGGATCGAGACGGTCACGGAAGGCGGTTCGCTGATGGTCCCGAAGCTGATGCCGCACGCCTTCGGGGCGACACCCGATTCCGACGTGCGCCTATTGATCGTGCTGACGCCCGGAGTCGAACGGTTCGGGTACTTTCGGCTGCTCGCCCGAATCCAGTCGGGCGAAGCGAGACCCGAAGAACTCGCTGCCGCGCAGGACGAGTACGACAACCACTTCGTCGACGCACCGCAGTGGTGGCGAGACCGCGAGGACCTTCGCGCTGGTCGCTGACAACCGAAGTCTTTCCATTGATGACGCATTCCTTCGGGATCACCGACGACACGCTCACCCGAGGCATGGCTAACCCAGTTCAGTTCGCTATACCGCGGTAAGCCTGGACCTTGTCGACGTGCAGTCGAACCACGAGCTCGCCCGGCACCCCGTTTCGAGCGCCGAACTCGTCGGCGCGGTCCCTGCCCATGTACCGGGCGGCGATCTTCCCGGCCCAGTGCCGGACGCCAGGGAGGCCTTCACTCGTGGTCGCCCGACCGGTCACGATCACATATGCGAACGGTGGGTGTTCGTCGTCGACGCACAGCGTGGCCCGTCCGTCACGGGTCAGGTTTCTGCCCTTGACCGTGTCCTTGCCGGTGTTGAAGACGATGTCGTCTCCGTCGAGCGTGAACCAGACGGGTGCCACGTGTGGGCTTCCGTCGGCGCGAACCGTCGACAGCTTCGCGGTTCTGGTTCCTTCGGTCACGAAAGTCCGCCATTCGGCATCGCTCATGCGCTCGGCCATATCCGTCAGCGTAGTCGGGAAGACGCTGGTAGATCGTCCGACTCTGTGAGACGCGCCACCAAGCGGGTAGGTTGTCTGTAACTCCAGGAACTACTCACCAGTAGGGGTGTTAGAGATGCCTGCTCCGTCCGCCGCGACGTTCGCTCGTCTTTCCGAACTGATCGCAATTCCCGATGCTGCCGATCGCCCGACCCGCCCTGTGGTCGAGGCCTTCACCGGCAAGGAGATCGCGACCATTCCCGTCGGCACCGCAGACGACGCCAAGCAGGCCATCGCCCGCGCCCGCGTCGCCCAGGCAGAATGGGCGAAACGTCCTGTGTCCGAGCGCGCGGAAATCTTCCACCGGTACCGCGACCTGGTGTTGAAGAACCGTGACGCTCTCATGGACATGGCTCAGGCCGAGACCGGCAAGTCCAGGGCAGCCGCGCAGGAGGAGGTCCTCGACATCGCGATGACCGCCAGACACTACGCCCGCGTCGCGCCGAAACTGCTGCGCCCGCACCGCGTGACGGGAATGTTGCCGGTACTCACCAAAGCGACGGTGCGGTATCACCCCAAGGGTGTCGTCGGTGTCATCTCGCCGTGGAACTACCCGATGACTCTCGCGGTGTCCGACGCGATCGCCGCGATCCTCGCCGGCAACGCCGTGGTGCTCAAGCCGGACAGCCAGACCCCGTACTGTGCGCTGGCGTGTGTCGAGCTGCTGTACGAGGCCGGCCTCCCGCGTGACCTGTTCGCGGTGGTTCCGGGCCCCGGATCGGTCGTCGGCACCGCGCTTGTCGAGAACACCGAGTACCTGATGTTCACCGGGTCCACCGCCACCGGCAAGCTCCTCGCCGAGCAGGCAGGTCGACGCCTGATCGGCTTCTCCGCCGAACTGGGTGGCAAGAACCCGATGATTGTTGCCGCCGGTGCGAACCTGCGCGAGGTCACCGACGCCGCAGTGCGAGCCTGCTACTCCAACTCCGGTCAGCTGTGCATCTCGATCGAGCGGATCTACGTCGAGGAATCGATCGCACCCGAGTTCGGTCGGATGTTCGGGGAACGAGTCGGCAACATGAAGCTGGCCCCCGGCTACGAGTTCGGAATCGAGATGGGCAGCCTCGTGTCCGAGGACCAGGTGAAGGCCGTATCCAGTCATGTCGACGACGCCGTGGCCAAGGGTGCCAAGGTGTTGGCAGGCGGTAAGGCCCGTCCCGACCTCGGCCCTCTGTTCTACGAGCCGACCGTGCTCACCGATGTTCCCGAGGATGCGGAGTGCTACCGCGAGGAGACGTTCGGTCCGCTCGTGTCGGTGTACCCGGTGAAGAACGTCGAGGAGGCGATCGAGCGGGCCAACGACACCGAATACGGACTCAACGCCAGTGTCTGGGCAGGCAGCAAGGCCGAGGGTGAGGCAATCGCCGCTCGGGTACGCTCCGGCACCGTCAATGTGGACGAGGGTTACGCGCCCGCTTGGGGCAGCACCGGTGCGCCGATGGGCGGAATGGGCGTCTCCGGCGTCGGCCGACGGCACGGACCCGACGGTCTGATCAAGTACACCGAACAGCAGACCGTGGCCACCACTCGACTCCTCAACCTCGGTGGGCCGCGCGGGCTGCCACCGAAGCTCTGGGCGAAGGTGATGCCTCCGTTCGTGAAGGCGCTGAAATGGCTGCCGGGTCGGTGACCCTCGTGGATGCGGAAGGGGTGACCTCGTGGACTCGGTGAGTATCCACATCGACGCACCTGCGTCCGAAGTCTGGGACCTGGTGACGGATGTGTCCGGGATGGGCAGGTTCAGCCCGGAGAACACCGGCGCGCGGTGGACAGCGGGAACTCCGGCCGAGGTCGGCTCCCGCTTCACCGGCAGCAATCGCCACGGCTGGGTCCGTTGGAGCACCCAGTGCGTGGTGGTGGAGTCCGTTCCGGAAGAACTGTTCTCGTTCGAGGTGCACCAGTCCAAGACGCGCTGGACGTATCAGCTCGAGCCTTCGGACACCGGAACACTCGTCACGGAGTCTCGTGCCAAGTTCGGTAGTCCGCCCCTGTACGTGCAGCTGATCCAGAAGACGAAACTGCTGGGCCGCGGACGCGACGAACTCATGCGAGACGGAATGCAGCGGACGCTGGAGAGCATGAAGACAGAACTCGAGGTCGCGCGCCGGTAGTCGTGTGCCACCGGCACCGCATGTTGGGTGAAATGTCACGGTTTCGGCCCACAGTCGATAGTGTCGCGGGGCCGGACGATCGAGCTCCGGGAACACGGCACAGCGAAAGGCCTTGACGAAGTGGAACCTGCGGTGGAACAAAAGCGCGAGATGTGGTCCGGCCGCACGGTGTTCATCCTGGCGGCGATCGGCTCTGCTGTCGGCCTCGGCAACATCTGGCGATTCCCGTACGTGGCGTATTCGAACGGTGGCGGTTCTTTCATCGTCCCGTACCTGATCGCGCTTCTGACAGCGGGAATTCCGCTGCTCTTCCTCGACTACGCCTTGGGGCACAGGTTCAAGGGTTCGCCGCCGCTCGCCTTCCGTCGTCTGAAGAAGCCCACCGAGTTCCTCGGGTGGTGGCAGGTGGGCATCTGCTTCGTCATCGCCGTGTACTACGCGGTCATCATCGCGTGGGCGCTGCGCTACGTCTTCTTCTCGTTCAACGAGGCGTGGGGCGACGACCCCGCCACCTTCTTCGGTGAGGACTTCCTGAAGCAGGACAGCAGTTCCAGCTTCGGCCTCGATTTCGTACCGGGAGTGGTGTTCCCGCTGCTCTTGGTATGGATCGCGACTCTGGTCATCCTCGGACTGGGGGTACAGAAGGGCATCGGGGCATCGGCCAAGTTCTTCGTGCCGGTACTGATCGCCCTGTTCGGTGTCCTTGTCGTCCGCTCACTGTTTCTCGAGGGCGCGAACATCGGACTCGACGCCTTCTTCCACCCCGACTGGTCGGCCCTGACCGACTCCAGTGTCTGGATCGCGGCGTACGGCCAGATCTTCTTCTCGTTGTCCGTGGGCTTCGGAATCATGATCACGTATTCCTCGTACCTCAAGCGCAGGACCAACCTCACCGGCTCGGGCCTGGTGGTGGGTTTCACCAACAGTGGCTTCGAGATGCTCGCCGGAATCGGTGTCTTCGCGACCCTCGGCTACATGGCTTCGATCTCCGGTGTCCCGGTCGCCGAGGTGGTCGACAGCGGAATCGGTCTCGCCTTCATCGCGTTCCCGACCATCATCTCCTCGATGCCGGGCGGGCCGTTCTTCGGTGTGCTGTTCTTCGTGTCTCTGCTCTTCGCGGGATTCACGTCGCTCATCAGCATCGTCCAGGTCTGCGTGGCAGCAGTCCAGGACAAGCTCGGCATCGGCCGGGTGCCTGCGGTCATCGGTGTCGGCGGCTCGATGACCGTCGTCTCGCTGCTGCTGTTCCCGACGGCGACCGGACTCAACACCCTCGACATCGTGGACAACTTCGCCAACAACATCGGCATCGTGTCGGTGGCATTGATCGCCGTGGTCACGGTGACGTGGGTTCTGCGTCGCCTGCCCGAGATGCAGGATCACCTCAACGCCGTCTCCTCGTTCAAGGTCGGCATCGTCTGGCGGGTATTCCTCGGCGTCATCACCCCGATCGTTCTCGCGTACATGCTGATCAACGAGGTGGTCACCCGGATCAACGACGGGTACAACGATTTGCCGAACGGCTTGGTGACGGCGTTCGGATGGGCCGCTCAGGGGCTGATCGTGGTCGTCGCGATTCTGCTGACCTTCACACCGTGGCGTCGCTCTGCCGACGACCTCGAGTACACGCCCGAGCACGACGCACCCGACACGACGAAGGTTGGTGAGTACTCGTGAGCTTCACATCTATCGTGATGATGGTGATCGCGCTGGTGGTGCTTTGGGGCGGACTGGCGCTGAGCCTGATCCATCTCCACAAGCACCCCGACGAGGAGTGAGGGTTCAGTCCCGCAGGCCAGCGGCGGGTGTCGAGGCGTCGATGAGTCCTTGGAGCGAGTTCCGGGTGGTGACGAGACCGGCGATCCGTGCGTCGTAATCGTCGAGGTGCTCGACCACGACCGGGACGGCGCACGGGTCGAGGCGTCCGGCGCCGTGGATACGAGGATCTTGCAACGGCAGCTCGCGACCCCCGAGATCGATCAGTACACCCGCCCGATCCGCACGCACGAGCTGAGCGCACAGATTGCAGGGGTGGTGATGAACTCCTGGAGTCCAGGTATACCCGTTGCTGGTCGGCATCCTGCATCAGGCGTACGAAGCCGAACCACCGGTCACATTGTGAGTCAGTCCAGATCGTCGAAACTGGTGACCTTCGGGGCGGGAGGCAACGTGACGACGGCACCGGCGTAACTCAAACCCGCACCGAAGCCGAGCAGGAGTGCGGTCTGGCCGCCCTTCGCCTTCCCGGTGGCCAGCATTTCCTCCATGGCGAGCGGGATCGATGCGGCCGAGGTGTTGCCGGTGTTCTCGATGTCGTTGGCGACGGGGACGTCGTCCGGCAGGCCGAGGTTCTTGGCCATGAGGTCGTTGATTCGTGCGTTGGCCTGATGGGGAACGAAGACATCGAGCTCGGACTTGTCGATGCCCGCGAGCTCGATGGCCTCGCTGAGAGCCTTGGGCAGGGTGATGGCCGCCCAGCGGAAGACGCGCGGGCCCTCCATGGTGACCACCATGCGCCCGACCGGGTCGGTTTCCGGGTCGAGGCCCTGCATTTCCTGAGCGCGGTCCATGTATGCGGGGATGTCGATGTTCTGGCCGATCGCCGAGGCGTTCTCGCCATCGCTGCCCCACACGGTGGGCGAAATGCCGTTCTCCTCGCTCGGACCGACGACGACAGCGCCGCCGCCGTCAGCGAAGATGAACGCCGTGCCGCGGTCGGTCGGATCCATGACGACCGACATGGTTTCGACACCGACCACCAGCACGTACTCTGCGGAGCCGGCGCGGACCGTGTCTGCAGCAATGCCGAGGGCGTATCCGAAGCCGCCGCAGCCTGCCCCGACGTCGTACGCGGGGATGCCGTTCATACCGAGGTCGTAGGCGACGATGGGAGCCCCGTGTGGAATCTTCGTCTTCCAGCTGCTGCTGGCGAGGATCAGTGCGCCGATCTTTTCCTTCGGGATGCCGGAATTCTCGATCGCGCGTCGACCAGCTGTTTCCGCGAGGGTCCGAGCCGATTCGTCACCGCTGATCCAGCGGCGGTTGCGGATGCCGCTGCGTTCGTAGATCCACTCGTCCGAAGAGTCGAGAACCTGACACACCTCGTCGTTACTGACCAGGCGCTTCGGGCGGCATGCGCCGATTCCCAACATTGCGACGTTGCTGCGCCCGGTGTTGCTCGCGATTGCCATGCTCGACCCTTCGGTATACGTATCGGCGGTGACGTGCGTAACTGTACTTCGCCGCGCGATGGCGATTCGTTTCCGGTCAGATCGCGCCCAGCTCGCGTGCACGCGCCACTGCCGAGGTTCGTGATCTCACACCGAGCTTCCCGAATATGTGGACCAGGTGGGATTTGATCGTGGTTTCCGAAAGGAACAGCGCTTTGCCGATGTCCCGGTTGGAACTGCCGGACGCGACCAATCGCAGCACCTCGATCTCACGAGGGCTCAGACTCGTCTCCGGTTTACGAACCCGCGTCATCAACTTCGACGCGATGGCGGGCGACAGGACGCTCTCACCCGCAGACGCCGCACGCACCGCGGCCAGCAGTTCGGTGGGTGGTGTGTCCTTGAGTAGATAACCGCTTGCCCCGGCCTCGACGGCACTGAGGATGTCGGCGTCGGTGTCGTAATTGGTCACGACGAGTACGTGCGGGGCCTCGGGCAGTAATTTGAGTGCGCGGGTGGCGTCCACCCCCGATTTCCCGGGGCCGAAGCGGAGATCCATCAAGACCAGATCGACGGCCGTGGTGGAACAGAACGCCACCGCATCCTCGGCGGTGGGAGCCTCGCCCACGACCTCGATGTCGTCCTCCCCGTCGAGCAGGGCGCGGAGCCCAGCACGAACGATGGCGTGATCGTCCGCGAGGAGCAGGCGGATCATGCGGTCACCTCGGATTCATGGACAGGAATACCGTGCACGGGGAACGACACCGCCACGGCTGTGAGGCCTGGCTCGGACTCCACGTTCATCGTCCCGTGCAGCATCTCGACCCGTCGGCGAATCGCATTGAGCCCGAAGGATTCGGCGGGCGCGCGGCGCAGAACCTCGACGTCGAATCCGTCGCCGTTGTCGACGATGTCCAGACTCACCACATCGGGAGCATAGGTGAGTGTGACCGCCACGCGGGACGCGTTCGCGTGACGTTGCACGTTCGACACGGCGCCCTGAGCGATGCGCACGAGCGCCGCCTCGAGTGGCATCGGCAGCCGAACTGCCTCGCCTTCCACGACTGCTTCAGCCCGCAGAGCATCGCTGCTCGCGCGCTCGCAGATACGCCCGAGTGCCTCGGCCAGTGATTGTCCGTCCAGTGCAGCCGGCGTGAGATCGCCGATCAGCTGGCGAGTTTCGGCGAGGCTGTCGGCTGCGGTGTCGCGCGCCATATGGATTCGGTCGAGGACAGGGTGATCGGGCGCTGCCCGTTCGGCGGCGTGCAACAGCATTTGGATACTCGAAAGCCCTTGCGCCACGGTGTCGTGGATTTCCCGCGCGAGTCTTTCGCGCTCGGCGAGCACACCGGCATTGCGCTCTTGAACCGCGAGCTCTTCGCGGGTGTTCATCAATTCGTCGATCAGGCGCTGGCGTTCGGCAGATTCTCGTTCCCGTTCTGCCGCTTCCCGATACAGCGCCTGGTAGCCGAGTCCGATCGCCACGGCCACGCACGCACCGAACACCGGACCGACGACGCCGGCCACCGACCAACCGCGGTGGGCCGCGGTGCCAACCACGGCAACGGCCGTGGCAAAAGTAACGCCGATCAGGCTCCACGGCGGACGTAGCAGGTGGAGATAGAGGAAGAACATGCCGAAGGCTATGTACGCCGCGTCCGGGGTAAGACACATGAGAGCCAGCCATACGAGCGTGCCGCCGGCAAGCCACACGTGCATTTTCACCCCACGCCAATGGCGGGCGAGCCCGAAGAGATAGCCGGCGACGAAGAGCACCGAGAGCACCGCGATCGGAATCTTGTGCGGGGCATCGAGAAGTACTGCCCGCAGAAACACGACAGCCGTCAGCGCGCCGACCAATACATGCATGCTCAGCTGCAGGCCGGCGAACACGGGCGTCAGGGGTGATCGGTGCATCCCGCCCAGCTTAGCCAGAATAGCGTTGTCGGCATCCATCGAAAGTTGTAGTCCGACCACCAACCTTCGACACCGAAAACCCCATCCGACGTGCGATGGAACGGGCGACGAATCGCGACAGAGTGGGTATCGAAGCCACACGAGGGTGGTTTCGAACGAAAGGACTACGTCGTGTTCGTCGCATTGAGGGACCTGCGTGCTGCGCGGGGCCGCTTCGCGCTCATCTCGATCGTCGTTCTGCTGGTGGCGCTGCTCGTCAGTTTCCTCAGCGGATTGACGGCGGGTTTGGGCCACCAGAACATTTCCGCCATCGAATCGGTGTCGGCGGACCGTGTGGTGTTCGCCGACAACGGTGCCGACCCCTCGTTCGACGAATCTTCGCTGTCCGCAGCGCAGATTTCCACGTGGCAGGCCAATGCGGACACGGTGGACCCGATCGGCATCGGACGCGGCAAGGCCGGGCTCGCCGACCAGGCCCAGAAGTCGGTCTCGCTGTTCGGTGCGGACGCCGGGTTCGGCGATCGCACCCCGGCCGATCCGGGCACGGTCGTTCTCGGTGAGGGGGCCGCCAAGGAATTGGGGGCCGCGGTCGGCGACACGGTCGATATCGGTTCGGACCAGTTCACGGTCGGTGCGGTCGACGGAGACGACTGGTACAGCCACACCCCAGTCGTGTGGATGACACTGTCCGATTGGCAGCAGAACAACCCTCGCGGAGGCGAAGCAACAGTGCTCGCTGTCAGCGGCGTGCACGACGAAGCAGCCGCGGACGCAGCCGCTTCCACGTCGTCGACGAGCGTCCAGGATTCGCTGAACGCGATCGGCTCCTACAAATCCGAGAACGGATCGCTCACCCTGATGACGCTGATGTTGTTCGCGATCTCGGCTTTGGTGATCGGCGCCTTCTTCACGGTGTGGACCATCCAGCGGATGCCCGATATCGCCACTCTGAAGGCGTTGGGGGCCACCACGTCTTCACTGATCCGCGACGCGCTCGGTCAAGCACTGATCGTGCTGGTTGCGGGTGTCGCCGTCGGAATCGGCATCACCGCAGTCGTCGGCAGTCTCATCGGCGACGCCATGCCGTTCGTTCTCGACGCGTCCACCACGTTTGTTCCCGCAGCCGCATTGATCGGCCTCGGCCTCGTCGGCGCTGCGTTCGCCCTTCGCTTCCTCGCCACCACGGATCCACTCACTGCACTCGGAGGTTCACGATGATTGCCGACAACAAGACCGTTCTCGACATCGACGACGTCACGCTCACCTTCCCGGACGGGCAGAGTCGCATCACCGCGCTGGACCACGTGTCGTTGCGACTCGGCCGTGGCGAGGTGGCCGCGATCACCGGTCCCTCCGGCTCCGGTAAGTCGACACTGCTCGCGGTGGCGTCCACGCTGATCCGCCCGGATTCCGGCCGGGTGCTGTTTCGCAGCGAGGAAGGGACGACCGACATCGCGTCGCTCAGCCGCGGCGATGCTTCGGAGCTGAGGCGAAGCAACATCGGCATCGTCTTCCAGCAGTCGAACATGGTGTCCTCGCTCAGTGCGCTCGAGCAGCTCGAAGCCATGTCCCATCTCGGGCAGCGCATCTTCACGCCGCGCAGTATCCGGAAGGCCACCCGTGAGAAGGCGATGGGCCTGCTCGATGCGGTCGGGTTGGCCGACCATGCGCGCAAGCGTCCTGCGCAGCTGTCGGGCGGTCAAAGGCAGCGAGTGAACATTGCTCGTGCGCTCATGAACGACCCTGCACTTCTGGTGATCGACGAGCCGACATCTGCGCTCGATCAGGAGCGGGGTGCGGCCATCATCGAGCTCATCCTCGGCGTGGCGCGCGAGCACGACGCAGCCACTCTCCTGGTCACCCATGACCAAGCTCATCTCGGTCGGATGGACACCGTCTACCGCGTGGTGGACGGAGCCCTCGGTCTCGATCGATACGCCGCCGCTGCCTGAACGCGACGGCCCGACAAGGAAAGAACCGTCATGAAGAAGATCTGGAACTTTGCATTCGGCTACCTGATCGCCGGGTTGCTCGCGGGACTCTATTTCCGGGAGCTGACCAAGGCGGAGGGCTTCACCGGTGACACCCAGCTCGGCGTGCTGCACACACACCTGTTGACGTTGGGTGTCGTCTTCCTACTCGTCGTGCTGGCATTCGAGAAGTTGTTCCGGCTGAGCGAGAGTCGGCAGTTCACCTGGTTCTTCCGCACTTACAACGCGGGCGTCGTCGTGACAACAGGCATGTTGGCCGTGCACGGCACCATGACCGTCCTCGGCAAGGAAGTCTCTCCGGCGATCTCCGGTATCGCAGGCCTCGGGCACATCCTGCTCACTGTCGGATTCGTCCTCTTCTTCTTCGCGGTTCAGACGCGCATCACCAACCCGAGCCCGGTCGAACCCGCTGCGGAGAAGCAGGCTTTGTCGCAAGGTCACTGACATGGGTAGCGCGAGCGAGGGAGCGACGGTCGCCACCTGGGTGATGCAGCCATTGACCCGCTACGTTTCCCGGCGTAACGTTATCAACGTAAAGGTTGATAAAGGAAACGGTTGATAAATGATCTGGGATCCTGAAGCCGAAGACCGATTGGACAGGGCGTTCATGGCCCTCGCAGATCCGGTGCGGCGGCGGATAGTGGCCCGCCTCAGTCGGGGACCGGCAACGGTCAACGAACTGGCCGAACCCTTCGAGATCACCAAGCAAGCCGTTTCCCGGCACATTCACGTGCTCGAGCAGGCCGAGATCGTCACCCGTACGCGGGAGGCCCAACGGCGGCCGGTGCATCTGAATGCGGCCCGACTCGAAGACCTCACTGCGTGGATCGACAGATACCGACTCGTCAGTGAGCAGCAGTTTCGCAAACTCGACAACGTGCTGAACGATCTGAAGGAGACAGAGCAATGACTACGTCGACCAACCCCGTCACCATCGAGGCGCCCGAAGGTGTCCCGTTCATCGACATCACCCGGGTCGTGGACGCGCCCGTTGCGGCAGTGTTCCGCGCCCATTCCGACCCTGAGCTGGTCAAGCAGTGGCTCGGCCCGAACGGGTACGAAATGGAGATCGAGGAATACGCCTTCAGGACGGGCGGGCGCTACCGCTACATCCACCGCGATCCGCAGGGCGAAGAGTACGCGTTCAACGGCGTCTTTCATGTCGTCCGTGACGATTTCGTCATCCAGACCTTCGAATGCGAGATGTTCGCCGACGCCGTCAGTATCGAGTCGATGACCCTCGTCGACCTGGGTGACGGCCGCACTCGTATCGAGGGACACTCGGTGTTTCCGAGCGTCGAGGCCCGCGACGGCATGGTCGAGAGCGGTATGGAAACTGGTGTACGTGAGGGGTACGAACGTCTGGATGTCATCGTGAAAGGACTGTGAATATGGCGGAGGAACGATTCGAAGTTCGGCGTGAGATCGCAGCGAATCCTGCGGAAATCTTTGCGCTGCTGTGTGATCCGGCAGGGCACGTCGCCATCGACAGCACCGGAATGCTGCAATCGGCGGACGGCGATCACGTTCGTGGGTCCGGCGACACCTTCGTCGTCCACATGGACCGCGAGTCGTTGAACGATCTGCCGATGGGCAAGTACGACGTCACGGTGATCATCACCGATTTCGAGCCGGATGCACACATCGAATGGACGATCTCCGGCACCATCCAGCCGCCCATCGAGCACCGCTACGGTTACCGGCTGGAGCCGAGCGACACGGGGACCCTCGTCACCACGTATTACGACTGGAGTCACATAGCGGAGCGGTACCGGGACAAAGGGATCTTCCCGGTGATTCCGGAGGCGGGACTGCGAGCGACGCTGGGTATTCTCGCCCGGACAGTCGAATCGCGTTAGTCGCACTGCGTCACGCGGTGGTGGCCAGGGCTGCGGCAAGTCCGAAGGGCACGCCCATGGCCACCACCTCGATCACCGCTCGTGTCAGGGAGGCATCGGCACTGACGCGGTGGGCGGCAGCATCTTTCACCCACGTTCGCCGCCACCACCACCCGAGGCCGAGCAGCGTCGCGAGGGCGAGCGTCTTGGCGAGAACAATTCGCCCGTAACCGGTTTCGTAGAAGGCGACCACGGACCCGAGCTTCACCGCTGTATCGATCACCCCGGTGATGGACAGGACCCACACGCAGCGCCAGGCCAGGGCCGAATAGCGGGGCAGCCACGTGGCCCAGGCGCCCCGTGAGTTCAGGACAAGGGCCATCGCCGCCAGCACCCCCATCCAGGTCGCGGCCGCGAGGGCGTGAGCGGCATCGAGGGCCGAACCCAGCACCTGCTGTGACATGTGTCCGGTGACGGGACGTAGAACGAGAGCAACGGCAGACAGCGCGATTAGGGGTACCACGGGGAGGTCGCGTCCATACCGAAAGCCGTAGGCCGACATGGCAGTGACGGCGACCGTGCACACGACGGCCGCCGCGCCGACTCGGCCGGGAGTTGCATCCGTGAGGAATTCGGTGAACTGGACCCCGGACATTCGGGACACTTCGACGTTCTCCACGTCGGCGGCGGTCATCGTAAACAGCACCGCTTCGCTCAATGCCCACAGCCCGCCGAGTCCGGCTGCGCCACGCCACAGAGTAGCGGCAGACATGACCGGGCGACGGTCGTCGCGGCTCATCCACGACAGCACACCGAGACCCAACACCACCGAACCCAGGCTCAGCGTCAGGACTCGAACCAGCGCCGGGCCAACGGAATCGGCGAGCACCCACGCGATACCGACCCCCAGCAGTGCCGTGGGTACGGCGAGCAGCAGCCACCAGCGGCTCACCGCACCCACGCGCATCAGTTGTCCTCGCGGGGCTTCCGGAGCGCGAAAGCGAGTGCGCCCGCGAAAACCACCACACCGGCGACCACGAAAACCCAGATCGGTACGCCACCCGAACCCGAGTCTCCGGAACCGGAGCTGTCCGCCGCCGGACCAGGTGTGCCGGAACCCTCCTCGGTCAGCGTGAAGGTGCGGGTTCCGCTGACGGGGTGCCCGTCCGCAGAGGTGACACGAAACGCGATCGTGTAGTCGCCTACCGGGCCGAGATCGCCGACCTCGGTGCTGACGGTCGGCCCGTCGACCTTCGCGTCGCTGCGGGACCACAGGTTGCCGTCCGGCCCGACCACGGTGAGGGATGCGAACCCCTCCTGTAACGCCTCGTTGAAGGTCACGGTGACTTCTGCGGGACCGCTGGATATCTGGGCGCCGTCTTCCGGGTCGGAACCGGTCACGACGGAGTGCGCCGCTGCGGGACCGGCGGTGAGGAACAGCGCGACCAGTGCGAGGAGCCCGACCGCGACCGTGCGGATTGGTGCGCTCATGACCGGCGGCCTCTGATGGTCGCTCCGATACCGAGAGCGGCGCCGAGTGCACCGAGGACCAGGCCGATTCCACCGAGCCATCGGGCGGTGTCGTCGGTCGACGAATCATCGGAGGCCTCGGAGGATTCGGAAGCGCCGCTCGATCCCGCGGAATGATCACCGTGGCCGTGCCCGTCCTCGGATGCTGCGGCGAGCGTCAGTGACGGAGCGGGCTTCTCGGGCTCGCTGCCGTCGTCGGCCGGCTTCTGGTCCCAATTGACGACCTCACCGTCGCTGTAGGTCTGCGCCGCAGCGAAGGACACCTCCTCTTCCTCGGGAAGGGGACCGGCGGAGAGCACGAACTGCTGGAATTGGCCCGGGGCGACGCCGACCCCGGGATCGGCCGTCCACGTGACCGAGGTCGCGAGCTGGGACTCGGGGTCCTTGTCGACGACGGACGTCCAGCCCGGCAACGGTTCGGTGCGAGCGGACTTCAGGCCCGGCAGCTGCACGGAAACCTTTGTGGTGGAGGCGGTCTCGGACTCGGTGGGGACACGGAAGGTCAGAACGGAGTATCCGCCCTGCTCCGCGTCGGGAGCGACGACGGTGACGTGTGCGGACGCGACACCAGCGGTGAGCAGCATGGCGCAGCCGGCCGCACCTGCCGTGAAGAGGGCACGCGAAACGAGGGAGTTCATGAATTTGTCCTTTTGGTCTGTACGGATCGAAGTGGATTCAGATGCGTACAGGAGGACCACGCCGCGAGATGCTGACGCGAAGCAGAGCATCGACCGGGTCCGAGTGGACCGGCACGAGGACCGGAGACGGGCCGTGAGGGGTCAGGGGCGTGGGGTTGCGCAGGATCACGCGCAAGACCCGGACCATGGGCCAGTACAGCCTCTCGGCGCCGGCCACCAGCGCAGCACACAACACCGCGGCAGCAGTGTGCGCCAACAGCATGGCTACGGGTGGAACTGCAGAATGCGCGTGTGCAGTCGCGCTGAGAGCGACGTGCCCGAGCAGCTGGCCGGCACCGAGCGCAGCGGTCAGATACATACGACCGTGACGGTGTGCGGGGATCGAGGCGACGACAGCACCGAGGCCCGCGCACACGATCAACAACAGTACGAGAGCAGAAGGTGGCGGCGCGGGTCCGCCGCCCATCCCGTGAGCCGCAAACGCAAGGCCCGCGGACAGGGCGCCGACAGCGGTGCCTCGCAGGATCGCGATGGGTTCGGGATGAGCGGCGGACATGGCGGGCTACTGGTGCTGCATCAACGCACGCCGAGGCGTGCCAGGAGGTCTGCCTCGACCCCGTCGAGCTCCGCGGCGATGGCGGCATGGGCGGACTTCCGCCGTGTCGCCGGCATCTGTTCGGCGGCGTGGACCGCAGTGTTCAGATCGTTCAGCCGGTCCTGGGTCGCCGAGGCGAACGACTGGGTCTCGGCATCGTCGGGCTTCTGTGCGAGGACCTTCTTGACAGAGGATTCGGCGCCGACGACACGGGCGCTCAGCTTTCCGCCGTGCCCGGTGAACTCGCCGAGCTGGTCGACACCGACGCCCAACTTGTGGGCGCGCTTCGCATCGATCTGTCCGCGGACAGCCGTGGCAGCGCGGTACACAATGGGGAGCAGGACCGGCGTCAGCAGACGAGCGACACCGAGATACTTGCGCACCTTCGCAACGCTCAAACCCTTCTGGGCGGCGGCCTTCTCTTGGGCCTTCAGGCTCGCAACCTGGGCCTTGTCGATCTTCTTCTGCGTCTTCTTGTCGGCCTTCTCGGCCTTCTTCTGCGACTTGGCGACTGCCTTGTCGCGCTTGCGTTCGTTCTTCGCGCTCAGCTTGGCCTCGACCTCGGCCTTGTGCTTGAGCGCCTTCGCTTCCGCTTTGCGGGTAGCTCGGGACGTACGTTTCTTGAACAACGCCATCGAAAAGACCCCTTTTCCTGGTGTTTCAGCGCAGTCCACGCTACCAACTGCATCCGGTGGTTCGGGATCAGCCTAGGGGAGCACATAATCTTCGTCATCGTGTGTTCCAAAAACGGTCGGCAATCAGAACCCGACGTCGGCCCCGAGCGGACGCCGGGCACCGCCGCTGTGCTGCTCGATCCGGGGGCTCTCACGCGTTGTCGACATCGGGTTCAACTGGATTCCGCCAACCCAGGGCAGGTCTTCGACGGTCCGGAGGATCCCGGCGTACGTCAGCGTCAGGAATCTGCGGCCGCGAAGCGAGCGGAGGTGCGCGCTCAGCTCGTTGCGGCCGATCCAGATCGGTGGGTGGTGATCGATGCGGACCTGCCGCGTCGTGACCGGGTAGCGGCAACCCTCGAAGCCTGTGCGGCAGGAGCCGACCGAGTCTGGGGTGCGGTATTGCCCTCGGAGCGTGACACCGGCCGCAAAGGGCACTGCGAGATACTGATGCGCGATGCCGAACGCGGCGGATACATTCCGGTTATCGTGGTCAACCACAAGGTGACAGATCCGGGGCGCGGCGCGACTACCTCGGGGCTCTTCGAATGGGAGCCCTCTGTCGACGAGAAGCGAAAACCGCGCAGTCAGATCCGCGATCAGATGCGCGTAGCGCAGATCTACCGGATGCTCGAGCGTCGATCCCTCGCCACTCCGACGCTCGTGGGTGGAGCCATCGGTTACGGCGGAGACTGCATCTACGTGCACGACCTGTCCGAGATCCTCGACGATTACGACGAGCGGTTCGCCGACCGAATCGCCGTTGCGCGTGGGGAAACCGCGACCAAGCCCTCGCAGATCGGCGAATGCCGTTCGTGCCCCTGGTGGTCGGGCTGCAAAGCGCAACTCATGGAGTCACGCGACGTCAGCCTCGTGGCAACCGGGTCGCGCGCAGAGCTGTTGCGCGAGCATGGTTGTCACACGATCGACGACCTCGCTTCCTGGGAAGGCGACCCCATCGAGGAATGGCCGCACGGTGACTTTGCCGACGCGGTGATCACAGCCAAGGCCTGGCTCGTCGGTGCGCCTCTGGTGCGCCGCTTCGAGACCGTGCAGGTCGTGCGGGCGGACGTGGAGATCGACGTCGACATGGAGAGCTACCAGGAGCACGGCGCATACCTGTGGGGAACGCTGTTGAACACGGACGACGTTTCGGTATACCGCCCATTCGTGACCTGGGAGGCGTTGCCCACCGAGGACGAAGGGCGTTCGTTCGCGCAATTCTGGACATGGTTGATGGCCGAGCGCGCGGCCGCAGCGGCGACCGGTAGGACATTTGCCGCCTACTGCTATTCGCGTGCCGCCGAAGACAAGTGGCTGCTCGGATCCGCCAAGCGTTTCGCCGGTATGCCGGGCATACCCACCAAGGCCGAGGTGCGCGAATTCATCGACAGCGACCAGTGGGTGGACATCTACCAGGCGGTGAGCGAGCAATTCATCTGCCCCAACGGCAAAGGGCTCAAGAAGATCGCTCCCGTCGCCGGATTTCACTGGCGTGACGACGAAGCCGGAGGCGAGGCCTCCATGGGCTGGTACCGCGAAGCCGTCGGATACGACGGCGACGTCGTCACCAGTCAGCGACAGCGAATCCTCGAGTACAACGAGGACGACGTGATCGCCACCAAGGTGCTGCGCGAATGGATGAGTGATCGTGCAGTACAGGAAATTCCGTTGGCGGAGGACCTGTGAAGGTTCTGGTCGACACCGACGCCGGGGTCGACGACTCGCTGGCAATCCTGACATTGCTGGCAGCCCCCGCTGTGCAACTCGTCGGAGTCGGAACGGTGTTCGGCAACTGTGACGAAGCGCAGGCCGCATCGAACGTCCTTACGACCTTCGAGGTGGCGGGGGTCTCGTCGGTTCCGGTCTGTGTCGGAGAGAAGCGAACAGGTCCGAACCCCAATGCCCCTTCGCCGCACGGGCGAGACGGTCTGGGAGACCGAGGGCTCCGCCCTGCTCGGCTGGAGGTGGCCGACGAGAGTGCCGTGGTCCAGATGTTGCGTGTGACCAACGAGTTGGAGGGGCAGGCGCATCTACTGTGCCTCGGTCCGCTCACCAATGTGGCCGCAGTCCTTCGGAGTGACTCTTCGGCGCTGAGTAGGTTCGCCTCGGTAACCATCATGGGCGGGATGGGGACACAAGAGGATTCGGCCTCCGTGCTCGCGGCGTGCCCGCAGTTCCTCGTGAAGGGTGACACGAATACCAATCACGACCCCGTTGCCGCAGCTGTCGTCGCGGAGGCGGTAGGAAACGTGACGTGGGTGGGAATGAATGTGACGGCCCGGCTGCGGGTTCCGCTCGAAAGACTCGCCGAATCGGATACGCGGGTCGGCGAGTTCACGCGAACGATCGTCTCGGACTACAGCCGATACTGCACCAGGATGTACGGCGCAGAGGAGCCGATCTTCACTGCGCACGACGTTGTCGCAGCCGCGGTTCTAATCGACGACCAGGTGCTGCTCGCCTCGACATCCGCACAGCCCGCAGTGCGGATGGGTGACGACCGACGTTCGAGCCTGTGGGGTCGCACGGCTGTCGGGCAACCGACGCATCGATTCGCGCAGGACGTCGATTTCGCACGGGTACTGCGTCGCTTCGATCGGGTGCTACGGGTTGGCTGGTTTCAGGGTCGAACCGCGCGGTGATTACACCAGCGCTGCGCGTCCCAGGGAGAAGGCTCCGGCGATCTTGGGTGCCGCTTCGTCGTAGAAGTTGTCGACTTCCTCGATGCGGAAGCCTGCGCCCGTGAGCAGGGCGGGGATGTCGCGGGTGAGGTGGCAGCCGCCGGCAACTCTCTTCTGGATCGGTTCGAGGCGGTGCTGCCATTTCCGGATGTTCTCGTCTGGGGCGAGTCCGTGTTCGACGAAGTGCAGGGTGCCACCTGGCTTGAGGACGCGCTGCAATTCGTGCAGTGCTGCGTCGATGTCGGGGATGGTGCACATGGTCCAGGTGGACAGTACGGTGTCGAAGGTGTTGTCGGGGAACGGTAGGGATTGTCCGTCGAGCCCGGATCGCTCGATCGGGACGGATGATTCTGCGACCCGCTCACGCGCCAGTTTCCATCCGACATCGGACGGTTCCACAGCGTTCACGGAAGCCGCTGCTGCGGGATAGAACGGGACGTTCAGGCCGGAGCCGAAACCGAGTTCCATCACCTGTCCGTGCAGCCCTGCACAGACCCGGCGCCGATGGGAGCCCGTGAGCTTCACCCCGCAGCTGATGTTCACGAGCCGAGGAACGATCTGATTCGAATAGAAGCCCACGTTTGCCTCCAACCAGGCGCTTCGCGCCCTGTGAGCGGCCGACGAGTCCCTGGACTCTGTGCTGTCTAGGTAGACGTGGGACACGGGTGTCTACGTAGATGTGAGACAGATTCTATGCGGCGGCGGGGCGGAGTT
>NZ_JBHXNL010000016.1:0-94869 GCF_042719695.1 Rhodococcus sp. NPDC058521
CAGTCACACCCACCAAAAAGGCAGGCGCCAAAAACAATTTGGCACTGACATTCATCGACACACTGTTGAGTTCTCAAAGAACACGCACACACCAAACACGAAAGCGAAATCTTGGCTTCAGTGTGTTGGGGCAACCGTTCCAGCCTAACCCAGCTTGGTCTCGGATGCAAGATCCGACGCTTGGTGGGTAGACCTTCTAACCAGAAGTTCATCAGGCACTCCGTACGACCTCGTGTCCAAGTCCGTAAGACCTGGTCGGCGTCCGTGTCGCTCTGACCTGAAATAAGTTACGCGACGGAGAACTCCACACCAAATCGCCAGGTCACAACCTTTCGACTGTCCATATCCGCAGGTCAGCTCCGCCAGATTTGAGCGAAAGCTGCTTCTTCGCCGACTTCAAGCGTGTGTGACGCCGAACACGGTTGGTTGGAACGTGGGCTGTGCGGACACCCGCAGCACCTTCTACCTGCAGATACGCGTCTGTCCGCGTCGCAAGAAGTGCGACGCGGACAGACAGGGAGCGTTGGTGCGGCAAACGAGCACACTCGTTCTAGCCGTCGGGCGCGCCAACTCGTTCGATGGTTCCGCCCAGATCCTGAAGAATCTCCACGAACTTCGGGTAGCCGCGATCGATGTGGTAGACGTCGTGCACTTCCGTCACCCCTTCGGCGACGAGGCCCGCGAGAACCAGGCCGGCACCGGCACGAATGTCCGAGGACCACACAGGAGCACTCGACAGCTGCGTCACGCCTCGAATGACAGCGTGGTGACCGTCGGTTCGCGCATCAGCGCCCAACCGGATCATCTCCTCGACGAATCGGAAACGGGCCTCGAAGACGTTCTCGGTGATCATCGACGTTCCATCCGCGACCGCGGCAAGTCCGATCGCCATCGGCTGGAGGTCTGTCGGGAACCCGGGATACGGCAACGTCGCGAAGTTGACCGCGGACGGGCGGGAGTTCTGGACGACGCGGAAGCCGTCGGACTCCGGTGTCACCTCTGCTCCGGCACTGCGCAACTTGTCCAGTACGAGGGCGAGATGTTTGTGGTTCACGTCACGGACCCGGATGTCTCCGCACGTCATCGACGCGGCAATTCCCCACGTCGCTGCGACGATCCGATCACCGATGACTCGATGGGTGATCGGCGACAACTTCTCGACGCCCTGAATCGTCAACGTCGATGTTCCCGCACCGGAGATCTTGGCGCCCATCTGAATCAGCATCGCGCACAGATCGACGATCTCCGGCTCCCGCGCCGCATTGTCGATAACCGTCTCACCTTGCGCGAGCACTGCGGCCATCAGAATGTTCTCCGTCGCACCGACCGAGGGAAAGGCCAGGCGAATGTTCGCGCCACGAAGGTCGTCGGCCTCCGCAACCACACATCCGTGCTCGATCTCGCTACGCGCTCCCAGCAACCGCAGACCGGACTGGTGCATGTCCAAGGGCCTGGACCCGATCGCGTCTCCGCCCGGGAGCGCAACGACAGCACGACGACACCGCGCCACCAGAGGACCCAGAACACACACGGAAGCTCTGAACTGGCGGACCGCAGCGAAATCCGCGTGATACTTGGGATTCGGCGGCGTCGTGATCCGCACCATCGAGTCTTCCAACTCGACTTCGCATCCGAGTCCGCGCAACACATCCGCCATCAACGGCACATCCAGGATGTCCGGGCAATTGGTGACCACAGTTGTGCCCTCGGCGAGCAACGCGGCTGCCATCAGCTTCAGAACACTGTTCTTGGCGCCGCCAACAGACACTTCACCTACGAGCCGGTTACCACCGGTAACGAGAAAGCGCTCACTCACATCGCACAGCCTAGAGCCACCCGAGCCGGTACGGCGCGCCGGTACCGTAACGGTATGGCCGTCCACCTCACCAAGATCTACACCCGTACCGGCGACGACGGGAGCACAGGGCTCAGCGACTTCTCGCGTGTGTCGAAAAACGACCCCCGGCTCGGGGCATACGCAGACTGCGACGAGACGAATGCAGCAATCGGCACAGCGATTGCCCTCGGGAACCCTCCCACCGAATTGCGCGACATCCTGCTGCAACTGCAGAACGATCTGTTCGATGCCGGCGCAGACCTCTCCACTCCCGTTGTGGACGAGCCGAAGTATCCGCCGCTACGGGTGACGCAGCCCTACATCGATCGGCTCGAGCAGTGGTGCGACGAACTGAACGGGCGCCTGGAACCCCTGAACTCGTTCATCCTCCCCGGCGGAACTCCCCTCGCAGCGCTGCTGCACGTGGCACGCACCGTTGCTCGCCGCGCCGAAAGATCCGCATGGGCGGCTGTCGAAGCCAACCCCGATCACACGAACGTGCTACCGGCGAAGTACCTGAATCGGTTGTCCGATCTACTCTTCATCATGGGGCGTCTCGCAAACCCGGATGGTGACGTTCTGTGGACGCCCGGTCGGGGTGGGGCCTGAGTCCTACGAAGGGCGACCGCGCACCGAGCGGCCAGAAGGGCGAGACTCGATCCACGAGAGAAACGCAGTGAGAGCGCCACTGTCCAGAGCGATTTCGTAACGCCGACGACCATCCCGCACCGACAAGATCACGATCTCCTCGGTCATGATGTCGAACTCGGAACCAACTGGGGTACGCCGCGACTCGACCTCGATCCCCTGACGGGAAATCCGCGAGTCCGGTCCCAGCCGCAGGCTCGACAGCTTGAAGAAAACCAGCGTCGACTCGCCGTACCTGATCAATCCATGACGCCAACCACTGTCGGCCTCAGCGGGATTCTCACGCAGAATCGCGGCCGTTCCGCCCTCTCGGAGAACGACCAGCCGATACAGAAAAGCCGCGACGAGGCCCGCGAGCAGCACAAGCAGAATGATCAACAAAATCATTCCGATTGTCACAGCTCGTGGCTCCGTCGCGGCTTCCCTCGGAGACCTATGCGCGTTCTACGGCGCGGAGGCGACCCTTGGCGGCTTCGACCGCCTCCGGATCCTCCGACGAATCCGCAAGAACGGCCTTGGCCGCCTCTACATCGATGTCCTCCACCAAGTCCGCAGACTCGGCAAGGACCGTGACTGTCGTTGCGGTCACGGAGAGGAACCCGCCGTGCACTGCAGCGACGACGCGCTCGCCGTCGGTCGACGTGATCGAAACCACGCCACCCTCGACGAGCTGGCCGAGGACCGGCTCATGCCCGGGCATGACACCGATCTCGCCTTCGGTCGTCTGCGCACTGACGAGAGTCGCCGAACCCGACCACAACCGCCGCTCGACTGCGACGAGTTCTACGGTCATTTCAGCCATCGTGGACTACTTTCCGGCGATCTTCTTGGCAGCAGCCTCGACGTCGTCGAGTCCACCACAGCTGTTGAACGCCTGCTCGGGCAGGTGATCGAATTCGCCCTTGCAGACGCGGTCGAACGCCTCGATGGTGTCGCGCAGCGGCACGACCGAGCCGACCTCACCGGTGAACTTCTCGGCAACGATGAAGTTCTGGCCGAGGAACTTCTGCAGACGACGTGCACGTCCGACGAGGACCTTGTCCTCTTCCTGAAGCTCGTCCATACCGAGGATCGCGATGATGTCCTGCAGCTCCTTGTACTTCTGCAGGATGCGCTTCACCTCGTTGGCGACGCGGAAGTGCTCCTCGCCGACGATGCCGGGCTCCAGGATGCGCGAGGTCGACGTCAGCGGATCCACAGCCGGGTAGATACCCATCTGCGAAATCGGACGCGAGAGCTCGGTGGTCGCATCGAGGTGCGCGAACGTCGTCGCCGGCGCGGGGTCGGTGTAGTCGTCGGCGGGCACGTAGATGGCCTGCAGCGAGGTGATGGAGCGGCCTCGGGTCGAGGTGATTCGCTCCTGCAGCTCACCCATCTCGTCTGCCAGTGTCGGCTGGTAGCCCACGGCCGACGGCATACGACCCAGAAGGGTCGAAACCTCGGAACCGGCCTGGGTGAAACGGAAGATGTTGTCGATGAAGAGCAGCACGTCCTGACCCTGAACATCGCGGAAGTACTCCGCCATGGTCAGCGCGGACAGAGCCACACGCATACGAGTTCCCGGCGGCTCGTCCATCTGGCCGAAGACAAGGGCCGTGTCCTGGAGAACGCCCATCTCTTCCATCTCCAGGTGGAGGTCGGTGCCCTCACGGGTACGCTCACCGACACCCGCGAACACCGAGGTTCCCGAGAACTCGCGGGCGATACGGGTGATCATCTCCTGGATCAGAACGGTCTTGCCGACACCGGCACCACCGAACAGACCGATCTTTCCACCCTTGACGTACGGGGTGAGAAGGTCGATGACCTTGATACCGGTCTCGAGGATTTCGGTCTTGCCCTCGAGCTGATCGAAGGCCGGTGGCTTGCGGTGGATGCCCCACTGCTCGCCATCACGGCCGAGGCCGGGGGTGTCGAGGCAGTCGCCCAGCGCGTTGAACACGTGACCCTTGACGACGTCACCGACGGGAACCGAGATCGGCTTTCCGGTGTCGGTGACGGTGTTGCCACGAACCAGGCCGTCGGTCGGCTGCATCGAGACGGTGCGCACGAGGTTGTCGCCGAGGTGCTGAGCAACCTCCAGCGTCAGCGTCTTGGCCACGGAGGACAGCGCCACGTCGGAGTGCAAGGCGTTGAACAGCTCAGGAACAGCGCCACGCGGGAATTCAACGTCCACCACGGGACCGATGACCCGCACGACGCGACCGGCTGCGGTCGACGCCGAGCCTGCCCCGTTGTTGTCGGTTACTGCTGCGGTCATTGTTTAGTCACTTCCTGCGTTCGCGGCGAGCGCATCCACGCCACCGACGATCTCGCTGATTTCCTGGGTGATCTGGGCCTGGCGAGCCTGGTTGGCCTGTCGGCTCAGGGTGCTCGCCAATTCGTTTGCGTTGTCCGTCGCTGCCTTCATGGCAGTACGACGAGCAGCGGACTCCGACGCAGCAGCATCGAGCAGCGAGGAGTAGATGCGGGTGCTCACGTACTTCGGCAGAAGTTCGCCGAGCAGTTTGTCCGGCTCCGGCTCGAAGTTGTAACCCGCAACCGGATCGCTGCCGCCCTCGTTGTGTCCGTTCGACAGCATGTCGTCACCGAGCTCGACGTGCTCTTCGGACACCGACACCTCGAGAGGCGCCATCCGGCGAACCTCGGGCGTCTGCGTCAGCATCGACACGAACTTGGTGTAGACGATGTGAAGCTCGTCCACCCCCTCGATCGTGCCTTCGCCGTTCGCAGCCTCCACGTCGGTGCCCGACCCGGCCATGAACAACTCGACCAGATGCCGGCTGGCCTTCGCGGCGTCCGCGTAGCCCGGCTCCTGCGAGAATCCGGTCCACGAACCACCGAGGGCGCGCTCGCGGAACGTGTAGTACGAAAGTCCCTTGGAGCCGAGCACGTACACGACCGGGTCCTTGCCCTCGCTACGAAGAAGCTGAAGGAGCTCCTCCGCCTGCTTGAGGACGTTGGAGTTGTAACCGCCACACATACCGCGGTCGCTGGTCACGACGAGAACCGCAGCACGCGTCGGGTTCGCCCGCTCGTTGAGCAGCGGGTGGTCGAGCGAGGACGAGGCGCTGGCGAGCTCGGAGAGCACCTTGGTGATTTCCTCCGCGTACGGCTTGGAAGCCGCGACGCGAGCCTGCGCCTTGGTGATGCGGGAGGTCGCGATCATCTCCTGCGCTTTGGTGATCTTCTTGGTCGAGTTGATCGACTTGATACGAGAACGCAGCTCGAGAATGTTCGCCATCGGTCACTCACTCTCCCTTCGTGTGTCGGAGTGTCATGGCCGGACCGCTCACTTGCTGACAGTCTTGCGCTTGACGCTGACCTGCTCGCGATCGACCTCTTCGGCACCGAGAGTGGCGGCATCCGCTTCGTTCACGACACGACTTCCGTCGGATGCGATGAAGCTCTCCTTGAACTTGTCCGTTGCAGCCTGCAGTGCGGACTTGTTCTCGTCGTCGAGCGCCTGGCCACCCTTGATGCTGTCGTACACGCCGGAAGCGTTGCGGTGCAGATCCTCGAGAAGCTCGGCCTCGAAGCGACGCACGTCCGCGACGGGGACGCTGTCGAATGCGCCCTCACCTGCGAGGTAGATCGACACGATCTGGTCCTCGACGGCCACCGGGGAGTACTGGCCCTGCTTGAGCAGCTCGACCCAACGGGCGCCACGCTCGAGCTGAGCCTTGGAGGCGGCATCCAGGTCCGAAGCGAAGGCCGAGAAGGCCTCCAGCTCACGGAACTGCGCGAGCTCGAGACGCAGGGATCCGGCAACCTTCTTCAGACCCTTGGTCTGTGCGGCACCACCGACACGAGAGACCGAGATACCGACGTTGATGGCGGGACGAACACCCTTGTTGAAGAGGTCTGACTCGAGGAACACCTGGCCGTCGGTGATGGAGATCACGTTGGTCGGGATGAAGGCCGACACGTCGTTGGCCTTGGTCTCGATGATCGGGAGACCGGTCATCGAACCGCCTCCGAGCTCGTCGGACAGCTTCGCGCAACGCTCCAACAGACGGGAGTGCAGGTAGAAGACGTCACCGGGGTAAGCCTCACGTCCCGGCGGACGACGCAGCAGCAGCGAGATCGTGCGGTAGGCCTCGGCCTGCTTGGTCAGGTCGTCGAACACGATCAGGACGTGCTTGCCCTCGTACATCCAGTGCTGGCCGATGGCCGAGCCCGTGTACGGTGCGAGCCACTTGAAGCCGGCCGAGTCGGAGGCCGGTGCTGCGACAATGGTGGTGTACTCCATTGCGCCCTGCTCCTCGAGCGCAGCCTTGACGCCTGCGATCGTGGAGCCCTTCTGGCCGATCGCGACGTAGATGCAGCGAACCTGCTGCGACGGGTCACCGGTCTCCCAGTTCGCCTTCTGGTTCAGGATCGCGTCGATACACACCGCAGTCTTACCGGTCTTGCGGTCACCGATGACCAGCTGACGCTGTCCACGGCCGATGGCCGTCATCGCGTCGATGGCCTTGATGCCCGTTGCGAGCGACTCCTCGACCGGCTGGCGCTCGAGGACGGTGGCCGCCTGGAGCTCGAGAACACGGTTCTCGCTGCTCTCGATGTCGCCGAGGCCGTCGATGGCCTGGCCGAGCGGGTTGACCACGCGGCCCAGGAAGTTGTCGCCGACCGGAACCGAGAGCACGTCGCCCGTGCGCTTGACTTCCTGGCCTTCCTGGATGTCCTGGTAGTCACCCAGGATGACGGCACCGATCTCGGTGGCGTCGAGGTTCAGGGCAACTCCGAGCACGCCGCCGGGGAACTCCAGCAACTCGTTGGCCATAGCCGAAGGCAGGCCACTGACGTGCGCGATGCCGTCACTGGTGTCGGTTACCACGCCGACCTCTTCGCGGGAGGCCTCCGGGGAGTAGCTCGCGGTGTAGTTGTCGATCGCGCTACGGATCTCGTCGGAGGAGATCGTCAGCTCCGCCATGTTTTTCCTGCTCTCGGTGTCTGGTCTTCGGAAAGATCTGGAGTAATTGTTCGGCGTGGACTACTTGAAGGACTTCCGGAGCGCCGCGAGTCGACCCGCTGCACTTCCGTCGATCACTTCGTCGCCCACTCGGACGACCATGCCGCTGAGGAGTTCGGGATCGACCTCCACGTGGACCGTCACCTGCTTCCCGTACGTACGGGTGAGGGTGGCGGCCAGCCGATCCGCCTGCTCGGCAGTCAATGCGGAGGCGCTGCGCACCTTCGCGACCACTGCGTCACGCTGCTCGGCGGCAAGCGTCGACAGCTCGTCGAAAGCATCCGCGGGTGCGGACTTCTTCAGACGGCCGACTGCCTGCACTGCCAGGGCTTCGGTGACTGCGGTGACCTTGCCGTAAAGCAGCTTGGCGAGAAGCTCGCGCTTCCCCTTCGCCGGTACCGAACGGTCGGACAGGGCCTGCTCGAGGCTCGAGTTACCAGCCACGATGCGGCCGAGACGAAAGAGCTCGTCCTCCACCGTATCGAGCTGCCCCTGGTCGGCAGCCGCCTTCAACAGCGACTCCCGGCCGAGACGTACCAGCGAGTTGAGCAGATCGGACGTGGTCGACCAGTCCTCGGCGACCGCGGCCTTGACTGCGGAGAGTGCCGCGTCGGACACCTTTCCACTGAAAACCTGCTCGGCCAGACCCTGGCGAGCGGTTCCGGACGTCGAGCTGTCCGACAACGCACTCCGCAGATTGCGCTGAACGTCGAGCGTCTCGACGACCGAGAACAGGTCGGCCCCGGTCTGGGCGAAGGCCGCGGCGGCAGGAACGGATCCCAGGGCCGCAGACAACGCAGAACGTGTCTGCGCCAGTGCTTCACGGCTCGCTGCGTACATGGTGCTCACTTCCCTGCTGCGGATTTTGCGCCGATGGAGTCGAGTTCGTTGAGGAAGCGATCGATCGTGCCGGCCCGCTTCACATCGTCGCCGAGGGACTCCCCGACGATGCGCTCTGCGAGGTCCACCGAAGTGCGTCCCATGTCGCCACGGAGTTCCGTGACGATCTGCTGACGCTGTGCCGCGAGCTGAGTGCTGCCCGACGCCACGATCCGGTCGCTCTCTTCCTGAGCCTGTGCCTTCATCTCGTCGATGATCTGCTGGCCCTGGGTGCGCGCGTCCTCACGGATCTGCGCAGCCTCGGTGCGAGCCTCGGCGAGCTGTGCCCGGTACTGCTCGAGAGCTTCCTTCGCCTCGGCCTGAGCCTCTTCGGCTCGCTTGATGCCGCCGTCGATCTGCTCGGTGCGCTCGGCGAGGACCTTCTGGAACATCGGAAGAACGAACTTCCAGAAGACGAAACCGACGACGAGCAGGCAGACGATCGACCAGGTGATGTCGTACGTCGCGGGGACGAGAGGATTGTGCTCCTCTTCGGCCGCGAGAAGTGCGATGTTGGCTGCCATGTCGGTGTCTTAGAAAATGAAACCGGCGACGAGGCCGATCAGCGCGAGGGCCTCGGTGAATGCAATACCGAGGAACATCGTGGTGCGGACCTGTCCGGCCATCTCGGGCTGGCGAACCATTCCTTCGATCGCCTTACCGACGACGATGCCCACGCCGATGCCGGGGCCGATCGCGGCGAGGCCGTAGCCGATGGCGCCGAAACCCTTGGAGGTGGTCTCGGTGGCTTCCTGCGCAAGGTAAGCGAGGCTCATGGTGTTCCGTTCCCTTTCTGTTGACCTCCGCCGGATTCGACGTGAGGCTCAGTTCTTGGTCTAGCTGGTCGTGTGTTGGTCAGTGCTCGTCCGCGTGCAGCGCAAGGTCGATGTAGACCGAGGTCAGCAGCGCGAAGACGTATGCCTGCAGGAAGATCACCAGGAGTTCGAAGAACGTGAAGGCGATACCGGCTGCGAGCGACGCCACTCCGAAAACGGCCTGGAAGCCGCCGGAGATGAAGAAGAAGTACTGAGTGGCACTGAAGAACAGCACCAGCAGAATGTGGCCGGCCAGCATGTTGGCCATGAGACGAACCATGAGCGTGAACGGCCGCAGGATGAAGGTCGAGATGAACTCGATCGGGATGAGCAGGAAGTGCAGCGGCAAGGGAACGCCGGGAACCACGATGCTGCTCTTCACGTACTTGAAGAAGCCGTACTTCTTGATGCCCACGTAATTGAACACGATGTACGCGAGCGCGGCGAGCACGAGTGGCATACCGATGCGGGCGTTGGGCGAGATGTTCAAGAAGGGGATGACACTGCCGAAGTTGCTCGCGAGCACCAGGAAGAAGATCGTGGTGATGACGGGCAGGAAGCGCTTGCCCTGCTCTTTACCGAGAATCTCTTCTGCGATGTTGATGCGAACGAAGTCGAGAGCGAGCTCACCGACGTTCTGCAGCCCGCGCGGAACGATCTTGGGGCTGCGCAGCGCGATCGCGAAGAATGCGGCCACCACCACCGACAGCAGGATGCGAATCAGCATCAGCCGATCGAGTTCGAACGGGGTACCTTCGAACAGCACGGCGGGCGGGAAAAAATCGTCTAGTGACGGCGGATGGAATTCCTCCGCGGCCATGAAGGTGACGCTCAGCGGTCTCTCCCGTAGTCGGTCCCCAGCCATCGTTGACTGCGGTTCGATCGGACATTGACGATCAATCAAGTCGACAAGATTCGACTCGCGTATTCGTCAGCAGCTGCGAACCGGATAAGTTCCCGCGTCTGTCGGTGTCGGCGACCCTCGTCGACTCGGCAGCGCCGTGTAGACACTACCTACGAGTAGCGAGTGACTGAACTGCCACATTGCTCTCGCTTGACCGGAACCTTATCAATACGTCTACGACGTTGTGTAGATGGGGGTCCGGTCGGACTTCAATTTTACTACAACTCGTAGTACTACTACGAACCCGCTTCTTGCTCACCCTGCGGCTCGACGTAGGGCACCTTCGTGCCCAACACACCGTATGTCTCGGCGCCCAGAACGATGATCAGAGAGAAGACCATCACCAAAACCAGCGACGTCTTGTCGTAGAAGTCGAGCGGCTTGAGTATCGCAAGCACCACTATCGCAAGAATCATCTTGAGCAGCCAGGTGCCGAGTATGACCGCGCCTGCCGTCGTTGCGGGCATCTTCGCAGTGAAGAGAACGCCGAGGGCGGTGCAGAGAATGAAGCCGCCACCCACGGCAGCGCCGAGCAGAGCACCGTACAGACCGGGAGTGCCGGCCAGGAGTGTTGCGACGATCGCACCGACGACAGCCAACGCCACCATTCCGAGTACGCCGTAACGCACTCCCGACCGCAAAGCGGCAGTCGAGTCGGGCACGGGCTGCGGAGTGGAGGTCACGACCTCCAAGGGTAATGGATGAGTAACGGCGGACGACAAGCGCCGTCGACGTCATTACTCATGGGTCATCGCTCGTGCTGCTGCTGACGGAGCGAAGGAACCGCTGTCACGACGAGAGCGAAGACCAACCCTGCGGCAGCGAGCAGAACCACCACTCGCCTGTCGAACAGCGCCGAACCGACGGCACCGAAAGCGAGCACGCCGACCCACAAGTAGATGAGGAGGACCACCCGGCGATGTGAGTGACCGATCTGCAACAGCCGGTGGTGGAGGTGCATCTTGTCCGGGCTGAACGGACTCACGCCGGCACGCGTGCGGCGAACGACGGCCAGCAGTAGGTCGAGGATGGGAATGAACATCACGGCGCCCACCAGCAACAAGGGCGACAACAGACCGAGAAGGTCCCGGGTGCCGTAGGCGGTCAACGGAATACGACCGGACGCACTGGTCGAGATCGTCGCCAGCATCAGCCCGATCAGCATCGAACCCGAATCCCCCATGAAGATGCGAGCGGGCTGGAAATTGTGCGGAAGGAAGCCGAGGCAGGCGCCGGCGAGCGCCGCCGCGATCAAGGCCGGTGGATAGGCACTGACGTCGCCGCCCTGGTCGTACAGAAGGCCGACGGAGAACGCGCAGATCGCCACCGACGAGATCAATCCGAGGCCCGCTGCGAGTCCGTCCAATCCGTCCACGAAGTTCATGGCGTTGATCGTGACCACGGCGACGCCGACGGTCATCAGCCCGGCCTGCAGCTGATCGAGAATCACGGTCGTGTCGCCGAGTGGAACGTAGATGATGAACCAACTGACGCCCATCACGACCAGGATGCCGGCCGCCGTCACCTGCCCGACGAACTTGGTGAGGGCATCGAGCCCCCATCGGTCGTCGACGATGCCGACCAGCACGATCACCAGACCGGCGACGAGCGCGGCCGGAATGTCCTGGGTGAACTCGAATCCCCTGGCCAACGCGGGAAGCTGCTGCGCGAACAACAACGCGGCCAGCATCCCCAGATACATACCGATGCCACCGAGTCGCGGTGTGGGTGTCACGTGGACGTCGCGATCTCGCGGGACCGCCACTGCACCGAACTTCAGCGCGAACGTGCGAACGGCACCCGTCGCCAAGTATGTGACCACCGCTGCCGTGAAGAGCACGAGCAGGAGTTCACGGAGGGGAACACCCGCTCCCCCGTTCGATTGAGCCAGCACGAGGCTCGCCGATTGCGCTCCGGTCACCTCGAAGACGCTACCGGTGCGTGCGAAGGGTGGGTCCGTGCGACACCGCTTCCGATCTACAGCTCATGCGCGAACATCACCGTCCACGAGGCTCTCGGACGGCACACCGAGCACATCGGCGACGTCCTCCGTCGAGACCGCACCGACCCGCAGGATTCGCGGGCTGTAGCCGGTGAGGTCGACGATCGTGGACGCCGTCGCCTTCTCGGCCGGACCGCCGTCGAGGTACACACTGACCGACCCGCCCAACTGCTCGCGAGCTTCGTCGACAGTGGTGGCAGGCGACCGTCCCGAGACGTTTGCGCTGGAAACCGCCATGGGCCCCACGTCGCGCAGCAATTCCAGAGCGACCGGATGCAGCGGCATCCGCAGCATCACGGTGCCACGGGTGTCACCGAGGTCCCAGGCGAGTGATGGGGCCTGCTCCACGACCAGACTGAGCCCACCCGGCCAGAAAGCCCGGATCAGGTCGCGAGCCTGGGGACGGACGCTGTACACGAGTCCGTCGATCGTGTGCCACGATCCGACCAGGACCGGCACCGGCATATCCCGACCGCGACCCTTGGCGCGCAACAAGCTCGAGACCGCATCACCGTCGAAGGCTCCGGCGCCGATACCGTAGAGGGTGTCCGTAGGCATCACCACCAGCCGTCCCGCTTCCAGCGAGTTCTTGGCCGCGGACAAACCTGCCGCTCGGGAATCGGGACTGCCACAGTCGTAAACGGTGCTCACGACTCCATCCTTTCACTCCCCGCCGAAGAGCTGTCGGCGTGTGCCCCTCCCCGACTGGCTTCGACGTCGGTGGCGATGCGTTTCGCAACGACGAATCGGGGCTTGCCCGCCAGATCCGGATGCTCCGCCACATCACCGAACACTCGTCGCGCAGAGAAGAGGGCAGCGACGTCGGAGCCGTTCGTGTCGTCGTGCTCCACGCCGACCGCGCCGCCGATTCGCAACCATCGGGCAACATTCCCGATCATCGGTTTGATGACGGAGAGACCGTCGACGCCACCGAACAGCGCGGTGTGCGGATCGTGCTCGGCGACCTCGGGCTCGAGCTCGGCGCCTTCCGGAATGTATGGCGGGTTGGCCACGACGAGATCCACGCCGCCTTCGAGGCTGGACAGCAACGTGCGATCGGTGACGTCACCCTGATGAAGATGAATGGGCGTGTCGCCCGCGTCCTGCCGCGCCCCCGCGTTACGACGCGCCCATGCCAGAGCGTGCGGCTCCTTCTCCACCGCGTGAACCACGGCGTCCGGCCGTGCCTGCGCAATCGCGAGCGCAAGCGCGCCCGTGCCGGTGCACAAATCGAGGACGACGGGCGGACGCTGGTCACACGTGCCCAGAAAGGCCAGTGCCCAGGCCAACAGCAACTCGGTCTCGGGGCGCGGTACGAAGACTCCCGGACCGACCTCCACGTCGATGTTGCCCATCGCCGCGGTTCCGAGGATGTACTGAAGCGGAATCCGCTCGGCTCGCTTGGCCACCATGACCCGATAGGCGTCGATCACCGACTCGTCGACCAGCGGGGTCAGACCCAGCCGGGTGCGCTCTATACCGAGCAGGTGTGCGGCGAGAAGTTCGGCGTCGACGCGAGCATTCCGAACGCCGGCGGCATCGAGCTGCTCGGCGGCCTCGATGAGGGCAAGGCGAAGAGGTTGGCGACTCACGTGTACAGCCTGCCATGGCCATCCGACCCAGCATGCGACCCATCGGCACCTCGGAGGTAACAGGCTGCATCGACTCGACGACAGAGTGGATGAAACTGCAACAACGTACTCGAATAGTCGCTAACGTGCGGCTCGTACGAGTTCACATGCCCGACCTGATTTGAGGAGGTTCGTCCGATGTCGAGAATCCGAATGATCCGTAGAGTGGGGGCTGTAGCCGCCATAGCCGCTACCGGCACCCTGGGGCTGCCCGCCATCGCGTCGGCAGTTCCGTTCGAGAACCAGCCAATGCCGATAGGTTGCGCGGACGGAATGGGACAGGTACACGGGGTTACACACACCGAGAACGCCAAGGATGTCCCACCCGAGAAGCAGTATTACATCATCGGTGAGAATGGCGGCGGAGCCGGCGCCAACGTCAATTGGCTCAACCTGAATACCTTCCAGGGCGGCGGAGCGCCGCTGGTTCCGGCGCCGTTCATCGGCGAATCGACCGCGCCGCAGGCGATGGGTGTCACCGGACCCGGTCAGGTGGTCAGTGTTGTCCACGGCGCCTACACGAACTCGAAGGGCCAGACCTGCTTCCTGTTCCCGGGCTGGGACTTCGCGGACGTCCCTCCGGCACCCCCTGAGGCCGAAACACCCGCTGAATAACCCGCGCTCACTCGGCGGCGAGCCGCGCCTCTCGATCCGATCTACCCAGCGCATCGAGCAGGGCGTCCAGCTCGCCGTCGAGCACCGAGTCGAGGTTGTGCGCCTTGAACCCGATCCGGTGATCCGTGATGCGGTTCTCCGGAAAGTTGTAGGTGCGAATGCGCTCCGAGCGATCGACGGTGCGAACCTGACTCTGGCGCCCCGCCGACGCTTCTGCCTCGGCTTCTTCTTCCGCCGCGGCCTGCAGCCGGGCCGCGAGCACCTGCATTGCCCGGGCCTTGTTCTGCAGCTGCGAACGTTCGTTCTGGCACGTCACCACTATTCCGGTCGGAAGGTGCGTGATTCGAACGGCCGAGTCGGTCGTGTTGACTCCCTGTCCGCCCTTGCCCGACGAGCGGTAGACGTCGATCCGGAGATCCGATTCGTCGATCTGCACTTCTTCGACTTCCTCGGGTTCCGGGTAGATCAGCACACCGGCCGCCGATGTGTGCACACGTCCCTGCGATTCCGTCACCGGGACGCGCTGCACCCTGTGCACGCCACCCTCGAACTTGAGGCGTGACCACACCCCGTCCCGAACGTCGCCCTTCGACTTGATCGACAGCGTGGCGTCTTTGTAACCACCGAGATCCGACACCGTGGCGTCGAGAATCTCGACCCGCCAGCCGTGCCGTTCCGCGTAACGCACGTACATACGCGCCAGGTCGGATGCGAAGAGTGCGGACTCCTCGCCTCCCTCCCCCGACTTCACTTCGAGAACCACATCGTCCGAGTCGTGCGGATCCCGCGGCGCCAGCAGGTCGGTGAGTGTCTTGTCGAGCTCTTCGACCTGCACTTCCAGTTCGGGAATCTCGGCAGCGAAACTCGAATCGTCGTCCGCCAGTTCGCGCGCCGCGGCGAGGTCTTCCTGCGCGGCCTTCAGCTTCTGGTAGGTCGACATGATCGGTGCGAGCTCGGCGAATCGTTTACCGGCCTTGCGTGCGGCAGAAGCGTCGTTGTGCAGTGCCGGATCGGCCAACTGCTGCTCGAGACCGGCATGCTCCGCCAGGATGTCGTCGATGGCCGAAGGCTGGGACATCCCTGCCATGGTTAGCTCCGCTCTGCGCGTCTTTCGGTTACGGACACGAAAAAGCCGACGCCCGACCTGCAATCATCGCAGGTCGGGCGTCGGCTGAACAGCTAGGACTTGGCTGCACCCTTGGGTGCGCGCTTGCCGTAGCGAGCCTCGAAGCGAGCAACGCGTCCACCGGTGTCGAGAATCTTCTGCTTACCGGTGTAGAACGGGTGGCACTGCGAGCAGACCTCGACGTTGATACGTCCGGTCTCCTTGGTGCTACGAGTCTCGAAAGTGTTTCCGCAACCGCAGACGACGGTGGTCGCCACGTAGTCGGGGTGGATGCCTTGCTTCATGGTGTGTCCCTTTCAATGGTCGCCGGGTCGACTTCGCCGATCGAAGCCGTGAACCGGAACCGGACTATGGCCGACAAGTATGCCAGAGAGGACCTGTGCGATCCCAATCGGCAACTCGTCTCACGGCCAGCTCAACACGACTATTGGTCGAATCATTCCCTGCAGGTCAGTCGTCGATCGCGCCCGGAGCGGTCTTCGACACCTGCATGAGGAACTCGAGGTTGTTCTTGCTCTTCTTCAGGCGATCGATCAGAAGGTCGATTGCCTGATGCGAATCCAGTCCGGAAAGCACCCGGCGGAGCTTGTGCAGCACCGCGGCCTCGTCCGGGCTGAGCAACAGCTCGTCCTTACGAGTTCCGGACGGATTCACGTCCACGGCGGGGAACACGCGACGCTCCGCGATCTTGCGGTCGAGCTTGAGCTCCGCGTTACCGGTGCCCTTGAACTCCTCGAAGATCACGGTGTCACCGGTCGACCCGGTCTCGACCATCGCGGTCGCGATGATCGTGAGCGAACCGCCGTTCTCGATGTTTCGCGCAGCACCGAGGAATCGCTTCGGCGGGTACAGCGCGGTCGAATCGACACCACCGGACAGGATGCGACCGGATGCGGGTGAAGAGTTGTTGTACGCACGACCCAGACGCGTGATCGAGTCGAGCAGAACGACAACGTCCTTGCCGGCCTCCACGAGGCGCTTGGCCCGCTCGATCGCCAACTCGGCCACCGAGGTGTGATCGCCCGGCGGACGGTCGAAGGTGGACGAGATGACCTCGCCCTTCACCGAACGCTGCATGTCGGTGACTTCTTCGGGGCGCTCGTCGACGAGCACGACCATGAGGTAGCACTCGGGATTGTTGGTGGCGATCGCGTTCGCGATGGCCTGCAGAACGCTGGTCTTACCGGCCTTCGGCGGGCTGACGATCAGCGCACGTTGTCCCTTACCGATCGGCATCACGAGGTCGATGACGCGCGTCGTGAGCACGTTCGGTTCGGTCTCGAGCCGCAGTCTCTGGTTCGGGTACAGCGGAGTCAACTTGCCGAAGTCGGGGCGCTTCTTCGCCGTCTCGATGTCACCACCGTTGACCGTGTCGATGCGCACCAACGGGTTGAACTTCTGGCGCTGATTGCCGCCGCCCTGGTCGCCTTCACGGCCGACACGCACGGCACCGGTGATCGCGTCACCGCGACGGAGACCGTTCTTGCGGATCAGGTTCATCGACACGTAGACGTCGCTCGGACCTGCGAGGTAGCCCGACGTGCGGACGAACGCGTAGTTGTCCAGGACGTCGAGGATGCCTGCGACGGGCTGCAGCACATCGTCCTCGCGAATCTCGGTGTCGCGGTTGTCTCCGTCGCCACCGCGATCGCGTCCGCGGCGACGCTCACGGAACCTACGTCCGCGCCGTCCGCGACCGCCGCCTTCCTGATCGTCGTCGTTTCGGCCGTCCCGGGGACCGTTGTTGCCGCCCTGGTTGCGACCACGGTTGTCACCCTGATTGCGGTTGTCACCCTGGTTGCGGTTGTCACCCTGGTTGCGGTCCTGACCTTCACGGTCCTGGTTACCACCGCGGTCCTGGTTACCACCGCGGTCGCGATTGTCACCGCGGTCGCGACGACCACGGTTGTCGCCCTGCTTGTTCGAATCCTGGCTGTCGCCCTGCTTGTTCTGATTCTGCTTGCCGGACTGGTCGTTGCCACCCGACTGTTTGGAATCCGACTGGCGATCCTGCTCGCCAGCCTGAGGGGCGTCACCGGTGGATTGCTCGGCCTGCGCTGCACCGCCCTGCTCGGAGCCGCCTCGCCGCGACCCCCCACGGCGACGTCCCCGACGAGGTCCGTCCTGATCGTCGGAATCCTGTGCAGCCCCCTCGCTCGGAGCGGCCGGAGCGCTCTGCTGCGGCTCGCTCGGGGCGCGGCTCTTGTCGGGTGCAGCTGCGGGAGCGGCACCGGCGCCACCCTGACGTTCCTTGATGGCGGCAATCAGATCGCCCTTGCGAAGCCCCGAGGTCCCCTTGATCCCCAGTTCGGCAGCGAGGGCTCTCAGTTCGGTCAACACCATTCCGGAGAGCCCGGCGCCGCGACGCGATTCCGCGCGCTTCGTCGATGTCTCCGTGCGCTTGGTCGAAGCGCCGGAGGAAGTTGAAGTATCGCCGCTCTCAGCACTTGCCGGTGCCGGCGTGGAGGTGGCGATGAGGTCCGTATCGGTCACGGAGGTCCTTTCCTTCCCTCGCTCGCGCTGCGCTGAGCCGAGGGTTCGTCCCGCAATTCAGTTGAGGTCTGAACTCGGATGTGCCGTACGTAGTTACCTGTCGAGAACTGTCGGCTGTCCGCCATCACGACACCTTCGAACAGGCGCGTGTTCGCAAATCCATCACAACTGGTGAGTGCGGAGGATCATGCCAGGACCAGCCAACCCGATCGAAGTCGATCAGCCTTGGAAGATTGCCCTGGTGAAGCACCGGCGTCTGACGCGCACGATGTACGGACAACGCTCACAATAGCGCCCATTCTTCGCCTGGGCAAGAAATCCCGTCAACAATCGGCGTGTCAGCCGACCTCGACCCCGTTCGCAATCTTCAGTTCGAGCACCCGCAGACCCTCCGATTCGGCCTGCTCACGAATCCGATCAGGCAGCGGAGCCGTGGTCAGAGCCAGAACGGTGGGGCCCGCCCCGGAGATCGTCGCTGCGAAACCCTCCGCTCGGAGGATCTCGATCCACTTTGCGGTCAACGGCAGGGCGGGCGCCCGCTGCGGTTGATGTAGCAGATCCTCGGTCGCCGGCATCAAAAGGTCCGGACGTTCGGTGAGAGCGACAACGGCGAGCGCCCCCCTGCTCACGTTGAACGCCGCGTCCCGATGGGGAACCAACTCGGGCAGCAGCCCGCGCGTGTGTGCTGTCGACGATCGCTCGGTCGGTACGAGCGCAACAGCTCTGATGTCGGGGTGCACGTCGAGCCGAGCTGCGAAGTAGCTGCGCGGGGCGTCCGCGCCCTCTGCCGGACAGCTCCACGATACAACCGCACCGCCGAGGACGCTCGCAGATGCGTTGTCGGGATGCCCCTCGAACTCTGCGGACATCTGAACGAGCTGCTCGGGCGACAGTGCTAAGCGAGGATCGAGTCGGCTGGCCAGCCCATTGGCCGCAGCGAGTCCACCCACCACTGCCGAGGCCGACGAACCCAAACCGCGCGAATGCGGAATGGTGTTGCGGCACACGACTTTCAGGCCGTCCGCCCACACGCCCGCCGCCTCGAGGCCACGCTCGATGGCGCGAACCACAAGATGGGAAGGGCCCCACGGGACATCTTCCGAGCCTTCACCTTCGACGGTGATGTCGAGACCCGAACCCGTTGTGGTGACCGTGATCTCGTCGTACAGCCCGAGGGCCAGCCCCAGGGTGTCGAAGCCGGGGCCGAGGTTCGCACTCGACGCGGGGACACGCGCGGTCACGGTGATGTCGATGGGCAGGGTGCGAGTCATATCAGCTGTCCGATGGTGCGGATCCGAGGGCGCGGGGCGGGGCACTACGCCAACTCGAGCGCAGACGCGACCGCGACCGGATCGACCGGAATCGGCTTGACCTCAGGCATTCCCGACAACGCGGTGTCCGGATCCTTGAGCCCGTTGCCGGTCACGGTGCACACCACGGTGAGCCCCGAGTCGAGCCAACCCTCTTCGCGTGCAGCGAGCAGCCCGGCGACGCTCGCGGCCGACGCCGGCTCCACGAACACGCCCTCGGTTGCGGCGATCAGGCGGTACGCCTCGAGAATCTTCTCGTCCGTTGCGGCCCGGAAGGTGCCGTTCGACTCCTCCTTCGCGGCGACCGCACTGTTCCACGAAGCGGGTGACCCGATGCGGATGGCCGTTGCGATCGTCTCGGGATCCTTGACAGGCGCACCGTTGACGAGTGGCGCCGCCCCCGCTGCCTGGACTCCCAGCATCCGAGGCTTGACGTCGGTGAGCCCGTCCGCGAAGTACTCGGAGTATCCGCGCCAGTATGCGGTGATGTTGCCGGCGTTCCCGACGGGCAACGCGTGCACGTCGGGTGCCTTGCCGAGCGCGTCGCAGATCTCGAACGCTGCGGTCTTCTGCCCCTCGATACGGACCGGATTGACGGAGTTGACGAGACCGATCGTCGGGAACTCGGCAGTGGTCTTACGCGCCAACTCGAGACAGTCGTCGAAGTTGCCTTCCACCTGGATGATGCGTGCACCGTGCATGACAGCCTGGGCAAGCTTGCCCATCGCGATCTTGCCCTGCGGAACGAGGACTGCGCAGCTCATCTTCGCTTTCGCTGCGTACGCGGCGGCCGACGCGGACGTGTTTCCGGTGGAGGCGCACAGCACGGCGCGCTGGCCACGTGCAAGCGCATCCGTGACCGCCATCGTCATACCGCGGTCCTTGAAGGAGCCGGTGGGATTGAGGCCCTCCACCTTGAGGTACACGTCGCAGCCGGTGACCTCCGACAGATGATCCGCGGGCAGCAACGGCGTGCCGCCCTCGCGGAGCGTGACGGTCTTCCAGTCCGGGCCGATGGCGAGGCGGTCACGATAGGCCTCGATGAGTCCGGGCCACGGCTTGTGAACCGCAGCGGTAGTGAGGGTGTTGCGGGTCCCGGTCATTGTTCGGTGCCTTCCAGTCGCAGCACGCTGGTGACAGCGATGACGAATTCGAGTTTGCTCAGTGCTTCAACGGTTTCCGAGAGCGCGGAGTCGAGGGCCATGTGGGTGACGACAACCAGGCGGGCGCCTTCACCCTCGCCCTCCTGACGGACTGTCGAGATGCTCACGCCGTGTTGCGCGAATTCAGCCGCCACGGCAGACAGAACGCCCGCACGGTCTGCGACCTGCATGTTCACGTAGTAGCGCGTGGGGATGTCGCCCATGGGAGCGACCTTCAGCTTGGCGTACTTCGACTCGCGTGGGCCACGGCCGCCCTGCACCTTGTTGCGCGCGGCCATCACGAGATCGCCCATCACGGCGGAGGCCGTCGGCGCGCCACCTGCTCCCTGTCCGTAGAACATGAGCCGCCCCGAGTTCTCGGCCTCCACGACGACAGCGTTGAAAGCGCCGTTCACGGTCGCGAGGGGGTGGGTCGACGGAACGAGCGCCGGGTACACGCGTGCGGAGATGCGCTCCTTGCCGTCTTTGGCGGTGATGCGCTCGCAGATCGACAACAGCTTGATGGTGCAGTCGAGTGCGCGGGCGGAAGCCAGGTCGTCCGCCGTGATCGAGGTGATGCCCTCGCGGTAGACGTCCGCGGCCGTGACGCGAGTGTGGAACGCGATCGACGCAAGGATTGCGGCCTTCGCGGCGGCGTCGTAGCCCTCCACGTCCGCAGTCGGGTCGGCCTCCGCGTAACCGAGTCGTCCGGCCTCGGCGAGCGTCTCGTCGTAGTCCGCACCCGTGTCGTCCATGGCGGACAGGATGTAGTTGGTGGTGCCGTTGACGATTCCGGCGACCTTCGTGATCCGATCGCCCGCCATCGACTGGGTGAGCGGCCGAATGACGGGAATGGCGCCGGCAACCGAGGCTTCGAAATTGAGGTCGACGCGCTGCGCTTCCGCAGCTTCGGCCAGCTCACCGGTGTGTTCGGCGAGAAGCGCCTTGTTGGCCGTCACGACCGACTTGCCGGAGTTCAACGCCGCGAGGACGAGTTTGCGGGGAATCTCGATTCCCCCGATCAGTTCGACGACCACATCCACGTCGGCGCGGGCCACCAGTGCCTCGGCGTCGGTGGTCTGAAGATCCTCGGGGATACCCCGGTCGGCGCTGATTCTCCGCAGGGCAACTCCCCGTAGAGCCAGCGGTGCCCCCACGCGTGCCTCGAGGTCGTCCGCCTGGTTGAGCAGGATTCGAACGACTTCGCTACCCACGTTGCCGTAGCCGAGTACGGCCACACCGATGGGACGCTGCGTCGATTCGCTCGTCACTGTTGTGCCTCCAAGCTGAGCAGGTCTTGCACTGTTTCCCGGCGCAGGATCACGCGGGATAGTCCGTCGCGCACCGCCACGACGGCAGGCCGAGCCAGCAGGTTGTACCGGCTCGACATCGAATAGCAGTATGCACCGGTCGCGGCTACCGCCATGAGATCTCCGGCGTCGACGTCGTCCGGAATCCACGTGTCTCTGATCACCACATCGCCGGATTCGCAATGCTTGCCCACGATACGGGCCACGACAGGCTCCCCTTCACCGACACGCGAGACGAGCCGCGCCTCGTAGTCCGCCTGGTAGAGCGCAGTCCTGATGTTGTCGCTCATACCACCGTCGACACTGACGTATCGCCTCGTGAGCGCGTTGTCCACGGCGACGTCCTTGATCGTGCCGACCTCGTACAGCGTGACCGTACCGGGACCGGCGATGGCCCGGCCCGGCTCCACCGCGAGAGTGGGCTCCGGAAGTCCGGCAAGTTCGCACTCGTTACGCACGATGTCGCGCAGTTTGGCGGCCAGATCGGTCACGGTGGGCGGGTCGTCCGTGGGGACGTAGGAAATCCCCATTCCGCCGCCGAGGTCCACCACCGAGATCTGGGCTGTCTTCTCCGCCCCGAACTCCGACACCACCTCGCGCAGCAGACCGATCACACGGTGTGCTGCGGCCTCGAATCCGTCGACCTCGAAGATCTGCGAACCGATGTGGCTGTGCAGGCCGACGAGCCGAAGATTGTCGGCGTCGAACACTCGGCGCACCGCTTCCAAGGCCGCGCCTCCCGCGAGCGAGAACCCGAACTTCTGATCCTCGTGGGCGGTGGAGATGAACTCGTGGGTGTGCGCCTCCACACCGACGGTGACGCGAATCAACACGTCCTGCACGACGCCGGCAGCACCCGCGACGGCGTCGAGTCGGTCGATCTCGTAGGTCGAGTCCAGAACGACGTGTCCGACGCCTGCTGCCACGCCCGCCTCGAGCTCTGCGACGGATTTGTTGTTGCCGTGCATGGCGATTCGCTCCGCCGGGAATCCCGCATGCAACGCGATCGCCAGTTCGCCACCCGAACACACGTCGAGCGACAGACCTTCGTCGTCGACCCATCGCGCGATCTCGCCACACAGAAACGCCTTGGATGCGTAGTGCACCTTGGCATCCGGGCCGAACGCGGATCGCATGTCCCGGCAGCGTGACCGGAAATCGTCTTCGTCGATCACGAACAGCGGCGTGCCGTACTGCTCCGCGAGTTCGGTGACGGGCACGCCGGCGAGGCGCACGACGCCGTCTTCTCCCCGCTCGGCGTTACGTGGCCAGACGTGAGCGGGCAGTTGGGCGTACTCGGCCGGCGAACTCGGCCGCGCGGGGAGGCCGGGTGCATGAATCTGGTCGGCGTGCTTGGGTCCGGCGGGATGTGCGCTCATCACATCTTCTCCGGTGCGGTGACGCCGAGCAGGTTCAGTCCGTTGGCGAGCACCTGTCGGCTGGCGTCGCACAGGGCGAGGCGAGCCGTGTGAATCGGTGCGGCTTCCTCGTCACCCTGCGGCAGGACTCGGCTCGCCCCGTAGAAGCGGTGATAGGCACCCGCCAATTCTTCCAGGTAGCGGGCGATACGGTGCGGCTCGCGCAGGTTGGCGGCACTCGCGACGACGCGCGGGTATTCGCCGAGCGTGCGCACGAGTTCACCCTCCTGCTCCCCCGTCAGGAGCGAGAGGTCGGGGTTGTCCGCCGTGATCCCCAGTTCGGCTGCTCCGCGTGCAATGGACGACAACCGTGCGTGGGCATACTGCACGTAGTAGACGGGGTTCTCGTTTCCGTCGCTCGTCCACACCTCGAGGTCGATGTCGATGCTGGAGTCGACGGACGACCGGATCAGCGAGTAGCGGGCAGCATCCACCCCGATCGCCTCGACGAGGTCGTCGAGGGTGATGACGGTGCCGGCCCGCTTGCTCATCTTCACGGTGACGCCGTCGCGAACGAGGTTCACCATCTGGCCGATGAGGACCTCGACGGTGGCCGGGTCGTCGCCGAACGCTGCTGCGGCGGCCTTCAACCGGCCGATATAGCCGTGGTGGTCCGCACCCAGCATGTAGATGCACAGGTCGAAGCCACGCGAACGCTTGTCCTGGAAGTAGGCGATATCACCTGCGATGTACGCGGCGTTTCCGTCACTCTTGATGACGACGCGGTCCTTGTCGTCGCCGAAGTTGGTGCTCTCGAGCCACCACGCGCCGTCCTTCTCGTAGAGGTTGCCCGACTCCTGCAGGGTCTCGACGGACTTCTCGACCGCCCCCGACTCGAAGAGCGAGTTCTCGTGGAAATAGACGTCGAAGTCGACGCCGAACTCGTGCAGCGTGCGCTTGATGTGCGCGAACATCAGTTCCACGCCTTCGGCCCGGAAGGTTTCCTGCGCGACGTCGGCCTGCCGGGAGAGGGCATCCGGGTGCTTGGCGAGCACCTGCTCGGCGATGTCCGAGATGTAGGCGCCGGCGTACCCGTCCTCGGGTGCAGGCTCTCCCTTTGCCGCGGCGATCAGCGAGCGAGCGAACCGGTCGATCTGGGCCCCGTGATCGTTGAAGTAGTACTCGCGGGTGACCTCGGCGCCCTGGGTACTCAGGATCCGCCCGAGGGCGTCGCCCACGGCTGCCCATCGAGTACCGCCGAGGTGGATCGGTCCCGTCGGATTGGCGGACACGAACTCGAGGTTGATCTTGGTACCCACCAGGGTCGATGCGGTTCCGTACCGGCTGCCGGCGGCAAGAACGTCCGCGACGATTGCGCCCTGCGCATCGGCGGCCAGACGGATGTTGAGGAAGCCGGGTCCCGCGACATCCGCACTCTCGATGCCTTCGGTTGCCGTCAATGCCTCGGCCAGCCACGACGCGAGTTCGCGCGGGTTGGTTCCGACCTTCTTCGCCACCTGCATCGCGACGTTGGTGGCATAGTCACCGTGCTCCGGATTACGCGGACGTTCCACCGTGAGGGTCTCGGGAAGCACGGATGCGTCCAGGTCACGTTCGGTGAGCACGGTCGCGGCGGTGCCGCGCAGCAATTCGGCAAGGTCAGCAGGAGTCACAGGTACTCATCCTATGGGCAGGACGCGCTTCACGGTGACTCGCCTTCGGTTCGATGCGCTCGCGGGCTCCGAACGCTCTTTGCAGCGATCCGCACACCTTCCTTCCGGCCGTGTCCGGCCCCGGAAAGTACAGTGGGCAAGGCCCTGACTTCCTCCGAGCCAGGGCACGGCGCACGTAACCACAGAACGAGAGAGCGCAACACATGCCAAGCGGTACGGAAAGTGGCGGTCCCGGTAACAACAAGTCGGGCGCAAAATCGGCCAAGGCGATCAAAGCCGCACAGAAGAGAAGCGGTGGAAGCAAGGCTCGCGGAGCGAAGCAGCCACGGCAGATTCCCTGGCTGACGGTCGCGGCGGTCGCGGCGGTCGCCGTGCTGGTCGCTGTGCTGGCGATCAATATCTTCCCGAAGTACCAGGCCAAAGAAGAAGCCGCGAAGTACGCGCCCAGTGCGGAGACGCCCGATCCTTCGGACAACATCGAAGGCGTCACCAAGACCGAGTACCCCGCAGGCATCCACATACAGCCCACGCAACGCGTCGCGTACGACCAGGCGCCGCCGTTCGGTGGGCCACACGACGGAATCTGGGCCACCTGCACGGGAACCGTCTACGACCAGGCGATTCGTACCGAGAGCGCAGTCCACTCTCTCGAACATGGGGCGGTCTGGATCGCCTACGACCCGGACCGCGTCTCCGGTGACGATCTGAGCACACTCTCCGACAAGGTCGATGGCGAGGCGTACACGCTCATGTCGCCGTACCCCGGCCTCGACACGCCCGTCGCGCTGCAGTCGTGGGGCCATCAGCTCAAGGTCGACAGTGCCGACGACGAGCGCATCGACCAGTTCATCACCGCACTGCGCCTGAACCAGAACACGTATCCCGAGATCGGCGCGAGCTGCTCGAGCATCCCCGGCTCCGGTTTCGATCCCGACAACCCGCCGCCGTTCGACCCCTCGGCACCGGGCCCCGACGCGGTCCCGATGGACGGACACGGCATTGCACCCGACCCGTCGGAGACGGCAGGCGGCGGTGCTGCGGGCGGATTGCCGCCCGGAATGGAACTACCGCCGGGAATGGAGCTGCCCTCCGATCTGCAGCAGGCCCCGGCCGGCGGCGCCGAGCTGCCTGCCGACGGCGGTCAAGTTCCGCCCGAGGGCCAGTGATGAGCGAGCCTTCCGCTTCGCAGGCGTCCGATTCCTCGGCGACGGGTTCGGACGGCCTTCGCGACGCCGCGCGTAGCCAGCGGACGGCACTACTGGTGGTCGGTGTCATCGGTGCCATCGTGCTCGGCTTCGCTCTGGGGTTCCTTGCCCGAATACCGCTCGAGGATTCGTCGCAGAACGTCCCGGAGGCCGGTTCCGTCGACGTCGGGTTCGCGCAGGACATGAGCGTCCACCACAGCCAGGCGGTGGAGATGTCCGCGATCGCGCTGACGAACACCACCGACCCCGCCGTCCGCGGGCTCGCCTACGACATCCTGACCACGCAGCAGAACCAACTGGGACAGATGCAGGCCTGGCTCACGCTGTGGGGTCAACCCCTCCTGCCGTCCGGCGGATACATGGCGTGGATGAACTCCGGACAGGGCGGCGGACACGATCACGGAATGTCGTCGGAAGAGCACGAGGCCGGCCCGATGACGAAGATGCCCGGCATGGCCTCCTCCGACGACATGGCGCGACTACGGCAAGCGACGGGGTCGGCGGCCGATGTCGAGTTTCTGCAATTGATGTTGCGCCATCACCAGGGTGGACTTCCGATGATGGAGTACGGGGCGCAACATGCCTCCGAAGCCGTGGTCCGTCAGTTGGCGCAGACGATGGTGAACACGCAGGAGAGCGAGTCGACGCTCATGACGAACATGCTCTCCGAACGTGGCGCATCCCCACTTCCGATGAACTGAACCCGAATCGGGGTGTGACCGCGACGCCGTGACACCCCGATTTGGTCCAAGGAGTCGCGGATGCGCTACGCTTACGCAGCCCGATCGGCACACCGGCAAACCGGTGCGCCCCCGTAGCTCAGGGGATAGAGCGTTCGCCTCCGGAGCGAAAGGTCGCAGGTTCGAATCCTGCCGGGGGCACCCTAATAGGTGCCGTTGTTCTCGACGTATCTCCTGGGAACCTCGACGAGCATCTCCTCGATCATCTCTTCCGTGACTCCCCGCTCACGAATGTAAGGCAGCACGTCGTCGTGGATGTGCAGGTAATGCCACTGAGGCAGAGAAGGCTTCAGGTTGGGGTCGATCCAGTCGATGTAACACGAAGCGTCCTGCGACAGCACCATTCGATCGGCGAATCCCCGACGGCACAGTTCGATCAACGTGTCGGCGCGAGCCTCGAAAGTCGTTTCGATGGTGATTCCGAAACGGTCCATCCCGAGCACGAATCCCGCCTCTGCCAGTTCCGTCAGATGCTCGACATCGGTGCTGTCGCCGCTGTGTCCGAGCACGATCCGATCGGGACGAACCCCCCTCGTCACACATCACTCGCTGCACGTGCTTACCGGTCTCGGAACCAGGGTGGGGGTGAACGGTGATCGGAACACCGGTGCGGCGGTGAGCTTTCGCAACCGCTCGCATCACTCGTTCTACGCCGGGAGTCGGCCCGGGTTGGTCGATCGCACACTTCAAGAGGCCTGCGCGACCCCGGTGTCCGCGATCCCCTCCTCGATGTCCTTCACGAACAAGTTGACCATCGGATCGGGCACCTCCGCGCCGACGATTTCGTTCAGTGCGGGACCGCGGTAGTGGAAGAAGAACGGTACGTCGCCGTAGGTGTACAGGCCGGTCGCGGCAACGATGTTCAATTCTGGCACCTGTTCGGCGACCCGTCGGATCCGCGGGATGTACCGACCGAGCCCGACCACGGTGGGGTCGACGATGGTCCTCACGCCCTGGGCCGCCAGCGCCTTCAACTTCTGCACGGCGTCCGCGATACGATCGTCCTCGTCGCCCCATTCGTCGGGATAGTTCTGCTGCATGTCGGGCGTCAGCACGACGACGTGTTCGTGCATGTAGGTGCGCCCGAGCGCGGCGCTGTCGACAGGTCCGCCGACGGTGTCGATCCGAGTCATCGCTACCTCCTGAGATCTATTCGGATCTCGCAGAAAGTTCGGCGATGGGCGCCATGTCGAAGTAGTCACGCCACGCCGCTATCCGGTCACCGCGAATCTCGAACACACCGACGACCGGGAGCCGCACCTCCTTGCCGCCGAGCGAGAAGACGTCGACACGTTCGTTCATCACGACGTCGCCGTTCACCACTTGCAGTCGAACGTCGAAGTCAATGCTGCCGAACGCTGCGACGAATCCGGCCACGAACGTCCGAATCGCGTCGCGGCCGACCACGGGTTCCATCGGAATGTTGTGGTACACAGCGTCTTCGGTGAAGTACCCGGCGATCGTATCCGGGTTTGCTTTCGCCCATTCACCACAGAAGGCTGTTACGAGGTCACCTGCGCTCACATGTCACCTTTCGTCGATTCCGGCTCGATGATCGCCATGATCGATGTGATCTCGCCACCGGGAACATCGAAGTATTCGGTGACGTGAACCGTGATGCCGGGTGCCGGCGGCGCCCCGAAATCGAGGTCGTACCGGGCCACCACATTGTCACCCCACTCCCGAAATTTCAGGGCCCGAATGCCCTGGATCGGTTTGTACTGTTCGCCGTGCTCGAGGTCCTCGAGGATCTGTGCGCGCGACTCCCCCGTTCTGCGTCCGTTCTCGACCCGCCACACATCGGGGGCAAGTCGCACTTTCGTCGCGTCGTGACTCGACAGGGACGCTATGTACTCCCGCGCCATGGCGACTCGGGCACTGTCGGTGAGCCCCTCGGTGTGTTTTCCGATTGCGGCGAGCAGTGGTTCGGCGATGGCGGAACGGCAGATCACCAGATCGGGAAGGTACGGCTGGGCCGCGTTGTAGCGGAGCTCGCTGCCGTCGATCCGCGAGCAGTGCAGCCGTGCCGCAGCGCACACGCCCACCGGCGCCGCGGAGTCCCATTCCCACTGCCCTCCCGCGTGAACGTAGGCGTCGACTTCTCCGCGTAGAACGGCCATCGCCTTGGCACCTGCGGAACCCATCGTGACGATCTCGGCTCCGAGCTCCGCTGCCACTGCGTCGACGAACTTCGGTGGCCTACTGCCACTCACCACGATCTTCGGCACCTCTGCCTGCGGCGTCGCCTCCTGTAAGGCATCTGCACTGGAATGGACGACCGACAGGCCGGGCAGCGCCACTGCGCCGACGGTGATGCCTTCGCCCCGCTCCCACAGGGCGACATGGACCGCCCAGTCGTCCCTACCTGCCGTTCCGAACTCCTTCGATCCGTCGAGCGGGTCGATGATCCAGACACGCGAACGCTCCAGACGGGCTCGATCGTCCGCTGATTCCTCCGACAGAACGGCATCGTCCGGGCGTTCGCTTCGCAGCCTCCTCAGAAGGTACTCGTTGGCCGCAAAGTCACCGCGTCGCGACAGTTCCCTTCCACCTCCGCCGTCTGCGTTCTCCTCGGCACGTATCTGCAGCAGTAGTTCACCGGCTCCCCCGGCAAGATCTGCGGCAAGATCCGCGTCGGCGCTCACAGATCGAGCTCCGCGACGATCTTGGCGGCAAGCTCTGCGGGAGATCCGTCCTCGGGACGGAGGGTCAATTCTGGATTCTCGGGCCGCTCGTACGGATCGTCCACCCCGGTGAAGCCGGTGATCTCGCCGGCTCTTGCCTTCGCCCACATACCCTTCGGGTCCCGGGCCTCGCACTGCTCGATCGGGGTGTCCACGAAGACTTCGACGAACGGAATCCCGGCGTCGGCATGTTGCCGCCGCACCTCTCGCCTGGCGTCACGGTAGGGGCTGATCAGCGATGCGATCGCGATCGTCCCCGAGTCCGCGAACAACTGCGCGACAGCGCCGACACGGCGCACGTTCTCGCCCCGATCACGCGCCGAGAACCCCAGATCGGCGTTGAGACCGTGCCGAAGATTGTCTCCGTCCAGACGATAGGCGGGCACTCCTGCCGCGACGAGCCTGCGTTCCAGCTCGACGGCAACCGTGGACTTCCCCGAAGCCGACAATCCCGTGAGCCACACCGTCGCTCCCCGGGTCGCCCGATCCTCGCGAACGACTCCGGCTGCATGCCACACCACCTTCGATTCCGACAGCGTGGGCCCCGTGATCATTCCGGCCGCCACGGTGTCGTGGGTGGACTCGTCGACCAGCACGAAGCTTCCGGTGCCGTGGTTACGGCGGTAGGGATCGAACATGAGCGGATTGCTGGTCTTCAGCTGCACACGGCCGATCTCGTTGAGTGACAGGCGCTGCGCCGTCTCGTCTCGATGCAGTGTGTTGACGTTCAGTCGGTAGTCGAGGCGCTCGACCGAGGCGTTCGTTGCCCTGGTGGTGTGCAGGAGGGTGTATCGGTTATGAGGGGACAACGACGAGCGTTCCGTCAGCCAACAGACCATTGCGTCGATCTCGTTCGACATCTGCGTACGATTGTTCGGGCGGCACAACACGTCTCCGCGCGCGACGTCCACGTCGTCCGCCAACTGCACCGTGACTGCGGACGACGCGAATGCCTCCTCCACCGGTGTGCCGCCGGGGCCCCAGATCGCGGCCACGGTCGATGTGAATCCGGAGGGCAGCACGACGACGTCGTCGCCAGGTTTGAAGACTCCCCCGGCGACCGTTCCTGCGTACCCCCGAAAGTCATGGAACTCCGGCGCCGTTCGAGCACCCGGTCTGATCACGTACTGCACCGGCAGGCGAGCGTCGATGAGGTTGCGGTCGGATGCCACATGTACCTGTTCGAGGTCGTGCAGCAGCGAACCGCCTTCGTACCAGTCCATGTTCACAGTCCGCTGCGCCACGTTGTCACCATGCAACGCCGACACGGGAACGAAGGTGAGGTCGTGGACGTCCAGTTTCGCTGCGAAGCGCCGGAAGTCTTCCTTGATCTCCTCGAAGCGTTCCTGGGACCAATCGACCAGGTCCATCTTGTTGACACAGACCACGAGGTGCGGAATGCCGAGAAGGCTCGAAACGAAAGCGTGCCGACGCGTCTGCTCGAGGATCCCTTTGCGCGCGTCGACCAGAATCAACGCAAGGTCGGCGGTGGAAGCACCCGTCACCATGTTTCGGGTGTACTGCTCGTGCCCGGGAGTATCGGCGATGATGAATTTGCGTTGCGGCGTGGCGAAATACCGGTAGGCGACGTCGATGGTGATGCCCTGCTCGCGCTCGGCTCGTAGCCCGTCCGTGAGCAGTGCAAGGTCGGCGTGATCGTCTCCGCGCGCCCGGGACGTGCGTTCGACGGCCTCGAGTTGGTCCTCGAAAATCGCTTTGGAGTCGTACAGAAGGCGCCCGATGAGGGTGGACTTTCCGTCGTCCACACTGCCCGCCGTGGCGATCCGCAACAGTCGCGGCATCAGAAGTACCCTTCCTTCTTACGATCTTCCATACCCGCTTCGGAGATCCGGTCGTCTGCGCGAGTCGCGCCACGCTCGGTCACTCGGCTGGCCGCCACCTCCACGACCACCTCGTCCGGTGTCGTGGCATTCGACTCGACACACCCCGTGCACGTCGCGTCACCGACCGTCCGAAATCGCACAAGCGCTTCGTGTGACTCCTCGCCGCTACCCAGCTGCAGAAACCGTGTGTGCGCCAGCAACATTCCATCGCGCGGCACCACCTGCCTGCGGTGCGCGTAGTAGAGTGACGGCAGTTCCACGTGCCGATCCCGGACGTACTGCCAGATGTCGAGTTCGGTCCAGTTCGACAGCGGGAACACCCGAATGTGCTCGCCCCTGCGATGGCGACCGTTGTACAGGTTCCACAGTTCGGGGCGCTGGGCACGGGGGTCCCATTGGCCGAATTCGTCCCGAAAACTGAACACGCGCTCTTTCGCCCGCGCCTTCTCCTCGTCGCGCCGTGCCCCGCCGAACACCGCGTCGAATCCCCCTTCACGGATTCCGCGAAGCAACGTGGCCGTCTGCAGGCGATTGCGGCTGGCTCGTATGCCCGACTCCTCGACCGATCTACCGGCGTCGATGTCGTCCTGCACGCTCGCAATCACCATGCGGAGCCGGTAGCGGTCCACCGTCCGATCCCGGAACTCGATCACCTCGTCGAAGTTGTGCCCGGTGTCGACGTGCATCACGGGGAATGGGATCGGCGCGGGCCAGAACGCGCGGGACGCGATGTGCAACATCACGACCGAGTCCTTGCCGCCCGAGAACAACAGGACGGGATGTTCGAACGTGGCGGCCACCTCGCGAAAGATGTGTACGGCCTCTGCCTCGAGTGCATCGAGGTGAGACAGCTCGTAGAGCGGCGGGGACGTCATGCGTAGCGACTCCTGAACTCCCGAAGTGTCGGTCCATATTTGAACCGAGTCGGTCGAAATGACACATCGAGAATAGAACGCGTTTCAGAAGTTGGTCAATGGACGCCGTCCGCCCACTTCGGCCGTCACCGCATCCGCAGCAGCCGCGAGCGCCTGACCCCGCACCCGGATCTCCTCGTCCGAGATGGTCGCGCCCACATACAGCGTCAGCACCATCGCCTGATGCCCCTCCGCATCGAACGTCGGCGCCGCAATGAGGCTGACCGGGTGCCCGTCCGCCGACTCCACATCCGAGTCACGGAGGTACACCCGCTCCCCGAGACTCGACACCATTTCCCCGAGTACGTCCCGCAGATCCGTCGGAAGCGCATGCGCGGCAACACCCGCCATCAACGCGTGCAATTGCCGCCCGACCGGGGTGAGCGTTTCGACCAGGTAGCCGTCCCGACGACACTCGGTCGCCACGCGCTGCAGCCGTTCACGATCAAGTTGAACCGGCAAGGTCGGCTCACGACGGAGCCAGGCCTCCAGACGCTCGTCTCCGTCCCACAGGACATACATCAACCCCACCGGCGGTGCGAACGGGTACACCTCACCCACCTTCACGGTCGGTCGCACTCCCGGTGGGCTGGTCAACTCGAGAACAGCTATCCGGTCCCCGACGACAGCCGACGCCGTACACGTGGTCTCGAATCGCTCGCGGAGCTTCGCCAGATGCTCGCGCGCGATCGGCCCCGCCGCGAATCCCTGCTGCGCCGCACGCCCTGCCGCGATGAGCGCAGGCCCGAGGCCGTAGCTCTTGGACACGGGGTCTCGAATCAGATAGCCGCCGTCCACGAGTGCCGACGCGATGCCCAGGCAGGTCGGCTTGCTGATGTCGAGTTGTCGCGCGAGCTCCGACAGACCGAACTGCCGACCCTTGCGAGCGACCAGAAAATCCAGCACCTGGACCACACGTTCGGTCGGTGGCGAGCGGCGCGCAGATCCAGCAGCGACCATTGACCTCTCCTTAGAACACGTTCTATTGTCGTATCAGTTCTACCAGTTGGGTACATATTTGTACCAGTCCTGAGATTCAGTCGTGAGGAGCACGGTGTGCTGACCGATCCGTTCGCGGAAGCCCTGGCCGAGGCCGAGAAGTTGATCGAGAGCGCGCCACACATCCGCGACGAGAAAGATCTTCTCGAGGGCTACCAGTACCTCGCCGGCGGAATTCTCGCGACGACTCACGCGGCGTGGGCCACCGAAAAGACCCATCCCTTCTTCGTTTCCGGGACAGGCCCGTTCACCAAAATGGGACTGGACAACCCGGACACCCTCTACTTCGGCGCACGGATCAGCGACGACGTCGAGTACGTGGTCACCGGAACGCGCGGGACCACCACCGATCTCAGCTTCCAAGTCCTCAGTGGCAACTACACGTCCGCGAACGTTCCGGGCAGCGTGAGTGCATTCGACGACCGGGACATCGACATCGATGCCGACGGCTCGTACGAGATTCGGTTCGGACCGAAGCCTGCGAACGGGATACCGAACTACTTCACCCTCGCCCCCGGTTCCTCACAACTGGTGGTCCGTGAGGTGTACAACGACTGGTCGCAGAAGCGCGGGACCATCAGGATCGCGCGTGCGGACACCACCGGGACCGCACCCGAACCCCTGAGCCGTGAAACCGTCGAGAAACGCTATGCACGGGCAGGAAAAGCTCTCGTGTCCCGAGTCAGGACCTGGCTCCAGTTTCCCGAATGGTTCTATCTGAAACTGCCGGTGAACACGATGACCGAACCGAGACTCACCCCCGGCGGCCTTGCTACTCAGTACTCCTCGGTCGGACACTACGACCTCGGTCCCGACGAGGCAATGATCGTGACGGTCCCCGAATCCGATGCCCCATATCAGGGGTTTCAGCTGGGCAGCATGTGGTACATCTCGCTCGACTACATCAATCATCAAACGTCACTGAACAACACGCAGGCTCGCACCGACCCGGACGGCATGATTCGGATCGTGGTGTCGGATCGTGATCCGGGAGTCGCGAACTGGGTGGAGACCTTGGGCCACGATCGCGGATACCTGCAGTTTCGTTGGCAGCGCGTCTCCCGCGAGTTCACCCCCGAGGACGGACCGAGTGTGGAGGTCGTGCGTTTCGACGATCTCGCCGACAAGTTGCCGCACTACGAATCGAGCAAGATCACGGCCGAAGACTACGCGGAACGCATAGCCGCACGTCAGGCTGCCGTCGCCGACAGGATGCTGGGATGAGTGCCATGGGAAATCTGCTGCAGGACAAGGTGATCGTCATTTCGGGGGTGGGTCCGGGACTCGGAAGAACCCTAGCCGTGCGGTGCGCTCGGCACGGCGCTTCGGTGGTGCTCGCAGCTCGCACGGCGTCGCGTCTGGACGAGGTGGCGAAGGATGTTGCCGATGCCGGAGGCCGCGCCGTCACCGTCGCAGCGGACATCACGGATCACGCTTCGGCAGAGAATCTGGTCACCGAATCACTGGCCGCGTTCGGACGGGTGGACGCCCTCGTCAACAACGCCTTCTCGATTCCGGCGATGAAACCACTCGCACGGACGGACTTCGATCACATTCGTGCCGGCATCGAACTGACGGTTCTCGGGGCGTTGCGGCTCACTCAACTCTTCACTCCGGCCCTCGCGGAGTCGAAAGGGGCGGTCGTCAACATCAACTCGATGGTGATCAGACATTCCCAGGAACGCTACGGCTCGTACAAGATCGCCAAGTCGGCACTGTTGGCTGCATCTCAGTCGTTGGCGACGGAACTCGGCCCGCAAGGCATCCGGGTCAATTCCGTTGCTCCCGGCTATATCTGGGGCGAAACACTGAAGCAGTACTTCGCACACCAGGCGGACAAGTACGGGACCACCGTCGATCGGATCTACGAACATACTGCCGCCGGGACCGACCTCAAACGACTACCGGACACCGACGAGGTCGCCGATGCCGCGATCTTCCTGGCCTCACCGATGGCGAATGCGATCACAGGCCAGTGCCTCGACGTCAACTGCGGCGAATTCCATCACTGAAGAACGGACGACGATGAGCGAGAGAACGACTGTAGGAACGATCGAGGATCTGCATGCCTCCGCCACTCGAATCACGGGCTTGGACGACTTCGGTGTCGACGACTACACGGAAGCACTCGGAGTCCTGCTGGATTCGTATCGCACGGACGAGACGCTGACCTCACTGGGCAGCAAGGTGTCCCGAGTGTTCCTGCGCGGCGCACTCGTGGCGCGTCTGCTCAGCGAAGCGGCTTGGAAGCAGCACCCCGAGCACGCGGACGTGAAACTGGACCGTCCGATCTTCGTGACCGGGCTTCCCAGGACGGGCACGACCGCTTTGCACCGTCTACTCACCGCAGATCCCGGTCATCAAGGTCTCGAAATGTGGCTGACGGAGATGCCGCAACCACGGCCGCCACGGGACACGTGGGAATCGAACCCGGTGTTCCAGAAGATCGAAGAAGGGTTCGGTCGCCATCACGTCGAGCATCCCGAGTTCATGGGTGTGCACTACATGTCCGCCGGCGAAGTCGAAGAATGCTGGCAACTGTTGCGGCAGACTTTCAAGTCGGTGTCGTACGAATGCCTGGCGCGCCTACCGACCTACTCTCGCTGGCTCGAAGGGCAGGACTGGACGAATGCCTATGCGCGCCACAAGAAGAACCTACAGCTGATCGGGCTGCCCGACCGTGACAAGCGGTGGGTGCTGAAGAATCCGAGTCACCTGTTCGCACTGGACGAACTGATGGCGGTCTATCCGGATGCGCTGATCGTGCAGACCCACCGGCCGCCGAGCACGATCATCCCTTCGGTGTGCAGCCTCGCCGAGCAGGCGACCAGTGGGTGGTCCGAAACGTTCCGCGGCGACGTCATCGGCCGCAGCCAACTGGACCTCTGGGCCCGAGGCCTCGAGCAGTTCACGCAGGCACGCGCGAAATACGACCCGCGACAGTTCGTGGATGTCGACTATCACGACTTCGTGGCGGATCCCCTGGGCACCGTCGAGGGAATCTATTCGTCGTTCGGGCTCGACCTTTCCGCATCGGCACGGATCGCGATGGGAAGCATGCACGACGAGAGCCGCACCGGTGCCCGCAAACCCGCCCACAAGTACACGCTCGAGGAGTTCGGGCTGACCGCGGACCAGGTGAACGAACGCTTCTCCGACTACCGCTTCCAGGCGGCCGAATAGGCCGGAGATCGGGGTCCGGGGCCGAGCGATTGCAGAAGCGACAGCAGTGTCGCAGCGATCTGCTCCCCCACTCTCTCGTACGCTGCCGCGCTTCAACCCGACGGGATCACTGATGTTGAGGTCCTTGTGCGCAATGTACCCACGTCTGGCACCGGCGAGTTCCCCGACCGTACTCGCGCGGGTACGTTTCGCAATCGCAGTGCTTCCCCGAGGGTGAAAGCCCGAGCTGCAGCATCCGGGACGAGCTACGAGGCGTGATCGCGTCCCGGCACTTTCGGCGGTCAGATTCGGCAAGTCGTGTTCGTCCGCGAATGCGCGCATCAGCCGCTCCGCGATCGGTGAGCGACAAACGTTGCCGCTACAGAGGAACAGGACGTGCACCCGCCGTACGTCAGCGTCCGAACTCGCCGGTTTCGTCCCCACGATCGAGTGAGCACCTCCTCGTCACCGTGCGTTCACGACGGTGTACTTCGTTGTTCGCCGCAGCGACTACGCGTCGACACCGATTGCCGGAAAGCCCCAGTTCGCGTGGTTCGGCCCGGTGACGCTCGGCACCTACGCGATATAGGTCACCTCTGGTAGGAAGAGCAGTGGTTCAGGCAGTTTCCCGACACCGAGAAGGACCAGAACGAGCTGATGACGAACTGCATATTCTGCCGAATCGTGTCCCGACAGGACCCTGCGACGCGGGTGTACGAGGACGAGCACGTGCTTGCCTTCCTCGACATCCGTCCCGTCATGCGCGGGCACACCCTCGTCATCCCCAAACTTCACGCCGACGACCTGACCGACCTCTCCCCCGATTCCGCGTCCCGTGTGTTCCAGGTGGGGCATTCCTTGGCCCGCGCCGTACGGGTGGCCGACCTTCGCGCGGACGGCGCGAACCTCGTGATCAACGACGGTCGAGCCGCGTTTCAGACGGTCGGCCATACGCACCTGCACGTGGTCCCGCGCCACAAGGGTGACGTGTTGCGCTTCGTGAGGGGCTTCGTGCTACGTCGAAACTCCGATCCCGAAGCAACGGCGGCCGTGATCCGGGAGGGTCTCGCGCGGCTCGACAACTCCGAATCCTGATCGTCTGCCCTCAGCAGACATTCGGGCTCGAGGGCGACTCACGGCGGTACGAAGGAGGCATGACCTCAACCGAACTGGCCGACAAAAACTACCGTGACATATTGGCAGACAGACTGTTTCGTCGACGGATCGTACTTCTGACCGGCGAGGTGAACGATCCCACGGCCGAACGCGCCTGCTCGGAACTCGTACTCCTCGCATCCGAAGACGAGAAGCGAGACGTCGTCGTCTACATCAACTCGCCCGGCGGATCCGTCTCGGCCGGCCTGGCGATCTACGACACCATGAAACTGATACCGAACGATGTGGTGACCGTCGCCATGGGCTTCGCCGCGAGCATGGGGCAGGTGCTGCTGTGCTCGGGTACTCACGGCAAACGCATCAGCCTCGCTCACAGCCGGATCATGATGCATCAACCGTCGGCCGGCATCGGTGGCACCGCCGTAGACATCGCCATTCAGGCTGAAAGCCTCGACGCGATGAAGAAGCAGGCCAACCAGATCCTAGCGGACGAGACCGGGCGGACGGTCGAAGAGATCGCCGCAGACAGTGATCGCGACAGGTGGTTCACCCCCGAGCAGGCGAAGGAGTACGGGATCGTCGACCGGGTGGTCATGTCCCTCGCCGACATCGCACCCCACACCACAGCACCTCGGATCGGACTGTGATCATGTCCCAGTACACAATCCCCAACGTCATCGAACGCACCCCTGCCGGTGAACGGTCGTTCGACGTATTCTCGCGACTTCTGAACGAGCGCATCGTATTTCTCGGTACCGAGATCGACGACGGCGTGGCCAATGTGGTCATGGCTCAGCTGTTGCATCTTCAGGCCGAGAGTCCGGACCGAGAGATCGGTATCTACATCAACTCACCCGGCGGATCGACCACGGCGATGCTCGCCGTATACGACACCATTCAGTTCCTCCGTCCGACCGTTGCCACGTACTGCATGGGGCAGGCGGCGTCCGCGGCCGCGGTGCTGCTCGCCGCGGGGACACCAGGGTATCGATACGTCCTCCCGCATTCTCGGGTCCTGTTGCATCAGCCTTCGTCCCAGGGACAGGGCACGATCTCCGATCTCGCCCTCCAGGCCGCCGAGATCCTTCGGGTACGTGCTCAGACGGAAGAGATTCTGGCGAAGCACACCGGACAGAGTACGGCTGATCTCCGCAAGGACACCGACCGCGACCGGATCTTCACTGCGCAGGCCGCCATCGACTACGGACTAGCCGATCACCTGATCCCCAACACCCCCCTGTGAGTGGTTGACGAGTCCAGAGACTCGTCAACCACTCACAGGGGTGGGGCGGGCGCCGTCGCCGGCTCGGGCGAGGAATACGTCCGGTGCGGGGTACTCGGCGCCGCGAAGGTCACCGCGAACTGCGTCCACGAGCGCGTCGACGTCGCCGGCGGGCACCAGGGCGATCACACATCCTCCGAAGCCGCCACCGGTCAACCGTGCACCGAGAGCGCCGTGACGCACGGCGGATTCGGCGATGAGATCGATGTGGGCGGTGGTGATCTCGAAGTCGTCCCGCATCGACACGTGTGATCGGGTCATCAGTTCGCCGACTCGGTTCAGGTCACCCTCGGCCATGGCGTGGGCGCAGTCGAGAACCCGTTCGTTCTCGGTCAGAATGTGCCGGACGCGTCGGCGGTCGGTATCACCGTCGACGCGCGCGAGTGTTCGTTCGAGATCCTCGCCCTGCACTTCGCGAAGCGAGTCGACTCCGAGGGCTCTCGCGGCGCGAGCACACGAAGCTCGGCGGGCGGCGTACTCACCCGTCGAATGGTGATGCGCGGCGTTGGAGTTGATCACCACGAGCGAGCATCCGTGCGCAGCGGGGTCGAAACTGACCGGCGTGACAGCCGACGTGTCGAAATCGATCAGAAGCGCACGGTCTTCCTCCCCGTAGATGGACGCAAGTTGGTCCATGAGGCCGGTCGGTGCGCCGACGAAGTCGTTCTCACCACGCTGCGCGATGCGTGCCAGTTCCAGGCGGTCGAGTGACACCCCCGTTGCCGCATTCATCGCGAGCAGGACTGCACACTCGAGGGCAGCCGATGACGACAGTCCCGCACCGATCGGCACTTCGCTGGTCACCGTCATCGACCCGCCGACGACAGGATGGCCCGCCTCCGCTAGAGCCCACACGGCACCTGCCGGGTACGCCGACCAGCCGTCGACTTCGCCCGGCACCGCATGGATGTCGAACGTGACCCCCGCCCCCTCTTCGCTACTTCGAAGTCGAATGCTCGTCGAATCATCAGGGGCGAACTCGACCGTGGTGGCCTGCGCCAGCGCGATCGGCATCGCGTATCCCTGGTTGTAATCCGTGTGTTCCCCGATCACATTGATTCGGCCAGGTGCCCGCGCCACTACTCGCTTCACAGGCCCGACCTCGCATTCCCATCCGCGGTCGGCTGCGCTGCCGACCGCAACGACGCCGCCATCGCTTCGGGAGTGACATCGGTGATGAAGGCGTCCATCGCGGATTCGGACCCGGCGAGATACTTCAACTTGGTGGCCGAGCGTCGCACCGACATTAGTTCGATGTGGAAATGGCCGTGACGCTGAACCGAATCGGGGCGGTACTGGTGCAGCGCCGAGATGTACGGCAGGGGTGTCGAGTACAGCTGGTCGAACCGTTGCAGAGTGTCGAGATAGATCGACGTGAGGTCATCGAGCTCCGAATCGGTGAGCTGGGTGAGGTTGTGCACGTGCCGATTCGGGTAGATGTGCACCTCCACCGGCCACCTGGCCGCGAAGGGAACGAAGGCGGTGAAGTGCTCGTTCGAGGCGACGACTCGAACACCGTCGGACACCTCGCCGGCGAGTATTCGTGCGAACAGATTCTCACCGGGGTGCCGCTGCTCGTATGCCTCGGCTCTGCCGAGCATCGACGTGGTGCGCGGCGTGAGATACGGGTAACCGTAGATCTGACCGTGCGGGTGCGAGAGTGTCACTCCGATTTCCTCTCCGCGGTTCTCGAAGCAGAACACCTGCTCGATGCCGTCCGTGGCGAGCAGCGCCTCGGTGCGCGTGCGCCACACACCCACGACGAGCCGCGCGTGAGCCACCGGCAACTCCGCGAACGACGTGGTGTGGTCACTCGAGAAGCAGATCACCTCACACCGGCCGATACCCGGAGCCGAGGTGGGTTCGGCCGACGAAGGAGTCGGCAATTCCGGGGCTGACGACCCGGCCCCGGACAGGCTCGGAAACCGGTTCTCGAACACGACGACGTCGTAGTCAGCTGCAGGCACCTCGCTGGAGTCACCGCCCGGCGAGGGGCACAACGGACACAGGTCGGCGGGCGGCTTGTAGGTGCGGTCCTGACGGAGAGCTGCAATTGCCACCCAGTCCCCGGTTGCCCGGTCGTATCGGACCTCCGATGGCGTCGTATGGGGGCGCGGAGGCAGCGGCCGGACGTCCTCGACCGGTCGAACGGTGTTGCCGGGCAGGGAATAGAAGGTGATTTCCCGGCCGTCCGCGAGCGTGCTCGACAGGTCCTCGGAACTGTTCGTCATGGCGACACCGCATTTGCCACGACGATCCGGGAGACGTGTCGGGTGAGTTCTGCGCGCGAGGGCTCGTCCAGCCCGTCGTCGACCACCAACGTGTCCACCGCCGCGATCTGCGCGAACACTGCCGTGCCGACCTCGCGGTACTTGGTGTTGTCGGCCAGGACGAACAATCGGCGGCCGGTAGCGATGAGTCGGCGATTCGTCTCGGCCTCTGCGATGTTCGGCGACGTGAGGCCGGAATCGATGTCGAATCCGTGAACGCCGAGGAACACCGCATCGACTCGAAAAGTGTCGAGCGTGGCGTTGGCGATCGGCCCTACGAGTGCATCGGACGGCGTCCTCGAACCACCTGTCAGATAGACGGTCGGATCCGACCCGTCCGTATGGGCGGTGAGTTCCGAGAAGATGGAGATCGAGTTGGTGACGACGGTGAGGCTCGGACGTCCGAGCAGCAGACGGGCGAACTCCAGCGTGGTGGTACCCGCGCTGATCGCGATGGTCATACCGTCTTCGACCAAAGCCACTGCGGCGCGGGCGATCGCGACCTTCTCGGCGTGCTGGCGCGCGGCTTTGGCAGTGGACGACGGTTCCACTCCCCGATTCCCACGGGCGATGGCACCGCCGTGAACCTTCCTCAGGGCCTCACGCTCGTCCAGAACGTCCAGATCACGTCGGATGGTCATCTCGGACACGCCGAGCTTCTCGGCGAGTTCGACCACTCGGACCGCTCCGTCGCTCCGGAGCGCAGTCATGATCCGCTCGTGCCGCTCTGCTGCGAGCATGCTCACCCACTTCCGATTCACTCGATATTCCGAACATTACCAAACATCCTCAAACACACACGACCCGCAAGGTGTCGCTATTTGTTCGTCTCTGTTACTTTACGTTCGCATCAATGCCATCGGTGACTCAGCTCACTCGGCCCCAGCTCACTCGACCAGGGAGGTTGACGCGTGACGTCGAACCTTGCGGCGCAGGGCGTGTTGTCCTTCAACACGAACGCCCTCGACTACGTACTCATCGCCGTGTACTTCATCTTCGTTCTCGGCATCGGGTACGTCGCCCGACGGCAACTCTCGACGAGCCTCGACTTCTTCCTGTCCGGACGCCGCCTCCCCGCGTGGGTCACCGGTATCGCGTTCGTATCGGCGAATCTCGGCGCAGTGGAGATCATGGGCATGTCCGCCAACGGCGCCCAACTCGGCCTCGCGACGATGCACTACTACTGGATCGGCGCCATCCCCGCGATGATCTTCCTGGGGATTGTCATGATGCCCTTCTATTACGGCTCGAAGGTTCGCAGCGTTCCCGAGTTCATGCGCAAACGCTTCGACTCGAAGGCGCATCTGGTCAATGCGATCAGTTTCGCAGTGGCCCAGATCCTCATCGCAGGCGTCAATCTCTTCCTACTCGCGACCGTCGTCAAAGTTCTTCTGGGGTGGTCACTCTGGGTGTCACTCGTCGTCGCGGCCGCGATCGTCCTGACCTACACGGTTCTCGGTGGCCTATCGGCAGCGATCTACAACGAAGTACTGCAGTTCTTCGTTATCCTCGCGGCACTCGTACCGCTGACCGTCATCGGCATGATCAAGGTCGGCGGCTGGTCCGGACTACGCGACAAGGTCGTGCCGACCACAACCGACGGCACCGTGACCGCCTCGACGTCCGAACAGCTGTCCTCCTGGCCCGGCCAGGCTCTGAGCGGTTTCGACTCGCCGATCCTGTCGATCGTCGGCATCGTGTTCGGCCTCGGTTTCGTTCTCTCGTTCGGTTACTGGACGACGAACTTCGTCGAGGTCCAGCGTGCGATGGCGTCGAGTTCGATGTCGGCAGCGAGGCGCGCACCGATCATCGGCGCGATCCCGAAGATGCTGGTGCCCTTCGTCGTTGTCGTCCCGGGCATGATCGCCGCAGCCGCAATCGGCGACATGATCAATCTCAAGCAGAACGGCACCGGCGATATCACCTACAACGACGCCATGCTGCTGATGATGCGCGACATCCTGCCCAACGGGTTGTTGGGCGTCGCCGTGGCCGGACTGATGGCGGCCTTCATGGCAGGCATGGCCGCGAACATTTCGGCATTCAATACGGTTTTCAGCTACGACCTGTGGCAGCAGTACATCGTCAAGGATCGCGAGGACGGCTACTACATCACTGTGGGCCGTGTCGCGACGGTCGCTGCGACCGTGCTCGCGATCTTCACCGCGCTCATCGCGTCGGGCTACTCGAATCTTATGGACTACCTACAGACGTTGTTCGGGTTCTTCAACGCACCACTGTTCGCGACGTTCATCCTGGGTATGTTCTGGAAGCGCATGACCGCCGCGGCCGGTTGGATCGGACTGGTAGCGGGAACCGCGTCGGCGGTGTCCGTCTTCCTCCTCCAGGAAGTCGGCGTCCTGAACCTTCCCGGACAAGGCATGCCTTTCGTCGCCGCGTCTGCGGCATTCGTCGTCGACATCGCGGTGAGCGTCGCAGTCAGTCTCGTGACCAGGCCGAAGCCGGCGGAGGAACTGGTCGGATTCGTGTACTCCGAAACGCCACAGGAGCTGTTCGAGGATCTGGAGGACGCCACCAACCCGTGGTACAAGCGCCCGGTTCCGTTGGCAGGGTTCACACTCGGCCTCGTCGTCGTCCTCAACGTGATCTTCCACTGACCCGCTCCGATTCGAAGGGACCAGCGAAATGACAACTCCCGAAAAGAAGCCCGGTGCGATGGCTCGCCTGCTCGACATCCGGAGCATCATCGCCGCACTGCTCGGCATCTACGGCGTGCTCCTGACACTGGCCGGACTGTTCCCGTCCGCATTCGGTGAACGTACCCAGTCGAATCCGTCGAACAATGTCGTCGACATGAGCGTGGGCACGAACGCGAACCTGTGGGTAGGTCTGATCATGCTCGGATTCTCGGCGACGTTCGCGGTGTGGGTGCTGCTGCGCCCGCAGATCATCGGCGACTGACACCCCCTCTGTGAGTGGTTGACGAGTCCAGGGACTCGCCAACCACTCACAGGGGTTAGGCGGCGAGGAGGTTCGGCCCGTTGACGACGGGGCGGCCCTGTCTGTGGTTCATGCGTCGTATCGATCGATGGAGAAGTTGGTCGACAGGCAGGCCGAGAGCGCCGCACACGGACCGCAACATCTCCGACGAGGGTTCCTTCCGTCCCCGCTCGACCTCGGACAGATATTGCTTCGACATCCCCACGGTGCGGGCCACGTCGTCGAGACTGCGATCCTGGTCGAGGCGCTCCTCGCGCAGAACTCGTCCGTACACCTCCCGTACGAGCGGTGCGGGTTCGGCGGACGGTGACGTCGCATTACCACCGCCGACCACCAGGGTGAGTCTGCGTTGAGCATCCATACCTTCGGATTCTCGCACCTGGCGAAGGCCCGCACGTCCGTGTTCACGCAGGGCGGATTCGACAGAGCTGAACGCAGTACCGGGTACTGGTCATTCGCAAGTAAAGAAGTGTCAATTGCCTGATCCTGCAAGGCAATCCACTCTGTTGACGACTCACCCTACCGGCAAGCAGACAGTAGTTACCTTTGCGAAATACGACTACGTCGGGATGGAGTCGATACATCGAGCAGGCGCTCAACTTCGAGGCGTGGTTCGACCTCTACCGGCCGACCGTCGACCTCGGCTGACTCCTAATCGGCAAGTACGCGCGTGAGACTGCGCCAGCTGCGTGCCGAAAACGGAACATCACGTGCACGAAGGCACGCGTGACGAGACCGACGACACCGTCGTCGGTCTCGATCTCGTCGCGATACGTGCAGCTGTGCCGGTCGATGGGTGTGAACGTGAGGCGGTGGTTCCACGTATGGACGGGACCACCCCACTCGTTCGTGTAGATCTCGGTCGGTTCGAGCCGGATCACCTTCAGATGGTGCTTCCACGCGGGCACGATGCCGAACCACCAGATTCGCGCGGACACCTCGGTTCCCTCTTCGACCGGACCGGTCACCGTCAGCCGGGGCATTCGAATGACCGCGCTGACGACGAACGCGAACAACTCGGGTTTCTGCGCCAGCGCTCGCGCAGTCTCCGCAGACACCGGCAGGTGCGTGGTCAAACTCACTGTGCTCATGCATCGATGTTGTCGGACGCAGGGGCCGGGCACAATACGCTGCGACAGTTGAGCGAGTGACGGGATTCGAACCCGTGTGAACGGCTTTGCAGGCCGGTGCCTTGCCTCTCAGCCACACCCGCATCGACAACTCGTGTCGACCACCAATATGCCGATTCCGCGGCGCAGGGGCCAGGGTTCTGCTCGAGCTGATTTCATCCGCGTGCAGGACCTTGGTGAGGCACGATTTCGCCACCGTGGCAGCCTGTGCCCGGGTGTCGTGGGAGGATCGGTGCATGGCTCCGTCACCCCTTCCCCTGGACCCGATCGAAGAGGCCCACCGGCAGTGGACCGTGCACGGCTGGGGCGATGTTGCCGATGGCATGGCTGCCGTCACCTCGGTGATGCGGGCACAGCAGATCTATATGGCACGGGTCGAGGAAGTCCTGAAGCCTGCCGGACTGACCTTCGCCCGGTACGAGTTGCTGACCCTGCTCACGTTCACGCGCACGGGAGCCCTCCCGATGGCCAAAGCGAGTGCGCGTCTACAGGTTCACCCGACGAGTGTGACCAATGCAGTGGATCGTCTCGAGGCCGCCGAACTGGTCAAGCGAGTTCCCCACCCCAGCGACCGGAGAACCACTCTCGTCGAGATCACCGATGCCGGCCGCGCGCTCGCGGTGGAGTCCACCGAACGTCTCAATGCTCAGGTCTTCGCGCGGCCCGGCCTCGAGAACGACACGCTCGATCAGTTGATTCGGACCCTGGCACAGCTGCGGCGCACCGCCGGTGATTTCGACACCGGCGATGCTCCGACCAAGTGGTGACCGTCCGCTCTGTCAGCGTGGTGACCGTCCGGTCTGTCAGCGGTGCTTGAACTCCGGCGAACGCTTGTCCACGAATGCAGCCATTCCCTCGGTCTGGTCCTCCGTGGCGAACGCCGAGTGAAAGACGCGGCGCTCGAACCGGATTCCCTCGTCTAGGGTGGTCTCGAAAGACCGATTGACCGCCTCTTTCGCCATCATCGCAATCGGCAAGGACATTTCCGCGATGGTGGTTGCCGTCCTCAACGCCTCGTCGAGCAGGTCCGCGGCGGGAACTATGCGCGACACCAGCCCGGCCCGCTCGGCTTCTTCGGCATCCATGTTGCGGCCCGTGAGGCACATCTCCATGGCCTTGGCCTTGCCCACTGCCCGAGTGAGCCGCTGCGAGCCGCCGATGCCCGGAATGACTCCCAGCTTGATCTCGGGCTGACCGAACTTCGCCGTGTCGGCTGCCAGCAGAACGTCACACAGCATGGCGAGTTCACAGCCACCGCCGAGCGCGTAACCGGCGACCGCAGCAATGGTGGGTTTGCGCGCCTTCGCCAACCTGTCCCAGCCCGCGAAGAAGTCGCCCAGGTACATCTCCATGTAAGTTTTGGGCTGCATCTCCTTGATGTCGGCACCCGCTGCGAAAGCTCGATCCGATCCCGTGAGGAGAATCGCGCCGATACCCTCGTCCGCCTCCAGTTCGTCGGTGGCGGCGACCACCTCACGCATCAACTCCGAGTTCAACGCGTTCAGCGCCTTCGGCCGATTCAGGGTGATGACCCCTACTCGCCCCTTGCGCTCGAGCAGAATCGTCTCGAAATCGGTCACTGGTCCACCTCGCTGGAGTTCTTTGCTGATCGTTCACGCACATCTTCGATGATCGCCGAGAAGTCGCGGCCACCGGAGCCGGCCTCGTTGAACCTGCCGTAGAGCTCGGCCGCACGCAACCCCAACTCGGCATCGACGCCGTTGGCCCGCAACGCATTGGTGGCCAACCCCAGGTCCTTGTCCATGAGGGCCACCGCGAAGCCCGGCTGGTAGTCGTTGTTCGCCGGGCTCGTCGGCACCGGTCCGGGAACCGGGCAATTGGTGGTGAGGGCCCAGCACTGACCGGACGCATTGGACGCGACGTCGAACAGTGCCTGATTGCTCAGACCCAGCTTCTCCCCCAGCACGAACGCCTCACTGACCGCGATCATCGATACGCCGAGAATCATGTTGTTGCACAGCTTCGCGGCCTGACCGACACCGGAGTCACCGCAATGAACCACCTTGCGGCCCATCACGTCCAGCAGTGGCTTCGCCGCGTCGAAGTCCTCGGTCGTGCCACCGACCATGAACGCCAGCGTGCCGGCCGTTGCGCCGACAACTCCGCCCGACACCGGTGCGTCCACAACGCGGTGTCCGGCCTCGACGGCACGGCGGTGAGCTTCCTGCGCATCCGCGACGTCGATGGTCGAGCTGTCGATGAACAGCGTCCCCGGCTGTGCGGCCGGGAGTATCTCGTCGTACACGCCGAGAACGAGCTTGCCGTTGGGCAGCATCGTGATCACCACGTCTGCGCCGTCGACCGCGGACACCGCCGAATCTGCAATCGAAAGGCCGTCGGTCCTGGCCTGTTCGAGCGCGGCAGGCACGAGATCGAACCCGGTCACGTCGAGCCCTGCAGCGACAAGATTCGCGGCCATGGGGCCACCCATGTGACCCAGACCGAGGAACGCAACTTTCGTGGTCATGATATTCCTTCCCGAGCGTCGCCGACCTGCGCCGCATACGTGTGTGACAATCCGAGTTCACGATCGCCGAGCGGCGCGAAGTACGAGTCCACCTGTGCGGTCGACACGTCCGCCAACTTCGCCGGGGACCACTTCGGATTGCGATCCTTTTCGACGACCTGCGCGCGAATTCCCTCGACGAGATCATGCGAACCGAGGGCCGCGGTCGAGACCCGGAACTCCTGGTCGAGGACTTCTTCGAGGCTGCCCAACTCGCGGGCCTGGCGTAGTGCACGAAGCGTGACCGTGAGCGAGGTGGGAGACTTGGCGAGGATCTGCTCGGCCGCCTTCTCCGCCTCCGCAATTCCACTGCTCTGCAGCCGCGACACGATCTGCTGAACGGTCGGGGCCGAATATGCTGCGTCGATCCAACTCTGCTGCGCGAGCAGATCGGAGGGGGGCGCAGGCTGCGCGAAGGCCGACAGCGCATCGTCCACGGACGTGTTCGCTACCGCCGCGACGAACTCGTCCAACTTGTCCGAGGGCACGAAGTGATCGGCGAAGCCGCAGGCGATGGCGTCGCCGGCACTCAGGCGTGCAGTGGTCAGCGCGATGTGCGTGCCCAGTTCCCCAGGGGCACGCGAGAGCAGATATGTACCGCCCACGTCCGGGACGAAACCGATTCCGGTCTCCGGCATTCCGACCATGGAACGCTCCGTGACGACACGGACGCTGCCGTGCGCGGAGACTCCGACACCGCCACCCATCACGATTCCGTCCATCAATGCGACGTACGGCTTGGCGTAGTTCGCGATCGCAGCGTTCAGGATGTATTCGTCGCGCCAGAAGTCGAGAGAGCCCGTGCCCCCGTCCTTCGCATCGTGATAGATCGACACGATGTCGCCGCCCGCACACAGTCCGCGGTCGCCTGCACCACTGACGACCACCGCGCGAACCTCGTCGTCGTTCGACCACTCGAGCAGTGCCGCGGCGGTCTTCTGCACCATCGAATGATTCAGTGCATTGATCGATTTCGGGCGATTGAGGGTGATTCGGCCGAGGCCGTCACCCTTTTCGATGAGAACCTCGGGCTCGATGCCAGTCATGCCGCTCCTTGCTTTCCAATGGCGCTCTTCGCTGCCGAGACCACACTGCGGGCGACGACCACCCGCATGATCTCGTTGGTGCCTTCGAGGATCTGGTGCACACGCAGATCCCGGACGATCTTTTCGATCCCGTACTCCGCAAGATAGCCGTATCCGCCGTGCATCTGCAGCGCCTTGTTGGCGACCTCGAAGCCCGTGTCGGTTCCGAATCGTTTCGCCATCGCACAGAGTTCGACAACGTCCGGTGCGCCGACCTGCAACGCATCCGCCGCGCGCCACAACAGCGTCCGTGCCGCTTCGAGCTCCGTTCGCATGTCCGCCAGCTGAAATTGCAGAGCCTGGGAATCGATGAGGGAAGAACCGAACGCCTTGCGGTCGACCAGGTATGCGGCAGCCTTGTCGAGCGCCGCTTGCGCACCGCCCACCGAACACGCAGCGATGTTGAGGCGGCCGCCGTTGAGCCCGGACATCGCGATCCGGAAGCCACCACCGAGGTCCCCGAGAAGGTTGGCTGCCGGTACTCGCACGTTCTCGAAGATCACCTGGCGGGTCGGCTGGGCGTTCCATCCCATTTTCACTTCGTTGGGACCGAAGGACAGGCCGGGTGAGCCCTTGGGAACGATGAACGCGGAGATGCCCTTCGGACCGGACTCTCCTGTTCGGGCCATCACAACGTACACGTCCGAGGTTCCGGCCCCGGAAATGAACTGTTTGACGCCGTCGAGAACGTAATCGTCCCCGTCGGCAACAGCTTTGGTACTCAGACCCGCGGCATCGCTGCCCGCACCGGGCTCGGTCAGGCAGTAGCTGCCCAGTCGCTCCATCGAGCAGAGACCTGGCACCCAGGTTCGGCGTTGTTCGTCGTTGCCGAATCGGTCGATCATCCACGCCACCATGTTGTGAATGGAGATGTAGGCGGCGATGGACGGATCACCCTTCGCAAGTTCCTCGAAGATTCGTGCCGCGTCCACGCGGGTCAGTTCGGAGCCACCCACATCCTCGCGGATGTAGATTCCGCCCATTCCCAGCGACGCCGCCTTACGGAGTACGTCAACCGGAAAGTGCTTGCTCCGATCCCATTCCACGGCATTGGGTGCCAGGTGCTCGGCCGCGAAGTCGCGGGCGGTGTCACGGATCGCCCGCTCGTCATCGGTCAAGGTGAACATGTGGGGTCCGATCAGTTCATCGTCGGGATGACGAAGTGGTCGGCCTGTTCCTTGGTGCCGGAGGGCCACCGCTGCGTCACCGTCTTGGTCTTGGTGTAGAAGCGGAACGAGTCGGGACCGTGCTGGTTGAGGTCGCCGAATCCGGAGCGCTTCCATCCACCGAAGGTGTGGTACGCGATCGGCACCGGAATCGGCACGTTGACGCCGACCATTCCGACGTTGACTCGGTTGGTGAAGTCGCGGGCGGTGTCACCGTCGCGGGTGAAGATCGCGACACCGTTGCCGTATTCGTGGTCGGACGGCAACCGCAGGGCCTGTTCGTAATCGGCTGCGCGAGCCACCAGGAGAACCGGTCCGAAGATTTCCTCCTTGTAGATCCGCATGTCCGGGGTGACCTTGTCGAAGAGGGTTGCACCGGCGAAGAAGCCGTCCTCGTGACCCTCGAACACGAAGCCTCGCCCGTCGACGACAGCCTCGGCGCCTTCGTCGATTCCGATCTGAACGTAGTTGTTCACGCGGTCGAGGGCGTCCTTGCATACCAACGGCCCGAAATCGGCGCCTTCGTCGTCACTGCGCCCGATCTTCAGCTCCGCGACCCGCTCCTTCAACTTGGCGACCAGAGCGTCGGCGGTCTCCGCACCTACCGGTACTGCGACGGAGATGGCCATGCAACGCTCACCGGCAGATCCGTAGCCCGCTCCGATGAGTGCGTCCGCCACCTCGTCCAGATCGGCGTCCGGCATCACGATGGCGTGGTTCTTCGCGCCTCCGAAGCACTGAGCCCGCTTGCCGTGCGCCGCGGCGGTCTCGTAGATGTACTGCGCGATCGGGGTCGAACCCACGAATCCGATTGCCTTGACACGCTCGTCCGTGAGCAGCACATCGACGACTTCCTTGTCGCCGTTGACGACGTTGAACACGCCGGCCGGAAGACCGGCCTCCAGGAACAGCTCGGCGAGACGCAGCGGCACCGAAGGGTCACGCTCGGAAGGCTTGAGGACGAACGCATTTCCGGCGGCGAGGGCGGGGCCGGCCTTCCACAGCGGAATCATGGCCGGGAAGTTGAAGGGCGTGATGCCGGCGACCACTCCGAGCGGCTGGCGCATCGAGTAGACGTCGATTCCGGTGCCCGCGGACTCGGTGTACTCACCCTTGAGGAGATGTGGGGCTCCGACGGCGAACTCGATGACTTCGAGGCCACGCTGGATGTCACCCTTGGCGTCGGGAATGGTCTTTCCGTGTTCCGAGGACAGCAGTCGGGCGAGCGATTCGGTCTCGTCCTGGACCAGTTGCAGGAACTTCATGAGCACCCGGGCGCGCTTCTGCGGGTTGAACGCAGCCCACTCCCGCTGCCCTTCCACGGCGTTGGCGATGACAGCCTCGGTTTCCTCCCGGTTCGCCAACGGCACCCGAGCCTGGACCTGGCCGGTGTTGGGGTCGAACACGTCGGCGAAACGGTCGGATGCGCCGGGGACCTGCTTGCCGCCGATGAAGTGGGAGAGCTCTCGAACCATGATTGCGACCCGTCCTTGCTCAGGGATACCTGCTCGGAATGTGCGTACAGCAGGGCACAGAATCGCCCCACCCTTTTATGTGCTCATCCTATAGTTGGATGTCCATGTATGTCTATAGTTCGCACTTACCTGCAGGTCAGCCGAGGCGGCCGTACAGCCTCCGCAACTCGGCCACCTTGCCTTCGAGCTCACGTTCGTCCTCACACAGCGCCCGAAACGCCCTGCGCAAGAGCCCAGGATCCAGATCGTCCACCGCCGGCCGCGGTTCCGGCCGTGGCAGTGCCGGCAAGCGTCCCCGGTCCCCGAACCAGTCGCTCGAGTCCCATTCCTCCGGCCCGTCCGAGCCCCGGCCCGGATCGGCAATCCCGTCCATCAACGTCTCGAACTCGACGCCGCGGAGCCGCAAGATCTGCAACGGGTCCTCGTCGATCCGTTCGGCCGTCAGATAGGCGATGGCGGCGGCGTGTTTGCACGGCCAGCCCACGTCGGGGCACGTGCAGTCGAACTGCAACTCCGACGGCCCAGATGGCAGCAGAGCCGGCCCGAGGATCTGCGGCACCTTTCCGCCTGCCAGGGTCGACACGCTCCCGGGCGCTTCGCGCACCTGATCGGTCAACGCAACGATGTGTTCCTCGTCGAGAACAGGAATCGCCACCCTGGCCGTGAAGGGGTGGATCTGACTGCCCTGCACCTCACCCGTCACGAAACCCGCAGAAATGTCGAGCGACAGCACCTGCCCGGACCTCGCATAGCTGCGTCCGCGAGCCATCCTCCCCTTGTCGGCGATCAGGTCGACGGTTCTGACGAATTCGCGTCCCCACCAACTGCGACCGAACCCACCGCGTCGAGAGACCGCTTCGAGGCCGCCCTTCACCGGCCGACGTTTCCCGAAATCCCCGAAATACGGCTTCCCCGCCGGGCTCACTCTCCCACCGCCTCGTCACCGAGGCGCAGCAGATCGCTCAACTGCTCCGTGCTCATCTCGGTCACCCAGTTCTCCCCGTTACCCACGGCCAGGTCCGCCAACTCCTGTTTGGTGGCGATCATCAGGTCGATCTTCTCCTCCAGAGTGCCGACACACACGAGCTTGCGCACCTGGACGTCGCGGCGTTGCCCGATCCGAAATGCGCGATCAGTTGCCTGGTTCTCGACGGCCGGATTCCACCAACGGTCCATGTGCACAACGTGATTCGCTGCCGTCAGATTCAGGCCCGTACCGCCCGCCTTGAGGGACAGCACCATCACCGGCGGACCTTCGACCGACTGGAAGTCCGCGACCATCGCGTCCCGCCCGCTCTTCGACACTCCCCCGTGCAGAAAGGGAACCCGGGTGTCGAAACGCTCCGCGAGGTACGGCACGACGAGGTCGCCGAACTCCCGGAACTGCGTGAACAGCAACACTTTCTCGCCCTCGGCAATAACCGAGTCGACGATGTCCTCGATCAACCCGAGCTTGCCCGACCGATGTCTACCACGTTTGAGCACCGTGGACCCGTCGTGCAGAAAATGGGCCGGGTGATTGCACACCTGCTTGAGTTTCGTGAGGGCTGCCAGCACGGCACCCTTGCGCTTGATGCCCTCCTTGTCCTTGATCTGCTCGAGCATGTCGTCGACCACCGCCCGGTACAGAGCAGCCTGCTCGGCAGTGAGGTTGGCGCGCATCGTCATCTCGACCTTGTCGGGCAGGTCACCGATCACGGTGGGGTCGGTCTTCACCCGTCGAAGCACGAACGGCGAGGTGATGGCACGCAGGCGCGCGACCGCGTTCTCGTCCTTGTCCCGCTCGATGGGAACGACGAATCGTTTACGGAACATCGACTCGGATCCGAGGATGCCGCGGTTCACGAAATCGAGAACGGCCCGCAACTCGTCGAGACGATTCTCGACCGGCGTACCGGTCAGGGCCACCCGATGATCGGCGACGATGCTGCGAGCAGCCCTCGCCTGAGAGGTCTTGGGGTTCTTGACATGTTGCGCCTCGTCGAGAACGATCCGACGCCACGGCTGTTCCTTCAGATGCCCCAAATCGCGGGCGAGTAACGCGTACGTCGTGATGACCAGGTCACTCCCGGCGACTGCCGCCGCGAACTCCGCACCGGACGAACGGCCCGAACCGTGGTGCACCAGAACGCGCAACGACGGGACGAAACGCGCCGCCTCCCGCTGCCAGTTACCGACGACCGACATCGGGCAGACGAGCAAGGTCGGAGTATCCGATCGTTCGTGCGCCAGCAGGGCAAGAAGTTGAACTGTCTTGCCCAACCCCATGTCGTCGGCCAGAACCGCACCCAGGCCCGCATCGCTCATGAACGCCAGCCAATCGAGCCCTCGTTGCTGGTACGGCCGCAGCGTGGCATTCAGTCCCGCTGGAACGCCGACGCTCTCGGGCCGGGCGTTCTCGTCGAGCAGGGCACGCACCCAACCGGATGCGTCGATGTCCTCGACAGGCAGATCCCGCAGGTCGTCGTCGATCAGCTCCTGCAGCAGGTCGAGGATTCCCCGTTCACCACCGCCGCTCCGCTCGGCCACATAGCGTGCCGCCCGGGACAGCACGTCCGGGTCGGCACGCACCCACTCACCGCGCACGCGGACGAGGCCACTCTTGGCGTTCACCAGTCGGGCCATCTCGTCCGCGGTCAGCACCTCGTCGCCGATCGCGAGTTCCCACTCGTATTCGAGCAGCTGGTCCTTTCCGACCGACCGATCCTCGGCCGATATCGGGGACGCGGGAGCGGTGACCTTCAGCCGCATCGACGGCGACGCCGTCTTCCATGCCCGCGGCAGCAGGAGATGTATCCCCTTCTCCTGCAAGGCGGTTGCCCCGTGCGTGATCAGATCGATCACGACGGCGGTCGGCAACATCAGGTCGAGACTGTCCGGCGCACTCGGTACGTCCTCGAGGCGCGGATACGCGGCGACTGCCTCGGTCAGCTTCGCGACCCCCAACTGCAGACGAGCCCGATCCGTCCGGTGCAGCGGGACCGGCTCCGGAGCCTCGCCCTCGAGCCTCAGGCACACCTGCAGGCGCCACAACGCCTCGTCCGGCACCTCGTCTCCTTCCGGCTCGAGCAGCCGCAGGACCAGTTCGGGCTCGTCGACCTTCAGGCTGGCCCGCCACCGGTCGAGATCACCCGACAGCTTCGCCGTTCCCTCGTCGAACGTGTCTCCCCGAACCAGGGCGGCCAACATCCGATCGCCCGGTTCCGACACGTCGAGGTGCCGACGCACGATCGGATCGGTCAGTTCGGCGAGCATGTCGTCGAGGATCGTCCGCACGTCGCCGCCGTACCGCTGCACCGTCGGCATGGCCAACGCAAGTTCGGTCCGCCACGCGCGTTGCTGCTCGCCACCGACCAGTTCCCACCGGGGCCACCAGTCGCCGTCGGCGCGACGCAGTCCCGGAACCACGCGACCGGCCATCGCCCATCTGTCGATCCCTCGGGCAACATGCGCGAGGTACTTCAAATCACCGGAAACACGAGGATCGCGCGGGGGCATCTCGAGGAGAAAGTCCGCGGCATCGAGCGGGGCCAGCGCTACTGCCGGCCATTCGACCATGTCGACCGTGTGTGGAGCCGGCATGGGGACCGTCGCCCGATGCCTGAACTTGCGGCGCAGAATGCGGTCCACCGCGTTGCCCGGCTCTTCGTCGTCGGCGGCGCCCGGTCCCTGCGTCGCGAGCCCGTCCGCCCACAGCAGTAGCCCCGAACCGGGCGTCCACAGACCGTGCAGCATCCGTCCATCCAATCAGGTGGTTCCGACCATCCCGATCGGGCGAACTTCGGACCGGTGGCACAGTAGGTGCCATGCCCCTCGCATACTGCTTCACCGAATACGGCGGGCCGGAGACGCAACAGCTGCTCGAGGTCCCGATGCCCGAAGCCGGTCCCGGTCAACTCCAGGTCGCTGTGCACGCGGCCGGTGTCAACCCGGCCGACTGGAAGGTTCGCGAAGGTACTCGGAAGGACTCGGTCCCGGTGACGCTGCCCGCTGTGCTGGGACGCGAGGTGGCAGGCGTGGTGACGGCGGTCGGCGAGCGTGTGGAAGGTTTCGCCGTGGGCGATCACGTGTTCGGTTCGACGGCTACGGGTTTCGGTGGGTATGCCGAGTACACGGTCACGAATGCGGCATCGACCGCGCACAAACCCGAGACGTTGCCGTTCACCGCTGCGGCCGTGATCCCCGTCGCCGTCGGAACCGCATACGACGCGCTCGCGCAACTGATCCTCGCCGAGGGTGCAACCCTGCTGGTCGTGGGCGCAGGTGGTGGTGTCGGGCTCGCAGCACTCCAACTGGCACGGCGCAGCGGTGTGCGCGTGATCGCCGCGGCCGGGGACGCCAAGAAGGATCTGGTGACGTCGCTCGGTGCAACCTGGATCGCATCCGGGCCCGGCCTGGCATCGCGGATGCGCGACACCGGACCACTCGACATCGACGCGGTGTTCGACGTGATCGGTGCCGATCTCGTCGAGTTGTCGGGTCTGGTCGCCGACCCGTCACGATTGATCAGCATCGGCAACAGCCTGTCCGCGCAGGAACTCGGCGGCTCGGGCGTGGTTCGCCGTCGGACGACCGAGGTGTTCACAGAGGTCGCGTCCCTCGTCGCGTCGGGCGCCGTCGACCCCCACGTGCGGATGGCGGTGCCGTTGGCGGAGGCGGGTGACGCGCTGGCTCGCGTCGAATCGGGGCATTCGACTGGCAAGGTGGTCGTCGAAGTCACCTGAGCTGTCGGGCCTTCGGGCTAGGGTTCTCGTCGACCGATGTTCGGTCGATCTTTCGGCGCCCGGGGGGACGCATGAATGTTCGTCGTCTGATCGTGGCGGGGGTAGCCACGGCGATGGTGTCCACTGCGGTGCTGGGCGGTTGCGGCACGGTGTTCGGCGAGTTCACCACGGTCGCACCCGCACCAGGAAGCCCGTCTCGCGCGGATATCGAGACACTTCTCGCGTCCGTACACATCGTGGACAGTCGACCTCACGCGGTGGGTTACGAGCGGGCCTGCACTTCCGGCAAAGGCTGCGTCTACGGCCCTGCGTGGTCGGACGATCAGGATGCCCAGGGCGGCAGAGACGGATGCGACACCCGAAACAACATGCTGGCACTCAGCCTCCATGCCACGACGTTCCGGGAAGGCACCGGAGAGTGCGTCGTGCTCACCGGAATCCTTCCCGACCCGTATTCCGGCGCGTCCCTCGCGTTCGACCGGTCGGACGCGAAGGCCGTCCAGATCGATCACGTGTATCCCCTTGCCGCGGCCTGGGACATGGGAGCACACCAGTGGTCACGCGAAGCGCGAACGCGTTTCGCCAACGACATCGAGTTCAACCTTCTTGCGGTCAACGGACCCGACAACCTCCGAAAGAGTGACGGCACTCCTTCCCAGTGGTTGCCACCGAACCCCGCGTATCACTGCTTCTATGCGGGCAAGTACCTGACCGTGGCCGTGCACTACGGCCTGCCGATCACTCGTGCCGATGCGGACGCATTCACCACGGTCTCCCGAACCTGTCGGTAATCCGATTAGTGCACGAATAGTTTGTGCATTAAGAATCTGCTACCGTCGGTGGCATGCCGGATTCCCACGACGTCGATCCCCTCGCGCTCGATCGACAGGTGTGCTTCGCGCTCGCGGTCGCGAACAGAGCGGTACTCGGTGTCTATCGGCCGATCCTCGAACCGATGGGTCTCACTCATCCGCAATACCTGGTGATGCTCGCCCTGTGGGAGACCTCTCCGATGTCGGTGAAGGCCATCGGCGAAGCGCTACAACTGGATTCGCCGACCCTCTCACCGCTCCTGAAGCGACTGGAAGCGTCCGGGCTCCTCGTTCGCACTCGGAGCCGTGCAGACGAAAGACAGCTCGTCGTCGAACTCACCGAGGCAGGAAAGGCGTTGCGCACCGAGGCGGAGAAGGTTCCGCCCGCCGTGATCGACGCCCTCGGAGTCGATGTGGCCGAGCTCGAAGAACTCCATCGCGTCCTCACCAGCGTCAACGCCGCCGCCCTCGCGGCCGGCGCACTCGACACGAAGAAGGGAAGTCCATGACACAGCGTCGACCCGGACCCTTGCAATGGCTGGGATACTGCTTCGGACGCACACTCCCGGAATCCATGCAGGACTGGGTGCGCAACGATCTCGTCGGCGATTGGGCGGTCCCGCGTCACCTCGTGCGCAGTATGGTCCCCTTCCTCCCCATCTTCGCCGCGTTCTTCCTCTTCCCTGGACCGCTGTGGCTCAACGCCTCGATGACCCTGCTCGGCGTCGTGCTCGCGCTGTTCTACAGCGTCGCCTACATGGCACAGAACCGCGCAAGGCGCCTCGAACGCCACGGCCTGCCGCCTGATCTCGAGAATCCGAAAGCCCGCAAGCGTCACGAGGCGGAGCGGGCAGCCTACGCGAAGCTTCACGGTCCCCACCCGGCCACGAAGAACTAGAGTCGGCAGAATGCTGCTCGACAAGGACACCCAGCTATGCATCTCGCTATCCGGACGCCCGAGCAACATCGGCACCCGATTCCACAACTACCTGTACGACGAACTCGACCTCAACTACGTCTACAAGGCCTTCACCACGTCGGACCTGGCCGCTGCGGTCAGCGGGATCCGCGGGCTCGGCGTTCGAGGATGCGGGGTCTCGATGCCGTTCAAGGAGCGGATAATCGAACTCGTCGATGTCATGCACGATTCGGCGTCCGCCATCGACTCGGTCAACACGGTTGTCAACGAGGACGGCGTACTGCACGCCTACAACACCGACTACGAGGCCGTGGCCCAGTTGCTCCGCGAGAACTCCCTGCCGACGTCACTGTCGGTGGCAGTCGCAGGTAGTGGCGGAATGGCGAAAGCCGTCGTCGCCGCCGTGCGGGATCACGGCTTCCAAGACGTCGTCGTGGTCGCCCGAAACTCCGGGTCCGGAAATGCGCTTGCGGATCGCTACGAGTTTTCGTGGACGTCGGACCTCGGCGAGCGGACACCGGGACTTCTCGTCAACGCCACGCCCATCGGGATGGCCGGACGCGCCGAGTCCGCGGATTTGCCGTTCTCGGACTCGACTGTGGCGGCAGCTCAGGCAGTCTTTGATGTCGTCGCGATGCCGCCCGATACTCCCCTCGTTCGCGCCGCCACCGAGCAGGGCAAAACCGTCATCACCGGCGCTCAGGTCATCGCACTACAAGCTGCCGAGCAGTTCGCCCTCTACACCGGCGTTCGCCCCAGCCCGGACCAGATCACCCGGGCATCGGAGTTCTCCCGCTCCTGACAACGCGGAACGTTCAGGCCCCCACCGCCACCTCACGCTCGTCGTCGTTGGACCACTGCGACCACGAGCCTGGAAACAGGGCTGCGTCGATCCCCGCAATTTCGAGCGACGCGATCTGCTGCGCAGCATTGACTCCCGAGCCGCAGTAGACCGCGACCGGTCCGCGGACGTCGGCGAATCGCTCGGACAGCGCCGCGCTCGACTTGAAGCGTCCACGGTCGTCGATGTTGTCTGCCGCGGGCAGGTTGACGGCGCCGGGTATGTGCCCCGCGCGAGGATCGACGGGTTCCGTCTCGCCGGTGAACCGTTCGGCCGCACGGGCGTCGAGCAGGCTGCCGCGTTCCGGCCAGGACGCCGCCTCGTCGATGCCGATCACCGGCATGCCGCCGCCCGTGAGCGTGACCGTGCCGGGGGCCGGAATCTCGCCCGGGCCGACCGCGAGTTCACGACCCGAGTCGGTCCATCCGTCGACCCCACCGTCGAGAAGACGAACATCGGTCAGGCCGCCCCAACGCAGCAGCCACCACGCACGAGCTGCTGCAAGGTTGCCGGTGGCGTCATACACCACGACGGTGTCCGAATCGTCGATTCCCCACGTGCGCGCGACAGCCTGCAGACGGTCGAGGGCGGGTAGCGGATGCCGTCCACGACCAGTGGACGGAGGATCGGCCAGTTCGATGTCCAGGTCCACGAACACCGCGCCGGGAACATGGCCGTCCAGATAGTGCTGAGCGCCGTCGGAATCACCCAGTGCCCAGCGCACGTCCAGGATCACTGGCGGTGGTGTCGATTCGACGAGTTCGGCAAGTTGACCGGCATCGATCACGACTGGATTCGACATGATCCCATCCTGACAGAAATCCAGAGGTAGCATCCGGCAGAATCGCTGACCGTGACCGATTCACGAGCCGAAGCCACCGAGCCGCTCCCCGGACTCGGTGTGCCCATCGGAGCAGGAATCGTCACTGCCCTCGTGGGATTCACGAGTTCGTTCGCTGTGGTCCTCACAGGTCTGCGCGCCGTGGGAGCCGATCAACCACAGGCCGCCTCGGGCCTGTTGGCGCTGTGTGTGACGCAAGCGGTCGGGATGCTGTGGTTGTCACGGCGATACCGAATACCGCTGACTCTCGCCTGGTCGACACCGGGCGCCGCACTCCTGGCCGGTGCGGGCTCCGTCACCGGCGGGTGGACCGCGGCGGTCGGAGCCTTCGTTCTGGTCGGCTTTGCCATTGTCGCGACCGGCCTCTGGCCACGTCTGGGCCGAGCCGTCGCGGCGATTCCCACATCGCTGGCACAAGCGATGCTGGCCGGCGTCCTGATGCCGTTGTGTCTGGAACCCGTGTTCGCACTACGCGACTCGCCCTGGGCAGTGGCGCCGGTGGTCATCGTGTGGCTCGTATTGCAGCGCTGGTCCGTACGTTGGTCGGTCCCAGCGGCATTCGGCGTCGCAGCGTGTGTGATCGCCGTGAGCCTGATCAGGGAAGGCCGAACCCTCCCGATCGATACGTTGATACCCACAGTCGAGTTCACCGCACCGATCTGGACCTGGCAGGCCCTGATCGGAATCGCGATACCGTTGTACATCGTCACCATGGCCTCGCAGAACATTCCTGGGATCGCGGTCATGAACTCCTTCGGCTATCGCGTGCCGTGGCGTCCATCGATGATCGTCACCGGAATCGGCACCATCGTCGGTGCCCCGGCCGGCGGTCACGCCGTCAACCTCGCGGCCATCAGCGCCGCACTCGCGGCAGCGCCCGCGGCGGACCCCGACCCGAAACGCCGCTGGACGGCAGCGTTCACCGCCGGTTGGGCATATCTCGCCCTTGCGATCTGTTCCACGGCCGCCGCCACCCTGATCGCAGCCGCACCCCACGGAGTCATCGAGGCGGTCGCGGGTCTGGCACTTGTCGCCACCCTCGGCAGCGCCCTGTCCGGCGCATTGGCAGATGTCGAGGAGCGTGGTGGTGCGGTTGTGACCTTCCTCGTTGCAGCGTCGGGCGTGAGCATCTTCGGTATCGCGTCGGCATTCTGGGCTCTGGTGGCGGGCGGCGTCGTACGACAGGCGACTCGCACCGGACGCTAGGGTCGGTTCTGTGACCGACAATGCACCGAAGCAACCCGCCGCGGCCGATTACCCTGCCCTGTGGCCGGTCCCGACTCGATGGGACGACAACGACCACTACGGACACGTCAACAACGTCACGTACTACTCGTACTTCGACACGGCTGTGAACGGGTGGCTGATGGCCACCACCGGCGTGGACATCCGCGACTTCCCCGCCATCGGAGTGGTCGCCGAGACCTCGTGCAAGTACCTCGCCGAGCTGAGCTTTCCCGACCGCCTTCAGGTGGGCTTGTCGATCGAGCGACTCGGCAATCGGAGCATCGTGTACTCGTTGGCGATCTTCCGAGACGACGACGGTGTTCTCGAACCCGCGGCCGTCGGCCGTTTCGTCCACGTCTACGTGGACGCGGAGACCAGGAAACCCGTTGCCATTCCGGCCGAGATTCGAAGTGCGGCGACACTTCTCGTCGTCCAGGACGACTGAGATCCAGGACCGCCCTTCGGTTTCGGTCTTCTAGGACAGCCCCTCGGCTTCAGCGGTCGACACCGCCCTCGCGATGATCCCGTCGACGAGTTTGGCCGTCGGACCACCGTGCTCGGCTTCGTTTCGAGGATCGTCGAGGATTCGCCTCAGCACGCCCTCGGCGATGATGGACAGTTTCCACAACGCGAGAACGTGCCAGTAGCCGACGTCCGATATCTCTCTGCCTGTTTCGTGTGCGTAGGCCTCGACCAGGTCGGCGCGACTCGGAAAACCCTCGAGGGTCGAGGCCATGAACGGACCCGCCACGTGCTCGTCCCCCTGCTGCGGCCAGTAGGCGAGCAAGGCGCCGATGTCTGCGAGCGGATCCCCCAGTGTGCAGAGTTCCCAGTCCACCACCGCACGCACCTCGCCCTCGTCGGGGGCGACGATGACGTTGTTCAGGTGGAAATCGCCGTGCACCAACGACACTTCGTGCTGCTCCGGGATGTTGCGTTGCAGCACGTCGGCGAGCCGGTCCACGTCCGGCACGTCACGTGTCTTGGACTGCGCCCATTGGGTGGACCAGCGCTTGAGCTGGCGTGCGGCGAACGGCTTTCGGCTCGCCAGGTCGGCGAGACCGACGTCCTCGAGGTCCACTGCATGGATGTGTGCCAGCGCCTTGGGTAGCGCGAGTCCGACGGCTCCACGCTGCTCGGGGGTGAGCTTCTCCGCCGTGGGGACGCCGTCGATCACGACACCGTCCACGAAACTCATCAGAACCAGCGGCGCATCCGTGACGTCCGGATCCTCCGTGAGCGCAAGAATTTTCGGCACCGGAACCGACGACCCCTGCAGCGCCGAAAGGATCTTGTGCTCACGAACCACGTCGTGGGCGGAGGACAGGATGTGACCGAGCGGTGGTCTACGCAGGACCCAGCGGCCACCGCCCGAATCCGATACCGAGTAGGTGAGGTTCGATTGCCCGTTCCCGATCCGCTCGAAGGTCAGCGGTGCGATGGCGCCCACGCCGAGCCCGTTGATCCACGCGGCTACGGCATCTTCGTTCAGTCCCACGACAGTCACGCGGACGATGCTAACCGTTGGACACGCGCTGCGGCCCGGATCCCGAACCCCGGGTTTTGTCGCGCCGACCGCATAATGTGGCATCGGTAGTCGACGACGTCTTCTCAGATCCGAGCAGAAAAGATTCGCCCCAGAAGAGAACGGAGACCGGACGTGAATGCAGTTCTCATCGTGTGCGCCGTGGTGCTCGCCATCGCTTCCCTGGCCGTCAGTGTTCCCAAACTCCGGCTGCAGGGCACGGTGTGGTCCTCACTCCGATCCCGAGGCCTCGTGGAAAACCAGGTGCGCATGATCGGTGCTGCCGAGGTAACGGGCGGTGTCGGTCTGCTGATCGGCCTCTTCGTGTGGCCCATCGGGGCAGCCGCCGCAGCGGGACTGCTCCTGCTCGGCCTCGCGGCAACCGGCTTTCACGTCAAGCACGGGGACTACGGCAATCCCGATACCCGCGCCACTTCCCTACCTGCGGTGTACTTCGCGGTTCTGGCCGCCGTCACCCTCGTCCTCTTCCTGGTTGTCCGCTGACGCCGTGCTGGGGATACTCCCGGCAAGTCGCTCGAGAAGTGGGGTCAGTCTCGGGCCCACGAGTTCGCGCATGACGAGGGCCATGTTCGTCCGCTCCACACCGGGAATTTCCAGGATCAATCCGGCGAGCCGGTAAAGATCGTCCGCGTCGCGGGCCACCACCTTCACCGAAAGGTCCGTCTGCCCGGTCATACCCGAGACCTCGACCACTTCCGGAATATCGGCCAGTGCGTCCACCACGCCGTCGAGCTGATGCTGGTCGACTCTGGTTGCGACATACGCGGACAATGGATAGCCGAGGGCGCGTGGTGACACCCGTCGATCCATCGTCCCCAGTGCCCCAGAGCTCTCCCACCGGGACAGACGGGCCTGGACCGTATTTCGGGACAGACCCAGGCGTGCAGCCAGTTCCACACCGGTCGCACGAGGACTCTCGGACAACGCGAGCAACAATCGCGCATCGGTGGCATCCAGATTGGTCATTCTTCGCAGTCTGCCAGCGCCGACCCGCCCGTGTTCGTGCATTCTGCACAGTTCTGCGTCGGTCACTTGCGCACTTCGCCTCGAAGAGGATGCTGTGAGGTAGGACACGTTCACGGCGCGGTAGCTCACGAGGCCGCCCGCCGCGCAGGAGGTGTTGACGATGATCGACAAGATCCCGTACCCGATTCAGCTGGTCCAACCGGACGGCCGACGCGTACACCGGCCCGACTATGCACGACTCGTCGCGGACGTGGACTCCGACGCACTCCGCGCCCTGTACCGGGACCTCGTCGTCACCAGGCGCATCGACACCGAGGCCATCGCGCTCCAGAGGCAGGGTGAACTCGGACTCTGGGCACCGTCCACCGGCCAGGAAGCCGCTCAGGTCGGCTCCGCACGAGCCCTCGAACCGGACGACTACGCCTTCATCAGTTACCGCGAGCACGGGGTCGCGTACTGCCGCGGCGTGGACCCTGCATCGATGACGCGGATGTGGCGAGGATGCGCACTCTCGGGCTGGAACCCGGACAGCGTCGGCGTCACCAACCCGGCGATCGTGGTCGGAGCACAGAGTCTTCATGCGACCGGATATGCAATGGGCGCTCACCTGGACGGCGTCGACATCGCGACCATCTCCTACTTCGGCGACGGGGCCACCAGTCAGGGTGACACGGCAGAAGCGATGGTCTTCGCCCGCAGCCTCGACGCCCCCGTCGTGTTCTTCTGCCAGAACAACCAGTGGGCGATCAGCGAACCCGTCGCATTGCAGAGTCCCGTACCCATCGCCGGTCGTGCGGCCGGACACGGCATTCCATCGGTGCGCGTGGACGGAAACGACGTTCTCGCCGTGCTCGCCGTCACCCGTGAAGCCACCAGACGCGCTCGGGACGGCGGCGGCCCCGGATTCATCGAAGCCATCACCTACCGCATGGGACCGCACACGACCTCCGACGACCCGACGCGCTACCGCTCGGCCGCGGAAACCGAGGCTTGGCGCTCGCGCGATCCGATTCTGCGAATGCAGCGCCTACTCGAACGAGAAGAACTGTGGAGCGAAGAGTTCGACGGCCAGGTTCGCGATACCGCAGATCTTGTCGCTCGGCAGATGCGAACCGGCACGCTCGACGCACCCGACCCTGTCCCCGCTTCCCTCTTCGATCACGTCTACACCGAGCACCACCCACTCGTCGCGGCAGAAAAAGCCGAGTACACGGCGTATCTGGACGGATTCGGCACACAACAGTTCGGGACACGACAGGAGGTGCTGTCGTGACCACCATCGCCCTCGGCGCAGCAATCGGCGCCGGCCTCAGACGTAGTCTCGAACGCGACCGCAAGGTGATCGTCATGGGTGAAGACGTCGGCGCACTCGGTGGGGTCTTCCGTATCACCGACTCACTTCAGAAGGACTTCGGCGACAATCGCGTCATCGACACCCCTCTCGCGGAGTCCGGAATCATCGGGACCGCGTTCGGATTGGCCCTGCGCGGCTACCGTCCGGTCTGCGAAATACAGTTCGACGGATTCGTCTACCCGGCGTTCGACCAGATCGTGTCGCAGGTCGCGAAAATCCACTACCGTACGGGCGGCGCAGTCCGAGCCCCCATCACAATCCGAATCCCGTTCGGCGGCGGAATCGGTGCTGTGGAACATCATTCCGAGTCACCGGAAGCCTATTTCGCACACACGGCCGGCCTCCGAGTCGTCAGCCCCAGCAACCCTGCCGACGCCTTTCACATGGTCCAGCAATCCGTCGCCTCCGACGATCCGGTCGTGTTCTTCGAACCGAAACGCCGCTATTGGGACAAGGCTGACGTCGACCTGTCGGCATCAGCCGATCTACCCTTGCACAGTGCCCGCATCGTCCACCACGGCACGGACGCCACGGTGGTCGCGTACGGCGCAATGGTCTCCACTGCACTCTCTGCCGCCACGATCGCAGAGGAGGAAGGTCGGTCCCTCGAAATCGTCGATCTGCGATCGCTCTCCCCCATCGACTTCGACACCGTCGAAGAATCGGTTCGGCGAACGGGACGGCTCGTCGTGGCGCACGAGGCGCCCACCTTCCTCGGCTTGGGCGCCGAGATAGCCGCCCGCATTTCCGAGCGGTGCTTCTACCAACTGGAGGCGCCGGTGCTTCGGGTGGGAGGTTTCGACATCCCCTACCCGCCTGCGAAGCTGGAACTACACCATCTGCCCGACGCCGACCGCCTCCTCGACGCGGTCGACCGGAGCCTCGCCGCCTGACACGTTCACCCGGCACGCGATCGGAAGGAGCACTCGTGGCGCACGAATTTCGAATGCCCGACCTCGGCGAGGGTCTCACCGAAGCCGAGATCGTTTCGTGGTCGGTGGGCGTCGGGGATCGGGTGGCACTCAATCAGGTCATCGCCGAGGTCGAAACCGCAAAGGCTCTGGTCGAGCTGCCTTCTCCGTACTCGGGAGTCGTCGAAGCGATTCTGGTGGCAGCATCCACCACGGTTCCCGTCGGCACGCCGATCATTCGCATCGCGGCGGACGACTCGGCCGACCCCGGACCGGACGAGTCCGATACCCATCAGGTGCTGGTCGGCTACGGGCCCGGCGCCGATCCCCCGAGCCGCAGACGACGAGCACCCACCCCTCGTACGGTCGACCCCGCTCGTCCCGATGCCTCGCCGGCCGCTCGCGCGGCAGCGCGTGCACGCGGCATCGACCTCACCACGGTGCGAGGGACCGGTCCGGGCGGCGCCGTGACCGTGACAGATCTCGACAGCCTCGGCTCCCACACCGAAACCACGGCATCCACCGTTCGCAACGCCGGCGTACGGAAGCAGATGGCCGCCGCCATGACGACCAGTGCGTTCACCGCGCCCCAGGTGACCGTGTTCCTCACCGTCGACGTGACCCGCTCGATGGAGCTACTGGACCGAATCCGGCACCTCGACGCGTTCGAAGGTCTTTCACCGACACCGCTCACACTGGTCGCGAAGGCCATGGTCACCGCGCTCCGCGATATGCCGGAGGTCAACGCCGCGTGGGACGAGGCCGAGAAGGACGTGGTGCAGCACCGCTACGTGAATCTCGGCATCGCCGCGGCGACTTCCCGCGGCCTCGTCGTCCCCAATGTGAAGAACGCCGAGAACGCAACTCTCGCCGAGTTGTGCCGCGCGATCCACGAACTCGTCGAAACCGCCCGGGCCGGCCGGACCACACCAGCAGACCTCCAGGGTGGAACCATCTCGATCACCAACATCGGGCCCTTCGGGATGGACACCGGAACGCCCCTTCTCAATCCGGGCGAGGCCGCGATCCTATGCTTGGGACTGATATCGAAACGGCCCTGGATTCACGAAGGAGAGGTTGCCGTGCGCGACGTGACGACGCTGTCTCTCACGTTCGATCATCGCGTACTCGACGGCGCGCAAGCCTCCCGCTTTCTCGCCGCCATCGGGCACATGCTCGACGATCCCGCCCATCTGATGGCGCACCTGTGATCGCGTGACCGATACCGAAACTACGCACCAAGCCGAACTTCTCCGACGCGCGCGAGCCGGAGTATTCGGGATCTTCTGGGTGAACGGATTCCTGCTCGGACTGTGGGTCGTCCACATCCCTGCCATCGAGTCCAAGATCGGGATCAGCCACTCCACCCTGGGCACACTGTTGCTGCTGCTGGCCTGCGGAGCCATCGGCGGTATGCAGGTCAGCGGACCACTCACCGACCGATTCGGTAGCCGCACGCTCGTCTTCGCGGCAGCGGTTCTACTTTCCGTCGCCGCTGTCGGCCCGGGGGTCGCCACCCAGGCCTGGCATCTCGGGCTCGCTCTCGTGCTGTTCGGGTTCGCGAACGGAAGCCTCGATGTCGCGATGAACACGCAGGCCGTCGAAGTGGAGAGACGGTATCGACGCCCGATCATGTCGGCGTTCCACGCGTTGTTCTCGATCGGCGGCGTGTCGGGCTCTGTGGTCGGAGCTGCAACGCTCGGCGTGGGCGTCGGTCCCGCGCCGACACTTGCGTGTTCAGCGATCGCGGGCATCATCGCCACCACCGCTTTCACTCGACTTCTCCTCGTCCGTCGCGAGCCCGCCCACCGAGCGGAACCTGCCGAACAGGCCCATGGGCGTTTCTCCGCCCGAGTGCTCGCGCTCGGTGCACTCGCCTTCGTCCTCATGCTGTCGGAGGGTGTCGCGAACGACTGGAGCACTCTTCAGGTCAAGGACCACCTGGGCACGAACGACTCCACCGCAGCACTCGCGTTCGGTGCGTTCTCGTTGACGATGACACTCGGCCGACTGACCGCCGACAGAGTGGCCGGCGCGCTCGGTCCGGTTGCAATCGTGCGGTACGGCGCGCTCATCGCAGCGACGGGCTTGATTCTGATCATCACATCCAGCGAGATATTCATCACACTCACCGGATGGGCCCTCTTCGGCATCGGACTGTCCGGGACCGTGCCGCAGATATTCACCACCGCGGGCAACCTCGGGAGCGGGTCCGCCGGAACCAACATGTCGAGGGTCGTCGGACTCGGCTACCTGGGATTTCTCGCCGGTCCGGCAATCATCGGCTGGGTCACGATCGCCGTTCCGCTGACAGTCGCGATGGTCGTCCCGCTCGTCTGTGTTCTCGCCGCCGCAGCGGGCGCAGGCACGGTCCGGAGAACTGCGATCCACTCGGACGTAGATCACAGTTCCGTCTCATTGTCCGTTCAGGATTTGGATGGATGATAGAGCGCGTGATTGCAATCGACTCCACTACGAGCACGGAGACAAGACTGCGTCACAGCGCTCGCCGGATAGCTTTGGCAGTGGTGGGCGCGGTGGCCCTTTTTGCGCTCTATGCCGTCCGCCCCACCAGTAGTCCCATCGCTCTGCCCCAACAGCTGAAACCGCTCGCCCAGTCCGCGATAGGTCTGGTCGACGTCACCTCGATGCTGGTTGCCACCACCGCAATTGCCGTGGTGGCGATCGTCCGCACCCTGCCCTATGGCGTGGGGGCGGTACTCACTCTCAGCGTCGGGGCGAACCTCACGTCCGCCGCGATTCAGACGTGGGCAGCGGGCTCGCCGAGCGAGATCCTGCCCAGCGGACATCTGGTTGCCGTTGCCGCGGTTCTGAGCTCGGCTCTACTCGTGGCGGCCAAGCAGTACGTGCCGGCCATTCGCGGTCTCGGCTTCGTCCTCGTACTCGGCTTTGCAGGCGCGAGCACTCTCGTTCAACCGATGTCGCCGATCGGGATCGTCGCAAGCGTGGTGATAGTCGCCGTGTGGTGGATGATCGCCTCGACTGTGATGCTCTACTCCCCCAGTGCCGCGAAGCGTGAAGAGCTCCGACCGGACACCGCGGCAATCGCCCTCTCGCGTCGCCGCTACTGACCCCTCCGTGAGTGGTTGACGAGTCCCTGGACTCGTCAACCACTCACAGGTGTCTAGAGGGCCTTGAGCTCCTCGGTGACCTCACCGACGGACTTCTTGGCATCGCCGAAGAGCATCGATGTGGTGTCCGCGAAGAACAGCGGGTTCTCGATCCCGGCGAAGCCGGAGTTCATCGAACGCTTGAGCACGATCACTGCCTTCGACTGGTCCACGTTGAGGATCGGCATACCGTGGATCGGCGACGACGGATCGTTGCGCGCCGCCGGGTTGGTGACGTCGTTGGCGCCGATCACCAGCGTGACATCGGTGCGCGAGAACTCGTCGTTGATGTCGTCCATTTCCTTCATGGCGTCGTACTCGACGTCGGCCTCGGCCAGCAGCACGTTCATGTGACCGGGCATACGACCGGCGACCGGGTGAATCGCGTACTTGACCTCGACACCCTTCGCTTCCAGCAGCTTGGCCATGTCCTTGACGGCGTGCTGGGCCTGCGCAACGGCGAGGCCGTAACCGGGCACCACGATCACCTGGTTGGCGTATGCCATCTGGATCGCAGCGTCGGCTGCCGATGTCGACTTGGCGGTCTTCGCAACCCCGTCGCCGGCAACTGCAGCGGCAGCGCCACCACCGAATCCGCCCGCCACGATCGCCGGGATGGAACGGTTCATCGCCTTGGCCATCAGGTTGGTGAGGATCGAACCCGAGGCACCGACGATCATGCCGGCCACGATCATCGCCTGGTTGTTCAGTGCGAGACCCGCGGCTGCGGCGGAGAGACCGGTGAGTGCGTTCAGGAGCGAGATGACGACCGGCATGTCGGCACCGCCGATCGGCAGCACCACCATCAGGCCCAGGACTCCGGCGAGCAGAAGGACGCCGACGATCCACCACTGGCTCGTACCACCGGAAGGATCGATCGCCTTAAGACCGATGACGACGGCGAGCGCAACGGCACCGATCAGGAGCAGTCCGTTGAGGGGCTGCTGCAGCTTGCCGATTCCGATGGGGCGACCGGGAAGTGTTTCCTGCAACTTCAGGAAGGCGATCACACTGCCCCAGAAAGAGATGGAGCCGATGATGGCCGCGAACAGCGACGCGATGACAATGTGCACCGTCGGCTGCTCACCGTGCTTGAACGCGGTGAATCCGTCCGAATCCAGGAACTCGCTGTAGGCGATGAGCGCGACCGTGCCACCACCGACACCGTTGAAGAGCGCCACCAACTGCGGCATCTCCGTCATCTTCGTACGGAGTGCGGGTGGAACACCCAGCACGACACCGACAACGAGGCCGGCCACGATCAGGATCCAGTTGGACATGTCCGCGTCACGGACGGAGATCAGGGTCGCGATGACCGCAACGGCCATACCGACGGCAGCGATCTGGTTCCCGCGCACAGCGGTCTTCGGGCCGGTGAGACCCATCAGACCGTAGATGAACATCGCGAACGCGACTATGTAGAGGCAATTGACGAGGTATTCCATTACCGATCGCCACCCTTCGCATCGGAAGCCGAATCAGCAGCGACAGGCGCAGCAGGCTTGGACTTGAACATGGCGAGCATGCGGTCGGTGACCACGAATCCGCCCACCACGTTGATCGTTCCGAACACGAGAGCGACGAACAGGATGACCTGCAGCCCCCAGTGCGGGTCGTGCACCTTGCCGAGCACGACGAGCGCACCGAGCACGACGATGCCGTGAATGGCGTTGGTACCGGACATCAGCGGTGTGTGCAGCGTGTTCGGGACCTTCGAGATCACCGCGAATCCGACGAAACCGGACAGGACGAGAATGGCGATGTTCGCCAGCAATTCGGTGTACATCAGCTTTCACCCTCCACTGAACGGGTGACACACGCCCCGGCGAGAACCTCGTCCGAGAAGTCGGGTGCCCACTTGCCGTCCACCAGCATCAGTTCCAACAGTGCGGACACGTTCTTCGAGTACAGCTCCGACGCGTGCTCGGGCATCGTCGCCGGCAGGTTGAGCGGCGAGCAGATGGTGACGTCGTGCTTGACGACGGTCTTCCCGGGCTCGGTGAGCTCGCAGTTGCCACCGGTCTCGCCGGCGAGGTCGACGACGACCGATCCCGGCTTCATGCCCTCCACCGCTGCCGCCGTCACCAGACGGGGCGCCGGCCTTCCCGGTACGAGCGCCGTGGTGATGACGACGTCGAAGCCCTTGATCGCGTCCTCGAGAGCTTGCTGCTGCTGGGCCCGTTCCTCGTCCGTGAGTTCACGGGCGTATCCGCCTTCGCCGGCGGCATCGATACCGAGATCGAGCCACTGCGCACCGACGGACCGCACCTGGTCGGCGACCTCGGGCCGCACGTCGTATCCCGTTGCGCGACCACCGAGGCGCTTCGCCGTGGCGAGTGCCTGCAAACCTGCGACACCAACGCCCAGAACGAGGACGGTGGCGGGTTTGACCGTTCCGGCGGCCGTGGTGAGCATCGGGAAGAATCGCGTCGATTCCGATGCTGCGAGCAGTACGGCTTTGTAACCGGACACGTTCGCCTGGGACGACAGTGCGTCCATCACCTGTGCGCGAGAGATTCGAGGAATCGCCTCGACCGCGAAGGCCTCGACGCCGGCCGACGTCAGGTCGGCGATCCTGTTGTCCTCGTTTCTCGGTGCGAGGAATCCGATCAGGCTCTGACCCGACTTGAACTTCGACACCTCCAGTGCCGACGGGGGCGCCACCTTGACGATGACGTCGGCCGACCACGGGTCTCCGATGGACGCTCCCGCCTCTGCGTACGCCTCGTCCGGGATCAGTGCGTCCACCCCTGCTCCGGCTTCGACGATCACGTCGAAGCCTTTGCCGATCAGCGGTGCCACAACTTTCGGCACCAATGCCACTCGACGCTCGCCCTCGCCCGTTTCACGAACGACGCCGACCGTCGGGCGCGGCTGAGCCACGCTCTCCGATGTATCCATTTTTCGACTTCCTGCGGTTGACGGTGGTTGGGCCGCGACGAGCGGCAACCATCCTGCGACCGGCGGAATGTGAACCGCCTCTCGAAATGAATTCCGATGATGATAGCCAGACCTCACCTCAGGTTCTAACGACATCTCGCATTCGACTTTGTCTGAATCGAGTCCGAACAGGCGTTCTCACAGCTCGTCCCACATCAATGTGAGACCGCTCACATGGTGCGTGGACGTACTCTGAGGTAAAAGCAACGGAGGTGTGGAGCGATGAGTGAACCGACCGTGACCGTCGAGCGTGTCTACGACCACCCCACCGACGAGGACGCCCTGCGCCTCTTCGTCGACCGTTTGTGGCCGCGCGGGATGCGCAAGGACGCTTTCCATTACGACGATTGGGCGAAGGATCTCGCTCCGTCACCGGCCCTGCGACAGTGGTACTCGCACGACACGTCCGTGTTTTCGGAGTTCAAGAAGAAGTATCTGTCCGAGCTGGATAGCAAGGACGGGAAGACCGCTGTGGACCGGGTTCTCGACCTTGCCGACGGCCGCCCACTCGTACTCCTCACCGCTACCAAGGACGTGGAGCACAGCCACGCCGAAGTACTGGCGGAGTTTCTCCGGCAGCTCCCGTGAGCTCACCCGACTCGTTCGAGGATCACGAGGCCGATCTCGGTGGTGACCCCGTGTGCTGGTTGGACCGAGTGTGCCCCGAGTGTGGGGCGTTCCTGACCGAGGGCGCACACTCGAGGTGCCCGCGTTGCGACAGAAATCAGGAGACGGAATGAACCGCACCGCAGTTCTGGATGCGTTGTTCGAGCAGTGGAATAGCCTCGACGACGTCCTGTCCGGATTGAACTCCGACGACTGGTACGCCCCGACCTCGCTGCCCGGGTGGACTGTTCACGATATTGCCGCCCACATCATCGGAACCGAGTCGCTGCTCGCCGGGATCGCTCCCCCGCACACGAGCATCGACGTTCGCGTTCTTCCCCACGTGCACAACGAGATCGGCGCTTTCAACGAGGAGTGGGTGGAGGGCCTCCGCGGGGAATCCGGAGCGGCCCTTCTCGAACGCTTCCGCGAGATCGTCGCGCGCAGACGGTCGGATCTTGCTGCCATGTCGGACGAGGATTTCGAGGCCGAAACCACGACTCCGGTAGGCCCTGCCCCTTATTCCCGGTTCATGCGTATCCGCGTATTCGACTGCTGGATGCACGAACTCGACATCGATGACGCATTGAATCGGACTCGGGACGAGACAGGCCTTCGTTCCGAGGTCGCATTCGAGGAACTGATCGCGTTGGTCGGCTACGCCGTGGGCAAGAAGGCGAAGGCGCCAACCGGAACACGTGTCGTGTTCGCGCTGTCCGGACCGATGGCGTGCCGGATCCTGGTGTCGGTCGACGAGCGCGCTTCCGTCGTGTCGGAGCTTCCGTCGCCCGCCACCGTGACGATCGGGATGGACGCACGGCTCTTCACGCGACTCGCGGGAGGCCGCACGTTCGCTCGCGATCACCGATCCGACATCACACTGGACGGCGACACAGTGGTCGGAACGTCCATCGTGGACAACCTCGCATTCACCATCTGATGCGATGAAGCTGTTTCTGTCCTCGTACAGGTTCGGTTCGAAGCCACAGCGTTTTCGTGACCTGACGGAAGAGGGTTCGGCGATAGCTGTCATCGCTGCGGCAGCGGATGCATGGCCGGCGAGCGCTCGGGCGTCCGGAGTCGTCAGCGATGTCGTGCCGCTGCAGCGGATGGGATATGAGGCCCGCGAGGTCGATCTGCGCGATCACATCGGAGATCCGGACTCGCTGGCCGAACGGTTGAAGCCGTTCCAGGCGGTGTGGGTCCGGGGCGGAAACACATTCGTGTTGCGTGCGCAATTGGCGCGGAGCGGAGCGGACACCGTGATCGGTCGACGCGTCGCCGAGAACTCGCTCGTGTACGCCGGTTACAGCGCGGGAGCGTGCGTGGCCGCACCGACGCTGGTAGGTCTGGATTCGAGTGACGATCCAGCCGAGGTGCGCCCCACATGCCGTGTCGACCCGTTGTGGGACGGCTTGGGTTTCGTCGACTTCTCCATAGTGCCGCACTTCCCCGACACGGGCGCGGGCGACTCAACGGCTGCGGCGGAAAGCGTTCCGGTCCTCGGTGACCTCACGGAAACGGGCCACACGGTTGCCGCGCTACGTGCCGCGGGAATCGAATACCGGACTCTCACCGACGACGAGGCGATCGTCGTCGACTCCGACGGAGTCCATGTGGAGTAGGTCAGCCGAAGACGGCGACCGGAGCGGGCTCGGCGATGGGTGCGACGCGATCGAGCGCCGCCCAGGTGACGTTGCAACGCTTGCGGGTGATCTCGTCCGCCTCGGCAAGGAGGGCGTCGAGGAATGCCTTGGGGCTCTGCTGCCACTCACGCTCCATGGTGGCAACCTCGGAGTTGGTGAACAGGCCCGAACCCGCAACGGCGAACAACCATTCGTCGAAGTCGCCGCGATGAATTTGCTCGATCATGTCGTAGTCGACGCCGCCATCCACGAACTCGTCCGAAAACATCGCCGACACGTAGCTGTGGGCATCACCGGTCGTAGCAATCATCAGTGCGGTCCTTCCGTGGTTGGCACGTGACACCAAGCTCGAAGTGATGTCCCTCACAAATCGAGGAAGTTTCGGATTCGGTGTAACGCTTCGCCTCTGTTCGACGATTGAGACGCTAACCGGTAGAAGAGTCAATTTGAATTGCGTCGCCGAAACGATCAGGTAACAGAGTTACGTTTGTGACCTGAGTTACACCTGAATTCACCTTGTGGTCGGCCCCAATTCACCGTCGCGACCAGCGCGTATACATCGAACAGTCGACACTCCGGGCCAAGCCTTCCTGTGCCGAAAAAAAGTTCGACACTTTCCCACTATCTGAGACGCCGTTGAAGAGTGGAGCAGCATAAAACCGAACAGTCGTTCTGATTCGGCCAATTTTGCTGGTCGAAGCACGTTTCGCCCCACCCGTCGATCGGATCGACAGCTGGACATTCGACCAAGAATTTCGGTCTCGACACCCTCTGTACTGTGAGGTATCCCACTTCATAACCGCTCGCCCCGGACCAGGAGTAGCCGATGACGGCCGAACCAGACCGCTTCGCGAGCCTCCGCGAGGCCCTGTCCGACGCAGCACTCACGACCGACCCGGACATCATGCAGTCGTACCGGCAGGACTGGGCTCGCGACCCGGATGCGGTCCTGCCCGCAGCGGTCGTCCGCGCTCGCAACACCGAGGACGTCCAGGCCGTCATGCGTTGGGCCACGGCGAACCGAGTTTCGGTCGTACCGCGCGGCGCCGGCTCCGGGCTCAGCGGCGGCGCGACCGCCGTGGCCGACTGCATAGTCCTGAGCACCGAACTCATGCGGAACTTCGAGATCGACCCCGTCACACGGGTAGCGGTCGTCGAGCCCGGTCTGCTCAACGTCGAGGTCAAGAATGCCGCCGCCGAGCATGGCCTCTGGTACCCACCCGATCCTTCTTCGTTCGAGATGTGTTCGATCGGCGGAAACGTCGCCACCAATGCCGGCGGCCTCTGTTGCGTGAAGTACGGCGTCACCGCCGACTACGTCCTCGCGCTGCGCGTGGTTCTCTCCGACGGCACCGCCGTCCGCCTGGGCGGCCCGAGGCTCAAGGAGGTCGCCGGACTGTCCCTGACCAAGCTGTTCGTGGGAAGCGAAGGCACTTTGGGTGTGATCACCGAGGCAACCCTGCGCCTGATCCCACAGCAACCCCCCTCGTGCACCCTGGTGGCGCCGTTTCCTTCCGTCCAATCCGCGGCCGACGCCGTACTTGCCATAACCCGGACCCTCCGACCGTCCATGCTCGAATTCATGGACCGCGTATCCATCGGAGCGGTCGAAGACGCCATGAGAATGGGCCTCGACCGCGAAGCGGAAGCCATGCTCATCGTCCGCTCCGACGCCCCCGGTGACGTCGCTGCACTCGAGATCGCCCGAATCTCCGACGCGTGCACCGAAAACGGCGCCGACGAGGTGTTCACCACCCACGACCCGGAGGAGGGCGAAGCGTTCGCCGCCGCACGACGCGCGGCGATTCCGGCGGTCGAACGGCTGGGCAGCCTTCTGCTCGAAGACGTAGGCGTTCCTGTCCCGAAACTGCCTGCGCTGGTGACGGGAATCGAGGAGATCGCAGCCCGACACGACGTGATGGTTGCCGTCATCGCACACGCCGGTGACGGGAACACGCACCCACTGATCGTGTTCGACCCGGAAGACACGGACATGACCGCGCGAGCCCATCTCGTGTTCGGCGAGATCATGGACCTTGCAATCGGACTCGGTGGAACCATCACCGGAGAACATGGCGTCGGCCGACTCAAAAAAGCCTGGCTTCCCGATCAGGTGGGCACGGACGTCATGGCACTGACCGAGCGCATCAAGACGGCACTCGACCCCCTCGGCATCCTCAATCCCGGTGCGGTCCTCTGAGAGCGGGCATCCGACCACCCGACTCGCCGATGAACGATCGTTACCGCTTCTTCGGACTCGGGCCATCGGGCGTTGGTACCCTGACGCGAACCCGTACACCGCTACAGCAGAGGTCCCGCTCGTGAAAAGGTTTCGTGGCATCACCCTTCTCACCCTTCCGGTCCTGGTCGCATCGACGTGCACGTTCACGATGGTCTCCGCACCGTCCGCCGGTGCACAGGAATGCATGGGCGGTAGCGGCAGCAGTGCGGGCAGCGTCATGACCGGCAGCGTCGCGGGTGGTCCCAATCCGATTCCGTGGCTCAACGGCAGCGACGGTCGACTCCCCGAGCTTCGCGGCAAGACCACCGCTGTTTCTCACATCACCGGTCCGCGCAGTCCCAACGACACGCTAGGCCGTTTCAGCGTCCTCGGTACGGACCTGGGAATCATGTGGGACAACGGAAGCGGCGAGGTCTTGACCGCTTTCGGTGACACCGTCGGACTCAGCCCCAATCCGCTGTGCGGGCTCGTCGGCGACTGGCGCAGCAACATTCTCCTACGCAGTGCGGACGGAATCCTGTCCGACGGGATGAACATCGACAATTCTCCCCAGGATCGCCCCGGCCATTCCAAGGAGATCATTCCCAGCCTGAAACAGGCCGGTATCGAGAAGACGGTCATCCCCACCACGGGCATATCGGTGGGCTCGGGACCCGGTGCCACGCAGTACATCAACTACATGTCCGTTCGAGACTGGGGCCATCCGGGTGAATGGGAGACCAACGCCTCCGGCATAGCCGTCTCGAACGACAACGGCGAGAACTGGCGAGTCGATCCCCTCACGACACGACCCAACATCCCCGGAACCGGCAACGAGAACTTCCAAATGGGCTCGTACGTCAAGCACGACGGGTTCGTCTATGCCTTCGGAACTCCGTCGGGACGGAACGGCGACGCACGATTGTCCCGTGTTCCCGAGGGCGACATCACCAATCTCTCCAAGTACGAGTACTGGAACGGCGACAAGTGGGTGGCGCACGATCCTCGCGCCGCCAAGCCCGTCATTCCCGGCCCGGTCAGCGAGTTGTCGGTTCAGTACAACGACTACCTCGGCAAGTTCATCGCGATGTACACCGACGCAGGCAATTCCATCGTCATGCGGACCTCCGATCACCTCGAAGGCGGATGGGGCGAACCGCAGGTTCTGGTGAGCAGTCGAGAGGTTCCCGAGGTCTACGGTGCATACATGCACCCGTGGTCGCAGGGACAGGACCTCTATTTCCTGGCCACCACGTGGTCGGACTACAACGTGATGCTGCTGCGCACCACACTCTGAATTGAATCCGTCGCGGCGGGCCCAGCTCCGCTGCTAGCGTCGATTTCACCCACCGATCGGGAGGAATCGCCGTGACCACCGCGGACACGGCCCAGCGCCGCGGACCGTTGCTACTGCTCAACCTGGCAACTCTGCTTTCTGCCAGCGGCAACGGAATCGTGATCGTGGCCTTGCCGTGGCTCGTACTGGAACTCACCGGCCGTGCCTCCGATGCTGCGATCGTCGCCGGTGCGACCACCCTGCCGCTCCTTCTGTCCAGTCTGTTCTCGGGGACGTTCGTCGACCTGTTCGGTCGTCGCCGCACCTCGATGGTGTCGGACACCCTGTCCGCGGTATCGGCGGCATCCATTCCGATCGTGGCCGCGACGACCGGTCTCACGGTCACCACTATCGCCCTACTCGCGGCGCTCGGTTCGTTCTTCGACCCGGCCGGCATCTCGGCCCGTGAATCGATGCTGCCCGCCGCCACACGCGCCGCCGGTTGGACTCTCGATCGCACGAACAGCGTGTACGAAGCGAACTACAACGTGGCCTATCTGGTCGGCCCCGGCGTCGGTGGCGTGCTCATCGCCGCGGTGGGGGCACCGAACGCCTTGTGGGTCACCGCAGTCTGTTTCGTCCTGTCGATCGCGGCGGTCGCATTCATCCGACTCGAACATGCAGGGCGACCGACCCCGGAGAACCGCCCCGCGTCGATCTGGCACGGCACGCTCGAGGGCCTCCGGTTCGTCTGGAACGACCGGTTGCTTCGAACCATCGCGCTCGTCGACATGGTCCTGGTCGCCCTGTACATGCCGGTCGAAAGTGTAATCTTCCCGGTGTACTTCACCGATCTGGGCAAACCTGCACAGCTCGGTTCGGTACTCATGGCACTCAGCATCGGCGGCATCGCGGGAGCGTTGGCCTACGGCCCTGCTGCTCCGTATCTGTCCCGCCGGAAGGTGCTCATCGCGGCTGCCGTCGTTCTGGGGTTCGCAATGGTCGCGATGGCGTTCCTCCCACCCCTGTGGGTGATCCTCCTGCTGGCCGCACTCCAAGGCTTCGTGTTCGGGCCGGTGGGCCCGATTGTCAACTACGCCATGCAAACACGCAGCCCGGAACACATGCGCGGCAGGGTGGTCGGCGTGATGACGTCCACGGCCTACGCGGCCGGACCGCTGGGATTCGTCTTCGCCGGGCCGATGCTCGACCGACTCGGCATACAACCGACGTTCTTTGCACTGGCCATTCCCGTCGTGGCCCTCGGACTGGTCTGCCTCGGATTCTCGAGCCTGCGGGGGCTCGACCCCGAGACCGACGCTGTCAGTTGAAGCCCATGACCTCTTCTCCCCACGCCTCACGCAGTACCTGATCCGGGTCGCCGACCACGGCATCCGCGGTATCGATCAGCAGGGTGTTTCGGGTCTGCTCGTCGTACGGCGGCCAGTGCTTGGAGGCGTCGAGAGCGGCGGGAACCCCGTGTGCGGCGAATGCGAGCCACCGTCGCTGCATTCGACCCGACACATCCAGTGCCGCCTTGCGTCCACCGATCCAGAAGGTCGGGTCCACGTTCAGCGTCCCGAAATTGCCGAATACATAGGGCAATTCCGTTGCGTGCCCGGCCCCAACCCGGGCGGCCTTCAACATCGGTGTCGCATGATCGAAGCGATACATCCATGTCGGCGAATGACGGCTGTGCGCGTCGGCCACCCACAGTGCCGGCATCCTGAAGGCCGCGTCACGAGACATGGCCAGTGCGCCACTCGGTTTCGCCCGATCCGGATATGCGGACAGGATGTCGGCGAGGCGCGCTGCAGACAGTTCGGGGTGATCGGCGGCAATAGCGCGCAACATCTCCTGGACCGCGTCGGTACTCACCGGCAACAACGGCGACTTCATGAACTTGAAGATGGACGCCTCGTCCTTGTTCGACCCGATGATCAACGGGATTCGGTGCGACAGTCCCTTCTGGAACGCCGCCACCGGATACTTCGGAACGAAGTCCCGGTCCACCACCGGCGCCATCGCCAAGGTGCCGGGAATTTTGGTCGGCACCTCTTCCACCAGGGTGTCCCCTGCGGCGACGATCTGTTCGATCGGCAGTTCTCGCAGTTCCTGCGCCCGGTCGCGGTCCAGGTCGAGGATGCCGAGAAGGCGCTCCGCGACGCTGGCCGCACGTTCACTTCCGTACACCGACGTCGCAGGTGGGCTCTGTGCGATGACCCGATGGAAGAGCCCCTCTGCGCTGGGACACGTCATGAGTGTCGTCAGCGAACCTGCGCCGGACGACTCACCGAATGCGGTCACGCTGTCGGGATCGCCGCCGAAGTCCGCGATGCAGTCCCGCACCCACTCGAACGCGGCCACCTGGTCTCGGAGACCACAGTTCGTATCGAAGACCTCGTCTCCGGTCGAGAACGACGACAGGTCGAGAAATCCGAGTGGCCCGACGCGGTAATTGATGGTCACGACCACGACATCGCCGCGCTCTGCGAGCAGACGTCCGTCGTAGATGGCCTGGGCCGACGAACCGAGACAGTAGGCGCCCCCGTGGACCCACACCATGACCGGCCGTTTCTTGCCGTCCGGGAGAGGTGCCCACACGTTGAGCGAGAGGCAGTCCTCGTCGTACTTCAGATCCTCGTCGATGGGGACGGCGGTGCTCGGTGCCTGTGGCGCCATGGGACCGAACTCGCGTCCGTCCAGCACACCCTCCCACCGGTCTGGTGCAACCGGCGCACGGAACCGCAGCCTCCCGATCGGCGGGGACGCGTACGGGATGCCTTTCCACGCATACACTGCGCCTTCACCCGACTTCTCAGCATATCCGCGAACGTCCCCATCGCGGGTATGCACGACATGAGTGACGTCGGACGAGGCTGGTTTCACGTGCGAATCTCCTAACGCGAGGCGTACAGGAATCTTCCTGCAAACCTACCAATTCCGGGACGTGCGAGAGAGCGTGCGAGCGAAGGACTGTTATTGTCTCCACGTTCTGACACGGGGTGCTCCGCACATGCGGGGCTGAGATCACACCCGGGAACCTGCTCAGGTAATGCTGACGAAGGGATGTCGAAGAAGTGAACAGTTCTGCCCGAACGAAGGTGACGGAATCTCCCCGTTTCACCGATCGCCTGTGGGATACGGCGAGCGTGGTCCGCGCCGGAATAGACGACCTCGAGTTTCTCCGGCGTCTCGGTGACGGCACCCTCCCGCTCGACGTGTTCCGCACCTATATAGAGCAGGACCTGCTGTACCTGACGGAGTACGCGAAAGCCCTTTCCATCGTTGCCGCGCACGCCCCGACCGCTGATGCAGCCGGGTTCTGGGCCGGCGCCGCCGTGGAGTCGGCAACGGTCGAGGCAGCCCTCCACAAGGACCTGCTCACCAGCGGCACCCTTCCTGCCTCGGAGCGTGAGCCTGCGCCGACGCCGGCGTGCCTCGCTTACACCTCCTATCTGACCGCGACTGCCGCCACCGAGCCGTATGCGGTAGGTGCTGCTGCCGCGCTTCCCTGCTTCTGGATCTACGCCGACGTCGGGCGGCGGCTCGCAGCGAGCGCACACGAGGTGCTGGAAGCGGACCCTGCCCACCCGTACGCACGGTGGGTGACCACCTACGACGCCGAAGAGTTCCACGTCGAGGTCGCCAAGGCGCGTGCCCTCGTCGACGAGGCTGCAGATGCATCGACCGATGCGGTCCGCGATGCCATGACCCAGGCGTTCGTCGTCGCAGCGCGGTACGAACTTATGTTCTGGGACGCACCCCTGAACCCACAGAACTGGCCAGCGTCGTGAGGGCGACGACGCTGCGTCGAATCGCAGTGGTCGCGGCGGTTGCTGTTGCGGCCGTGGGTGTTCTCACCGGCTGCGGAACCGGGCAGTCGGCGAACACCATCCGTTTCGCGCTCGATTGGACGCCCAACACCAATCACACGGGCCTGTACGTGGCTCTGCAGCAGGGCTATTTCGCAGATGCCGGGCTCGACGTGCAGGTATTGCCGTACAACAGCACCTCCCCGGATACCCTCGTGGATTCCGGCAACGCCGAGTTCGGGGTGGGGTTTCAGAGCTCGTCGACGTTCTCGAAGGCTGCCGGCGCGGAGACGGTGTCCGTCCTGGCGCCCTTGCAGCACTGGGCCACCGGAATAGCCGTGAAGGCGGACAGGCCGGGCATCACTCGCCCCCGTGACCTCGACGGAAAGATCTTCGCAGGCTTCGGTGACGCCGACAGCATCGAGACACTGCGGCAGATCATCAGAAACGACGGGGGCAAGGGCGAATTCCAGACGGTCACGCTCGGCACGTCCGCATACGAGGCCGTGTACTCGGGTGAAGCCGACTTCACCGTGTCCTTCTTCGCCTGGGAGGGCATCGAGGCCGAGCACCGCGGAACCCCGATGGCCTACTTCGACTACACCGATTACGGCTTCCCCGATGCGTACGCACTGATCATCGAGGCGAATCGGCCGTGGTTGGACGCACACCCCGAGCAGGCCCACAAGTTCGTCGAGGCCCTGCAACGCGGCTACCAGTTCGCGGCCGACAACCCCGACGAGGCGGCGAAAGACGTGATCGCGGCCAATCCCGGCGCATTCACCGACGAAGACCTGGTGTACGAGAGCCAGCGAATGCTGTCGGCGGACTACATGCGCGACGACACCGGCCGAGTCGGTCCCCAGACGGTCGAGAAGTGGACCGGCTACTCGAAGTTCCTGTTCGACCACGGTCTTCTTACAGGACCGGACGGCGCGCCTCTGGACGCAGAACCGGACTGGTCGACGTTCTTCACCAACGACTACCTGCCCGCGGCCTGATGTCCGTCCGCACGATGCGTCGGGCCGGCGAGGACGCTGCTCCAGCCATGCAGGGGTCGCGGCTGGTTCGAGTGGCAGTTCCCGCGGTGATCGCCGCCGCCGTGCTGGTGGCGGTGTGGCAGGTGTACGTCATGGTGTCGGGAATCCGACCGCAAGTACTGCCCTCCCCGTTACGGGTGATCGAACAGGGTTGGTCGGACAGGGACAACCTGGCCGTACACGCCTCCGCCACATTGGAAGTGACCCTGCTCGGGTTCGCGGTGTCCCTGGTGTGCGCATCGGTATTCGCCGTCACGGCCGACTTCTCTCCGTGGCTGCGCCGGGCTCTGTTGCCGCTCTTCGTGATCTCGCAGACGCTCCCCATCATCGCGATCGCACCGCTCATGATCATCTGGTTCGGATTCGGGCTCCTGCCCAAGATTCTCGTCATCGCCCTGGCGACGTTCTTTCCCATGACGATCGGTCTGATCGAAGGCTTCGCGGCCGCAGATCGTGATGCCGGTTCCCTGCTGCGAAGCATGGGTGCTTCGCGCTGGCAGGAGTTTCGTTATGTGCGGTTGCCGTCCGCGATTCCCCGTTTCTTCACGTCGCTGCGGATCGGCATCACGTACGCGGTCGTCGCCGCTGTCTTCGCCGAGTACGTCGGCGCGACAGAGGGACTCGGAATCTACATGGCGATGCAGAAGAACTCGTTCCGCACCGACCTGGTGCTCGCCGCCGTGCTCGTGACCGCAGTGATCAGCGTGTGCCTGTACCTCCTGACGTTTGCCGCCGAAGGGGTGGCAGCGCCGTGGGCACGAGACGAAAGGGGTCGTCGTGAGTGACAGTGCCGGAGTACGAATATCGAATCTGTTCAAGGCATACCCGACGCGCGCCGGGTCACGGCCCGTGTTGAGCGACATCTCGGCGACCGTGTCACCGGGCGAGTTCGTCTCCGTCATCGGGCCGTCCGGCTGCGGTAAGAGCACGCTGTTCAATGTCCTTGCCGGATTGGATTCTGCAGACGCGGGTTCCGTCGCAATCGGCGGTGAGTCCGTCGAGCCCGCCGGACGCGGCCCCTCGAAGAGCGCGTACATGCCGCAGAAGGATCTGCTGTTCCCGTGGCGCTCGGTTCTGGACAACACGACCTTGGGCCTCGAAGTCCGTGGGGTCTCCCGGCAAGCGGCACGTGAACGAGCTCGCGCGCTCTTCCCCGTGTTCGGATTGGCGGGGTTCGAGGACGCTCGTCCGGCCCAGCTGTCGGGTGGGATGCGCCAGCGCGCAGCGGTACTACGAACTGTCGTACAGGAACTGCCCCTTCTCCTGCTCGACGAACCGTTCGGCGCACTGGATTCCTTGACGCGCACCGATATGCAGAACTGGCTTCAGCACGTCTGGCAGCAGTACCGCTGGACCGTTCTGATGATCACGCACGACATCCGTGAAGCCGTATACCTTTCGGACCGGGTGGTACTTCTGTCGAACCGACCCGCCACGATCCGGAAAGAAGTCACCATCGACCTTCCGCGACCACGAACTCTTTCGACGATAACGTCGCCCGAGTTCGTCTCTGCCGAACGGCAACTGCTCGAATTTCTGCACGAAGAATCGGTCCAAGCGCACCCTCCGCGCGTATCGAATCGGTAACCGAGATTCGCCCGACCTCGTATTTTGGTTGAAAACGATCACTTTCCCATTACGACAGCCACTCGAATCGGTCCCCGGGCGTAGCGTCCGGGGACCAGGATTCGATGTAGTTGTCGTAGAACGAATTGGGTGGCGATCATAGGCAACACGACCAGAACGGAGAGGGCGATGACAACCTCTGCATTCGAGCTGTGTCCCACACCGTTTCCCCTTACCCGCCAGATGTTTGCGGGCACCTCCCCACAGGCGCAGGTCCTGGCAGGCATCTTGCGACGCACGGTCAAGCCGTTCCTCGACACCTGGGCGCGCCGGCCTGGACTCCCCTGGCCTGCCGAATTGGTGGACATCGCCGGACGGACCCTACCTCCGATGAAGGGCACCACCCGCCGCGCGGTGCAACTGCCACACTGCCCAGCGGAATGGATCCAGCCCACGGGATCGACCGGTGACCGCGCCATCCTCTACTTGCACGGGGGCGCATTCCTGTGCTGTGGAATCAACACCCACCGCCAGTTGGTGTCGCGAATCGCCACCGCTGCCGACGCCCGCGTCCTCAATGTCGCCTACCGGATGATTCCGCGCGACCCGGTGCGTGCAGCCATCGACGACGGCGTCGACGGCTACCGCTGGCTTCTCGCCCACGGATACACCGCGGATCGCATCGTGATCGCCGGGGATTCGGCGGGCGGGTTTCTCACCTTCGCCGTGACTCTCGAGGCGATGCGACAGGGTCTTCCTCGACCTGCGGCCAACGTCGCCTTGTCCCCCTTGACCGATCTGGATCCCAGCCGCAAGGTCGCCCACCCGAATGCGTCGCAATGTGCGGTGTTCCCGCGCCGAGCCGTCCCCGTGCTGTCGACAATGATCGAGGAACTCGACGCACGCAGCGGGTCCGAGCCGTCAGTGTCCCCCGTGGACGACGTCCTCGTCGACATGCCACCGGCCCTTATCCAGACCGGCTCGCAGGAGATGACCTTCGCCGACGCAGAACTCATGGCGGAGCGTCTCGCCGCGTCGGGTGTCCCGTGCGAGCTGCAGATCTGGCAGCGTCAGGTCCACGTGTTCCAGGCGGCGGCAGGCTTCGTTCCCGAGGCAACTCGGGCGATCACCGAGATCGGCGAGTACATCCGTCGACTCACGGCGGCCCGGTTGGCCGTGGCCTGATTCAAGAACGTGGTGCCCGTCCGAGCGGCCGCGGGCCGGCACCGGTGGCGTCCGCCACCAACTGGACGAACGAAGCCAGCCCCGGTGCCCGCATCAGCCAACCGAGGATTGCCCATCCGAGGTGAGTATGTTCGAGGGCGAGACCGACTGCTCGGGTGCCGTTTTCGGCCAGGCCATCGCGTTCGTACCGTATCCGCGACAAGGGTTCCGGATGATCTTCGGCCGCATCGAACGCGAGAGAGGAAGCGGACCGTGGGCGGAACCACATCTCGACTCGCGAGCACGGCTCACAACCACGGGCGGTGAACAACCTCGCGTGCTCGGTGTCTGCTGGACGCCATCGCGGAACCCAATCACGCACCCACACACGGTATTCGATCCACTCCGAACCGAATCTGCGCGCGAGGTCGTTCTTCTCACTGAACGCCGCGATGCCGACCCCGAAGACTGCGGCTATGACCGCGGTGGCGGCCAGAGACCAGGACTCGACGGCAATTGCACCGAGGAGAAGAAGCAGTACCGAACAAATCTGCATCGGGTTGGCGACATACGCATACGGGCCCACAGTCGTGAGCCGTGTGGGCGGGTCCCAGGGGAACGGGGTGCCTCCGTGGTTCACGAACTCCTGCACCGCCCGAAGTGCAACGATTCCGACGACCACCGCCAGCTGCGCGAGAAGCGGATCGACTGGGCCACCCAGGTTTTCGAGGTGAGGGCCCCAGCCGCTGCCCGTTGCGGCAAACGCCACCGTGGGCAGCGCGAACAGCAACAGCGCGGTGAACAGCATCACCTGCAATCCGGCTCGGGTGCGAAGCGCCTTCCTACCTGCGGTGAGAATACCCAGCGCCAATGCCGGAACCAGGCACCCCACGACTGCGACGATCTCGCCGAGGTACCAATTGCCCGACAGCTCCACCAATGGCGTCAGAGCCCTCATCGCCGCCAGGTCCGCGACCACCAGGACAGCCGCCACCCACATCGGATTCACCCATTGCCCGAGGAGAACCGGAACAGCGCCCCATAGGAGCGACCATCCCAGAACGACGTCGATGGGGACCCCCGCCCACTCCAGGCCGGTAGTACCGAAGGACCACCATCCCACCTCGACCGCAATCGCATTCACGATCGTCAGGCCGATCAGATTCCACAATGTCGCCATGAACGCCGCACCCCGCAGTCTGCCGGTTGACGGGCCGGCGAAGAACGCCACGGCAGCGAACAGAACGGGGAACATGACTGCGCAGCCACGCTGAGCTTCGATCCCGATGTCGACGGTCATGCCCGCACGTCGATCGAACCGACCAGATACTCGGCGGCGCGTTGAACCACGAATTGCTCGAGCGGTCCGAAATACCACGAAGGTGAAAGCTTTCGCTCGTAATCGAGCTGCCAGGTGACCTGGGTTCGCCCATCCGGCAGTTCCAACCAGCCGATCTCCACTGACTTCCAGGCAAGCCACGTCGCGAGTGGCGTGGTGTCCGAGACGGCGTGCATACGAACGGAATGGGTGCCGACCTCGTCCACCTGCAACACCAACTCGGAAGTCTCGGTTCCCCAATGATGTGCCGCCACGAAAGGCGTGCGGTGGTGAGCACCGTCGAACATGATCACCCGTTGCTGCCCTGGTTCGAGTGCGGAACCGTGGTCCATATGCGGGCGGGGAAATCCTGCGGCGAGAATTCCGGTCGGCTCGGAGAACGCCAGTGGACGACCGAGGGCTGCCGACACCTCGTCGGCCCCGGCGTCGACGATGGTCGAGGCGGACACGGAGGTGTTGCCGTCCACGGTCGTGGCAGGTACGACGCCCTCCATCGCCAGCAAGGCGAAGAGCGCGGGAACGACGAGGACGCGAGAGCGTGAATCCGGTCCACTCTTGCGTACCAGGTTCACTAGCCCGACGACGAGTAACGCGACTCCGTAGAACAGGGGCGCTGCGAACAGCACGCAGACGAACCCTTCCCCGAGCAGCGGCACCGACAGCAGCAGGACGATCGTGACCACTTTCAACGCCATCGCGTAGAGATTCCCGGAGTTGGGTGACAGGACGAGCACCACGGCAAGAACCAAGGGCACTCCTATGTAGAAGGCCGCGGTTTGTTCCAGTCCTCCGAACTTCAGCGCCTTCGCTGTCGCTGTGCAGGCGATGAACGCCACGACGATCGCGGCCAAGGTCCATTGGGCGCGCGTCGGACGACCCCGCCGCGGCTCCATGTCGGTGCTCATCGCGACAGTCCATCACAAGCAAGCCTTCCGCTAACTCGAAGTGGACGCGACGATCGTCACATCTACCCGGATCGATGGTGTATCCCCACCCAAAGCCCCCTATGGTGTACGCCGACTTGGATGCCGACGACGGGTAACGAATGAAAGACAAGACAGTGGCGATCGGAGCGCTGGGCGTCGCAGCCTTCTCCGTCGTCTCGGGCCTCTTGGTGGGGGCAGTCGGTGGCGCGTTCGGCGGGGATACCAAGACAGTGCAAGCTCCGCCGCTGGTCCAGGTCGGATTGCAGCAGGCAACCGCGCCGACTGCCGACCCGGTCAACGAGATCGTCGTTCCGCCGTCACCCACCTGGCAGGTGGCCGCACCCACTACTCCGAGGCCGCAGACCACGGCTCCGGCTCCGGCTCCCACGCCGGTCCCGGAGTCCCCGGCGGCCGAAGACACCGCGACCCCGGTGCCGACAACCGATGCGTCTCTCAGCACCACCGACGAACCCGACGTGTCCGTGCGCGAAGAGCCGACGGAATCCGAGGCCGCCGTCGTCTCGGAGACCTCGATGGATGGCCTCGAGGTCGGAGAGAGCGAGGCAGCAACCACTCGCCCGACGATCACGATGCCGCCGATCACCACCCGCCCAGGAAATTAGACGTCCGGGGGCACGCTGCCTGTAGGGTGCATATCGCCGGACTGGGGGGATTCCATTCCGGGACGGATAGTCCGGAGTGGAGGTCGGAATGGAGAACGTACATCACTTCGCGTGGGATCATCATGCACTCGATGCCGCTGCGCAGTCACTCGAACCTACTTCTGCCGCTGCGGTTTCCGATGCTTGGAAGGCTTTCGGTCGTGATTTCGACGCGGCCATCGATGCCTTTCGCGATTCGGTGAGTTCCGCTCTCGCGGCTGGATGGTCCGGTGAAGCAGCACACTCCGCTGGTGCGTCCGTCGATGAATACGCCCGGTCCGTGGAACGCGTCGGCTGCGGGTTCGTCGATGTGGGAACGGCGATGGAACACGCCACCTCGGGTGCGGAATCGTTGAAGTCCATGGTCTCGGCCCCAGGCGACCGAACGGAAGGCTGGGTCCGGTCGATGCCGTGGATGTGGGATGCCGACGAAGCGTCACACGATGCCGAGCAGGCCGCGAAGGTCGCAGTCGAATCCACCTACCACCCCGCGTTGCAGCAGGCGAGCGCACACCTGCCCGACCTCACCCACTCCCCTGCCGCGGTCTCGTCGGCGTCGGTTCTGGCGACGTCGGGACAGGATGTGGGACCCAACGGGGTGCACGGCATCTCGTGGAGTGGTGCCGGCACCGTCGACCCCGCAGGAGTGCCGGAAGCCCCGCAGGCACATCGGGATTCCGCCCACGGCCCTGACGCTGCCTTAGCACCCGCAGCGGGCGGTTCCATGGCAGGCAGTTCCATGGCACTCGGTGCGATGGCGGGGGCTCTCGGCAGTGGCGCGGCCCACTACGCGGGGCAAGTGGTCGCCGGGCACCGTGAGGCGTCGGCGGCCCCACCTTCTGCGGATGTGCCTGATTCCGAAGAGGACGACGTCGAACCGCCCACCTTCCTCGTCGAGATCGACGAAGGCAGCGCAGTGGTCGGCAAGTTGCCGCCCGCTTCCCCGTCCGTGATCGGAAGCTAGCAGTGAGCCGTTGGACCCTGTCCAGCGCACAGTTCGCGGCGCTGTGGGCGCGCACGGGGCAGGATCGGGCGCCGTTTCCGTTCGACCTCTCGAGCGACCTCGCCGTGGCCGAGGACCACGCCGAGCAACAGCGGCGGGTTCGACAGACATTCGACGGGCCGGAACACGATGTGCTGGCAGCGGCCTTCCTACTTCTGGCCGAACCCGATATCCGAATCGAGCTGACAGGCTCGGCAGACGAGATCCCCCTGCGCATCATCGGTGCAATGACGCGGCATCACGGTCTCGTGGCGTTGCAGCATCCTCGGTCTGCTCAGCGTGAGGGCGGTCATGTGGTGATGCTCGGGTGCGAACCGTACGACGTCGCACGACAGGTGCTGGCGCAGATCCCGCCCACCGAGCCGGGTAGGTACCGGGGCGTGCAGTTCAGTCGCGGAAGCCAGGCCCGACCGGGTACGCGTGTATTGCGTCGGCCGGAGGAAACTTCCACGCTGAGACCTGTCGCAGACCTTCTCGACCGTCCGACCGTGGGTGAAGGAGTCGTGAAGGTCGTCCGCGGACCACGCCACGCCGGCAGGTTCGGCGGAGGCGCCGCGTGGCGGGACATCCGAGGCGACGGCCGATATATCGTTTTCGGAGGTGAGACGGTGACGGTTCAGCCAGGCAGTTCCTGGGACCTCCTCGGCGTGTTGGGCAGTACGACGGGAGTCCTGCCCGCCGGGCAAGCTCGCTGACAACTCGCGGGCGACTGCGCCGATGTCGGCGGCGCCCACTAACGTGGTGTTTCCACGAAGGGAGGTGTGCCGGTGTCCGACGCCGAGTTCGACGTAAGCCAGTTCGACCTGGACTCCAGCGTCAATCAGGCTTGGGCCGACTTCCAACGTCGCCTCGCCGATCACCTCGCGTCGATGCAACGCGGTGACCTCCTCATCCTCGAATCGGGATTCGAGGAGATCGACCCGGAGCGACCCATGCCCTACATCCAGTACCTGGTGTGGGATGCGGACATGGTCAGGTGTGAGGTTCCCTCCAACCACGTCCTGCACCCTTCGCGGGCGCTCAGCGACTCCGACCAGCAATACCTCACCCAACTCGGTTGGCTTCCCCCGACGCACGGGTCGGAGGTCGACGGGGAGAGTTCGCCGTCCTTCTACGTGGACAAGAGCCAGTCCTGGGCGGACCAACTGGCCGCCATGTCCGTTGCAGCGTTCCGAGATGTGTGGGGCGTAGCCCACCCTGCCTTCCTCGACAGTGTGGAGTCGGGTAGCGAGGCAGTCCCCTCCTTCGAAGTGACCTCCGCCGCCCCGTCTCTCGTCCCCGACCTGCCCCCGACCGCACCGGTCACACCACACGGTGCCGCCCACCTGAAGGAACTGGTGGCGCGGACGCTCGTGTCCGTATTGGGTGTGGTGCCGCAACAGGATCCCGACGGCGACATACCGGTGCGCGTCGGACACACCATCATGTTCGTCGGACCCCTTGCGGATTCGCTCGACGTCCAGTTGTTCGCCCCGCTCGTCGACAACATCAGCAACAGAACCCGCGCGGCCGAATTGGTCGCCGATCTCAACCGCACGTGGTCTCGAATCAAGTTCGTTCTCATCGACGATCGGCTGTCGGCATTCATGGAAGTACCCGCCGATCCGTTCGTACCCAAGCACCTCACAGACATGTGCCGAATGTTCTCGGAGTTCCTGCGAACGGTGGACGAGACCTTCCCGAAGAAGTTCGGCGGTGACCCGTTCTTCGGCCCCACCGGTACGGAGTTCGCTCCGGACGTCGACTTGACCTCCGAGAGCATCCCCACCGAACTGCTGACTCTCTTCCACCTCGACCCCAAGGGTGAAGGCGACCTGGACGTGTCCGTGGTTGCCCAGGTATGCGGCAACGACCGTCATCGAATACTGAAGCTGCTCAACCTCGCCCACCAATGGCAGAACCAATTGCAGCAGTCGTCCAAACTCGCGGCAGAAGACGAAGACTTTTCGATGCGCGACGCATTCGAAGCGCAAGCGGTGTCGTGGCGATCGATAATGGACCTGCTCCGCGACGCCCTGCGCACCGTCGTACTCAGCCCCGAGGACGAGAACCCCGATCCCGGGCCGCAAGACGAGAATTCGCCCAACGAGCCCACTCTGTTCGACGAACAGTGACTCCGTGAACAAACCAATCCCTCCCCTCGTGCCGGGCCAGCGCCTCGTCGAGTTGTGCGAGGGTGGTCGGCGCGTGTCGACATACAAACTCGCCTGCTTGATGTCCATCATCGACGTATCTCTACACGAACCTGCTCCGGCCGGATCACTGGCCGTACCGTCCAAGAACTTGCACACCGAGTCGCCAGCAAGGTACGGGCGCCAGTCACGCCCGTACCTTGCTGGCGACCGCGGAGGCCGCCCGCGAGTCCCAGGACAGCGCCTACCTGCGAACCGTGCGACAGGTCGAGCTGACACTGGCGCAGCAACCGTTGACCGACCTTCGGACACGTCCAGGCGGGAGTGTTTCGGACTCAGGCGATTTCCTGTTCGATGCCAGTGGATTGCACAAGAAGATGAGCTATCGAGCGTTGGACGCTGGCGGTCCCATCGTCCTTCGTCCCAGGGCCCCATGAGCTCAGACAGTTGGCTTCGCTCCTACGTCCGATGATCGAAATGATGTGGACGGCGGACGTGACCCGAATTGATCGAGACCACCTGGAGCACGGATCTCGCAGGATTCCTGCTCGGCACGGACCGAACAGCACTGGGGCGAGTCGTCAGGTCGCGCACGTAGACCACGTGTCGCCGTGGTCACGAATCCCGATCGACGGTATGGCAAACCTGGTCGTCACGGATGCTCGCTGCAATCTCGACAAACACGCGACTCTGCCCGTTCCACGGCACTTCCAGCGCGCAATCTCGCGGCCGCGTGCCGCCCTGACCGAGGTTGCCAGCAGTGCAGAATCTCCGGTCCTCGAGACTCGCACTCGGACGGGAACAGGACTCTGTTCTTCGATTCCACCGGGGACCGCCTTGTGGTCGGCGACGGGAACCTACGAGATCAGCGAGTAAGGGCGCCGAGTTTGTCCACAGATTTCCTTTCGGCACCTGTCTATCCACAACAGGAGTTCTGGCCCGCACTGGAGTCCGCCCGGCGTCGTAGCATCACTGCTACACAGGCTTCGTTCTCTTCGGGGGTGGGAATGTCGAAATCGATGTATCTGAATGCGGACGCAATGACCAAGTGCCAGAACGTGTGTGACGGGATGATCGATCAACTCGATCTGGCTCTCGAGCGGGCCCGAGATTTGACGGACATCTCCGGATTCGGAGACTTCCCGTCTGCCGTCGAACTACACGCGGGCTTCCAGGCGAAGGGCACCGTGGGTCATGCCTCCGTGGTCGAGCGGCTGAAACAGTATCGGTCCGTGGTTGTTCATATGCGGGATACTTTCTCGAACGGTGGCGCCGGGTACGCCGCCGCCGATAGTGAAATACGCCAGGCCTTGGATGCAGTGATCGGCGAGCGCCCATGATCGAGCAGACCGTTAGACAGCGCAGGTTGGCACGCACCGAAGACGTCGTCTCCGAAAGACTCGGTGGCGAAACAGATCCGCCGTACGTGACGACGGCCGAGAACTTCCTCGGATGGGATCACGCACGCATGTACAACGCCACCCAGTCGATCGACGGGCCCCGCATCCGCCAGCTTGCGGAGACATACAACGAGATCGCCGCACTCATCCCCTTCGGACTCGGAGTCGCGCTTCTGAAAGCGACCATCCACGCAAACTGGGAGGGCCCGGCAGCCGACGAGGCGAGCGCCGCAGTCGATCTACTAGGGCGGCGTGGGATCGAACTCAGGGAAAGCATCAACGTCATCGGCGTGAAACTCCATCAGGTACACGCGGGTATCGACGCGATCAAAGCCGCCGTTCCCCCACCGGACACTTCGATTGTCCAGTCACTCAGCGGGGCATACCAACAGACAACGCACGAGAACCGCGAAGACGCCCGGCAAGCGGCCGCACTCGCCCTCACCAATCTGTATACGCCGCTCTATCGAGATGCCGGCACAGATGTGCCCACCCTCCCCGAGCCACAGAATCGTTCGAGCCCCATGACAATGATCGAGGAATCGCCCTCCATCGACGCACCACCACCACCGAGCGAGCCGGTCTCGGAAGTATCGACCGCCGACGTCTCGCCCCAGTTGGGCGACGATCGCCCCGATTCCCCGACCTACCCGGCCACCCCGACTTCGGTCACCGTCACCTCGACAGTCGTGAATCACGCTGCCACACAACCAGTGGTTCAATACGGCGTTGCCCAGGCGCCGACCAACCACCCCGGTCCCGCACTGCACACCGCACACTCACCGGCTTGTAGCGGAGCCGCACGCTTCACCCCGTCGCCCGGCACTTCTTTCACCTCGACACCTGCGGGCACGACGGGCGCAGTTCGATCGGACAGTGGCGCGAGTCCCACGCCAACGCGCGCAACGAGTGCGGCGACCAATAGCCTTCTTCCGAACGCCGTTCGTGCACCGGGGCCCGGCCCGTTCGGGGCAGGTTCGGCCTCCACACCCGTCCCCGTTGCACCCAACGGAACCAGCACGCCAACGCCACCGGTCGGATCCCATCCGGCGGCGCACGGTTCACGAACGATCGGCGGCGCAGGCAATCACATGATGGCCGCCGGCGGACGTGGCGCAGCCAAAGGCAGTGCAGACACCGAGCACAAGACTCCCAGCTACCTCGTGAACGTCGACAACGGCACCGAGTTGATAGGTCGCATCGCGCCCGTCGGACCACCGGTACTCCGCTGATGGGCTGGCAGCTCACCGCAGCCCAATTCATGACTCTCTGGGAGGCGACCGACCTCGACCGCATGCCGTACCCGTTGACTTACCGGGACACGGCCGACACCGAGGACGTTCATCGACACCACACACGTGCGTTGCTGGCGTGGCGGAACTCGTTGAACGACCGCCAGTTGGCCGATTGTGTTACCGCCCTCCGTGATCCGACGATTTCGGTGACCGTGTATGCGCCGTACCCCGAGGGCGCAGTCAGACGCAGAGGTTGCCTCGGCAACGACCTTGCCGTCCTGGCCGAACAAGCCGTCGGTTCCGTCGGGGGCGGTGACATACACGTGTCTATGAACCAGGACAGCATCGCTCGCAACTGCACCGCCCTGGCCCTCGGACTCGTCGGTGACCTTCCCGCCTGCCAGGCGGGGCACGGGCCGGAGCTGTCTGCCCACCCGGACGACCTCTCGCCACGGAACGGCACGTCGATCCTGCAGAGCACCATCGACTCACCTGGAGAGCGGATTCGGCGACTGCTGTCGCAGCCTCGGAACGGAGTCGGCTACATCTGCATTCGTGGACGACGCGACGGTCTGAAAGAACCGCTCGTCGACGAGTTCACGTGGATAGACCTCGACGACGGTCGATACGTCCATCACGTCGATGACGCAGCGCGTCTGTTCCCTGCGTCGCCGTCCCGCCTGCTCGAGGAATTGTCGCGCCGAATCATGTTCGCGATCTAGTCTTCCGGCCGGGGCCATTCGTTGTCTTCCAAGCGCTCGACGGAACGATTGAACCTTCTCAACAGCCGTATCAGCGTCTCTGTGTCGGAAGGGCCCCAACCTTCTACGACCTGCCCCAGGCCGTCGGTGGACATCGCCCTGTCGACTCGTAACTGCTTCAATCCGTGCGCGGTCGCGACGAACTTGCGTGCCGCTCCCCCGTCCGGATCGATCACACCCTCGACAAGATCCTGGGTGATCATCGAGCGGACCTGCCGATTGACAGTCGAGATGTCGAGCCGCAACGCCTCGGCCAGTTCTTTCAGGCTCATCGGCGACTCGAGCTCCAACCGGCTCAGCAGCACGTAGGCGGATCGCTCGAGTACCTGCCCCTTGCGATGCTGGCGAGCCATGAGCGAGTGACGCGAGAGCAGCATCATCTCGTATTCGAGAGCGGCAAGCGGTTCGTCCGCATCTGCCACGAGTGATCCCTCCTACGCCGATGTGCAGTATGCACACCCTACCCCCGTGAGTGGCTGACGAGTCCAGCGGCTCTGTTCAGTCTGGGGACATGTGAGACACGAGATGTCTACCCAGATGTGCGACACGCTGCTGTGGAGGTGAGCGTGGGCACCTGAGACCGGCTA
>NZ_JBHXNL010000017.1:0-93286 GCF_042719695.1 Rhodococcus sp. NPDC058521
ACATGAGATCGGGCGATACTCCACGGCCTCATCCGCCATCAACGCGCACAAACGAATCCAGTCTCACCAGCGAACCGAATCGGTGGATTCGGGCTTAGACGCCGGGGTGTGCGGAGATGCCGTCGATGAATCGGCGTACTCCGGATTCGAGCAGTGTGTCCGGGTCGTACGGGTAGCCGACCTCGATGATGCGATTGAGATTCGGAAACCCGGAGGCGGGTGCGATTCGCCTCAGCTCGCTCGTCCTGGTGTCCATCCACTCGTCGTTGGTGAGGCCGGTCTCCGCGCGGTCCGCGAGTTCCGGCTCGAGGGTCGATCCGAGTCCACGGATCAGGTTGAGTAGACAGAGATAGTCGGTGAATGCCTGCACGGGCTCCAGTCCCGCTCTGTGCAGGCTGCCGAGCATGAACTCCGACAAGGCCATTGCATTGGGCATCTCGGCGGGTCTGGTCAGAGACAGTGCGCCCGCGAACCACGGGTGTTCCACCATTACTCGCCACATCGCGTTTGCCGCGGCCGTCAGATCGCCACGCCAGTCGTCGGAAGCGTCCGGTAGGGCGATCTCTCCCATCACGCGATCGAGCATCGCGAGTTCGAGATCCTCCCGGCTGGGGACGTATCGGTACACCGCCATCGTCGGAATCTCCAGTGCAGCAGCGAGTCTGCGCATGGACACCGCAGTCAGAGACTCGGCATCCGCGATCGAGATCGCCACCTCGACCACACCCTCCGTGGTCAGAGTGGCGGGGTTGGAACCGTCCGGCTTCAGTACGACGCTGCCACGTCCGGGTTTGGATTCGATCAGCCCGGCGTCCTGGAGAATTGAGAGCACCCGGCTTGCGGTGGCCATGGCCACGTTGTGGTCGCGCATGATCGCGCGGGTCGACGGAACGGCGTCGCCTGGACCGAGCCGTCCGGTGGCAATCCGGAGGCGCAGGATCTCGGCGATCTCTTCGGCGCGGGCCATGAGCGTCCTTCCCTGGGTGCACTAGTGCACTTTCTGCAAAAGTGGATGTAAACAGCGTAGCGCCGTGCGCTTCATACGCTGTACGGTTGCCCTATGAAACCTTTGAACATCCTCATCAGCGGCGCCTCGATCGCCGGACCTGCGGCCGCACTCCTGCTTGCTCGTCAGGGGCATGCCGTCACCATCGTGGAGCGTGCTTCGGCGCTCCGGGCCGGCGGCCAGACCGTCGATCTCCGCGGTGCGGGCCGCACCGTGATCGATCGGATCGGTCTCACCGCGGCCACCGACGCTCGCCTGCTCGACCAGCGAGGCATCACGACAGTCGATGCGAAGGGTAAGCGCCACAGCGCTCTTCCGGTAGAAGCATTCGACGGCAACGGAGTCGTATCGACCCACGAGATTCTGCGCGGTGACCTCGCCGAGGCCTTGACCGCAGCTCTTCCGGAATCCGTCGAGTTCATCTGGAACGACACCGTCGTCGCGATCGACGACTCCAGCGACAGCGCAGTCGTTTCGTTCGAGAAGGAGGCGGACCGGCGGTTCGATCTCGTGATCGGGGCCGATGGTCTCGGTTCTGCGGTGCGCCGCAATGCCTTCGGTCCCGACGAGCAGAATCTGCAGCCGATCGGACTGCGCTTTGCATGGTTCACCGCAACCATCGACGACGATCTGAAAGGTTGGTACCTCATGCACAACGCTAAGGGTGGACGCGTGGTGTCGGCGCGGCCTTCCCGGACCGACAACAGGGTCAAGGCCTCGATGGCCATTCGCGGGAGCGACCCGAATCCCCTCTACGACAGGGAAAGCCAGCGACGCGTATTCGAAGAAGCTTTCGCCGACGTCGGGTGGGTCGCGCCGCAGCTGCTGGCACAGATGCACAACGCCGACGACTGGGCGTACGCAGACCTGGCGCAGGTGAAGATGGATCACTTCACAAAGGGACGGGTGGCCCTGGTGGGAGACGCTGGATATTGCCCCACCCCGCTGACCGGATTGGGTACGACGCTCGCGTTGGTCGGTGCGTACGTACTGGCGGGCGAGTTGGGGCGTGCCGGTGGCGACGTCGGCCCGGCTCTTCGCGAGTACGAACGCGTGATGCGTCCGTTCATCGAGCGGACACAGCAACTCCCGCCGGCCGGAGTCGCGGGCTACGCACCCAAGAGTCGAGTGGCAATCGCGCTCAGCCGATTCTCGTACTGGGCGATGAATCGCTGGCCGATGCGAAATATCTTGGCAAAGCAGTTCGCGAAGGCCGACGGAATCGACCTACCCGACTACGAGGCCGAAGGCGTCCGTAATTCTGCTCACGGAGCCCAATGCGCCTGATCGGGGATCGAGGTATTGAAGATTTCGTAGAACCACTGGCCGGGCAGAAGTTCGTTCATCACGTGCCAGTTGCCCCACGGATCCTGCTGGTAATACCGTTCGATGCCCGTTCCGTCGTCGTAGCAGGCGATTCCGGAAGTTCCGAACGGGCTCCAGTAGGTATCGAGGTCCGTCTGCGAGAAGTCGATCGGGGTGCGGAACAGGTGGCTACACGGGGTGAGTTCCGGGTCGTAGATGGTCGGTTGGGCGGCGGCCGGCGCGGCCAGGCCGAGCAGACCTGCGGAAAATGCTGCCGCTGTGGCCGTAGCAGCCACTCCGCGGCGGATGGTGAAACGCACGATGATGTTCCCTCCGGTTCGGGGCAGGTTCCCTCTTTACGTCGGGAGAGTGTCGATGGCCGTTACTCGGATGGCAGCGGGCTGCCATTTCGCTTCTCGGCGCATCCATCCCGGCATGAGGTCGTCTATCGCTCTTCGGTCTTCGAGGTACGAACCCGTCGCTACTTTCCTTCCGCGTTCTTCGGCCGGTATCGAAGTGCGAGCGTCCCGGACCGGAGCTCGTCGCGATCCACGAGCTCGAGTCGGGTGCGTTCGCGCAGACCGGCGAGCAAAGTCGGCCCGTGTCCGGCAAGAACCGGCTGCACGAGGAACGTGTATTCGTCGATCAACCCCAGATCTGCCAAGGCGAGGGGGAGTGTCACACCGCCGACGAACAGCCCCTGGCCCGGCTCACTCTTCAGTTGCCGAACCGATTGTTCCAAGTCGTCTCGCACCAGTTCGGCGTTCCAATCTACCTCGCTCAGCGTGCTCGACACGACGTGCTTCTTAGTCCGGTCGATGGCTTCGGCGAACGGTGTCTCCCACTCGCGCATCCAGTCGGGCCACGCGCCTGTGGACGGCCGGCGCCACGCGGATTCCATCATTTCGTAGGTGACCCGGCCGAACAGCAGGGCATCGGCGCGTTCCATCTCCGCTGTCCAGTAGCGCATCGACTCCTCGTCGGGCGGTACCCCTGCTTCGTGATGACAGCAACCGTCGAGGGTGATGTTGATCGAGTATCGAAGTGGTCTCATCGGGTGGTCCTCCCTCGACGCGCGCAGAGTGTTTTCGTTGGACCATTCTCCGCCTGTCAACGGCCGCAGGCGCGGTTTCAGGTCAGGCCACCATCGGCGCGGATGTTCTGGCCCGTAGCCCATCCGCTGTCGGGGCGAGCAAGTAGGGCAACGAGGTTGGCTATGTCGACGGGGTCATCGAAGCCGCTCCTTCCACCGCGCCCGGTTGGGCGCCGGCACGAAGGAGGTCGGTGTCGGTGGGGCCGAGCGAGATGGTGTTTGCAGTGATACCTCGGTGGCCGAGTTCGCGGGACGCGACACGGGCGACCTGTTCGACGGCGGCCTTGCTTGCTGCATAGACCGACTCCCCGGGGCTGGGCAAATGTGTGCCTACCGTGGAGATGGTGGAGTTCGCGAAGGTACCTGCGTTGACAACGAGAACATCGAGCCCAACGCCGACTTTTCGAAAGAACTCGTCTGCGGCGGAGAAGGCTGAATCGACCTGGTCCGGCTTCGCGACATCGAGCTGCGCTGCACAGGCGTGGCCGTTGTGTTCGGCGATTTCCTTCACGACCGTTTCGGCGGCCTCGGATTGTGCGCGGTAGGTGAGAACAACGGCTGCGCCGTCGGCGGCCAACCGGCGAGCGATAGCGCGGCCTATGCCGCGCGACCCGCCGATGACCAGGGCGCCGTGCCCGGCCAAGGTTGAGCGGAAGTGTCGGGGGCAGGTGAACTCGTCGAAGTGGTCATGGACGCAACGGTGGCACCGATTGCGACACGAATCGCTCCGCGATCGAAAGCCGTCGCGGTCGCCATCGCTCTGCGGACCGCAGCCGGTGCCGGCGTGGCCGATATCGAGGAAGCCGCCGGCCGCGCGTCGACCAAGCTCGAACAGTTGACTTGCTGCCGAAATCACTACGATCGCCACCCGTTACGCGAATGCAACTGTGCCGGGCAGCCCTCAGTTGGATTGACCGGCATTCTGAATCATCCGCTGCAGCACCTTGATTGTGGTGACGTAGTCGGAGTCGGCGATACCTTCGTGAATGCGGGCTCTGATGGCCGGCGCGTGCAGTTTGATCTCCGTGCGGGCCTTCTCTCCCGCCTCGGTGATCCATAGCCGGTCTCGGGTGTCGCGCGTGAGCCATCCGCGTGTCAGCAGGACCTGCGCCTCGGCCTCGAGGTCGTCTTCCGGCCTGATGTAGGAGCTCATGGCCTGCTGGAGTTCGGGGATGGTCATGCCCTCGCCATCGGGTGAAATGTCGTCCTCCGACAGGTTTCGCAGCAGCCAGAACTGCGGCTGAGTGAAGCCCAACTCGGCCTGCAGGGCCCGGGTGTACGAGATGAGGGCCTCATACGCGACCCCGGTCCAGTAGGCGGCAGGTTGAGCGGCAAGTTCCGCGTCAGCGGTGTGTTGGGTTGTCATGCAAGAAACGTAAAACCTCGAGCGTGGTTGAGGTCAAGAGTTGGCTACGCGCGGCGGCTGAGGCGGGCAGCGAGTGAGGGATGAGGGGAGAAGTAGAGAGTGGGAGAGACGAGAGAGAGCCGATGACGGGAATCGAACCCGCGTATTCAGCTTGGGAAGCTGATGTTCTACCATTGAACTACATCGGCGTGCATGATATTGGGCGCCCGTAGGCAGGCCCAACACCCTGCGGCGGCAACATTATCAGACGTCGGAGGCGTATCAGCTCGAGGGCGCGCGGTTGCCGAGAACGCAAAATTCGTTCCCTTCCGGATCCGCGAGAACCACCCACGACGACTCACCTTGACCGACGTCCACGCGCGTCGCTCCCAGTTCGAGTAGCCGGCTGACTTCGGCGGCTTGGTCGTCTGGCCGAAAGTCGAGATGAAGCCGATTGACGGTCCTCTTGCCATCCGGAACCGACAGGAACTCGATCACGGGCTGACCGCCGGGCGGAGTGATCACCACATCGCCGTCTTCGTCCTCGTCGGCGTCCCAGCCGAGGGCAGTTGCCCACCAGTGCCCGAGCCGTGTCGGGTCGAGCGAATTGACGATCACTGCTTCCCACTGAAGACCCATGTTCGAACGCTACCGTCGCACACCCGCTAACCTCTACCCGTGCTGCTCTCCGATCGTGACATCCGTGCCGAAGTCGATTCCGGACGTCTGGCAATCGACCCGTACGACCCGTCGATGGTGCAGCCGTCCTCGGTCGACGTACGTCTCGACGGTCTGTTCCGAGTCTTCAACAACACCAAGTACACGCACATCGACCCAGCTCAGCGGCAAGACGAGCTGACGTCGCTGGTCGAGCCGGGCGAGGGTGAGCCGTTCGTTCTGCACCCCGGTGAGTTCGTGCTGGGCTCCACACTCGAGGTGTGCGCCCTGCCGGACGACCTCGCAGGTCGTCTCGAAGGCAAGTCCAGCCTCGGACGCCTTGGCCTCCTCACACACTCGACGGCGGGCTTCATCGACCCGGGCTTCAACGGCCACATCACGCTCGAACTGTCCAACGTCGCAAATCTCCCGATCACACTCTGGCCGGGAATGAAGATCGGACAGCTGTGCCTCCTGCGTCTGTCGAGCGCCGCCGAGCACCCCTACGGCAGCTCGTCGGTGGGGTCGAAGTACCAGGGTCAACGTGGCCCCACGCCTTCGAAGGCCTACCTCAACTTCGTTCGCGACTGACCACGGACTTACGTCGTCGACGCACCACTGTGATGATCTCGTCCACGACCGCTTCGGTTCGCGCGTTCACGGTCGCAGCCGAATAACGCAGGACCAGCCATCCTCCGAGGACCAGCTCGTTCTGCCTGCGCCGATCGTTGGTGAAAGTGTGCGGATCGCTGTGAAACTCACGGCCGTCGATCTCCACGACCACGCGTGCCCGGTAGTCCACCAGGTCGCCGTAATACGGTCCGATCGGCGCATTGATCTCCATGAAGAACCCGCGTGCAGTCAGCCCACGTGCCACCAGCCTTTCCGGCTCCGAAGCGGTGAACGGACAGGCAGTGCGCAACTGTCGCCGCACCATGCCGATCCCATGCATGCCTTTCGGCTCGTCGCACCGCCTCCGCACAGCCGCCCAGGACAACTTGCCGCTGAGCGCCCCGTCCATCACCTTCTCCAGCTCCGAAGCGGGTAGGCACTCGGCGAGGTCGATGCACGCCTGTTCCATCGACACCACCGGAAGCCCGTACAGATGATCAGCGGGGCCGACGTCCGGTCGGCGGTGCAGCACCAGCCACTCAGGACTTCTGACCTGGGACGACATGGGCACCGTCGCTTCGACCAGCAGTGGCTCCTCGGGGAGCAGGCTCCACAGCCAGGCCGCCGCACGATGGCTCAATACAGCATCCGGTTTCCACACGATCACCGCTTTGCACCGGGTGAGGTAGTTCGGTTCGTCTACCGAATAGACGGCCGGAAGTACTCGGTGGAGGGTTCCGTTCTTCGTCCGATGGGCAATGGCGCTGCGTGTCAGCCCGGACGCGATCAACTGGGCCCGCGTGTACACCTCGATTTCCCCCACGCCCTCGACCTTGCTCGACCCACTGCCGCCAGGGAAGTGCCACCCGGGATCTGTGGATGAACGAGCCTGAGTGCACACAAATCCACATAACGACCGGGTTCCCGTCGCAAAAGGCAACTTGTGTGCACTGAGACTCATCCATACGGGGTCTAGGCTGTCGGCGTGGTCGAGCAGTTCGTGACGGTGCCCAAATCGGGCGACGCTGTGTTGTTGTATGTCCCGAACACAGTGAACAAGGGTCAGCCGATCGAACTTGTCCACTACCTGCACGGCCGTACCGGAACGTACGAGGTGATCGACGAACGCCATCATCTGCGGGATGCCCTACTCGCCGCCGGTTACGCGGTGGCGTGTCCGCAGTTGCACGGTGATCAATGGGGGAACCGTCTCGCGCAGGATGATCTGGGTGCCCTCGACGATTGGATCGCAGAACAGTGGCCGGTCAAGCGCCGGTTCGTGATTGGTGAATCCATGGGCGGCACCACTGCTGCGAACATGGTGCGTCTGCGCGAGCTCGCGGTGGACGCTGTCGTGTTCATCGCACCGTCCCTGTCCATGCAGGCAGTGTGGGACCGCAACGACGAGGCCAGGGCCTCGCTGATCGGCGCCTTCGGCGTGAATCCGGACGGCACCGATCTGAGTGCCAGGACCCGCGAGTGGGACGTGACGCGTCATGACCCGGCCGCATACGAGGGGGTCCACCTGATGGTGTTCGCCTCACCGGACGACCCCATCGCGAACGTTGCCGCTGTGACAGGGCCGTGGATGGATGCTGTTCGCGACGCGAAGGCTCAGGTGTACTTCACCGAGGTCTCGGGCGACCACGTGTCGGACGATCATTTCCGTCCGGACGACGTGGTCGCCTTCTTCGACTCGTTCTGATCAGTTCTGTTCGAGCGTGCGGCTCATCCCACGCGCGACCGCTGCCGCGATGCCCGGCCGCAGCTCTGCAGCGGGGACGATGTGGTGGACCGAACCGACCTCACGTGCCCGCTCGATGTTGTGGATGGCCTCGAACTCCTTGGCCACTTCGCCGAGTTTGGCGGAGCGCGCAGCGACCCGCTGTTCCTGGAGTTCTACACCAAGGCGAGCCTGTTCGCTCTCGTCGCCGGCTGCGGCGAGAGCGACCTCGAGTTCCTTGACCGTGGGGTCGGCCTTGGTGCGGGCGTTGACCTCGCGGGTGAACACGACGGCAGCAGCGGGAGCACCACCGAGGACGGACGCGAAGGAGCCCTCCACAGCAAGGACTTCCATGTTGTCGTTGAGCGCACCGGAGAACACCACGAACGCACCGCCGTGGTAGCGGGACACCACGCAGAACACGATCGGACCGTCGAAGTTGACTATGGCCCTACCGATTTCGGCGCCGTACTCGAGCTGGATGTTGCGCAGCGACTCGGGTGAGCCGTCGAATCCGGAAAGGTTGGCCAGCACGACGACGGGCCGGTTGCCGCTCGCCGCGTTGATGGCGCGTGCCGTCTTCTTCGACGAGTGCGGGAACAGGGTGCCCGACGTCCACTGGTCCGGTCCGTCCGTAGGGAATCGTCCCTTGCGGGGGATGGCCCGCGATTCGATGCCGATCACAGTGACGGGGTTGCCGTCGAGGTGGGCGTCGAACACCACCGATGTGTCGGCGCCGGCCATGTCGGCCCACCGCTCGAGTACGCCGTGGTCCTGGTCGACCACCGAGCGCATGACGGTGCGAATGTCGAACGGCTTCTTGCGTTCCGGGTTCGTCTCCGCCGAGAAGATGTCGCCGACGGTGGTGAAGTCGCTAGAGGGGTGCACGTGCGGGTAGGAACGCACGTCACGTTCGATGGGGTCGGTGGTCTCGGCCTTGCGTGGGAACCGCTCACCGGGGGCGAGGTAGGCGTGCTCGTAGTGTGCGAACAGAATCCCGCATGCGGCAGTGAGATTCGGTGCCCAGTACTGGGCCTGGCCGTTCGGCCCCATTACGCGGTCGTAGCCACCGATACCGAAGTTGTCTTCGGCGGACACACCGCCGGAGTAGTCGAGTGACTGCTTGCCGGTGAGGACCATGGCGCTGTCCGGGGTCATCACGAGGATGCCCTTGGTGTGCGTGAGCATGGTGGCCTCGGCGTTCCAGTACGGCTGCGCCCCGACGTTGATACCCGCGACGACGACGTTGATCTCGCCACCGTTCTGCGTGAACGTCACGATGCGGCGAAGCGCACGCGAGACCCAGTCCATGTTCTCGGTGCCACTGTCCATCGAGATGGTGGCGCCGGACGAGAGGGCAAACCATTCGACCGGAGCGCCGAGCTTCTCGGCCAGGTCGATAGCGGCGACGATGCGTGAGCATTCGGCTTCGGCGACGGTCCCGAGAGCCTTCGTCGGATCACCGAACAGGGCAACACGTTTCATGCCCTCCGGGTAACGCTCGGTAGGCGTGGTCACCAGGCCGACGACGATGCCTGCCTTGTTCTTCCCGTACGGACGTTCGACCGGAACCAGGGTTCCCAGCGCGTCGAAGTCATACTCCTCGAATGTGCCACCCCGACCCGTGAGCTGGGGGATCAACTCGTACGGGTACACGGTTCCACGGGCGCGGGAACGCTTGACCTTCTGGGTGTACTCGTCCAACGGTTGCATGGGTTCGGTGGGCGGGTCGGTGATGTCGACGACCACTCCAGCGCCCGAGCGGTAGGTGAACCGCATCGCGACCTCGCGCGGATCGCTGTCCGGGGTCTCGCGGAATCGGCCCATGATGATGATCTGCTCGAGACCGGCGCCGAGGGTGAGTCGGGCGGCGTTGTGTGCGACGATCTCGATCTGGTCGGCCGGAATGTCGAGCACGGGCCAGGCGTAGAGCACCACACGGTTCGCGTCGAGACGGCGGCTGTTGCCGCGAAGTGCCTGTTCCCGGCGAATTCCGTCGAGGCAGGCCGCGAGGGTGCGCTCGATCGCCGGCATGGCGACGATGTCACCGGACTCGTCGTATTGGGGGCTGAGGTCGCGGATCTCGGCGAGTGCGATGAGGCGCTCGTCGTCCGGGTTGTCCTTGCCGACGAGGCGGTAGAGGTAGGTGTCGGGAGCTGCGGGCAGTCTCGTCCCGGTGAAATTCTTGAACCGCCACAGGTCGAGGCGCTGCCCGGTGAGGGGGTGCATGTCCCTGATGGACAGGTCCTCTTGGAGGCCGGACGGTCCGGGCCGGAACGTGAACTGATGTTCTCCCGATTCGGACACGCCCAGCACGGTCACGGTGAAGCGGCGATTTGCGGAGATCTGCTGTCCGGCAGCGATCTTCGTCAGCAGTGCGGCCGACATGTCGTCGGCGTCGGCAGGCGCGTCCGGCCACGAGAGGTACAGATCCGCGACCAGCGTGAGCGCGGGCGCGGTGTCCGGGGTGAGGCTCGCGATGCCGGTGAGCGTGGTGTCGAGTGTGTCGAAATCGCTGATTGTCGACACGAGGTGGAGCTGCTCGCCCCGCAATTCGAAATTGCCGGTGACGAAGGGTTTTCCGTCCTGCTCGAATGTCTTGACGTCCAGCAGGGTACGGATTCGGTAGTAACGGCGCGTGGTTGCCTCGAGCAGTGCACACAGATCCGAACCGCCCTTGGCGATGCGCTGTGCCAGAAGCGCATTGAGTGGCTCGGGCACGGCAGCAAGGGCCTCGACGCGTTCGACGTAGTCGGCGGCGTCGGGTTCTTCGGACAGGTAGGCGAGGCTTCCGCGCACTCGGTCGTAAACCTTCTGACGAGCATCCCGGATGTGCGGCTCCTCGAAGAAGCGGTATCGCAGGTTGCGGGCGACGTCACCGATCAGCGGGTAGCGGACCTGGGTCGCGAGAATGAGGCGATCGAGGACGTCCGAGATGTCTTGTGCCCCGTCGGGGGTGGTGCTCTTGGTGAGCCACCGCTCGAGCAGTGACGCGACGACGGGGATCTGGTTGTCCATGCGCTGCTGAGCGAGAAACAGTCGGTAGACCGCTTCCTCGACCTCCGCGGTGCGCTCCAGTTCGGTCACCTCGTAATGAGTGAGTGCCTGAGAGAGCTTGGTACGGAACGCTTCCGGGAGCCCCTCGCGTTCGGCATCGAGCGAATGCAGGTACGTGTGGAAGTGCTCACGCGGGCTGTGAACACCTTCGGGTGAACGTTCCTCTTCGGGTGCCGGACGGTTACGCGAGAGCTCGCACACGTCTGCGAACGTGTTGAGCAGTGACAATTCGGCCTGCACGAGCGTGCGGTCGTTCGCGGGCAGTTCGTCGCACAGGGCGTCGTACTCGGCCAGCAGCGCGCTGGCGCGATCGGCGCTGACGTCGTATCCGGTCATCATCGCGCCGAGCGAACGCAACCGGGCGAGTGCGTCGCCGAGTGCGTCCGGGCTCGCGACCGGGACCGGGAGATCGAATTCGACGCGAGGGATGTGTGAGGTGGTCGTCTCCTCGGTGATCTGGTCGACCCGCAGCAAAGCGGCACCGGCGTCCACCTGTGCGTTGACCGTGCCGAGGATCTCGCGAACCGTGCCCGCATAGGGTGCGCGGATCGCCGTTTCCATCTTCATGGACTCGAGGACGACCAGGGTGGCGCCGGCCTCGACCTCGTCACCGACGGCCACGGGCACCGCAACGACCACGGCAGGTGCCGAGGCGCGGACCACGCCTGCTTCGTCCTGGCTGACCTGATGGCTGACGCCGTCGACCTCCACCAGGTACCCGGTGGGGCCGGCGACGGTGACGATCTGGTGGCGGCGGCCGCCGATCGTCAGTCGTGCCTCGAAGTCGCCGAGCCGGTCGAGTTCGACCTCCACGGCTCCGCTGTCGCCGTCGACGAGGTAGTGGTGCGGACCGATCTGGCCGACCTTCAGCTTGTACGCCTGGCCCTGGTAGCTGAGCTCGACCTTCCTGCCGATGGTGTGGTTGGCCCGTGGGCGGCCACCGCGGGCGGAGGAGAGGAACGATGTGCGTTCGAGTGCCTCCTCGGAGTCGTAGACCTCGATGGCGCCTGCGATCAGAGCGACGTCGGCGACCTTGCTTGGCGCCGTGGGCTCACCGGCGCCGGAACGATCGAGCCACCCGGTGTCGGCGCTGGCCGAAATGACCTCGTCGCGGTCGAGAAGGTCGAGGAGGAAGGACTTGGTGGTGGTGCCGCCGTCGAGAACGACGGTGGTCTCGCGCAGGGCGTTGCGCAGCCGTGCCAGCGCCTCCGAGCGGTCGCGCCCCCACGCGATGATCTTGGCGACCATGGAGTCGTAGTCGGGCGGGATAACGTCGCCGGAGGCGATGCCGGTGTCGACGCGGATGCCGGAGCCGAGCGGGAACTTGAGCAGCTGCACCGTGCCGGGTGCCGGGGCGAACCCGTTGTCGGCGTCCTCGGCGTTCAGGCGCGCCTCGACGGCATGTCCGAACTCCGATGGGCACTCGCCGACCAGAGGGTCGCCGCCGGCAACCTGAATCTGCAGCTTCACCAGGTCCAGACCCGTGGTCGCCTCGGTGATGGGGTGCTCGACCTGCAGGCGGGTATTGACCTCGAGGAACGTGAAGATCTTCTGCTCGGGCTGGTACAGGTACTCGACAGTGGCCGCACCGCAGTACCCGGCAGCACGCACCAGATCAGCGGACACCGAGCGCAGGTGATCGGACTGCTCCTGGCTGAGCAGGGGGGAGCTGGACTCCTCGATGACCTTCTGGTTCTTGCGCTGAATGGAGCAGTCACGCACACCCGGCGCCCACACGTTGCCGTGCGCGTCCGCGATGACCTGAACCTCCACGTGGCGGGCATCGGTGACGAGACGTTCGAGGAAGACCACCGGGTCGCCGAACGAGCGCAGCGCCTCACCCTGGGTGCGTTCGAGGGCGAGCTCGAGTTCGTCCTCCGTCCACACCTTGCGGATACCACGGCCACCGCCACCGCTGCGTGCCTTGATGATCAGGGGGTAGCCAATGGCGTGTGCGTGCCGACGCGCATCGGAGCGAGTGTCGACAGGGCCGCCGCTCCACGGCGCCACCGGCACTCCGACCTTCTCGGCCAGCAGCTTCGCCTCGACCTTGTCACCGAGCAGACGCATCGCATCCGCAGAAGGACCGATGAACGTGATGCCCAGTTTCGTCACCAATTCGGCGAACGCGGGGTCCTCGGCCACGAAGCCCCAGCCCACCCACACGGCGTCGGCCCTCGACTCGATCAGGGCGCGCTCGAGTTCTGCGTGGTCCAGGTAGGGGTTGCCGGCGGTCTCACGCAGACATACCGTGTCGTCGGCCTGCCGTACGAACATCGCGCGCCGCTCGGCCTCGGTGTGGAGAGCGATCGTCGTGATGTCGTGGTCGTGCTCGGCATTGAGCTCGCGTACCGCACGAATGAGCCGGACCGCCGACTCGCCACGATTGACCACTGCAATCCGCTTGAACATCCACTGCCACCGTTTCTCGTTGTTTACTCCGGCGGACGTGCACGCACGCACGCGTACACACCGACCGCAACCGACTAGTTGATCAGATCGACCGCGCACGTCGTCTGGAGACGAATGCACGGCGGCACGACGTATGTCGCGCCGATCGCAAGGAAAGTTACCGATTGTCGATCTGTACCGGATCGGAACTGTCGACTTCCCACCCTGATTTCGGTTCCCTTGCGAGCTATTGCTCGTATGCAAGCATGCAGTATTTTTTCACACTTGTCATGTTGTCAACACCTAGAGATTGTGCCTCTGAATTGTGTACCTGCACAAAATGATTCAACGTCACATATGTGGACGAAGGTACCGTTCCGGCACTACTCGCTGGTAGGTTTTATTGCTACTTGTGAGTAGTTATTCAGAGGGGCGAGACGGTTTCGAGCGGAAACGGCACAAGCCCCCGGCCTGAGGCCAGGGGCTTGTGCCGTGTGCGGATGTGCGTCCTAGACGTTCCTGGACTTCTCCAGGCCCAGGATTGCGTAGAAGAAGTTCCTGATGGCGGCGAACTTCTCGTTGGTGAGGTCGATCGCCTCGCGCAGCGACTTGTCGAGTGCGGTGTCGGACATGGTTCTTGCTCCCTCCGGTGTGGTGCACGGTGTGCGGATCGAAATCTTGCAGCTGGACACGAACCTGACCAGTGTTCGAATGCTCGTGTGCGGGAAACTGTTTGGAGTTTCAATTGGCTATCGATCAGCGAACCGCGTGAGTGCGGCCTGTCTACCAGCGCAATTGGCGATCGCGGAGTCAGGCTCGGACGTCCACGGTACGCGGAACCGAAAATTCGACTGTGTTCAATGTCACGTTTCTCAGATTCCGAATGCGTTCTCCAGAGCTGCCAATTCGGCACTCAAGCGTCCTGGGAACGACTGCAGGTCCGGAACCGACTTTCGGCAGGCGGTGACGCCGAACGAGATCGTGTCGTCACTGCTGGTGCAGGTGATGTTCATGGCTTGGCCATGCATCGGCACGGAAAGCGGGTACAGGGCATCGAGGTGCGCGCCGTTCCAGTACTGGGGAGCGCTGGGCCCCGCGATGTTGGAAATCACCAGATTGAACGGGGGCCTCGGCAGCGGGTTACGTCCGAAGAACATGTTCGCACCCGCGGGGGCCGCGCCCAAACCGCTCATGGTCAGCACCTGGGTGGGGCTCATAGCACGCAAGGAAGTCTTGCCGTCGTTCATGCACGTCCGAATGGTGCTCAACCGCTCGATCGGATCGGAGAGGTGAGTGCCGAGGTTGCACATCAGGACCCCGACGGCATTTCCTTCCTCGGTCCCTGTTCGGTCGTGGAGAGACACCGGCACCATTGCGACCAATGGTTCGTCAGGCAGTGCCGACTGGTCGGAGAGGTAGGACCGCAGCGCTCCCGAGGACATGGCAAGTACGACGTCGTTGATGGTGGCGTCGGCGTACTTCGCGACGAGACGAAGTTGCTCCAGCGGCAGTGCTCGCGCCGAGTAGTCCCGCGCACGTGAGACCTGGACGTTGAACATGGTGCGGGGCGCGGACAGCGACATGGCGCCGCCGCGGTCCTGTACCGCGCGTGACACGGTGGTGGCGAGTGCCGGAACCGTTCCGGCGACCTCGCCGAGGAGGCTACGCCCGGTGCGTACGGCAGCGCCGGGGAGATCGACCACGCGGATACCGCGCTGTTCGGCGTTGGTTTCCGCCTTCGGGTGGTTCTGCCACGGCGCCGACATGCCCCGTTGCTCGGAGTTCTCGCTCAGCGAGCGGCGCAGCACCTTCATGGCGGTCACCCCGTCCATGATCGAGTGGTGGACTTTCGTGTAGATCGCGAACCGTCCGTCGCGGAGCCCCTCGATGAAGTGCATTTCCCACAGTGGGCGGGTGCGGTCGAGAGGGGTGCTGTGCAGGTGTGCGCACAGGTTCGTCAGTTCTCGATCTCCGCCAGGTGTCGGGAGGGCGTTCTTGTGAAAGTGATGGTCCAGGTCGACAGCGGAGTCGGTGTCCCACGCCCACTGGCCGAGGGTCATCAGGGTTCGTCGCGGACGTTTCGCGAACCTCTCGGACACGTTGCCCGGCTCGTCCTCGATGTGTGAGTCGAGGAGGTCCCGGACGTCGCGGGCATCGGCACCTTCGGGAGGTTGGAAGATCTGGATTCCACCGACGTGCAGAGGATGCTCGGGTGCGTCGCCGAGGAGAAACATCGAGTCGAGTGGGGACATCGGCATCAGCATGTGCGAATCCTCTCCGGCGTTCACGCATCCCCCCGGATGCGCGCGGCGGCGGTCGGTCGGTATGGGGCGACGACCTGATCTACGACCTCCGTGCGGTGTTGCGCGAAGGTATCGGAAGGGAAACGAACAGGGTGTCGGTCTCAATTAGTACTACGCCTGTTCGTGCCCTGCCACTAGACAAACGTCCAGTCAAGACTTCAGCATCGTGAAACTGATTGAAGGCGAAAATGCTTGCGCGGGACACATTTTCAGCGAATGTAAATCGGTAATGGGGGGCGTGTCCCCCGATCGGGGGACGGCGGTGTGGTCCCGAACGTGATGCCGATGGGGGAATGCGTGCGGCGGGTGATGCTCGATAGTGAATGCATACCGCGAACAACATCAACGATTGTTCGTAGAAATACACTCGGACAGAGGTTTTCGACATGCAGAACGTTTCGGACATCAGAATTGCGCGCAATCGCACTCCCCGTCGGGTGTTGTTCCTCGGCGCACCCGGGACCAGTGCCGAGGCCACCCGTTGGGCCATGGTGAAGGGTTGGCTGCAGTCCGAGGGCATTCTTCCTGTCCGCCGGAATCACGGCGAGGTGCTGTGCGTCATCGCGAGCGAAGACGTCCTGGACGGGATGTGCTCACCGATCGAAGCAGCCGCCCTGCAACGGGCACGAGAACTCGGCACTCCGTGCATCGGGATTCATGAGTCCGCCGCGATCTGGGATCTCACCGCTCCGGTGCGCCCTCGTCGCCAGTCGGTGGGAGCGTGAACCTCAACCGCGCCGGGCGGGCTCGCGGCCGTGTGGTTGGCGCACCTCGGGGATATCCGGCAATGGGGGGATCTCGTGCGTCACCGGGGTGGTACCGAGAGTGAACGGCTCGCCGTGATGAGACAACAGGATCGGCTCACCGCGCACCAGGGTGTAGGACGCGGTGTGCTGATGAATCTCGACCCCGATGCAACTTCCTCGAACGAGCATGTGAAATGCCAATCGGTTCAATTGTTCGGGGATCCGCGGCGCGAAACTGATGTTTCCGCCGTGGTCGCGCATTCCACCGAATCCCGCGACGCATCCCAGCCAGGACCCGGCCAGCGATGCGACGTGCAGACCGTTGGAGACGTTCGAGTGCAGGTCGTGCAAATCGGTGAGGGCGGCTTCGGAAAGGTAGTCGTAGGCGAGTTGCAGGTCTCCGATCTCCGCGGCCACGATGGATTGAATACACGCGGACAGTGACGAATCGCGGACGGTGATCGCCTCGTAGTACAGGAAGTCTGCGAGCTTCTGTTCGTCGGTGAAGGCGTCCCCACGCAGATAGAGCGCCATGACGAGGTCGGCTTGCTTGACCACTCTCTTGCGGTACAGGTCGAAGTACGGGTAGTTGAGAAGGAGCGGATACGTGCCCGCTGGTGTACCCGCGAAGTCCCAGTCGGCGTGATGGGTGAATCCGTCCGACTGCTGGTGCACGCCCAATCCATCGTCGAACGGGATCCGCATGTGTTCGGCGGCGTCCCGCCACAGGGCGGTCTCCTCGTCGTCGACCCCGAGGTCGCGTGCGAGGTCGGGGTGCTTCGTGCAGACGGTGGCGGCGTCCACCAGATTCTGCTGGGCCATCAGATTGGTGAACACGTTGTTGTCGGCGATGGCGGTGTACTCGTCGGGCCCGGTTACTCCGTCGATTCGAAATTCACCCTGAGAATTGTGGTGGCCGAGCGAGCACCACAGTCTGGCCGTCTCGACGAGTAGTTCGAGCCCGCATTCGGTCTCGAACTCGGTGTCTTCGGTGGCGGCCAGATAGCGTGCCGTCGCCGCTGCGACGTCCGCGTTGACGTGAAATGCTGCCGTGCCGGCCGGCCAGTAGCCCGAACATTCCTGACCGTTGATGGAACGCCAGGGAAATGCGGCACCTGTCTGTCCGAGCTGTCGCGCGCGATCCTTCGCGGTGTCCAGTGTCGAATGCCGCCAGCGCAACGCGTCGCGGGCGGCGTCCGGCATGGTGTAGGTGAGGACGGGCAATACGTATGTCTCGGTGTCCCAGAACGCGTGCCCGTCGTATCCGGGTCCGGTCAGGCCTTTGGCGGGAATGGCTCGTGATTCACCACGGGCGCCGGCCTGCAGCACGTGGAATAGACCGAAGCGGACTGCTTGCTGGAGTTCGGCGTCTCCTTCGATCTCGACGTCGGCGGCGGCCCAGAAATTGTCCAGGTACTCGCGCTGCCGTTGGAGCAAGGCTTCCCACCCGGTTTCCATCGCTCCGGCGAGCGCTCCGTCGACCTGGGCGCGCAACGCCGGCACCGATCGTCGAGCCGACCACCCGTAAGCCAGGTACTTGGTGACGCGCAACGTCTTGCCTGCCGGAACGTCGACGGCGACGGTCAGTCTGGCCAGATCCTTCTCGGTGTCGATGCTGCAGCGGGCATCGGCCGGCAAGTCGATCTCGTGGTCCATCCCGGCGGCCACGTAGAGGTTAGACGAGCGGGTGTGATGGGCGAGCACAGCGCGATAGCCGCTGGCAGCGGCGAAGTCCGCAACCAGCGGGTTGTCGAGCGCGGCGGCGACCCGTGGGTCGTCCGACTTGGTCGGCAGCGGCTCGTTCGCCAACAGGTCGGATTGGAGGACGAGTTCGAGTTCGCCGTCGAGCGGTTCGACCTCGTATCGGATGGCGGCGACGGCGCGCGACGAGAACGACACCAGTCGCTCGGACCGGATTCGCACCCTTCTGCCGGTGGGGGAGACCCATTCGGTGGTGCGGCGCAGCGTTCCGGATCGGAAGTCGAGGACCCGCTCGTGGTGAGGGGCGTCGCCGTAACGCATATCGAGGGGTTCGTCCTCGATGAGCAGCCTGATGATGTTGCCGTCGGTGACACTGACGACGGTCTGCCCGTCTTCCGGGTACCCGTAGCCGGCTTCGGCGTAGGGGAGTTCGCGCTGCTCGTAGAAGCCGTTGAGGTAGGTGCCGGCGAGCCCACGTGGCTCACCTTCCTCGAAGCTTCCGCGGATACCGATGTGTCCGTTGGAGAGTGCGAACGTCGATTCCGTTCGGTGCAGGGCCTCGAGGTCCAGGCCGCGCCAGCGTAGTTCCCACGGTGATATCTCGTAGCCCTCAGCGTCCATGCACACCGGCTTCGTAAGTCCCGCTCAGCAGGTCGGCCAGATCGGTGACGACGATGTCGGCGCCATGTTCGCGCAGGGCATCGCCGTGGTTCACGCGGTCGACGCCCACCACGTAGCCGAACTTGCCCGCGCGACCGGCTTCGACCCCGGACAGCGCATCCTCGAATACGGCCGCGTCCTCCGGTGGTACCGCGAGCGCCTCGGCGCCCGCCAGGAAGGAGTCGGGTGCGGGTTTCCCGCGTAGACCCCGGTCGGTGATGACGACGCCGTCGATGCGGATGTGGACGTATCGGCTGAGGTCGGCGGCATCGAGGACCGACTTGCCGTTGGCGGACGAGGTGACCACGGCGATCTTCAGTCCGTGCTCGTACGCGGCTTGGATGTACTTCACCGAGCCCGGATAGGGACTTACCCCTTCCTTCTCGATGACCTTCAGCAGCAGCTCGTTCTTGCGGTTACCCACGCCGTTGACGGTGTCGTCGGATGGCGGGTCGTCCGCCGAGCCGTCCGGAAGCGCGATCTTGCGGGACCGAAGGAAGGCGCGCACGCCGTCCGCTCGGGGTCTGCCGTCCACGTAGTCCAGGTAGTCCTCGTCGGTGAACGGCGCGAAACCCTCGCCGTCACGACGGCGCAGAAAATCGTCGAACGTCTGTTTCCACGCCTTCCTGTGCAGTACCGCGGTGCCGGTCAGCACACCGTCGAGGTCGAACAGACACGCCGAGATGTTGCCGGGGAGTCCCATCACTCCTCTGACGCTACAACCGAACACCCTGAATCCGTGGCGGATGAGCCACCGCGTGTTGTGACCGTTCCCAGGAACCTGCGGTTCGGTTGTGGAGGGATGACAACACTCGACAACCGAACCGCATGCGCCCGTTGCTAGCCGGTGACCCCGGTGAGCTCGTTGGGAGTCTCCGGAAGTTCAGCTTCGGCCTTCACCTTCCCCGACGCGAGGTCGACGGAATTGATCTTCTTGGTCGCCGGGTCGGTGACGTAGGCGGTACCGCCCTGCACGAACAGGGTGGGGCGGGGGTCCTGCCACTTTTCAGGCTCCGTCCACGGCTCGACGACCGGAATCGTTGCGGTGACCGCCTTGGTGTTCGGGTCGATGACGTGTAGGGCGCCGTCTGTGCCGAGCACGAGAGCTTCGCCGTTCGGTCCACGGCCGAGCGACCGGAAGCTGTAGCTGGCGCCGAGCTCGACGAGAGACATCTGGTTGGTCGCCGTGTCGATGAGCGACACTCGTTCTGGCCGCTCGAGCTCAGCCTCGGGGTCCGTCTTGTAGTCGCCGAGCAGGATGGGAGAGTCCTCGGTGCCGACCTGCGTGCCGATCCGTCCGTACGGGTCCGGTGACGCGATCTTCGTGATGGCGCCGTCCTTGACGACGAGGGCTCCGTTCTCACAACCGAACGACACCGCCTCGTTGGCCGCGACGGCTTCACCGTGCACGCCCGGGCACTCCTCGCTGCGAGCAGTTTCGTGGCCATGCTCGTCGAGTACGACGATGCCCTGCCGCTCGTCCTCGTTGCCGAGCGTGGTGACCAGAGTTCCGTCGGAGAGTTCCACCGCAACACCGTGGTGCGGCTCGGCAGTGGTGTGCTCGTGGGTTTCGGGCTGCCCGTCGCTCAGAGTGATGGGATCGAAGATGCTCACCTTGCCGGTGCCGTCGTCGAACAGCACTGTCTTTCCGTCGTGACGGACCACGTGGCCCGGCTTCTCGGCGGGGAAGCTGACGTCGGTCAGTGCCGGCTCAGCTGTGTCGAGGGCCGTGAACTCGTTGCCGGTGCTGACCAGGACGTGCCTGCCGTCACCTGCAGGATTCAGGCGGACGAATCCATCGATGTCATCGACGGTGTCGACGACATCCAGTGTGTCGGCGTCGAGGACCATGACGCCACCGTCGTAACTGACGGTGAGTCGTGGACCGGCGGGAGCGGCGGACTGCGTGTCAGTGGAGGAATTGTCCGAGGAGCAGCCGACGAGGAGCGCAGCCGACGCGCCGAGCGCGACTGCGACGGTTGGGATGCGGGTTCGATTTCGTGTCTTCACGAGTGGAAGACAACTCGTGTTGCAAAGGGTTGTCAAAGCCAATAATGCGCATTATCGCATGTAGGGCCTCATTGCAGGGCCTTGGTGATGCGGTTGGTGTTGGATGTCATCATCTCCAGGTAGGTGGCTGCCCCTGATCCGTCTTCCCCCAGCGACTCGGTGAACAGCGCGACCACCTCGACGTCCGTCCCGGACTCCTTCGCCAGTGCTTCGGCCAGCTTCGAAGGTTGTGACGAGTCGACGAATATCGCCCGGACACCCGAGTTCCGCACCGCGGTGGACAGATCTGCCAGATCTGCAGAACTGGGCGACGCCAGAGTCGTACCGCTCGGAACCACGGCCCCGATCACGTCGAAGTCGAATCGTTGTGCGAGATAGCCGAACACGTGATGATTGGTGATCAGAATGCGTTGCGGTTCGGGGATGGATTGGAAACGTGCCGTCATCGTCGAGGTGAGCTCGGATATCCGGCCGCCATATCTCTGCGCGCGTTCATCGATTACGGACGCTTCCACGCCGTCCACGTGCTCGACGACGGCGTCGCGAATCAGCCCTACCGCGTCGGCGACCCGGTCCGGGTCCGTCCAGAAATGTGGGTCGGGTGTACCTGCACCGGCGCCGGCGTCGAAGGCGATCGGGTTGACCGCAGGCGCTACCTCGAGAACCGGAACGTCCTCGGAGCGTGCGGCATCGACTGTTTTCGCGATGCCCTCCTCGAGGCCGAGGCCATTCGAGATCACAAGGTCTGCCGACGCGATTCGGGCTGACTCTGCAGCGGAGACTTCGAACGAGTGCGGATCGGCGTTGCGTGGCATCAGGACTCGAACCTCCGCGGCATCCCCGACGATGTTCTGTGTGATGTCGCCCAGGATGTTGGTGGTCACGACCACGGTCGGGCGGTCTCCGTTCATGTCCACGGAGCAGCCGGCGACCGCAAGAACCAGGCCGATCAGGACCGAGAAGACGGCCGCCGTGCGGGTCATTCGCCGACCACGCTCATCGAACCGACGGTGAATCCTGCGTCGAGCGTGCGGGCGATGCGCGCGTTGTCGCGGTAGTCGATTTCCTGCACCCGCGATCCGGCCGGGTCGCTCACGTAGGCGCGCTTGCCGGACACGAGGACGGACGGCTTGGCCTGCGACGTGTCGCTCCAATCGAACGGTTCGCTCAGGGCCTGTGCGGACGCTGTCTCCGCCGCGGTGGCGACATCGTAGCTACGGAACGTGCCGTCGGCGAGCACGGCGAACACGGTCTTGCCGTCACCCGAGAGATTCACGTCGAGAGCGCGATCCGGGGTGCGAATGTGGGTCCAGCCGCGTGTTGCCGAATCGAACGCCAGAATCCCGTCGTTGGTCGCGGCAGGGCCTGCGGTGGCGGCGAGAACCGGAACGGAATCCTGTTCGCGGAACGTGGTGGGCCGTGACTCCGGGGTGATGCCCTCTGGGTAGGGCACCTTCTCCGACCTCCACTCCGTGCCATCGGTGGAAGCGACGAAGAGCCCGTCGTCGCACGCCGCGACCGCATACTTGTCGAACGCGGCGGTGCCGTGCATACGTGGGCACGGAGTGCCGAAGGTCTTCACGATCTCGCCTCGTGCGTCACGCAGCTCGAACGACCCTGGACGGGTGTCGTCGGGGTTGGTTGTGGAATGCGAGACCAGGAAATGGTCGTCGACGGGTATCGCCACTCCGTGTTGTGGTGCGTCGGCCGCGATCGAGAATTCGGCGTCCGCGTTTCCGTCCGACAGTTCGCCGAACGTGTTCACCTCCGCCTTGCCCTCACCGTCGAAGAAGGTGGTCACCTTGCGATCGCCGGTGATGACGTGTGCCGGTTTCACACCCTCGAGCTTCCCCAGCTCGGTCGGATCCTTGGTGTACGAGTGCGTGTGATCGCCGTGATCGATGGTCCATGAACCGGGTTCGAGGACGTGGGCAACGTTGCCCTTTCCGTTCACGGCGTAGACGTACCGATCGTTGACGGTGGTGAGCCTCGTGGCGTCCTCGAACTCGAACGAGTGGAGGGACTCCTCCGTCGTGAGGTCGACGATGTCGACCCGGCCGGAATCGGCATCGGCGAGAACCAGACGCGGACTGGGTCCGTCCACCTCCGTCGAGCCGGCCTCTGCGGCGAGGTCGCTGCCTGCTCTAGCGGATCCCGCTTCGGGCTGGTCCGGTTCGGATCCACAGGCGGTGAGTATCAGGGAGGCGGACGCTGCCGCGACAGCACCGCGGACGAGCATGGACTGACGCACGAGATCTCCATCCGTTGAAGGAAGCGATAATCGTTATCGTAAACGGAGGCGTCGCTGGGCTGCGCGCCCGGCGCCGACTACGAAGAACTGCGCCACCGCGACACCCGCGATCGTGGCACCCGCCGCAGTGTCGCCGTACCACGACGTCAGAAGGCCGATGAAGGTTGCCGACCACCCGAACAGCACGGCCAGTGACATGGTTGCGATGATCGAGCGGCCGAGCAGATATGCCGTGGCGGAGGGGGCGATCAGAAGCCCGAACACCAGCAAGGTCCCCACTACTCGGAACGATGCGACCACTGCGAGGACAACGAGACCAAGGAGGGCGACGTGGGCGATACGTGGGTGGAGTCCGAGCGTAAACGCTTTTCGTTCGTCGAAGACCAAGGCCACAAACGGTCTGAAGCACACGAGGGAAACCGCCGCCGCAACAACGACCGTTCCCAAGAGCATCCACAGATCACCGACCGTGGCCGAGAGGACATCACCGAACAGGAAGCTGGTGAGGTCGACGGCGAACGAACTCGATCTGGACACGATCACCACGCCGAGGGCAAGCATCCCGGCGAACAGCAGGCCGATTCCAGTGTCCTCGGACAGCTCCGAATCCTTTGATACCCAAGCTATTCCGGCGAGCATGGCGATCGCGCTGACGGCGGCCCCGACCATGAGGTTGGCGCCCACCAGGTACGAAACTGCGATACCGGGGAGCATGCCGTGGGATACGGCATCGCTCATGAAAGCCATTCCGCGCAGGACCACCCAAGTTCCGACGAGGGCGCACAGGATCGACACGAGCATGCCCGACAGAAGGGCTCTGCGGACGAACGACACGGTGAACGGATCGAGTAGCCACTGCACGCTGCTAACCTAATTGACGATGATTGTCGCAAGCGAATTGACCGTTCGGTATGGCGTGAACACAGCGCTGTGCGGCGTGAACGCACGGTTTGAGCCGGGAACGGTCAGTGCGCTCGTCGGACACAACGGCTCCGGAAAGTCGACCCTTCTGCAAGTGCTGGCTGGGGTCGTCGACCTCGCTTCGGGTTCGATCGAGGGAGTGCCGAAGTCGGTGGCGTACGTGCCGCAGCGAAGTGTCGTGGGTTCCCGCCTTCCGCTGTCCGTACGGGAAGTGGTGGCGATGGGAGCCTGGGAGCGCGCCGGCCTGTTTCGTCGAGTGTCGCGATCCGACCGGCGTTGCATCGATTCGGCCATCGATCGACTCGGGTTGGCCGCTATCCGGCACCGGAGGTTGTCGACACTCTCCGGCGGACAGTGTCAACGCGCCTTGCTCGCCCAGGCGCTCGTGCAACGAGGTGATCTCCTCCTCCTCGACGAACCGAGTACGGGCCTCGATGCGGAAGCGGCAACGGTGATCGACGAGGTGATCGCGGAGGAGTCCGCGCGGGGTTCGACGGTGGTCGTGGCGACCCACGACATGGCGGGTGCGGCGCGTGCAGATCAGGTCATCGAACTTGAACGAGGTTCAGTTCGGGAGTGGCCTGCAAACAGCGAAACCGGTTGGTATCAGCGGACTATCGCCGCAGGTAGTGCTGGTGTCGGCGCGTTCCGGCCCGGTGCAGACGAGCGTTACAGAAATTAAACATGTGAAAAGCGTGCATCTCGGCGAGGTTGGGTCTACTGTGAGGAACGCACGTCCAGCCAACCCCCCCGGCTGGTTGCGCTGGCCCCGCCAACCCACCCCCCCGGTTTGGCGGGGCCACTCTAATTTCTGGGCGAACAGGTAGCGGTCACGAACGCACCGAGCGTGTCAGGGCGCCCGTCAGTTCGGCGATCTCCGAACCCACCGACAGGTAAGTGTCTTCGTCCTTACCCGAAGGATCGGCTACATCCTCGGGGCCGTCCGAGGTAGTGAACTTGGAGCGCGCAGCATCGAGAGCCGACACGGTGGTCGCACCCGAAGCCTCGGCGAGGCGTGCTGCTTCCTTCAGGGTGAACGTCTTCTTCGACTGCTTCGGAGCGAGCTTCACGACCTCGTCACGGTCGCTCTCGGTCATTGTCAGGACCAGATCTGCCTCGCCCGCGATCTCTGCGGTCAGGCCGCGGGCGCTGAAACCGCTCGGGTCTCCGCCCAAGCCCTCCAAGACTGCTGCCGCGGTCTTCTCCATGGGCTGACCAGCCTTGGCCTTCGTTCCCGCACTCGATGCAACGAGTTCGGTCGTGCCGACTTCCTCGGCGAATGCAGTGGTGATGCGTTCGGCCGTTGCGGAGCGGCTGACGTTTTCGGTGCAGACGAAGAGAACATGCATGACCGAAAGCATAAGGTCTCGAAAGTCGTGCGCCGAACAGGCACCTCACCTGTTGTACACGTGCTGTTGGTCCTACACACCGATGAGGTATCCGCGGTGATCACCTACCGGGATTATCAAGGTGGTATGCGCTGCACCGTGTTTGGAACCGGGTACCTGGGGGCGACCCACGCGGCCTGTATGGCCGAGCTCGGTCACGACGTGCTCGGCGTCGACATCGACCCGGGCAAGGTGGCGAAACTCTCCTCGGGCGAAGTGCCGTTCTACGAGCCTGGGCTCGCGGACGTGCTCCGCCGCAACATCGATGCAGGTCGACTGCGGTTCACCACGTCGTACGAGGAGGCGGCTGCCTTCGCGGACCTGCACTTCGTGGGTGTGGGGACGCCACAGAAGAAGGGTGAGTACGCCGCAGACCTTCGCCACGTGCACTCCGTGATCGACACCCTGGCGCCGCTGCTGGACGGACCTTCGGTGATCGTCGGGAAATCGACCGTCCCGGTGGGTACCGCAACCGAGCTGGGCGCTCGCGTCCGCCGGCTGGCACCCGCAGGCGACGACGTCGAGGTGGTCTGGAATCCCGAGTTCCTGCGCGAAGGATTCGCAGTCGAGGACACTTTGCGCCCGGATCGACTCGTGCTCGGCGTCGACAGTGACCGTCCCGGCAACGCCGAATCTCGGCTTCGCGAACTGTATGCGGACCTGCTCGACAGCGACGTTCCGTTTCTCGTGACGGACCTCGCGACGGCAGAGTTGGTGAAGGTGTCGGCCAATGCCTTCCTCGCCACGAAGATCTCCTTCATCAACGCGATATCCGAAGTGTGCGAAGCGACGGGGGCCGATGTCACTCAGCTTGCCGACGCCCTGGGCTACGACGCTCGAATCGGCCGCCGATTCCTCAATGCCGGACTCGGCTTCGGGGGTGGGTGCCTTCCCAAGGACATTCGCGCGTTCATGGCTCGCGCCGGTGAGCTGGGGGCCAACCAGGCTCTGCACTTCCTGCGTGAGGTGGACAGCATCAACATGCGTCGTCGTACTCGCATGGTGGAACTGGCCGCGCAAGCTTGCGGCGGATCACTGCTCGGTGCAAACGTCGCCGTTCTGGGTGCTGCCTTCAAACCCGAATCGGACGACGTGCGTGACTCACCGGCCCTCAACGTCGCAGGCATGATGCAGCTCCACGGTGCCGTGGTCAGCGTGTACGACCCCAAGGCGCTGGACAACGCTCGTCGACTGTTTCCCACACTCGATTACGCCACTTCGGTCACGGAGGCGTGCGAGAACGCGGATGCGATTCTGCTGCTCACGGAGTGGAAGGAATTCGCCAACCTGGAACCGGGCGACCTCGAGTCCGTCGTCGGTCGACGGGTGATGGTCGACGGACGCAACTGCCTCGACGCACAGTCGTGGCGTGACGCCGGTTGGGATTATCGAGGCCTGGGCCGACGGTGACGTGCGCCACCGATGTGCTGGTAGATCGTTTGCGGCGAGGATGTTCGTCGGAGGCTTCGGTTAGAGTCTCGGTTCACGGAGTGGGGGATTTTCGACATCGAACCCATGAAACGATGAGTGAGGCGGCGCATGAGTTCGGTTCTCGGGGTATCGGTGGGGGCGAGCGCTGTGCGCCTGGCCCGCCCGGACTCGGGTGATCTGAACCCGGTCCTGTCGCAATCGGTGGACAGTCGTCGGCCGGAGGAGTTGGCCGCCGAATCGATCGGTGTCGTCCTTACCGGTGATGCGAATCCCGGGCGAGTGCACCATGCGGGTGTCGCGTACCGGGATGCGGAGCAGGCGGACGCCGTGCACGCCGCGATGGCCCGCCAGCAGCTTCGAAACTATCGACTGGTCCCAGAGGTGCGGGCGACGCTGCACGCCCTCGAGGACTCCGGTGTGCTGGGGTCCGCCGAAGTCCCACTGATCTACGACCTGGGTAGTTCCGGTCTCACCATCAGCGTTGTCGACCGGGCGAGCGGGGGCGTCCTCGAGACCCTGCGGACGGATTCTGTCGGCGGCGATCTGTTCGACAGGCTGATCCGGGACAACCAGGTGTCGGCCGGCCGGTTGCGTTCCCCACGTACCGAAGCCGAGTCACGAGCGCTCGATGCGCAGTGCCGTGCCGCGAAAGAACAGCTCTCGAGGGGCGGTGCCGTATGCGTGCCTGGGGATAGCGGATTGCTTCTCCTGTCCCGCTCGGTGTTCGACTCGCTCGTGACCGTTGCGGTCGAATCTTCTGCCCGCCTCACGCGGGAGGTGATCGCACGCTCCCGGCGCGTGCCCGATCTGGTCGTCCTCGTCGGAGGTGGCGCGCACATCCCGTTGGTTCGGTCGGTGATGGAGTCGTGGATCGCGCTGCCCACCGTTGTCCCCGACGACCCGGAAACGGTGTCCGCGCGTGGTGCCGGAATGCTGGTGCGCTCGGAATCCTCCGATCACGTCGGGTCGGCGCCCGGCGGGTCGGGTACGACCGAGTCCGAGCCCGACTGGGCAGCGTTGATCGAGGGCACCGGCTCCGACGGTGAGGCACGCGCGCGCAAGCGCAAGATCGGTACCGTCGCCGCGAGTATCGCGGTGCTGGGAATCCTCGGGATCGGTGTTGCCGTCGGTGGTGCGATGACGCCGGGGGAGACGGCAGGTGAAGCTGTTCCCGCGCCACCGATGTCCACCCCGCCGAGCAGCACCTCGGTTGCTCCGCCACCTCCGCCGCCCGCGCCGCCGAAGGTCAGCGACGCGGCGCCTGCCCCGACTCGGACCCCGCAGAGCGTGCAGATTCCCGAACCGGCTCCGCCTCCTCCGCCTCCACCGAGACCGGTGTTCCCGGGGCTGCCACCGCTGCAACTGCCGCCCTTCCAATTGCCGGAGTTGCCACGCTTTCCCCGTTGAACACGGTCAGCGTGAGTGGCGACCGCCCCTGCGTGCAGGAGTAGTGGGCGCGCTTCCGAGCGGGCGAGCCAGAAGCACAGCGATTCCCGTGGTCAACGGAACGGACAGAGCCAGAGCGATGCCGCCCACGGCCGATCGGGTTATCTCCGTCGCCACGGCATCGCTCGTCAGTACGTCCTGTATCGGGCGCCCCGACACACTGAACAACAGCAGCAAGGGCAACGCTCCACCGGCATACGCGAGAACCAGGGTGTACACGGTGCTGGCGATGTGGTCTCTGCCCACGCGCATAGCGGACGCGAAGATGTTGCGGCGGTTTGCGTTCGGATCGAGCTCGGCTAGTTCGAATGCAGACGAGGCCTGGGTGATCGTCACGTCGTTGAGGACACCTAGTGAACCGATGATGAAGCCCGCCAACAAGAGTCCGGTGATGCTCACCGTGCCTATGTAGGCCTGGACATCGGTGTTCTGTTCCTCGGACAGGCCGGTCAACTTGGTGAGACCGATGGCGCCGTAGGACAACACGGCCGCCAACATCATGGACGCCAGCGTCCCGAGCAGTGCCGAACTCGTTCGAAGCGAGACGCCGTGAGCCAGATACAACACCGCGTACAGGATGATCGAACCACCAACCAGTGCAACGGGTATCGCGGGTTTACCGTCCAGAAGCGCGGGCAGCATGAACACCACCAGAACAGCGAACGCGACAACGATGCCGATCAACGCTCGAAGTCCGCGCCAGCGTGCGATCGCAATGACGACGGCCGCGAAGGCGAGGGTGATCAGTGCCAGTGGCAGCCCGCGCGAGTAGTCCTCGAAGGAGTACTGGATCGTGCCGTTGATGTCGGGTTGTCGAAGCATTCGAATGTCGTCTCCGACGTGGAGACTCGGCTGGCCCGGGTTCGGGATGATCTCGAGGAGGGTGCGCATGCCCTCGTCTTCGCCCGATTCGATGTCGACGATGCTGCGCTCGCACTGATAGGCGTCGGTTTCCGGCGGTACCGGATTACCCGTGAACGCGGTCCCGGCCGACACGCTTCCACACGACCCGAACTCGTGGGCAGTCACGGTGCCGGATTCCGTGACCACATCACCGCTCAGTGGGAGCTTGGTCTGGATCTGCTCGGTACTAGGCCACAACATCACCGCTCCCACGGCGACCGCCGCGGCGATGATTCCGAGGATGGTGACGACAACGGTCGCGGCTGCCGTGCCGAGGGGTGCAGGCTCCCCGTGTCCGTGTCCGTGTCCATGTCCATGTCCGTGCGTGGTCATCGGCGGACGTCTCGTGTGTGATGCGTGTGTGGCACCACGCCAGAGTAGTCACCCTGGAACTGCCACCGGGCACCAGTGGACCTACTGGTGAACGGAGCACACGGCTATTGTTCCTATGTCGCTTACATGTCGCTAGTGTGTTTAAATATCCGAGCAACGTCGGATACGCGCCCACAAAGTGCTTCACGGCAGAGCCCCAGTAGGTCCGAACGGGCAGGGCTCGAATGTTCGCTCAGATCGGTTCGGAGGGGGATCGATCTCTCAGCGGGATTCGATGCATGAAACGGGGCGGCTGCGAAGTTCTCGAGGGGTGGATTTCGCGCCGGCGAAATTGGCCGAGCTGGGTGGCGGGGTACAGGGGGGGTTGACCCCGCCACCAACCTGACGACCACAGGGGGGGGGGAGGGCCGTCAGGTGCTCGTGGCACCGAAGTGCCGAGGACCAATTTACATACACATCGTGTGCATTCGTCAACCGGGTGGGCGAAATCGCACCCGTGTCGTGACGTAGGGCGCGATCACACCGTCTCGCTGGGTGAGACTGCGCCTACTCACGATCGAGCCCGTCAGGCGTCGTCGCCCGAGAGGGCATAGAATGCCACCGTTCAGGAGGTGAACGGTGAAGCGGCCATTTCGCGGAAACGACGTCGCGCGAGCGTTGGAACGGATGAATCTTCCATCCGCAGTGACCCGTGATGCGATAGTGGCCGGGGTGGCTGCACGGCGTGGTCGGCCTATCCAGCTGGTCCCGGTTCCGCACAGTGTCCTGCGCGGCAATCATTTCGGAATGTGGCTGGCCAGAATCTCCGACGACGTCATCGTCTACACCGGGGACACCTCGGACACGCACGCCACGCACATCGTGTGCCACGAGATCGCCCATATGGAACTCCATCACGATCTCGCACCGATCGGCGACACGACTCTCGATCCTGCCCAGCTGCGTGACCTCACTCCCAGCGTGGGGTCCTCGGAAATTGTCAGTGCGTTGGGCAGATCCAATTACTCCACTCGGCAGGAATACGACGCCGAACTTCTCGCGACCCACATCATGGCTCGCGTGAACAGGCGCGGTGGCAACGGCGACGAACGGGCTGCACGCATCCTAGGAAGCTTCTGAGGATGACAGCACTCCCGCCGCCGGTCATGGCCGTCTTGCTGTTCGTGGTGTGGGGCACCACTGCTCTCAGGCTCGTATGGACCAGGCACGGGGTGGTCAATACCCGGCAGAACGTCTTTCTGGTGCTGGCGTCGATCACGGTTCTGATGTCGAAGTCCTGGGTGCATCGGCCGCTCGACGAAACGTTCGGTTACGGTACCGCGCGTCACTTCGGAAACGCGATCATCATGTTGTCCTTCGCCTCTCTCTTCAGTCTCGCTGTGGCGTGGGCGCTGGGGCACAAGAAGTGGCCGCGGGTGCACGTCGTATCGATGGCCTTCTGCGCTTTGCTCGGAATCGCATTGCTGATGCTGAGTGCACCTGCCCGCGCTGCCGGCCAACGCCTCGAGGAGTCGGGTGGCTGGCAGTACGCCGGGTACTTCGTGGTCTACGCCATCCCGTCGCTCACAGTCTGCGCAACCGTCGTCTTCGTGGCGACGAAGAGTCTGCGCCGAACCTCCGTTCGGTCCGAGCGACGGATGTTCGGGGTGCTGACCGGGATCGGTGTGGTGTCCGGACTCGACGCCGGGTCGATGGCGGTGGCGGCCGTCATGTCGGCGATGGGCGTGACCAACGGGTTCACAGAGTTCCGGACCGCCATCAATGGAGTGACCACGATGTTCATTCTCGTGGGCATGTGTTCGGTGGCGGTGCGTCCCGCTATTCGCGCGGCGATGGAGACGTTCCAGCTCGACCGACCGTCACGACTGCGCAGACAGCTGTCGCCGATGTGGCGCACGCTCACCGATTCCGTGCCGGGGGTGGTCCTCGAACTGCGCCCGGCCGATCGTGGCGCCCTCCCGTCGCGGATGGCGTTGCATCGCATGTGTGTCGAGATACGTGACTCGATGTTGGTCGTCGACGAGTACCCACAGTTCGGTCGCGTCCCCCCGCTCGGCGAAGACCGAGATCTGAGTGTGGCGGTCGGGTTGCATCTGTCGTGTATGGCTCGGGCAGCCGGTGAGTCGCCACAACCCGACACCTCACAGATCAGGTCGCACTCCGTGGATCTGCGCAATGAGGTCGGCGAACTCGCCCGCATCGCCGGCCACTGGGCACAGGCAGGCCGAATCGCTCGCGAGTGGGTCGCCTACCGGGAGTCGGTTCCGAACTGATTCGGAAGGTTCTGAAGGAGGGGAATCATCCTTTCCATCGCTTCGACCGACAGTTGCTGTTCGCTCGGTCCGCCGCGCATCGACATATGGTTGACCCCCGCTTCTCGCACGGCGAGCTTGAAGCGAATCAGGGTGTCGTAGTCGTGATAGTCGGAATCCGACAGGTACTGCACCGGGACGTGAAAACAGGCAGCCAGGGCCGAAAGAATCTCGGGCTCACCGTAGGGGTCGACACCGTCGCGAAGTGCCTGCACGGATTCGGCGCTCACCTGACGACCGACGACCTGCGACAGCGACTCCGCTACTTCTGCGGTGGTGGGCCCGGGTGCCCCGTCCTCGTGCGCCAGCGCGAACAATCTGTTGACTCGTACGGAGAGTGGGGTCGTGCTCATGCGCTGATCTCCGTGCTCGCATCGGTATCGGGTGTGGTGTTCGCGACGGCCGTCAGCCAACGCTGATGGAAGCGTGCGCAGGTCTGGTCATCGAGATCGTGATGGCGTCCGGACAGGAAGCGTCGGTACCTGGCCTCTTCGTACTCCACAGGGTCGGCGAAATCGGGTGGGGTGTCCAGCAGTTCACCAAAGGCGAATTCGACCAGCGGCTGCCGCGGTCCGGTCGGGCCACCGTTCACCTCGAGTAGACGCGTGACATAGCTGCCGGTGATCTTGGAGATCACCCTGTTCAAGTCCTCGGCGGCCTCGGACAGTCCGGCCACGCCCGGATTGGCTTCGGCGAGGCGGTTGATCTTCGAATGGGGGCCGAGGATCTCGACGATGGTTTCGAGGTCCAGAGGGATGTGAGTCGGGCCGAGCGCCAACTGCGGCCGTGCAGCGGCAGGTTTCGCCGAGTCTTCGCCTTCCAATGGGGTGGGCGTTCCACCTTCGAGCGTGCGAGCCGCGCTGCCGGGGACCCAACGCAGAGCGACATCGAGTTTCCGGAGAGTCTCGATGCTCGGATCCGGCCCGGTCCCGTTCTCCGCCCGAGTCTGCGCGGCATCCGAAGGGCCGCCGGCTGCAGTCACCTCGTCCTGGGTCAGGTTGAGCATTCGCCGACGCTTGTAGACGTACTGCCCGAACCTGGCTCGGATCTCGGTAGCCATGTTCATTCCCCCAAAAGAGATAGCAAAGCGACGTTCGTATCGCTTTCTGCCTCGATCCTACTGCTTGTAGCTCGTGAGGAAGTTACCGAACCTCTCGATCGCCACCGCCAGGTCGCGCGCCCACGGCAGAGTGACGATACGGACGTGGTCGTGATCGGGCCAATTGAAGCCGGTCCCCTGCACGACGAGGATCTTCTCCTGCAAGAGGAGGTCCTGAACGAGCTTCTCGTCGTCGTGGATCTCGTAGACCTCGGGATCGAGACGGGGGAACGCATAGAGGGCTCCGCGCGGCTTCACGCACGACACACCCGGGATCATGTTGAGTCGCTCCCACGCGACGTCGCGCTGTTCGAGCAGTCGGCCGCCGGGCAGGATCAGATCTTCGATGCTCTGGTGTCCGCCGAGTGCCACCTGGATCGCGTGTTGACCGGGAACGTTCGGGCACAAACGAGTGGAAGCAAGCAGGTCGATTCCCTCGAGGAACCCTTTCGCGTGCTCCTTCGGTCCTGTGATGGCGAGCCACCCTGCGCGGTATCCGGCGACGCGGTACGCCTTCGACAGACCGTTGAACGTCAGGCACAGCAGGTCCGGGGCCAGCGTTGCCAAAGAGGTGTGTTTGACGTCGTCGTAGAGGATCTTGTCGTAGATCTCGTCGGCCAACAGCAACAACTGGTGCTTGCGTGCGACCTCTACCAACCGCTGCAGAACCTCGGTCGAGTACACGGCACCCGTCGGGTTGTTCGGATTGATGACGAGTAGTGCCTTGGTCTTGTCGGTGATCTTCGATTCGATGTCCGCGACGTCGGGATTCCAGTCGTTTCCCTCGTCGCACAAGTAGTGGACGGGGGTGCCGCCGGACAGGCTCGTCATCGCCGTCCACAGTGGGTAGTCGGGCGCCGGGATCAGGACCTCGTCGCCGTTGTCGAGCAGAGCCTGCATCGTCATGGTGATGAGCTCGGATACGCCGTTGCCCAGGTAGATGTCGTCGACGTCCAGCTCGGGGAAGCCGGGAACCAGCTCGTACCGCGTCACGATCGCACGCCGGGCCGAGAAGATGCCCTTGGACTCCGAATACCCCTGCGCATAGGGCAGGGCGGCGATCATGTCGCGCATGATCACGTCGGGCGCATCGAAGCCGAACGGGGCGGGATTACCGATGTTGAGCTTGAGGATTCGATGCCCTTCAGCCTCGAGACGGGCCGCATGCGCGTGCACCGGCCCACGAATCTCGTATAGCACGTTCTGGAGCTTGCTCGACTGCTCCAACGCACGCTGCGGCTGACGACGGTGAAAATGCTCCGGAGTGCTCACGGCGTTCATCTTCCCACTCCCGTGCAACTCGATTGTGAATCGGTGCGGGAACGCTGATCGATCAGGCCGCGAACTCCCCCTGTGAGTGGCTGGCGAGGCTCTGGACTCGCTAACCACTCACAGGGGTGGGACGCTCACCGCCCGCGGCTTCGCGAACGAAGCCGGAGTCTGGTGTAGGTGAACGCAGCCAGCGCTGCACTGATGAGCAGCAGCATGGCGGTACTGAGCAGCCACCAGGATGCGGTGTGTTGCCAGAGCGTGTCCGGCTCGGTGCCGGTGGAGTTCGTGACCAGGTCCACGGTCGAGGCTGCGGCCGCGAATCCCCATCTGGAGGGAAAAAGCCACGCGAACTGTTCGAGAACGGCACGTCCCGTGATGGTGATCAACCCCCCGCACATGACCAACTGGGCCATGATCGTGACCACCAGCATCGGCAACACCTGCTCGTTCGAGCGCGCCACCGACGACAATGCCAAACCGACGAGTACACAGGAGCAGGTCGTCACGGCGATGTCCACGACCAGCTCGAGTGGGCCGGACGGTATGAAGCTGCCGCGACCTGGGAAGCCCTTGCCCACGAAGACGATCGACACCATGACCACCGACTGGACGATCGCGGCGACGCAGAACACGACGACTTTTGCCGTCAGATACGCAGACGGGAGCAGACCTGCGGCGCGCTCGCGGTGATAGACCATCCGCTCGCCGACCAGGTCACGAATCGTCAAGGAGCAGCCCATGAACGCGGCGCCCAGAATCAGCACCACCAGAATCTGGGTGAGCTCACCGGACACGTCGGTCCCGGAGGGTCCGAAACCCGTATCGCCGGGCACGAGCAGTGCCAAACCGCCGAGCACGAACGGAAGAAGGGACAGGAATATCAAGTAGCCCCTGTCGGCGCGGATCAACCGAACCTGTCGTCTCGCAACGGTGCTCAACTGTTTCCGACGCGATGTGCGGGCGGGTCGGCCGAGTGGGCCGGGCGGGCTCGGTGGTGCGGAAGCCCTGTCCGGGCGGGTGGCGCGGTACTCGGCGAACACGCCGTCCGGGTCGGCTGCGACGCGGGCGAATATGTCGGCCCAATCGCTGCTGCCGAGCGCGGCACCGACACGATCGGGTGGACCGACATAGGCCGTCTTACCGCCGGGCGCAAGCAGCAAGACCTGATCGCACATCTCGAGGTAGGACAGTGAGTGCGTCACGATGACGACGACGCGACCGGAGTCGGCGAGGCGGCGCAGCGTGGCCATGATCTGCCGATCGAGTGCCGGGTCGAGACCGGAGGTCGGCTCGTCGAGAATGAGCAATGAAGGGCCGGTGAGCAATTCGAGGGCAACGGATGCGCGTTTGCGTTGCCCGCCGGAGAGCCGATCGACGCGGGTGTCGGCGTGCTCTGTCAGTTGCAACTCGTCGAGTACCCCGGCTATCACCGCTTCGCGGTCGGCTCGGGTGGTGTCCGGAGGCAGCCTCAGCTCGGCGGCGTAGCCCAGCGCCCGCCGGATGGTCAGCTGCCTGTGGACGACGTCGTCTTGGGGCACCATGCCGATGCGGGAACGCAGCACCGAGTAGTCGGCGTGCACGCTGCGTCCCTCGAATTCGACAACGCCGTCCGTCGGGCTTGCGGTGCCGGAGACGATGGTGGCCACGGTTGTCTTTCCTGCGCCGGACGGGCCGATCACGGCCGTGAGGCTGCCAGGGCCGGCGTCGAACGTGACGTCCTCGAGTAGCCGCCGTCCGTCGTCGATGGTGAGTCCCACGCCGTCAACCCGAAGCCCGCCGGCAGCCGGTGCCTCGGCGTGTCGGGCCACGAGTCGCCCTTCCTTCACGATCAGATCTGTGTTGCCGATGGTGACGACGTCGTCCTCGGTCAGCTGTGCGCGTGAGACTCGGGTGTTACCGAGGAACGTTCCGTTGGCGCTACCCAGATCGTCGATCTCGAGCCCCTCCGCCACGCTGTGCACGATCGCGTGATGTCGTGATGCCAACACGTCCTTGATCACGATGTCGTTGTCGGGTGACCGGCCGATCGTGCGGGCCCCGGCCGGTACGGACTCGTGGGGCGTCGGCGGTTGAGTGCCGACGCTGATGGTCGACTCGTCCCATCGGCCGCCCCCGGCCAGGCGTGTCGCGTCCGGGTCCTCGATGGAGATGCGCACCGTCGGTCCGCTGGTGGCGTTGCCGAGACGCACGCGAACCTCGCCGGAGACGGGGATCTTCTCGCGCCGTCGGCCGTCCGCGTAGATACCGTTCTTGCTGTCCGAATCGACGAGAAGCCAGCCGTCGTCCCACACGAGTCGGGCATGTTCACGCGAGACCACCGGATCCTCGACGGTGATTTCCACGTGCGGATCGCGGCCGATGCGGGCGGAGGTGCCGGGACCGAACCTGGCGCGGCCATGCTCGGTCTCGACTACGACCCAAGGGTCGTCCATAGACTCATGGTCCCACGTCGCCCTATCCCCTGTGAGCGGTTAGCGAGTCTCTGGACTCGCTAACCGCTCACAGGAGGTAGGGGTGAGGGTGAGATAGACGGAATGGGCGATTTCATCGAGGAGTTGCTCGCCGACCGGGAGGTGAAAGACGAACAGGGCGGCGATGAGTGGGCCCGTGATCAAGAGGTGGGCCAATTCCACGTCGACATGATCGGCCAGTTCGCCCCGTGCGTGGGCACGCTCGCAGATTTCTCGTACGTCGGCGAGTTCGCTGGCGAGGAAGGTGTCGGTGAGTCGCTCGCGGAGGGTGTCGTCCGCGGTGAGTGCCTCGATCAGCGCAGGTAACGCGACCCGGGCGGCCGGGGTGTCCATGATGTCGTGGACTTGGCAGATCAGGGCGCGCAGATCGCTCTCGAGTCGGCCGGTGTCGGTTACCGGACCGGTGTCGACGTCGTGGACGGCGGAGGCGAAGACCATCTCGGCCTTGGACCCGAATCTACGATAGATCGCTGCTTTGCCTACTCCTGCCCTTGCCGCCACCTGGTCAACGGTGAATCGTCCGTACCCGACCTCGGCGAGAAGTGCGCGAACGGCAGCGGGGACCGCGTGGTCGATCCTGTCGTCGCGGGGGCGGCCGGGTTGGGGCGAATTCATGCTGACCACTATACGAAACCACAGTTTCGATACTAAGGTTTTCGTATATCAACTTTCGACGACAGGAGTCGGTCATGTCCAACACGAACGTCGAAGCGGCACGACGCCTACATGTCATCGGCGCGGGCCTCGTCGGGTTCATCGGAGTCGCACACATCGCGGTGGTTCACGTGTTCGGTAAGCCGAGTGACGGGGAACGTGCGGTGCACGAGCTCGCCGAAGCGACCCCGGTTCGCATGTTCGAGCGCGGAATCACTCGCAGCGTGCACGACTTGGACACCGGCTACAGCGTCGCGATGGGTCTTCTCGCAGCGGGTTTCTCCGCGACGTCAATTGCGGCGGTCCGCCAGGATCCGGCCCTCCTGGGGAGACGGACCCCGGTCTCGATGGCGTCCTCGGCGACTGCCGTTGCCATGCTGGTGGTCGCGGCGAAGCGATTCCCCGAGGTTCCTGTCGGAGTGATCGCTCTCGGTGCCGCATGCCTCGGTGCCGCGCAGCTGATGAGCCCGTAGTTTCGAGTCCGCGGGGAGCAGGGCCGGTGCTACGGTGAATCGACACTGCACATCGACTCGGCAGGTGCCCGATGAGTGTCACAGATTCCGACCCGTTCGAACGTCCCGCCGCCGTGGACGTTGCCCACCACGCTCATCTCACCGGTGCGTTCGAACCTCAGCGTGAGGAAGTGGACGTCCGCGACCTCGAGGTGATCGGCGAGTTGCCGAGCGATCTGCACGGCGCGTATCTACGCAATGGTCCCAACCCGCGATTCGACCCGATCGGAACCTACGTCTACCCGCTCGACGGGGATGCGATGGTGCATCGCGTCGAGTTGGGTGAGGGTGCCGCGCACTACACCAATCGCTTCGTCCGCACCCCGATGGTGGTGGCCGAGGAAGCCGCGGGTCATGCCATCTGGCCCGGGGTGACCGACCCGTACACTCCGAGCGCGGACGAGGTAGGGCCGGAACTGGCCGGAACTCAACGAGAACTGCCCGACATCAACATCGTTCGGCACGGCGGACGGCTGTTGGCGATGGCCGAGACGACTTTTCCCTTCGGTCTCCGGCCGGACGACCTGAGGACGCTGGGACGCGACACTTGCGACGGCGCACTGGCGGTCGGCAGTACCGCGCACCCGAAGATCGACCCGACCACCGGTGAGATGGTGTTGTTCAACTATCTCTTGGAGGAGCCGTACCTGACATGGTCGGTAGTGGGTGCCGATGGTTCGGCGGTCCGTGAGGCCACTCCTGTTGCGGGTGTGGAACGTTCGCTCATGATCCACGACATGGCGCTCACCGAGCGTTACGTCGTCCTCATGTTGTGTCCCCTTGTGTTCGATATCGCGGCGGCCATGACGGGTGGTTCGCTCCTGAACTGGCGCCCTGACGACGGAACTCGAATCGCGCTCATCCCGCGAGACGGCGGAAAGGTGCGATGGGTCGACCACGAGGCATTCTGGGTGTGGCACTTCGCCAACGCATTCGAGTTCGAGGACGGCCGCGTCGGCGTCGACTACGTGGAGTGGCCCTACCCCGGTGGCTTCGCCGAGGAGGATCGTCCGTGCGAAGGAGCGCTGGTGCGGGTGGTGATCGACCCGGTCTCGGGTCGCACATCGCGAGAGGTGATCTGTGATCGAGACGTCGAGTTCCCCAGGATCGACGATCGTCGGATCACCCGGATTCACAGCACGATTTCGACTGTCGGCAAGACCGGCGGACATTCCGGTGGCATGGATTCGTTGTGGTTCTTCGACACCGAGACGCGCTCGGAAAAGCACTGGAAGCCCGATGGTGTGACCGTCGGGGAGCCGATTTTCATGCCCGGGGACGAGCACGGGTACTGGGGCACCATCGGCACCGACGTTGCTGCCGGGCAGTCGTGGTTCTTCGTCCTTCCCGGCGAGGCCCCGGAGTCGGGGCCACTCGCACAGGTGCGCTTGCCGATTCGTGTGCCGTCCGGCTTGCACGGGGCGTGGTTGCCTGATCCGGTCTAGTACGAGATGGCAGGTGCGGCGCGGAGGAAGCTTTCGTCCGTGAGTTGATCGACGATGAAGTCCGCGACGTCGGCACGGGAGATCTTCAACTCGGTCATGCGGTCGTATCCGAACCCCCGCTCGTACTTGCCGGTCTGCGGTCCGTTCGTGAAGGCGGACGGCCGAACGATCGTCCAGTCGAGATCGCTGTCCCGGACGCGACGTTCCTGCTCGACGTGATCGGCGTATGCGGGTCGCAACAGCAAGCCGAACATGATGCGCTTCCAATAGAAGTTCAGGCTGTCTCGGCTTTCGCCGACACCGAGGGTGGACTGGCAGATCAGTCGGCGTACTCCGGTCCGCTGCATGGCATCGATGATCGCTGCGGTGCCGTGTGATCGCACCTCGCCCTTCCGGCCGGCGCCGAGTGTGACGACAACCGCATCTTGCCCGGCAACGGCGCGCAGGACGGCTTCCGAGTCGAGGACGTCGCCCTGGGCGACCGTCAGCCGTTCGTGTCGGGTCGCGACGTGATTCGGATTTCGGGTGAACGCAGTGACCTGGTGTCCCTGTCGGAGCGCCTGTTCGACGACGTGACTGCCCACGCTGCCGGTGGATCCGAAGATGACGATTTTCATGGGAATTTCCCTTTCGTGAGTGGTTTCGAATTGCCTACCGTCCATACTCGGCGGCTCGAGCAGGCGAAACAATGCTCGAACGTCGCAGTTTCATGACTGTTCGTCCGGGAGTGCTGGACGTGCTGCGTGTGCAGCGCCAGACTGAACTCATGCGAGGTGAGGATCCCTGGACCACACCCGACCCGTTGGGTGAAGCGCTACACGTCCTGCGCATGTCGGGCACGTTCTACTGTCGTTCCGAGTTGACCGCGCCGTGGGGTCTGGACCTTCCGCCCGAGCCCGGGTCGATGTGGTTCCACGTCGTGAACTCCGGAACGTGTCTGCTCGACGTGGCGGGAGAGGAATTACGACGCCTCGAGCGCGGCGACTTCGCTCTCGTTCCGCACGGTCATGGGCACCGTTTGATCAGCAGTCCCGATGCACCATCCGAGTCGGTCGAGGAATTGGAGTACGACTACGCGAGCGACCGTTACGCGATTCTTCGATACGGCGGTGGTGGGGAATCCGCCAACATCGTCTGTGGCACAGTCCGTTTCGGGCATCCTGCAGCTCGGAATCTGGTGGCGCTGCTGCCTCGCACGATAGTTCGCCAAGGTTCGCTGGAATCGTCGTCGCCCGAGGCTGACTGGATGCGAAGCACTCTCCGGCTCATCGCTGTCGAAGGCCGCGAGTTGCGGCCGGGTGGTGAGGCGGTGATTCAGCGGCTGTCGGACATTCTCGTCATTCAGGCAATTCGGTCCTGGATCGCCGCAGACCCTGCCGGACAGACGGGATGGCTGGGTGCCTTGCAGGATCCGCGTATCGGCCGGGCGATGTCACTGGTGCATCGTGATCCTGCACGGGCATGGTCGGTGGCATCGCTCGCGAAGGCAACAGCCATGTCGAGGTCGGCGTTCGCGGCCAGGTTCACCGAATTGGTCGGAGAATCGGTGATGCAGTACGTGACGCGGTGGCGGATGCAGGTGGCGCTCGACTGGTTGCAGACGGACGATGTCCCCGTCACTGCCCTCGCAACTCGACTGGGGTACGCGTCCGAAGCCGCATTCAGCCGCGCCTTCAAGCGGACGGTCGGTGTTTCTCCAGGCGCTTGTCGTACTTCGACAGAACTTCGGCGGCCTGCGTAGCCATCGGAATCCGCTCGGATCCACTCTCAGTTGTCGCTGCCCGTTTGCGCGGTGCCGTCCCGCTGGAGAACGCGTGCCCTGGTTCGTGCCCGTGGAGGTTTCGTGCCGGGGCGGGCGCAAGCGAGCACTGTCTGGAGCGGAAACTCGTTTCCTGCTCACAGGGGGTGGTGATTCCTCCACCGTTGGGTGATGTCGAGCGGGGGTGTTGCTGCCTAGTGTCGAAATCGAACACGGAAAGCGTGCTCCACTCGGAAAGGAATTACCATGAATACCAGAACAATCCGGCTCGGACGGACGTCGCAAATCGCGGCCGCAGCAGTAGCGGTCGGAGCCTCCCTGCTCCTGGCCGCACCCAATGCCTCCGCCGTAACCGCACCCACCGTGGAGGCAACTGCATTGCTCAACATTCCATGGGGAGGGACCCACGGAACCAGCTGTGGCTACGAAATCGCCGCCGAGGCAGGCGCAGTAAATGAGGTCGTTGCCTTCGAAGTTGTGGGAACTGCCCCGGCTGTGCCTGCTGCAACTCTTCCAGGCGGGGGTACAGCTACGGCCGCCGGTGATGTCTTCACCACGACGTGGACACCTTCCGCTGTGGGAACCTATGACATCACAGCTGCAGCTGGAGGACCGGCCACCACGGTGGAAGTCAAGAACGGCTTCGCCCTGGGACAGTTCGTCTGTGTGGTGCTGCCCTGATCCTCCCCACGGAAGGACGCAGGTAGGGGCTGTGCATACGCAGCCCCTACCTTTCACCTGCGGGAGTGGTGGTCGGGCGATGCGAATTATTGACGTGACCACTCCGAACGGATGAGACTTTCATTGGAAGAACGAATTCCCTTCAGGTAGGGAAGGTACGACTGTGACCGAATGTCCGGTGGGTCCTCGCCTGTCTTACATCGACATGTCGAGTCGACGAAGAGAGCTGCCCCTGTCCGTCGATGCTCCACGTGTCACCATAGGCCGCTCATCGCAGGCCGATATTGCCCTCACCTCGGATGAGGAGGCATCGCGATTGCACGCGGTGGTCGAGAGGCTCGGTGGTCAATGGACCATCATCGATGACGGCCTGTCGAGCAATGGAACGTTCGTTAACGGTAAGCGCCTCATCGGGCGACACCGACTGATCCCCGGCGACAGTATTCGAGTCGGCTCCACGCAGCTGACCTACGTGGACTACGGGCGTCCTACCAGTGCGAGGACCTCGGTATCGGACGTTCTGCCGACTCGCCGCGCGTTGACCGATGCGCAGATGGCGGTGCTGGTCGCGCTGTGCCGCCCGTACGGACACCGTGCGCCCTTCGCGAGCCCGGCCTCCAACAAGCAGATCGCCGCTGAACTCTTCTTGAGCGCGGAGACGGTCAAGACCCATCTACGAGTGTTGTTCGACAAGTTCGGCGTCGGAGACCTTCCGCAGAATCAGAAGCGGGCGCGTCTCGCCGAACGGGCAATGCAGGGCGGGATCGTCACCGATCACGATCTTTGACTCTCGCCTTGCGTCGATAGCGCCGTCGGCATCCGATTCGCCACGCGCCCACGGCACTTGCAGCACCCGCCAACACACCGAACGCCACCGAGATCACAAGGGCGACATACGTTGGTTCACGACCCACCAGAATCCACGTTGCGCCCACCACACCGATCGCGAGCACCCCACCGAACACCGAAACGCCGATTCCGGCGGATATCCGGCGGTGGCCACGGCGCAGCGAGCGAAGAAACGATTCCAGGTACGCGGCGGCGAACAGGATCAGAGCCGCGACACCGACTGCGGCGGCTGTCGTGATCGCGGGCTGGACGGTCTCCACGGGGAAGCTCGACGTGGAAGGTGACCCGGCCGGCCCGGTCAGCGACAGTTCGCCGGTGAGTGCGCCGGCGACCAGATAGCCGCCGCTCAACGCGGGTATCGTCGCAACATTTCGACCAGCGTCCGGGACGAGGGGCGCGGACTCTTCGGCCACGGTGACCCCCAGTACCGACAGCGTCAGTCCTGCGGTGCCGGCGATCGGATCGCCCGCGGTGCTCACGACCACAGGATCTGTCAGATCGATACTGACCGGAGCATCCCCGATGACGTCGACGCCATTCACCGTGACTGTGCCGGGTGGGATGTCACCTCCTGTGCTCGGTGACCCCAGCCCGAGGAATGCGACACCGACCGTGACGAGGGCGAGTACCGCGGCAATCAGAAACGGCATCTTCGGTGACGGGACGGTGACGACTTCCCTGACCGGGACGAGCGCGGATTTGCTGATATCGACCAGCCGTGTGCCCTGGGCGCGATCGGCCTGCGCGGGGCGCACAGTGGGCGGTGCCGGTTGGTGCTGTGTCGGAGGAGCCGGTGCGACGACACCGTCGATGACGGTAGGAAGTGCGGGTGCCGAGGTTCGTCCCGCCGCCGCCGAGATCGTATCGGCACCGATCAACGGAATATCTTGTGTCGCAATCCATCCCGGACCCCACGGCTCGGCGGATGCCTCGGCCAAGGCAATCCCGAAGGCCTCCGCAGTCGAGTACCGCTCGGCCGGGTTCCGGGCCAGGCCGCCCATGACGACGGCCGCGAGGTGTTCGGGAATGTCCGGCGCAACCTCGTGGAGTGGTGTCGGGTCGTCGAAGGCGTGCATGAACAGAGTCGCCATCGGATCTTTGTCCGGCGGAAACGGCAGGGACCCCGAGAGCAGTTCGTACAGCATGGTTGCCAGCGCGTACACGTCTGTGGCCGGTGATAACTCACCGCCGCGTGCTTGCTCGGGGGCGATGTAGGACGGTGTACCGATCACTTCACCGGCATGGGTCATGAGTGTCTCGTCGCCGCCGACCACTTTCGCGATGCCGAAGTCGGCGACCTTCAAAGTGCCGGACGCCGCGAACAGCAGGTTTTCGGGTTTGACGTCGCGGTGCAGTATTCCGTGGTCGTGTGCAGCCTTGAGCCCGGCCGCGCAGGACAGCGCAACGGCAACTGCAGACGGCGCGTCGAACCCGGCATCGGTGAAGCGGCTCCACACCGTTCCGCCGGGGAGCAATTCCATGACAAGAAGGCAGAGTCCGTCGTTCTCGACGTAGTCGTAGATCGGAACCACATGCGGATGGTCCAACGAGGCGAGTAACCGGGCCTCGGAGACGAAACGACGTTGTACCACCGGGTCGGATGCCAGGGCCGACGGCAACTGTTTGATCGCCACCGGACGTTCGAGCCTGCGATGACGGCCCGCAAGGACCACCCCCCAGCCGCCCTGGCCGAGCTGTCCAGTGATCTCGTATGCGGGTAGCGAATCGCTGACCAGCTCGAGATCGGTGGTCATGGGTCGAGGCTTTCGATGTTCATCGGCTCGGTCTCCCGCATGTCTTCCTCGTACTCATCCTCCTCGTCCGAATCCGGCGTCGGGGAGAGATATCCGAGGGCGAAGAACCCACCCCCGAACACGAGGATGACGAGCAACCAGCGCTCGCCGGACGGCACCCAGACCCGGAATGCGGAGAGCGTGAACACGATCACCAGTCCGATGCCGATACCTGGCGCCAGCAGTCGCAGACCACGCTTCCAGCGGTTGTCGGATAGCCGTTGGCGGGCGATTCCAAACGCTGCGTCGACGATTGCGAGCACGGTGAGGATCAACAATGCGAGTCCGAACAGTCCGTACACGGACCGTAATGAACCCTGGACATCCGTGATGGTGGAGACGGAGGCCAGCGTCTCGCCACGTTCGTCGAATGCCGTCACCGTGCCGCGGATCAGTCCGGTGGCCTGCTCTTCGAGACCGGCGAGATCCACCGAATAGACGAGGGATTCGGTCGTGTTCGGTTCTACGGTGAGGCCCACTGACGTGCCGAATGCGAAGAAGCTCAGGCCCACCACTTGCCCGTCGAGGTCGATGCGGCTGATGGTGACGGGTTCGGGTCCACTATTGGTCACCACTACCTGAATCGTCGCGGAGCCGTCCGGGTCCAAGACGATCGGATCGGTCTCCGTGGCGGTCGAGATGTCGCGTCCGTTGACGCTGGCCGCAAGACTTACGGACCCTGCCGCCGCTGCAGCGGGGAGGGGGAGGAGGAACCCGACGAGGGCAAGTGCCGCCACTAACCAAAGGATTCTCATTTCCCCTCCACTTGTCGAGCGGGTGGGTTCAAGAGCCTTCGCACGTAGATGAAGACCCCGATCAGCAGGAAGAACACGATCACGGTAAGGGTCGACGTTGCGGGGTTGATGCTGCTGACCAGCACCACGTCGAGCGGCGCCGCCAGGAGGACCGGCCCACAATCCGCGGTCACCTGGTAGCGACCTTCGGTCAATGTTTGCATGTGGAATGTGGACACGAATGCGCCGTTGGAGTCGGCGACCGTTGTCCCGGCCGGGGTTCCGCCGACCGAAAGGGCGACTGGAGACTCGGGCGGGCAGCCGTAGCCCTGGCCCGACACCGGGTCTCCGGGCACCACGGCCGGAGCGCTGAGTTGCAGAGCCGCCGCCGACGACGGTGGCAAGGCGCCGGGTGGAGGGACCTGTGACGGAACTCCCGGCACGACACGATGCGTCGCGACGGGGGCGCGGGTGATATCTGGGTCGGCAGAGAGATCCGGGGTGGCGGGTGAGGGTGCGGAACCGGGTCGGGGATCAGGGACTGGAAGGGGGGCAGGGCCGGGAACGTCGGGCCCAGGCCCAGGCCCAGGCCCAGGCCCAGGCCCAGGCCCAGGTCCAGGTTCAGGCCCGGGCCCAGGTTCAGGGCCGGGGGTACCAGGGCCAGGGACCGGACCCGGGATGTTGCTGTCAGGTCCTGGGTCTGTGGGGGTGAAGTCGTCGGGTGGTGGGACGTAGGGGGTGAAGTCGTCGGGTGGGTCTGTGGGGATGAAGTCGTCGGGTGGTGGGACGTAGGGGGTGAAGTCGTCGGGTGGGTCTGTCGGGATGAAGTCGTCGGGTGGTGGGACGTAGGGGGTGAAGTCGGGTGAATTGCAGTAGTTGTTGGTTGGTTGTGGATCGCACCAAGTGGGGGCTGCAACTGCCGGTTGCGGGACGACTACCGGGGAGAGGCACACCAATGCGGCTGCGGTGATCGGAAGGAGGCCGACGCTAGCACCCGCCCACGCCGATCGGGCAGTGCAAAGCATTAGCCTCACCCCCTTGGTGATGCTCGTGAGATCATTCTTCTCCGCTCCCGTCCGGGAGACAACCGCAATTCACCCCCCAGCTTCGATCGTGATCGCCCCCGCGACCGCATAGTCGGCTGCCGGCCGGTATCGAACGATGTGGACGACGCGTGAGGTTCGGACTGTTGCCGCAGCAGGGGTGAGTTCTTTCCCTCCTCATGGGGACGATTCGGCCCGCCGGCGTCCCTAGCCTTGAGATACCACCACTTGGTCCTCCGCGAAGGGACGAAATGTGGTCCCACCATCGAGAGGAAGCTGCGCGCGATGTCCCCAGCACTTGGAATCAAGATCGGAAGCGTCGACTTCGCCACGACGGCGGACCCATCCGACGTGGATCCCGACGCGAAGATGACCGAGATCCGGCACCGTTCGATCCTGGCGATGACGGACGGAGGGGCACCGGTGCTGAAGAATGCCGGCAGCTTGCCTCGTGGGCACGGATCAGGCGCCGAGATCGTTGGCTTCGTCAGTCGTGTCGGCGATCCCGTCGACCTACTCACCGCAGACGGTTCCGCTCACCGACCGGAAGCTCTTGTCGCGGCGGCTATCCGATACTTGGTCAGATATAACGCCGGGACGCTTCCGCACGAGCCAACCATCGCTGTCGCTCACCCCGTCCACTGGGATGCGGACGCGGTCGGACTGGTTCGCCACGCAATGGACCGCGCCGAGCTGACGCATGTCGCGCTCGTATCCGAGAGCGAAGCGACTCTGCGCGCGCTGGAGGCAACCGCTGATGTTCCCGACCAGGGGGTGGTCTTGGTTTACGACCTCGGGGGGAACTCACTCGACGTCTCGGTCGTACGTAAAGGTGATCACGGTATCGACACGATCGGAACACCACTGCACAACCTGGATTTCGGTGGATCGCAGATCGATTTCCTCGCGCTGCAGCACATTCTGACAGGGGTCGAGGACGAGGTCGGCAAGATCGACGACTCGGAGCCCGCGGTCCGGGAGGCGCTCACCGAGTTGCGTGGTCGCTGCTGCCATGCCAAGGAGGTGCTGTCCGCGGAGACGGCCGCCACCGTGGAAGTCGATCTTCCCGGATTCCACAGTGACGTTCGCTTCACCCGTCCCGAACTCGAAGACTTGATCAGGGTGCCCCTCATGCGGACCATCGAGCTGACTCGACAGTATCTGCACGAGAACGACCTAGGCATCGACGATGTGGCGTGCGTTGCCCTTGCAGGAGGGGCTTGCTCGGTTCCCCTTGTGGCAGAGGTCATCTCTTCAGAGTTCCGGATTCCCGTTGTGAGCGTTGCCAACCCGGCGATGCTCTCGGCTCGGGGTGCCGCTCTGTTGTCACGGAGCGCAGCAACTCGATCGATTCGAAGTTCGGTCCCCGTCACGGCATCGAGCAAGCGGCCAAGCACAGTAACGACGCCTCGGCCGCACCACAGGACCGAGTCCCCAACTGCGTCTGCCCCGACCATCGAGTCAGCGCAGCGGCCAAGACGATCGAAGGATGGATTGGCCTCGGCCTCCCCGGTACCTGCGCGTCGAGTTCCTCCGGCGCCAGTTCTTTCCACCCCACTTGTCGATTCTGGTTTGCGCGGCCGCGTTTCGCATCTCTGGGGCCGCCGCGCAGCGCTGGCATTGGCCTCCACGGCAGTTCTCGTTGCCGGTGCTGCTGCCACCGTCGGCGCTGTCGTTCTGGGAAGTGGGGCTCAGACCACAAACCCTGTAAACCCGGTGCCTTCCGTCATGGCAACCGAGGCGGTGGTCTCGCCCCCGCTCGAGGCAGCCCCCGTTCCCGGTTCCCCCGCTGCGGATGCTCCAGCCCGACTCGCACCGGCTCCGATACGGGCATCCGAGCCGCGGCACCCAAGGCCCGTCCTCCAACCTCCCGAGACCGCGGCGAGGCCGGTCCCACCGGTACGCGACCGGGGTGCGCAGTCCGGCAATACCCACACCGACAACGCTTCGTCGCGTTCCGATGTGTCGCCCCAGCCTCCTGCTCAGCTGCCTGCCGATGTGTCCGAGGCTCCTCTTGTCGATGTGCCCATTCAGTCACCGGCAGATACTCCTGCTGCTCCCCCTGTCTACGCGCCTGCACAGCCGCCCGCCGACGAGGCCGACGAGGTCGCTGACGCACCGGCGGAACCGGAGCCTGAGCAATCCCCCGGCCAGTCGGAAACCATCCCGCCGGAGGGCGACTCCACTACCTCGTCCGGTGGTGACGAAACTGCACCAGGTGCCGACACGAGCGGCGCCGACGAACAATAGCCGCTAGAAAGTGAAGGCAAGACGTATCGAGGTGCAGTCGATCAGAGTTTGCGCAGCTCGCTCAGTACGCCCTCGGCGCTCCGGGCCGCGGCGAGGCATGCAGCGGCAGTGAACTGGTCGGCGAGTGGGTGTTCGGCACGTTCACGCCACAGCTGTACCTGAGCCAACGCGACCTCACGGCCCAGTCCCGCGACAGCGAATGGTTCGAGTCCGAGCCGTTCCGCATGTCCCGTGCCGAATGCGCCCAGCACGCGTTGCAGATCGTCGAGTTCGTCCCTGGACAGCCGCGTTTTGACCGATCGGAGTTTTCCGAGCATCCGAAGTTCCTGAAAGCCATGAACGTTCTTCAACAGTCTGGTGACCTCACGGTTGGCTTCGTTTGCCCGTGGGTTCGGATGCTCGGCGTAGATTCGTCGTAGCAATTCCAGAGCGGTGTGGACTTTGAGGTCCTCGGACCGTTGCCCGAATTGGATGTCGATGACGCTCTCGAGTTCACTCAACCCGCTCCGGGCCAGAAGCCTGTCGGCGAGAGTGGGGGAGTCGGCGACGCCGAGCCGTAGTTGGGTCAGTGCCATTCGGATTCCGAACAGTCCGAATCTACGTATCAACTCCCCACGCACTCTGGCATCGAGCGGCAACGGGCTTTCGGTGCGTTCGAAGCGGTCCGAGGACAGCAGCGACAGTTCCATATCCTCTGGCGTTACCGTCGTCAACTTACGGAGGGCCAGAAAATCGCTCTGACGCAGTGTCTTCGCAGAGAGCGCCAGCAGGCCGGCTACCGGTACCGCGGTTTGGCACAGGCCGGTCAACTCGAGTTCCCGCGTCACTTCTTTCGCCACGTCTCGTGCCGAGTGCATAGCGTCGAGCCGTCCTGATCCGAGCTCATCTGCTCGACCGATCACGCCGATAACCCCGAGTGGCCCGGCCTGTCCTCCGACGTGCCCAGCGATCTGCCGTAGGAACGCGACGTCCGTATCAGTCAACGTGCGAAACAGATACACGACCGCATCTGCCTCCGCAGCACCGGATTCGGGTGTGAGAAGCCGCAGGGTCCTTGCGGAGACTTCGCGTGACAGCGAGGAAGTTCCAGGGGTATCGATCAGGGTGGTACGAGAGAGGGTGCTCGCAGGCCAGCCCACATCGATTCGGTCCACTGCCGCTGATGTCAGCGTCCCGAGATCGAAGGTGAGATGTCCGTCGACGCGGCGTACCGGCACGTTCATCGCTGCTCCGTCATGGCAGCGTGCGGTAACCGATGGGGTCGAGCCGTGCCGAAACCACGTGACGATTCGAGTGCATTCGGTTGCATCGGTAGGCGCAATGCTTTGGCCGACAAGTGCGTTCAGTAGTGTGGACTTTCCTGCTTTGAGGGAACCGGCCAATGCGATTCGTAGAGGTTGATCCAATCGTTCGGCCCCGGCGGACAACTGGTCGAGAACGTGCCCGTTCCCTTCGTACAGTCGTCGTGTCGTAGCGATGAGATCGCGTGTGCGGTCGGTTGTGGCGATGGCGGTCATCTTTCAGGGCCCTCCGACCGGATCTCGGTCGCGCGATGACGCAGATCAGCCATCACCGTCAGTTGGTTCTCCAATGCGCGTGCCCGTTCTTCGCGTTCCGCCACTTGAAGATTTGCAGATTCATTGGCCGCCTTGACGGACTCCTTCAGCGACCGGATCGATTGCTCGGCAATGCCCTTGAAATGGTCACGGAGCAGTCTCTGCGTGAGCCGGAGTCGATCGCGTGATTCCTTGTGTACGTGGAAGGAGACGCTGTCGAGGTACTGCCGAACAGCGGTCTTCGCTTCGCCTCGGCGCCGCGCGAGTCGTTGCGTGCGGTCCTCCTTGTACGCCCGGGCCCCCAGCAAGACGCCCGCGCCCAAGGTGATGGGATTCATCATTGCCAGCCCCAACATCGTGGCGCCCATCCCGAACATCATGGCACCGCCGAATCCACCGCGCATCCCCACGAGCAGCTTCTCAGTGATCCCAGCCTTGTTGGTGTCCAAAGTTCCGACCTCGAGCGAGGGGTCGATGATTGCAGTCCCACCGATACCGCTGAGTTGAGGAAGGTCCACCTCGTTGTCCTCGGCTGCGAAGCTCGCCGCGACATCGCGTGCCAAGGCCTCCGACGAGTCATAGGCCCACAAGAAGTTGTCGCCGACGGCGGATGCGACCTGATCTTGCAGCCATTCGGTCAGTTCCGCCCAGATGCGACCGGGGTCGTTTTCGTCGATCGTTGTCTCAGCTGCCTGCACTATCAGACGCATTCGGTTGCGGAGGTCGTGATCGATGTCGGCATTCAAGTCCGATATCCCGTCGTTGAGAACCTGCTGCCACTGAGCCGCCACCTTGGCCCGCGCCTCAGCTGCGGTCTTCTTCACCCGCAATTGCTCGATCAAGCGTTCACGTACGTCCGGATCTCGGAGCGCCGCGAGTTCGGACGCGAGTCCGATGGAAAGGTGTTCTGCAATGGAGTCGAGCTCGTCTGCGAAGCTCATTCTCCGATGAACCGATGCCTCGGCCAGTGCCCTGTTCCGCAGGAAGGCGACCAGTTCGGTGAAGCCCGATTCGGAATTGAGATCGTGGTCTTTCAATCGCAGCGCGTGGGCGCGCAGCACCGATGACACCGGAATGAGTCGTGTCGATAATCCTGCCGACGTCAGGTGTCGTCGATCGGCGTCGAGGATCCGTCGCCAGTCCGGGTACATATCCGTCTTCGTCAGGGCAATCACCGCCGCCGGGCACAGGCCTACGACCTGACGGATGAAGGTGACCTCGGGTTCGGTGAATTCTCGACTGGCATCCGATACAACTACCGCGGCATCGGATGCGGCGAGAACGTTGAGAACCTGCGGGGTATGCGACTGCCCACTTCGCCCCATGCCGGGCGTATCCGTTATCGCCATCCCCTCCGCGAGGAGGGGACTGCTGACGCCGATCTCGGCTCGAATCACCGGATTGCCCTCGGCGTACTCGGAGGTTGACAGATCCGTACCGATGTCCGCAAGTGGCATCGGAACCTCGATGGGTTTGGGACGACTCGGATCGGCAATCACCAGCGTCGCCGAGGCCGTCTCTGCGTGCCGCACCCGCGTTGTCACCGTGGTGCCGCCGTTTACTCTGCACGCAGGTAGATTGAGCAGGGAGTTGATCAGCTCGCTCTTTCCCTGTCGCACTCCTCCTACCACTGCAACCTGCACCGACGTATCGCTGATTCGGTCGAGGGATGTTTGTAGGCGTTCCTCGAGGTCGCCACGATCGGCTGTGCGCAGAATGGATCGAACTGTTTCCATCAGTGCGGGGTCGATCGGCAGGCCGTGGAATGGTGCCGACGTTGCCTCATTGCTGTGCGGTATCGCGGCCGATTGACTCATCGCGTACTCGCCACTTCCCACAACGGAGATCTCTGTAGGCGGAACTCTGTCAATGAGGGTACTCCCGTCACGAGGCCCGCGCAGGCTGCAGCAGGCGGCGTGGTCGGTTGCAACTTGGCCAGATAGCTGGTCGCGCCAACGTTTCAGTTGGCGCGACCAGTTGTCGTGCGGGCGTCAGGCGAGCATCACCCAATGAGGCTGATCTCGGCGGACGTATCGATCTCGTTGGTATCGTGCTCGGAGTTGTCGGTCGTCGATCGGTCGACGGACTCGTCGTTGTACGAATCGTTGGTGGACTCGTCGTCGAACGAATCGTTGATCGACTCGTCGTTGTACGAATCGTTGACCGATTCGTCGTTGAACGAATCGTTGATCGAGTTGTCCTCCAAGTAGTCGACATTGCCGGTTGACGACGTGGTGTCTCCGAAGTCGATGTTGATGTCTTCGACCTCCGATTCACCTGCGACATTGGTGGATTCGGTGTCGCCTCCGCCGTTGGTGTCGCCGCCGAAGATCCCGCCTCCGAATGGGCCGCCCCCGGTGTCGCCACCGCCGTTGGTGTCACCGTTGGTGCTGCCGCCCGCGGAGTCGATGTTCACTTCCTGGTTCCGGCTATCGGTCACGTTGGAGGTGTTACCGACACTGTTTCCGTTGCCGTCCACCTCGGTCGAGTTGTCCGTGTTGCCGCTGCGGTCACCGGTGATGTTGCCCTCACCCTTAGCGTTGCCGTCGCCGACTTGGTTGTCATCGCCCGTCACGATGGGGCCGCGGTTATCGCCGCCGACCGCAGCCCCGCTTTCGCCGGTATTGATTCCGGTGGCATCCTCGGTGGTCGCAACCGCACCGTCGCCGTTGGCATTCGCGGCCTTCTGGTTGAACTCCTGCGTCAGATCTCCGCCGTCGGTGTCGATGTCCTGATGCACACTCTGGTCGGTGTACGAGTAATGGTTGTTGACGATCTGCTGAAGTGCCTGGGCCGGCGCCGCTGCCGGCAGAATTTGAACAGCTGATCCTCCACCCGACAAGACGGACGTGCTGCCTGAGAGCCCCGAACCTGAGAAGCTGGACCCCTGGGGTGAGAAGCCGGATCCGTTGCTCGAGAGTCCGGATCCGTTGCCGGAGAAGCCGGATCCCGAGAAGTTCGATCCGCCACCCGAGAATCCGGAGCCGGCACTCGACCCCGACGATCCGGAATCGCCGCCGACGAAACTCGAACCGCCGCCGGGAACACATCCGGCCAGTGTCGGCAGAACGTCGTTGATCTCGGCGACGCTGATGTCAGCGAGCCCGGCGTCCGACAGGCTTCCCGTTGGATCGGCGTCGAACTCCTCGGCTGCTTCGCGATCGAAGAGCAGGTCCAGGATGAAATCGAAAATTGCGGTGTCAGACATTGGATTCTCCATTGATTCGGGTCGTCGATCGCCCGGTCTGGCGATTGAATTACGAGCCCTGAATCTCAGCGATCACATTGGTTTCGGAGATTTCACGTTTTCGGGCTCTGAAACGATTCTGGCGGCCGGCGGCCGGCGAATCGTCCTCAAAAGGGTGGAGAATGCTCACCCCAGTGGAAGGGCGGGCCACCGTCGACAGCTTGCTACTTGGGTGTAGGAGGCTCGTGTGGCGCAGAGAAGCTGCAGACGTTGGAAGCTCAGGGCTACGACCCGAACATGCCCTGGGTGTCGTTGCTGATCTGCGTGCGGAGGTCGTTGAGAGGGTTACGGGGTGCATAGAGAGTGACGGTAGGGCTCACATTTCCACTGCTAGGGGGGCACTCGAAGTAGGTAGGGTAAGTGCCATCGGGTAACGGGCCTGAACGAACGCCGGATGCGGTTGTAGCGACGGCGGTGCCGTCCACCCACACCGCGCAATCGGCGGCAGGCGTGCCGTCCCATTCGACGGTCCATTCGGTGGGACCCGGTCCGGTCGTGATGGAGATGGTCGGTGGTGTTGCAGCGGAAACGGGGCCGGCACCTACGCCGAGGCCCAGAATCAGTACGGGGGCGAGGACGGCCGCAGAAAGTGCGGTTCGTCCGGTCTTGTTCTTCATGTTCCTAGACTTCCCAGAACCGGCGACGGACCTGCAGCAGTGGGCATCCTAATCAAGCTGGACGGCTACTAATCAAGTCCGACGCTGCGGTCTTCGACGACAGGTGCGCTACTCGGCCCGCTGGACGGTCCGTCAGACCGGGACAGTCAAACTGATTGCGTCACACGTCGTCTCTTTGGTGGCATCGAGTTCCGATCTGCCGATCGGCGAGACCATTACCGCCAATGGTGATAAAGAAACCCTAATCCGCCAGGTCAATAGATCTCAAGTGATGCGTTGACTCGAAAGATGGCTGTGAAGGGAGCAACCTGCGGAAGGAACCGACTCGTTGGCCAGCTTCGTGGATACCCTCCCCGGGTGTGAGGAACCCGACGAGCGCAAAGGGCGGCCGTTGAGTTCGTCGTTGTCACATCGAAGCCGGGCTGATGGTCGGCAGTATCGATGCACTGTTGGAACTCGTCGTACGAGTAAACGCCACCCCTTGCGCATTTCGAATGCTGTGGCGTTGAATTATACCCACAGGGTGACGCTGTTCACTCGATTGCAGCGCGTTCCTCCACCCCTGCCAGCCCGTGGAGACGGACAACTGATGTCCGGCGTCACCGCCATGCGATTGGGGATGTCTGATGCGTGCGCGTTCGATCCCGTTACGGGGGCCTCGCTCTCCTGCCCCTTGCTGTCGCTGCCGCAATCGCGCCATCCCATCACCGACCGTTGGCGCCGCTCCTTTGGATGTCGGCGATGTAGTGGAACTCCTGAAATCGCAAGATGGTCCTCAGGACGGTCAGGTGCTGGAAGCGCTGCGCCACATTGCCTCCCGAGGATTCGAATCAACCACTGTGTTGCCGGATGGGATCGTGTCCAACACAGTGTTCGGGTCGTAATACTGGTCCAGAGCAATCTGATGTCCGAATCCGCACAGATCGAGATCCGGGAGCACGGTCAGAAGGTCCGCTACGTGACCCTCGACCGCGCTCTCGTGATCGGTCGGGACTGCGCCGGTGAGAATGTTGCGGACGAAGGCGTTTCGAGACGACATCTCAAGTTCTTGCCCAGTCCGCTCGGCTTGTCGGTTGTCGACCTCGACAGCCGGAACGGGACATACATCAACGGCACCCTCGCGGACGGACGTGTAGAGCTCCGGACCGGCGATGTCCTCCGCGTGGGCGGCACGGACATCGTCGTCAGGGCAATACCCGGCAGCCGGCTGCCCGTTCGTCGTGTGCCGGAAAGCCGGGCGACGATTCGTACCGGCTTTGCCATACCCCGACCTCCACCCGTGCCGTTGCCGTCACCGGTGAATGTGGCGCCACGATGGAGCGTGCGGAAAGCGTTGCGTCTGGTTTTCGTCGGCCCTGGACCGAGTTCGAATCATCCGGCGGTGCGAAACTATCTGGAGTTGCCCACACGCGTCCCGCAGCCTTTGTGGCACATCGCTCAGGTGATCGCCGTCGTCGCGTATCTTGCGCTGTGCGTGGCGATGTTTCTCCGGCCGGCCGGCGCGATGTTCGCCTTCTTCGGTGTCATCGTGCCGTTGTTGCCCATCGTGTTCTTCGTTGCGCCAGGACTCTGGCGCAACATCTGTCCGCTTGCGGCATCGAACCAGGCGCCACGCCTGTTCGGTTTCAGTCGTGCGGCGACGGTGCCCGAATGGCTGCGTCGGCGCGTGTATGTAATTGCGGCGGCGCTGTTCTTCGGAATCGTCTGTGCCCGGCTGGCGCTCTTCGACAACAGTGCGGGGGCGACGGGGGTGCTGCTGTCGGTGGTGATTGCCTCGGCCTTCGTGGGCGGTGTCGTGTTCAAGGGTAAGAGCGGATGGTGTAGCAGTATCTGTCCGCTGCTGCCTTTGCAGCGCGTTTACGGACAGACTCCGTTTGTGACCGTGCCGAACAGTCATTGCCGACCGTGCGTGTCCTGCACGAAGAATTGCTACGACTTCAAGCCACACATGGCACATCAGGCGGACCTGGTGGATGCCGATACAGCGTGGAGTGCGCCGCGAAGGCTGTTCGTCGCTGCGCTGCCCGGACTCGTCCTCGGATACTTCACGCTCGCGAATCAGATCGACCTGTCCGATTGGGCGCTCTATCAACGTCTGGTGCTGTATCTCCTCGTGAGCGTTGGGTCGTTCTTCGCTCTGGACGCGTTGTCGAACGGCGCCACGGTGCTGATCGCGGCGGGTTACGCGGCGGTGGCCATCAATGTCTTCTACTGGTATTGCAGCGTCGTTCTGGCCAATTCGTTCGCGGTCGTCACCGGTGTGGACATTCCCTGGGTGCGGTGGCCGATCCGGATTGCGGTGGCACTCTTGACCGTGGTGTGGATATCTCGCACCTACTGGAGCACGCGCGCAGTGCCCGCAGGTGACGATGCGTCCGCGCCGCAGAAGGAGGACCGCTCTTCCGATTCGGCCCTGCGGGCGGAGACCGCTACCGAAAAGGCTGAGGTCCGGTTCCTCCCGGACGGTCCTGTTGTGTCGGCAGAGGCCGGCATCAGCTTGCTCGAGGCTGCGGAGCTTCATGGGATTCCGGTCGAGGCGGGGTGTCGAATGGGGGTGTGCGGTGCCGATCCGTTTGCAGTCCTCGAAGGGGAAGAGTGCCTGTCGTCGCCGGACGAGGAGGAGCTCGACACACTCCGACGATTGGGCCTGGCGGAGAACACTCGAATGGCGTGTTGCGCCCGGCTGAGGGAGGGCACCGTCACGGTCTCCACCAGTCCAGGCTCCGGCAGTCCGACTCGCGGCAGCAGGCCGGGAAATTTCGATCGATCGATTCTGAGTGTGGTCGTGCTGGGCAACGGGATCGCCGGGGTGACGGCGGCCGATTTCGTCCGGCGCGGTCACCCGGACTGTGAGATTCATGTGGTTGGGCGAGAACCACTTCCGCTGTACAACAGGATGGGTATCTCACGCCTTGTGTACGGGCGCTCCGCCATGGAGGGTCTGCATTTGCTCACCGATCAGTGGTACGCGGACCACGATGTCACCGCATGGCTGAACACGATCGCGGTGCGAATCGACCCGGACGGACGACGGGTGACACTGGGGACGGGAGACACATTGTGCTTCGACCGGTTGATTCTTTCGATGGGAGCTCGCAGTGCTGTACCCGCGATCGAGGGATTCGGCATGCCAGGTAGTTTCGTGCTTCGAGAAGCAGGTGATGCCATGCAGATTCGAGCGTATGCGCAAGAACACCGTTGCCGCACGGCTGTTGTGGCAGGTGGTGGCCTTCTGGGATTGGAGGTGGCCTACGCGTTGAACGAGCTCGGCATGAAGGTGACTGTTCTCGATCGAGGAAACCGACTGATGGACAAACAGGTGGACGGCCGGTGCAGCCAGCTCGTCGAACACCATTTTGCGCGCGCAGGAATCCGTGTGATTCATCGCGCCGAGGCGGCGGTGGCGACCGGAAAGCATCGTGTCCACGAGGTGACGCTGGTCGACGGAAGGGCGTTGCAGTGTGACGTCTTGTTGGCTTGTGTCGGGATCGAACCGGAGGTGGAACTGGCGAGAGAAGCGGGTATCGCCGCGAATCGTGGCGTCCTGGTCGATGACCGAATGCAATCCAGCGTCCCCGACATTTTCGCGGCCGGCGATGTCGCCGAACATGACGGACGCGTACTGGGATTGTGGCCGATAGCCGCCAAACAAGGTGAGGCTGCGGCGATCAACGCGCTCGGCGGTGACGTACAACTGCGGTCGGAAATTCCGGCCACCATCCTGAAAGGGGTGGGGCTGGAGTTGTTTTCGATTGGTCGCGTACACCGCATGCGCGGCGACGAGGTGATCACCGTCGATGATCCGTTCGTGCCGTCGTACCGCCGTCTGGTGATTTCAGACGGCACCGTCGTCGGCGCTCTGATACTCGGGCACCATCCCGAAGAAATCGCGGCAGTGACCGCAGCCGTCAAGTGCAGTATCGCCGTCGACGAAGCGATGATGCACGGGCTGCGTGCCGGTGGATGGGGACTGCTCGCGCAATCCTCCGAACGGTAATGCAGCCGGAGTCGGGAACCTCTTCCCGCTCTACCGATATCGCCCAGGTAGAGCCATACTGGATGAGTCGCCACCGGAGGTTGCTGTGAACGGTACGCGCGCAACAAGTGAGCCGTCCGTTCGGGTGGAGCGTTGCGACGTCTGCATCGTCGGGGCAGGTATTGCCGGCATCAACGCCCTATTCGTCGCGAGCTGCTACCTGTCCCGTTCGCAGAAGGTCATCCTGGTAGATCGTCGCGGCCGGTCTGGCGGTATGTGGGTGGACACGTATGCGTATGTGCGACTGCACCAACCGCACGGCTTGTTCACTGCTGGCAACATCAAGTGGACTCTCGGCCAGGATCGTGCATATCTGGCAACGAAGAGCGAGGTGCTGGCCCACTTCGAACACTGCCTCGAGGTCGTGAGACAACGAGTGCAGGTGGACGAGTACTTCGGATGGGAACTCGAGTCCCATGACGAATCGGACGGAGTTGTGCGTATCACCTGCCATTCCTCGGACGGCCACCTGATGATCGTGGAGGCGAAGCGACTGATCAAAGCGAGTGGATTCGGGATTGTGCCCAACGACCCGCTCGAAATCTCCAGCTCGCGGGTGACATCGGTGTCCCCGGATTATTGCGACATGCGGGGGGAAGAGATTGGGGCGAGCGACGCCCCTGTCTGGATCGTGGGCGGTGGAAAGACTGCAATGGATACCGCTCACACCCTGATCACGCACTACCCCGGTCGGGAAGTGAACCTTGTGGCCGGTTCAGGTACGTACTTCTCGAACCGTGACCGCTTGTTCCCAGCCGGGGCACGACGATGGTGGGGCGGCACGCTGGTGACCGGTATCTTCGTGGAAATGGGTCGGCGCTTCGACGGGACCAACGAGATCGATGTTGCCACCTGGATGCGCGACACCTACGGCACGTGGTTGACCCCCACCACAGGCAACTATCTTCTGGGAGTCCTCTCCGAAGCGGAGAACAAGACTATTGCAGCAGGCCTCAACGAGGTGATCATGGATCACGTCGTCGACGCCGTCGATCGCAATGGAGAGACCGACTTGATGTTCCGCAGCGGGCTGTCGAGGACGATTCAGCCGGGCAGTTGGATTGTGAACTGCACCGGATACGTGCTCAAGGGCGACAAGCCTTACGAGCCGTACGTTTCCGAGGGTGGCGCCGTCCTCTCGGTGCAACCACGCTCTGCCACACTCCATCTGACGTCGTACACGGGCTACTTCCTGACCCATCTACTGTTCCTGGACAAGCTCAGGGACCTCCCGCTGTACGAACTCGACGCGCTGGATCTACGGAAGAAGTCGAATGCGGTATTTCCGTACGCGGTCGGATCACTGACCATGCACAATCTGAGCCTGATGCTCGACAGCGTCCCGAACAAGGTTCTTCTCGATTGCGGACTCGACCTCGATCACTGGTACCCGTTGCCACGCCGCATGATTGGAACGATGCAGTTCATGCTCACACACCGCCGCGGACGTGACCACCTTCGCGACACCTTGGACATTGTGCGCGAACGATTCGATGTCCGCTGCGGCCCAGTGATCCACAGCTGAGAACATCCGCGGACCATCCGTCCTGGATCGTGACCCGTCCCTCGAATACCGGAATGTTAGCCTGTATCCGCGAGACAGGGGTTCTTCGTCCTCGGCGACGAGAGGTACAGTTCAGCCCAGTCGAACACTGGGGGCGCAGAACGACCAGTCGACTTCCGGGTCTGCCTGGACCTAATTCTTCCCTGGACGTCGACCACCTGATCCGCACCGTCGCACACAGCGACGGAACGGAGCCTCGAGAACCCAGGGGTCCGGAGGGCCCGAAGGCGCGCTCCACTACCTGCTGTCATCGGCCGCGCACCTCGAGATCGCTGTCCGGACTCGTTCGGTAGGTATACACCCGCTTGCCCAGGCGAATGCTCCAGCCGGGCTCTAGTCGCATCGGTTCGGAGCCGACTCTTGTCCAATCGGTACTTCCCGGTGCGGCAGCGAATGTTCCGTTTGCGGACTGCCCGTCCTGGATTGTGACCTGTTCGTCAGCGACCGCTATGTGCGCCTGCACCCGCGAGACGAGATCGTCTTCGTCCTCGACAACGAGAGGCACAGCCCTGCCCAGTCGAACGGATTCGTGGCGCCAGGGTTCGCGGCCCATGACGTAATTTCGATCCAAGGGGACGCTTTTGCCGTCGTCGGCGACGAGCGTCGCGACTACCGCCTGCACGGCCATTGTCTCGGACGGCGGAGGGAACGGTCGAGGTGACGGTGCTGTCCGTTCGAGTGGCGGGGCCGCGCGCTGGGTCGGTTCGGGTTCCGCGTGAGCGTCGGCGATTCGGTCGGGTTCTGGCGCCGCGTTGGTCGCCGATTGCACGATGAAACCTGCGCCCGGAACCACACCTGCGCGCAGATCCGATTGCGGATCCACCTCGGCTGCGGTCTCGGTGAGAAACACGGAGACCGTGGTTGCCGATTCGGGCACCATCTTGTCCATCCAGGTGTATGCATCGTTACCGGCAGCATTGTGCACACCATCGAGATCGGCGATCTCGGCCCGCGCGCTTCCATGCAGTAACACCACACCACCGCTCGGCAGTGGTAGGTAGACGCCGAATGGCCCGATTGGCTCGTCGCTGTGTTCGGCCAGCAGACGTGCGATCCGCCAGGGAAGAGCCCCGACCTCGGTCGTTGCCCTCAGCAAGGTCAGGAACCTACTGGTGAGCGGTTCCAGGCGGGTGATCACCACGACTGCGTCTTTGTAGAGGGCAACCACGCCCTCGCCGCCCGGCATGACCGAAACCTTGTGCTCCGGACGCTCCATGACGAGCCCCTTCCACGCGCCCCGTTTCCAGGATCTCAGAATTGAATCTCAGGTGCTACGTCAGCTGATCTTGCGGCGGTAGACGATTGTGACGCCGGCGTACGCGACGACGAGGATGCCGACGCACCAGCCAACGGCGATCCAGAGAGCCGCGCCAGGAGACTGTTCGGTGAGTAGGGCGCGGATCGCGTTGACGATGGCGGTCACCGGCTGGTTCTCCGCGAAGACGCGTACCGGGCCAGGCATCGTGTCGGTGGGCACGAAGGCGGAGCTGATGAACGGTAGGAACACGAGCGGGTAGGAGAAGGCGCTCGCGCCGTCCACGGACTTCGCGGTAAGCCCGGGGACCAGGGCAAGCCACGTCAACGCCAGCGTGAACACGACCAGGATGCCGATAACCGTGAGCCACGCGAATGCGTCGGCGCCTGAGCGGAATCCCATCATGAAGGCAACACCCAGAACGATCACCAGCGAGGCCAGATTGGCGACCAGCGAGGTCAGTACGTGTGCCCACAGCACGCCCACACGAGCGATCGGCATGGATTGGAAGCGTTCGAAGATCCCGCTCTGCATGTCCGAAAAGAGCCTGACCGCGGTGTACGCGATTCCGGAGGCGATCGTGATGAGCAAGATGCCGGGCAGGAGGTATCCGACGTACGAATCGGTACCGGTCTCGATCGCGCCGCCGAACACATACACGAACAGCAACAGCATCATGATCGGCATGATCGCCGTGGTGACGATGGTGTCCGGGCTGCGTGTGACATGGCGCAGGGTCCGCCCGGTCAGTGCGACGGTGTCGCTGAGGCCATATGTGGTCATTATCGTTCTCCGGTCGTCAGGGTGAGGAACACGTCTTCGAGGGTGGGTTGCTTTTCGACGTACTCGACCTCGGCTCGAGGCAAAAGCTGTCGGAGTTCGGCGAGGGTTCCGTTCACGAGGAGTCGACCCTCGTGCAAGATCGCGATGCGATCGGCAAGATGCTCGGCCTCGTCCAAGTACTGGGTGGTCAGCAACACCGTCGTGCCGCGCTGGGCAAGATCTTCGACCGCCTCCCAGACCTCGATGCGCGCTTCGGGGTCGAGCCCGGTGGTGGGCTCGTCGAGGAAGATGACCGGTGGGTCACCGATCAGGCTCATCGCGATATCGAGACGGCGGCGCATCCCGCCCGAGTAGGTCGACGTGCGTCGCCTGCCCGCGTCCGTGAGGGAGAAGCGTGTCAGTAGATCATCGGCGATCTTGGCGGGGTCGGGCAGGTGTCGAAGCTTCGCCACGAGCATGAGATTCTCACGGCCACTAAGTATTTCGTCCACCGCGGCAAACTGTCCTGTGAGGCTGATGGAGGCCCGCACATCACCCGACTGGGTGTCCACGTCGAAGCCGCAAATTGTGGCGGTGCCTGCGTCCGCTTTCAGCAAGGTGGACAGAATCTTCACGAGCGTGGTCTTTCCGGCCCCGTTCGAGCCGAGCAGAGCGAAGATCGAGCCCCGCTCGACTTCGAAATCCACCCCGCGCAACACCGGCAGATCCAAATACGACTTCTCCAGTCCCTGCACCCTGATCGCGTGGACCGCATGCGCACTCATGGCCGATCCTCGCTTTCCGCGCGGGTGATCGCCGACGTCAACCGCTGCCTTTCCTTCTCGACCCAGGAGCTGCCCTCGTAGTTCCGCAGGAACTCCTCCGCGAACTCGACGGGGTCGGCTCCGACCACATCTCGGATCGAAATACCATCGGCCGCACTTTGTTCGAAGAGTTCGGCGAGATCGGCCAACATCGACAGCAGGCTGTCCGGTTCGCCCGAAGGCCCGAAATACATCAGATACCGCTCCAATGCCCCGGCTGCAGTGCGGTAGCCCAGCGGTAGAGCCGCGACACGCGCCTTGTATTCCCGCCAACGGCGCTTGTCGGCGAAGCCTCCGGTGATCCTCTCGATCAGCGTCTTCATGGTCATTGCCCTTCTTTGCGAAGTTGTTCGAGTTGGTCTGTGAGCGCGCTCCAGGTGGTCCAGAACTCCTCGAGCTGTTCGTGCCCCTGAGCGTTGAGCGTGTACACCTTGCGAGGTGGACCCTTCTCGGACGGAACCTTCTCCACGTCGACCAGCCCACGCTTCTCGATCCGCACCAGCAGCGCGTAGATGGTGCCCTCGGCAATGTCGGAGAAGCCTCTCTCGCGCAACCACAAAGTGATTTCGTAGCCGTATGCCGGGCGTCCGACAAGGATCGCTAGAACGATGCCCTCCAGGGTTCCTTTGAGCATCTCCGTCATCTGCTTGCCCACGGTCGCTTCTTTCTACTCAGTGTTACTGACTACTGGTAGATAGTATCACTGAGTACTGAGGTGACAAGAGGTCTCGGTGTCGAGGGACGACGGCCGCCGAGTGTCGGTTTCCTGCGAGGGTGAATCTCACGGCTTCCCCGTGCTCGCGACTCACGTGCTGCTCGCGATCCCGAACTGTTTTTCCACGGTCGAGCGAGGGCTTCGGTCGGCAAGCGTGAACCGCTCGAGTCGTGGATCCCACCTACGGGTGAGTGACAACTCACAGACGCTCTTCGGCATCAGCCGGTGTAGGATCCTCAAGGTCAGTTGGCCGTCGGGGCATGCGAGCAGGGATGAAGTGCAGTGGGGGAATCCAACGTCAGTGTGGTCGATCGGCCTGGACGTACCAAGCGCTATCTGTGGTTGTTCGGCGCAGTGGTCCCGCTCAGTCCGTTTCTGGCGTGGGGGCTCGTAGAGTTTCTCGGCCCGGGCATCTTCTGGGCATTCGGCTTGATGCTGATGGCCTTCGTGATCCCGCTGGTGGATCTGTTCACGGGCCCCGACAAGCACAACCCGAGCGACGAAGAATCCGCGGCGCTCGAGAACGACGTCTTCTACCGCTGGTGCACCTATCTCTTTCTCCCCGCTCAGTATGCTGGACTGGTGTTGGCGTGCTACCTGTGGGTGAACGCCCCGATGGGCTGGCCGGAACGGTTTGCCCTCGCCTCGACCGTTGGAGTGGTCGCGGGAATCGGCATCAATGCCGCACACGAACTCGGGCACAAGCGCACCGAGCATGAGCGATGGTTCGCGAAGATCGCTCTCGCGCAGTCGTTCTACGGCCACTTCTACGTCGAGCACAATCACGGACACCATCTCCGGGTGGCGACGCCCGAGGACGCAGCGTCTGCGCGGTACGGCGAGACCTACTGGCAGTTCGCACCCCGCTCGATCGTCGGCGGTATCCGCTCGGCCTGGGCCCACGAAAGCGCCCGATTACGACGCCGTGGCAAGCGTGTATGGAGCCTGGAGAACGACGTGCTCAACGCGTGGGCAATGAGCGTGGTTCTGTTCGGCGGGCTGATCGCCGTGTTCGGGTGGGCGGTGGCGCCGTGGCTCGCGTTCCAAGCCGTCTTCGCAATCCTCATGCTCGAGTCCGCCAACTACCTCGAGCACTATGGTCTGCTGCGTGAGCGCAAGGCCAACGGACGGTACGAGCGGTGCTCCTACCGGCACAGTTGGAACAGTGACCACTTGTGCAGCAACCTGTTTCTCTATCACCTGCAGCGGCACAGCGATCACCACACCAACCCGCTTCGGCGCTACCAAACACTGCGCACGATGCCCGAGGCTCCACAACTCCCGGCCGGCTACGCCGTGATGATGTGGCTGTGCCTCGTGCCGAGCCTCTGGCGCAAGGTCATGGACCCGCGCCTGCTCGAGCACTACAACGGCGACCTCACGAAGGTGAATCGCGGTTAGTTCCGCCTCTTGACCTTCGACCAACTCGAAGGCTCATGATTGCGGAGTGCCTGACCAACCATTGATGTCGATCGGCGAATTCGCTCGCGCAAGTGGGCTGACGTCGAGTGCGCTGCGCTTCTACGCTGACTCCGGACTCTTGCTTCCCAGCGAGGTGGACGCAGGGTCGGGGTACCGCTATTACGCCGCTGACCAGGTGCAGCGCGCGACGCTGCTCCGCCGCCTACGCGGGACGGACATGTCACTCGCTACGGTGTCGGGAGTTCTGGATGCCGACCCTGCCGAGGCAGGCCGCCTGATCGACGAACACGTCGTCGCCATGGCCGACAACGCCCGCCGCGCGCAACGCACGGCGCGGGAGATCAAGGCCGCGCTTTCCGGTAGTCCCAGTCTTCCTGTCGCCGTGTTGAAGGGACCGGTGTTGGCGTCTGCCGTGGAGCAGATTTTGGCCGCGACTGCGCGGGAACCCGGGCATCCGATTCTGGGTGGAGTGCGGATCGAAGTCGACCTCTCGTCCGCCACCTTGACTGCCACCGACCGTTATCGGCTCTCGATGAGGTCGCTGGTACCCACGTCGACGCTCGCGGATGCCTGGACAGCCACGGTGGACGGAGACGATCTGCGGCTGGCGATCCCGGATATTCGCCGCAGCCCTTCGGTTCGCCTAGAAGCAACCGAACGCGAACTGTGGTTGTCGACCGACAACCGTAGTGATCGACATTGCCGGATTCTGCAGGACGAGTTTCCCGACTACCGCCAGATGCTGGACTCACTCGGGCCTGCGGTCCAACGGATCACGGTCGACAAGCAGCAGTTCCTTCGTGCCCTCGAAGAACATTCGGGGGATCGGATCAGGCTGCGGGCAAGTGGCACCGAGCTGTTGACCGCGTCAGGTGAGCATGGTTCCGAGCGCACGCTTCCGGCATCGGTCGACGGCGAGAGCGTCGCCATCTGGTTCGAGATGACCACGTTGTATCCGGCCGTCGACACGGCGATCGGACCCGACGTGATGATCGATATCCGCGACACCGGCCAACCCGTCACCATCCGTTCCGCAGACCGCGGCGACCTGTCGACGGTTGCCATGCCCATCGAAAGTGGAGTCTCATGACCGATACTCGAACATCTACCCAACCCAGCACCGACACCACCATGGACGCCATCACGCGGGCGGTGACTGCAGGCCGTGCAGGAGATGTCGACGAGGCGCGACGTGACCTGCTCGACCTCTGGCAGGCGATCGGTGTCGCGGGCGACGGCCTCCACCGCTGCGCGCTGGCGCACTACCTCGCCGACCTGTACGGCGATCCGGCTCAGGCGCTCGCTTGGGACGTTCGCGCCCTCGACGCGGCAGATGCCCTGACCGACAGTCGAGTCCAGCAGCACCAACACAATCTGCGGATTGCCGGCTTCTACCCGTCACTGCACCTCAATCTGGCCGACAACTATCGGCGGCTGGGTTCCTTCACTGCGGCGGCAGAGCACATCGACCAAGCGCAGCGGTGCTCGCTGAACCTCGGGAACGACCCGTACGGTGACATGATTCGTGGAGCGATCAGTGAGGTCAGTGCTGCCATCGCCGCGAAGGACACGCGCAGGAGAACTTAGACGACAACGAACTGCGCCCCACCGGAACCCGGTGGGGCGCAGTTCGTTGTGCGCTACTTGCCTGGCGGCTTGACGCCCGACTTGAAGCCGAGCCCGCCCTTGGCTGCTGGGGGAGGCTTGGGGGCCTCCTTCTCCGCCGCGGGGGCCTCGGTTTCCTTGGGGGCCTCCGGCTCTTCAGTCTTGGGCTCTGCCTTCGGCTCTTCAGCCTTGGGCTCGGCGGCCGGCTTTGCTGCTGCGGGTGCAGCCTTGCCTGCGCCCGGTGCCTTTGCGCCGCCCTTGAATCCGAGTCCGTTCTTGGCCGCCGGAGGTGCCTTCGGTGCTTCGGCCTTGGGATCCTCCGCCTTCGGTGCCTCGGTCTCAGACGCCTCGGGTGCAGCGGCAGCGGGTGCGGACTTGCGTGCGCCCGGTGCCTTGGCTGCGCCCTTCATGGAGAGCCCGCCCTTGGCTGCGGGCGGACCCTTCGGCTTCTCGGCTGCGGGTGTCTCGGCGGCTGTGGCCTCCGACGACTCCGTGGCGTCCGATGTGGCTGCGGGGGCCTTGGCTCCGGGAGCCTTGCCTGCGCCCTTCATCTGGAGGCCCTTACCGCTCGGTGCTTTGCCTCCACCCTTCATCGCGAGGCCACCCTTGGCAGCCGGTGCAGCCTTGGGCTTGTCCGACTCGGTCGCGTCGTCCGGAGCTTCTGCAGCGGCGGGTGCCGATGCCTTCGCTCCGGGCGCCTTGCCGCCGCCCTTCATGGCGAGTCCGCCGCCACCGCCGGGTGCCTTGGCGCCGGGGGCTTTACCGCCGCCCTTCATGGCAAGTCCGCCACCAGCGGGTGCTGCCGGCTTCTCGGTCTCGGCTGCTTCCTCGACCTCTTCGACGCGATCCTGCTCGACGGTCTCGGCCTTGGCCTCTGCTGCCTTGGCAGGCTCGGCGGGCTTCTCGCGGGGGATGACCTTGATGTTCTCGGTCAGCTTCTCCGGCTCGAGGCGCGTGATGGACGACAGCATCAGCTGCGCGACGTCCACGACCTCGACGCCCTCGCCCTGACCCGATTCCTGACGTGCGGTGACGCCGTCGGTGAGCATCACGCGGCAGAACGGGCAACCGGTGGCGATCTTCTTGGTGTCCGTGGTGAGCGCCTCGTCGACCCGGTCGATGTTGATGCGCTTACCGATGTTCTCTTCCATCCACATGCGGGCGCCACCGGCACCACAGCACATCGAACGCTCACCGTGACGCGGCATCTCCTTCAGGGTGCTGCCGGACGCGGCCATCAGCTCACGCGGTGCGTCGTACACCTTGTTGTGACGACCGAGGAAGCACGGGTCGTGGTAGGTGACGTCCTCCTGCACGGAGGCGACGGGAATGAGCTTCTTCTGCCGGACGAGACGGTTGAGCAGCTGAGTGTGGTGAACCACCTCGTATCGCCCGCCCATTTCCGGGTACTCGTTGCCCAGCGCGTTGAAGCAGTGGGCGCAGGTGACGACGACCTTGCGCTTGCGCTGCTCGACACCCTCGAACACCGTGTTGAACGTTTCGATGTTCTGCATCGCGAGTTGCTGGAACAGGAACTCGTTGCCGGCACGGCGAGCGGAGTCACCGGTGCAGGTCTCGTCCGCACCCAGAACCATGAACTTCACGCCTGCGGTGGCGAGGAGCTCCGCAACGGCCTTGGTGGTCTTCTTCGCACGGTCCTCGTAGGCGCCGGCGCAACCGACCCAGAAGAGGTACTCGTAATCCTCGAAGCTGTCGGCATCCTGGCCGAACACCGGGATGTCGAAGTCCATCTCGCCTATCCAGTTGAGACGGTCCTTGGCGTTCTGACCCCAGGGGTTGCCCTTGTTCTCGAGGTTCTTGAAGAGGCCGGCCAGCTCGGACGGGAACTCCGATTCGATGAGCACCTGGTAGCGACGCATGTCGATGATGTGGTCGACGTGCTCGATGTCCACCGGGCACTGCTCGACGCAGGCGCCACAGTTGGTGCAGCTCCACAGGGTCTCGGCGTCGATGACCGGTGCCGGCTCGTCGGCATCGATCATGGCGTCCGTCTCGCCGACGAGCTTGCGGTCGGCTTCCTTGCGCGCAGCCTCGGGGATGGCGTGCAGCTTGTCTTCGTCGGCGTTGCCCTCGCCGTCGACCAGGCCGACCTCGTCGCCGCCCATGTCCTTGCGGCCACCGGCCAGCAGATACGGGGCCTTGGCGTAGCCGTGGTCGCGCAGCGACATGATGAGCAGCTTCGGCGAAAGCGGCTTACCGGTGTTCCACGCGGGGCACTGCGACTGGCAACGACCGCACTCGGTGCATGTGGTGAAGTCGAGCCAGCCCTTCCACGAGAAGTCCTCGATGTTGCCGGCACCGAACGTGTCGTTGTCGGGATCGGCTTCTTCCATATCGATGGGCTTGCCACCGGACATCATGGGCTTCGCTGCGCCGAGTGCGACGCCGCCGTCGTCCTCACGCTTGAAGTAGATGTTGAAGAACGCAGAGAATCGGTGCCAGGCGACTCCCCAGCGGATGTTGCGACCCACGACCGCGAGCCACACCATGCCGGACATGAGCTTCACGAAGGCGAAAATCGACACCATCTCCGGACTTTCGGGAAGCAGCTTCGCGACGTTCATCGTGAAGAAGTCACTCCACGCGTTGGAGTGCCCGTAGGTGGCGATCTTGCCGGCCTTGACCAGGATCATGCCGAGGCCCTCGAGGAGGACGACGAACTCGACGAAGTACGCGGCGCGGAAGTCGGAGCCGCCGAAACGCGACAGACGTGCGGGAATCCGCGGGTGGTTCAGCTGGCGAATCACCATCAATGTCACGATGCCGACGACGGTGCCGATGCCGAGAAGCTCGTCCCACAAGTGCCATACGAAGGTGTTACCGAAGAGCGGCCAGTGGAACTCGGGGTTGAACGTCTGGCCGTATGCCTCGAACCAGAGCAGGAAGCCGCCGAGGAAGCCGATCATCACCAGCCAGTGGGCCCAGCCCACGGTACGGAACTTGTTCATCCGCGTGTGTGCGATGAACTCGACGATCATCGTCTTGAAGCGCGGGAAGAATGGGCGCCAACGGTCGGGTGCGGACTGGCCGATTCGGATGGTGTTGAACATCCGGAGCGCACCGCTCAGGAAGAAGTACCAACACACCAGACTCAGCAGTGCACCAATCGTGCCCAACGTGATCGTCAGGGCATTCATGTCGCGGCCTTTCGTTCGGGGCGGCGGGCGGCCACCGCGGGACTGCACGTGATCCTAAACCCAGCAAAGTTACTGACGGGTAACTTTAGCGGTGTTACCGCTCGGTAACAAGGGCTGAGGTGCGCAGCGGAGACATCTGAGTGATCACGTTATGCCGTCTGATATGGACGGTTCACCGAAGGATTGCCTAACTACGGTGTCGCGTTCCGTCCGGCGAGGAACCTTGCCGTTCTGTGAAGGGGAGGGGCTGGGGCGTTACCGAACCATGAATGTCCGAACTGCCTTTACGGACCGCCGCTCGAAGTAAAGAGGGTCGTGGAATAAATTACACCGAAGAATGTGCTCCGGACGGCTGTCGGTTATTCGAATTATTGTCCTTTTCGTCTGGTTGCTATACGGGGTCTGACCTGGAACGAGTCACTCTGGTCACATTACCCACCGGTAGTTTGATTGAAATCGACATTTCTGAGATCAATGTGAACGGAGTCGCATTCGGCTGCTACGATGACTCCGGTTTCAGCCGCGGTTCCAAGCTCAGGAGCCGCAAGACGCTCAACCTCAATGTCAGACTGGGGGGTGCCGTTCGTTCGGGGGGCGCGCACCAACTTTTCACAGAACGGAAATAAGAAACATATGAAGCTCCGCAAGTTCGCCGCTGTGGCGACCATGATGGTTGCGTCGATGGGTGTTGCTGCCGGAACCTCCTACGCAGCCCCCGCTCCTGCTCCGGAGCAGCCCGGGATCAACTACGAATCCAAGATCGAGGACAAGTCCGTCGTCACCACGATCGATGCAGGCGCATTCAAGGTCGCCGGCAACGGTGAAAGCTTCGAGATCAAGGACAACAACGGCAACACCGTCGTGTCCCTGCCCCTCGCCGTTCAGCTCGACGGGCTCGAGTTCCCGCTCGAGGAGAAGATCAGCGAGGACGGCCGCACCCTCACCCTCACCCCGGAGACGGACCCGGCCAAGGCCACTCCGGTTGCTCCGAAGGACCGCATCGAGGGAATTGCACTCAAGGACGTCGCCTCACCTGAAGAGAACCTCGTCGCTCAGCAGACTTTCGGCGCCCAGTTGGGAATCGCCACCGCCACCGGCGGCCTCGTCGGAACCATCATTGGATGTGTTGCGGGCGGGCTCATTGGTATTCCAGCCGCGGTCGTCCCCGGGTTCCTTGGCGGTTGCGCTGCAGGTGCCGGGGTAGGTGCCGTTGTTGGCACCATCGTGGTTGGCGGTCCGGCTCTGATCGCCGCCGGAATCGGCCTGGGACAGACCTTGCTCGCCGAGCCCGGCACTACCGTCTACGCCAAGTAGCCCCACCAGAGGTAAAGAAGAGGAACCACCATGGAGATGTTCAACGTCCTGTTCAAGGTCTTCGGCTACGTGTTCACGATTGCCACGAACGCGCTCACTCTGATGTAGACAGAGTTCGGCAGCACCAGAAGGCGGCCCGCTACCTATCGAGGTAGCGGGCCGCTTCGTGTTCTGGGTGCTCGACTACCCCGTCGCGGGGTAGTCGCTCCGGATGGCGATACGGTTCCACATGTTCACGGCGATCGCCAACCACGTGATCGCCGATACCTGCTCGTCGCTGAGTGAGCCGTTGTCCCAATCACGGCGCTCCGGGACCGGTAGTCGAGTGACCTCCTCCGCCAGGCGAGGGCTGCCTGCTCCTGTTCGGTGAAGTACTGGGATTCCCACCAAGCGGCAACCACGGCGAGTCGGTCGGTCGACTCACCCCTTGGCGATCGCGTCGCGGGTATGCACGCGCCATACGGAACGCGTACCCGTTGAGCTGGGACACCCGAATCTTCACGAGCTCGCCGAGTTTCGCGTCGAGCCCAGACCAAGTCATGGCCTGACCGGTCTCCTTGCCCAATGCCATGACCTGTTTGTAGGCGCCGGATGCATCTTACTGAGATTCACGCGCGACAGGCTTCGAAGCCACTCGGGAAACAACTGAGGCCCGGCAGCAAATGCCGCCGGGCCCCAGATGTTCAGCGGATGACTACGAGGTGCGTACCTTCAGTCCGGGGTTCTCGCCGAGAATCGTGTTGATGGGCGTCGCGTAGAGCTCCGGGCCCTCACCGAGGATGAAGGTCACGAAGTTCGCGACCTCACACAGCGGGTACTGGCCCACGTTGGACGCACTCGAGATACCGAGAGCCTGGGTGCCCGTGACGATAGTTCCACCACTGTCGCCCTGGAGTGCGCAGATGTTGGTGGAGAAACCGTTGCTGAGTGACCGGTCGCCAACCGACACCGTCTGGTTGGCCGCAGTGACCACACCACAGTTGAAGCCGGTGGTGAGACCGGACTTGCAGACGGGAGCACCGACCACGGGCTCGGCGGTGCCGGTGATACCGAGGGGTGCAGCACCGGGGACACGGACGCCGTTGTTCTCGAGGCGATGACGTGCTCCGTCGTCAGCGCGGATGAGGGCGTAGTCGTGATTCTGCAGCTGTGTCTTTGCGAAGGTGCCGATGCGCGGGCCTGCCCCACCGTCGGGTGCGATGGTGAACGCCTCGGAGGCTCCTGGAGTACCCGCTGCAGCGCGGTTGGGGTCGCAGTGGCCGGCCGTGATGTTGACCGGGTTCCCGGACCCGTCGGTGCCGTTGAAGCCGAGCGAACAACGCAGTCCGGTGTCGCCTCCGATGGCGCCGTAGGCGTCGCCGCCCAACAGCGAGTCGCCGGACAAGGGTCCGGAGATCGGCTTCAGGTCGGTCGACGGTGTATGCGACTGAGGTACCGGAGCCGGAACGATGCGCGCACCGCTCAGGAAATCGGGCAGCTGCAGGCCCGCATTGGTATCGGCGCGCAGCACCAGGTTGTTGTGCACGATGTCGACCGCGATGCCACGAACGATGTCGGCGACAGCAGGCGGCTGGGTGTCGAGCCACCCGTTCAGCTTGTCCGCCTGGTCGTGCAGGTCCTTCTCGCTCTGGGCGACATCGGTGACGGTGAAACCGGCGTCCTCGGCTGCCTTGCGGGCAGCAGGCTTGTCGTCGCCGTCCGCCAGTGCCACGACCGCCTTGCCGGCCTCGTCGAGCCAGGTACCTGCGAAGGCATCCGGGTACTGCATGCGTGCGATCTTTGCGAACTCGGCAAGCTTCTGGCCGAGTTCGGACTGCTCCACGTACTGATCGGGGCTCAGCTTCAAGTCGCGCTGAATTGCGTCGACGAGCTCGGCGGGGAGCTTTGCGGCCTGGTCGGAGACCTGGGGCTCGACCGGCTCGACGGGCTCGGCGTGCGCGATAGTGGTCGCGGGACCGAGGATCAGCAGCGCGGCGGAGCCGAATACGGCGGCACGACGTGCGATGGAGCTTCGCATGGGGGCCTTTCTATGGGTCAGGTCGGCGACTCCTGGAAGGAAGTGCGCACGACAACGACCCCCCGTTGTGAAAGGCCGTTCACAGTCGCAGTCGACTATATGGGTTCGGAGCTCGTATTCCCACCCGTAACAGAGGTGGGAATCGACAAAAATCGGCCCGCCTTCCCGACCGTTCGGGAAGGCGGGCCGACCGAAGTGGAAATCAGCTGTTCGCGGCGCGAACCCGGAGACCGTTTCCGGCCTCGGAAACGATGTCCTCGATGGGAATTCCCAGATTCGCGGTGCCGCCGTCCGGAGCCAGAACGAGGTTGGCTTCGGTGCAGTTGGGGGCGCCGCTCGAGTTGGAACCACTGGTGATTCCGAGGGCGAGAGTTCCCGACACGATCGCTCCGCCGCTGTCACCCGCAAGCGTGCAGGCGGTGCCCGCGAAACCACGGATGGTGCGGGTGGTGCCGTCGTGAACGTGCAGCTGCGTCTCGACGTGGTCTGCCGCAACGATGCCGCACGTGAACGACGAGCTCTGTCCCGACTTGCAGATCGGTGCGCCGACGACCGGACGCGCGGTGCCGGTGACCTGCAGGGTGGTGCCGTTGGCTCCGCGGACGGTGGGACGGTCCAAGCCGGCCTTCACGCCCTGGTCGTTCAGTGAGATCACGGAGTAGTCCAGACCGTTGGCGGGGTCGCCCACCGAGGACTGAGAGAACGAACCGACCTGGGTGCTGTTGTCGATGTTCTGCGGGTCCGGAAGGTAGACCGGCGAAGGCTGCCCGAGCGCCGGGTTGCAGTGGCCGGCACTGATGTTCACGGCGTCGCCGCTTCCGTTCACCGCATTGAAGCCGAGTGAGCACACCGAGATCTCACCGATGTCGGTATCGCGGATCTCGCCGGGCGTGGTGATGTAGGTGTCGCCGCCCATCGGTCCGTGATCGACCGGTCCGCCGCCACCGGGGCTGAGCATGACCTTGACGTTCGCGAGCAGGGTGGGCAGGTTGAGTGCCTGTCCCACAGGGCTGTTGACGACGTCGATCACGACGCGATTGTCGAGATAATCGATCGACGTCGAATTGATCTGGGACGAAATGTCTTTCGGGAGACCGCCGATCCAATTGTTCAGATCCGAGAGCGTCTTCTCGAGTCCGTTCGCGGAGACCGGCGACATACGGGTGGTGTACCCGGCGGCCGATGCGCGGCCCGCGGCCTCGTCGGAGGTGACGGCCACGACGGGCTTGCCGTCGAGGCCGATCCATGCACCCGCGAACTGGTCGGGGTGCTGCTCGCGGAAGTCGTTCGCGTAGGAGCCGAGTTCCTGCGCCTTGGCGGCGCGGTCCAGGTATTCCTCGGGGCTGATCTTCAGATCCCGGGTGATTGCCTCGACGAGCTCCGCCGGCAACTCCTGGGCGCTCAGCTGATCGACGCCGGTCTGCGTAACAGGTTCCGCCTGGGCTGTGCCCGTGAACGACAAGAGTAGGAGCGCTGCCGAGGCGCCCACAGCGGCGGCGCGAGGCGCCAGCTTGTTACGCATGAAATCCCTTCGGGTCGATTCAACAACGACCCAGCTTATTGCTACTGCTGCGTAAGTTCGGCGCCGGGTGTGATCTCCGCCTCTGACACGCCGACAAAACGGTCAGACTATCAGCGTGTCGACCTAGTCGGCAGTGTTTTCGGCGGTGTCCTCGGTCGGCTCCGGAGACTCGGAGTCGTCCGGATCCTCCGGGTCGGTCGTATCGGTCGGAGTCGTCGTCTCGGGTGGGGTGGTCGTCTCCGTCGGGGAGGTCTCCGTCGGTTCCTCGGTGGTCGGTGACGGCGGTTCGGCGGGGTCGGAAGCGGGAGGTTCGGCGGTGGGGATCTCCACGGGCGGTGCCTCGGTGACAGGCGCTTCCACGACCACTGGCAACGGATCCGCTACCGTCCGAACCGGCGTCTCGTAGGTGGCCTCCTGCGGCTTGACCGTCGGAAACGTCATCGGCGCGTTCCGGGTCGTCGTCGGTGAAGTGGCCTCCGCCTGTGTTGCATCCCGAATGGGCGGGGCGTCCGTGGAGCCCGTGTAGCCGATGGTCAGAGCGGCGGCGATACCGATCACCGTCAACACGCCGGCGGCTGCGCCTGCAAGGAGCAGGGGTTTACGGGACGCGGCCGGCTCTACCTTCGCGACGGCGGCGGGAGGGAGTGTGGGACCGATGTCGGCCGCCACGAAATGTTCCGACGCCGGAACGACGATGGCCTGTGAGTACGCAATGGGCTGTTCGCGAGGAACGACGGGGAACGAGTCCGTATCGAACGGTTGCGCGTTGCGCGACAGCTTCATTCCGGACGCCATCAACGCGCCGCCGTGAGCGGCCGCCCAACCCGGTCGGCTGTCCGAGACCGCCGAGCCGGCCTCGTCGTCGGTGGCATACGACTCCGTCGACGCGGCCACTGCATCCTCCGCCGAGATCAACTTGGCGTAGAGCAGTCCCATGTAGTCGAGCGATTCGCGAAGGCTTTGCGTTGCCTCTTCCGACCACCCGCTCGGATGCGCGGCCACCACGTCCACGTCACCGTGCAGGTTGGTGGCGATGTCACGGAACAGGCAGAACATCGCGGTGGCGATCAGATCCTCGGCACGGGTGTCGGCCCCGGCGTACTTGATGCCTTCGGTCGCGCCGACCATCTCCACGAAGCCTTCGACGGAATCCTTGCCGCGAGTCCCCAGTTCGACGCCGCCGTCCGCTGTCGGTGTCAGCACCGTGGCGCGTTCGACGGTTCGCAGGGCCGCGCCGGGGGTGGTCACCACCGCGACACTCTGTGTCTCCCCGACGTAGAGCCCGACTCCGGTAGTCATCACAGTCCTCACGGTCCGAGTGCGACGCAACCGGCAGGCTGCGCGTATGACCTGTGTGTCGTGTCGGACGGCGGAATGGTTACAGAAACATTCGTGTCCGAATTGTCGGTATTGCGTCTACACTGGTCGGACACGACCGAGGATGCGCCCGAGATGACTCAAACGCTCGTAGGCAATCTCGCGCTGGTCCTGGTGTTCATCCTGGTCGGTGGCCTCTTCGCCGGTGCCGAGATCGCACTCGTCACGTTGCGTGACAGTCAGATTGCCCAGCTCGAAAATCGCGGATCCCGCGGCGCCCGAACCGCCGCACTCGCGCGCGACCCCAATCGCTTCCTGTCCGCCGTCCAGGTAGGAGTGACCGTTGCCGGATTCTTCTCGGCGGCCTACGGCGCGTCCGCAGTCGCACCGGATCTGACGCCGGTACTCGAGGGCTGGGGGCTGTCGCCAGGGGTGGCGAACGTATTCGCGCTCGTCGGAACGACCCTCGTCATCTCGTACGTGTCACTGATTCTCGGCGAACTCGTACCCAAACGCATAGGGCTGCAACGGGCTACCGGAGTTGCGCTGCTGGTGGGTCCGGTCATCGACCGCTTCGCCGTGGTGATGCGCCCCGTCATCGCCTTGCTGTCACTGTCGACCGATCTGTGTGTGCGACTGCTCGGAGGTGACCCTTCGAAGAAGGCCGAGACCATCACCCACGAGGAGTTGCGGGACCTCGTGACGGGGCATACCGCACTCGGGGACGACGAACGACGAATCCTGACAGACGTTTTCGACACCCAGCAGCGTTCACTCGCAGAGGTCATGCGTCCCCGTACCGAAGTCGAATTCATCGACGCGAGTACACCACTCGAAGACGCACGCGCACAGGCGCTCCAGGGTGGGCACACCCGCTACCCGGTGAGCTGCGAATCGCTCGACGACGTCATCGGAGTTGTGGACGTCCGTGACCTGCTGGTCGCGGGTCCCGGCGTCGCGTCGGCACGAGACGTGACCACCGACGTGCTGCATCTACCGGGCTCGAAACCGGCCCTTCCCGCTCTCGCAACGATGCGTGCCGAAAGCATGCGAATGGCCGTGGTCGTCGACGAATACGGCGGCACCGCCGGGATCGTGACATTCGAGGACATCGTGGAGGAGCTGATCGGCGAGATCGGTTCCGTCGGTGAGGAACAGCCCCGAGTCGACGGACTCCTCATCATCGAAGAGTTCGCCGAACGCACCGGAATCGCACTTCCCGAAGGGCCATACGAAACCGTTGCCGGGTTCGTCATGTTCGAGCTGCGCCGAATGCCGCGGGTCGGCGACAACGTCGTCGTCGGCGAGCACCGGCTGACCGTCACGCGCATGGATGGCCGGCGGGTCGACACCCTCGGGGTGGACTGACCTCGCCACACCTCGACCAGGCAGTTTCGGTCTGTTGTCACATCTTCGCGACGGTCGGTGTCCATATGTTGTCGGACCAACCGACGAGATCGCGTACGAGATTCTCGGTAACGCCGCAGACGCAGAGGACGTCCTACAGGACAGCTACCTGCGGTGGAGCGCCGTCGATACGGAAACCGTCGAGAATCCGCGCGCATACCTGGCGCAGATCGTCCCGAGGCAGGCCCTCAACCAGATGCGCGGGGTGCGTCGCCGCCGTGACGACTACATCGGCAGTCGGCTCCCTGAACCGATTTGTACCGCACCGGATGTCGACGAGGACACACTGCTAGGGCGTGTCTCCTATATGGCGGGTCCAGGTGATACACGCACTGAGCACCACGGCGGCACGGTAGACGATGGCGAGTTTGTCGTAGCGAGTGGCCAGGCCACGCCATTGCTTGAGTAGAGCGAAGGACCGTTCGACGAGATTGCGCTGTTTGTAACGAATTTCGTCGAATGCCGGCGGTCGACCCCCGGCGCTGCCGCGGCGTTGCCGGGCCGCGATTTCGTCCCGCTTCTGTGGGATGACCGCGGTGATCCGTCGATCACGCAACATGCGCCGAGCAGCGCCGCTGGAGTAGGCCCGATCGGCGATGAGCGCATCGGGCCGGGTGCGTGCTGGGCCACCTCCCACGCGCGGGACGACGATCTCATCGAGCACTCCGGCCAGCATCGCCTGATCGTTACGTTGCCCGCCGGTGACGACCACGGCCACCGGACGACCGTTGCCGTCGACGGCGGTGTGGATCTTGGTGGTCAACCCACCACGTGAGCGGCCGATACCGTGACCTGCAGGTTCACACTCCGCGACCGGAGAGTTCGTGTAATTCGCCCCAGCCCCCTGTGTCCTGGTCAGGCCGAGTCGTGTTCGTCGCATGTTGATGCGCCCTGTTGATCGTGGCATCGACCGAGACCGTCCAATCCAATCGACCGTCGGCATCAGCCATCGCCAACAGGGCCATCAGCACCCGATCCCACGTACCGTCACCGGCATAGCGACGGTGCCGTTTCCACACCGTCTGCCACGGCCCGAACTCCGATCTCGGCAAGTCACGCCATGGGATTCCCGTGCGGTACCGATAGATGATGCCTTCGACCACACGGCGATCGTCACCGAACGGATGACCACGGCGACCCTCGTTGGAGGGCAACAACTCCGAGATCAACTCCCACTGAACGTCATCGAACAACCGAAACCGCGATGTCTTCGCCACCTGAACAGCATCGCCTCACGACCCGCCCAGATAAGGGAGACACGCCCTAGCCGAGAACGGGCCGATCGCGACGCTGTTGGTACTCGAAACCCTGAATCCGAACGAGCGGGCGGTGTTCGTGCTCAGCGAGGTGTTCGCCTTCAGACACAACGAGATCGCCGCGATGGTAGGCAAATCCGATGCGGCAGTGCGACAGATCGCACATCGTGCTCGCGGGCACGTCCATTCTCGTCGGCCGCCGTTCCGGCCCGACCGGCAGTCGAGTGACTCGATCGTCGAACAGTTCCTCCTCGCCGCTGGAAACGGAGACGTACAGCAGCTGATGAGCCTGATGGCGCCGGGCGTCGTCCAGATCACCGACGGAGGCGGAAAGGTGACTGCGGCAAGCAATCCCGCCGTGGTGATCACCGATCACGAACGGACCGACTCCGTTCTCGTCTGCGATATCCACGACGGGCTGATACGTGGCCTGTATGCCGTCCGAAACCCCGACAAGCTCGGGCACAGCCGGACGTTGCGCCCCCTCACACGAACGGCTCGACCCGGCAACAAGCCCTCGACAGGAGAACGATCGTGAAGACACTGATCGTGTGCACCTCGGTATCGCACGGAAATACCAGGAAGATCGCCGATGTGCGTTCGCTGGCTAGTCGCACGGCAGCCACATCCTGACTCGCTACCTCATCCCCTCCCTCCCCTGACCAATGTCACACCGGTTGGCGTGAGGCGAACGCGTGTGACATTCGTCAGGGGGAGTGGGGGTTATCTCAGGCGGAAGTTCGGGGGCATCCTGGATGTCACAGCGCTCAGGCCCCGGCAGGATTCGGCCTATGTCGGAACATCCTGCGCTCCCTAAGCGCCGTGTGTGGTTGCGGTTCCTCGTCGGACTCTGCGTCGCTGCTCTCCTGGTGATCGCGCTACCCGTGGGTGCCGGGGTGTTCGCTTACTCGTCCGCCCGTATCGACACCTCCGGGCAGGTCGAATTCACAAGGGCTCTGAACATTCCGTCGGTCGCACAATCGACGGTGGCAGCGGACGGCACACGCGAGTTCGACCTGGAAATGCGGCGCGGTCGAGCCGACCTCGGCCACGGCCCGGACACCGAAACATGGGGAATCAACGGGGACTATCTCGGCCCCACCATCCGCATGAATCGCGGCGAAGACGTGCGGATGAACGTCCACAACGAATTGGGCGAGACCAGCACCCTGCACTGGCACGGTATGCACCTGCCCGCAGAAATGGATGGTGGTCCGCACCAGATGGTGAAGCCCGGCGACACCTGGAAGCCGGAGTGGACAGTGAACCAACCCGCAGCGACCCTCTGGTACCACCCGCACCTGCACGGATTCACAGCTGAGCACGTGTATCGCGGACTGGCCGGGATTATCCTCGTCGACGACCCGGACGGGCCCGCGCTTCCCACCGACTACGGTGTGGACGACGTCCCGGTCATCGTGCAGGACAAGAAGTTCGACGGGAACGAGCTCGACGAAGAACCCGGCATGTTCGTCAATACCGGCATCCTCGGTGACGAGATTCTGGTCAACGGAACACCTGCACCCTATCTGGACGTCACGACGGAGCGGGTGCGTCTGCGGCTCCTCAACGCCTCCAACGCGCGCATCTACGACTTCGGATTCGACAACGGGCTTCCGTTCCTGCTCGTCGGAACCGACGGCGGACTGCTCGAAACACCCGAAACGCTCCAGTCGATCATGTTGTCGCCGGGAGAACGTGCAGAGATCGTGGTCGAAGTGCCCCCCGGCACCGATACCGTCCTGCGGAGTACGCCACCCGACCTTGGCGCCGGGTTCTGGTCCGACCGGTTCGGCGGCGGCTCGGACACCCTGGACGTCATGGAACTACGGGCCGCCGACGAACTCGAGGCCAACGAGGAGGTCCCCGACCGACTCTCCGAGAAGGTGGACCTCGGCGAACCCGAGCGGACGAGAACATTCGAACTCGACGACGACCGTGAGATCAACGGGCAGTCCATGGACATGTCCCGGATAGACGAGGTAGTCACCCTCGGTACCACCGAGGAGTGGGAAATCCGCAACAACAGCGGTCAGATCCACAACTTCCACATCCACGACGTCCAGTTCCAGATCCTCGGCACGGACGATCCCGCGATGTCGGGGCCCAAGGACACCGTCTACATCCCGCCAGGGGAATCGGTGCGCCTGTTGGTGCGGTTCACCGACTACACGAACCCGTCCTTTCCGTACATGTACCACTGCCACATGCTGCGGCACGAGGACAACGGCATGATGGGCCAGTTCGTCGTCGTTGCTCCCGGCCAGGAACTGGAGGAGCCGCCCGCCGCCGATCACGCAGGTCACGCGTCGCACGGCGGGCACCGCTGAAACGGTCAGAACTCCATGCCTGCGTCTGCACCCATCTGCATCGTGGTGTTCGCGCCGTCCAGTGATTCGCGAATGATGTCCGCGTGACCCGAGTGCTGTGACGTCTCTCGGATGATGTGCAGCAAGATCTTTCGGGCGGTCCACCATTCACGCTCGGGTGACCACGGAGCGATGGGCAGTGGCACGAGTACGTCCAGATCGTCGAGGCTCGCGATGGCCTCCCGGGTCCGCGCCGCCATCGCCTCGTACTTCTTCACCTGCTCGGAGAACAGTTCCCCGTCGACGAGATGGAAAGTGTCGACCGCGGTGTCCATGTCGAAGACGGCATTCTCGTCCGGCTCGAGGACGGTGGTGATCCAGTCGCCCTCGACTTCGGTCAGGTGCTTCACTAGCCCGCCGAGCGTCAGCTCACTGACGGTGGTGCGTGCGAGCGCCTTCTCCTGATCGAGCCCACGCAAGGTGATGAGGAAGTTGTGGCGCTGATCTTCGAGAATCGCCAGGATGTCGGCGCGTTCACCGGTGACGGCGGAGGTGCTGTTGCTCATGTCCGTGCTCCTTCGATGTGATGGTGAAGACCACGCTATGAGGCATTGCGGTCAGAAACGGTCCTAATTCCCCCTGTGAGTGGTTAGCGAGTCCAGACCCTCGCGAACCACTCACAGGGGGAGACTGGGCGGGTGAGTACGTCTCTGGCGAATCCAGGATTCGGTCTCGCTGCTCTGTGCCTCGTCATGGTGGTGTGCGCGGTGGCCGTCTACCTGGCCACCGGTCTCGGCCGGCCGACGGTGGTACCGGGCGCCGCAGTTCGCGGCGCCGTGCAGTTGGCGCTCGTCTCCCTCGTCCTGGCCGCAGCGCTCTCCCGGCTCTGGTCGTCGGTCCTCGTGCTGATCGTCATGTTCGGTGCGGCGGTCTTCACGTCGGGACGGCGAGCCGAAGCGGGTAGGTCTGCTGCGTGGCTCGCCCTTGCTCTGCTGGCCGGTATCGGGACGGTGCTTCCGATGATGCTGATCAGCGGGGTGGTCCCGCTCGAAGGTGTCGCGTTGGTTCCGGTCGGGGGCATCGTCCTCGGTGGCGCGATGACCGCGACATCGTTGGCCGCACGCAAGGCCCTCGACTCGATCGAACAGCGTTGGGGCGAGGTCGAGGCCGCCTTGAGCCTCGGCCTGGACGAGCGCGACTCCAGACTCGAGGTGGTCCGATCCGCAGCCTCCGATGCACTCCTACCGGGGCTCGACCAGACGCGAACCGTGGGGTTGGTGACTCTTCCGGGTGCGTTCGTGGGTGTGCTGCTGGCAAGCGGTTCGGCCGTGCAGGCGGGAGCCGTGCAGATCCTCGTTCTGGTCGGACTGCTACTCGCACAGACCTGTGCTGTCGCGGCCACCGTCGAAATGGTGGCGCGCGGACTGGTTCACCGCCCCCGTGCCGCCGATCGATCCGGGATCACCGGCGTCGACGCCGGTACGTCACCACGGGGTACCCGTCGTCGACGGCTGCGACCGTGGCGGACACGTCGTAGACGGACTGCACCAACTGTTCGGTGATGACCTCGGATGGGTGACCCCACGCCGCCACGGCACCGCGCTGCAGCACGAGTACCCGATCGCAGAACATGGCGGCCAGGTTGAGGTCGTGCAGGGCAATGTAACTGGTGACCGGCAGCTCCGCCACGAGCGACAGAATCTCCAGTTGATGGGAGATATCGAGGTGATTCGTGGGCTCGTCCAACAGGAGTTCGGTGGGCTCCTGCGCAAGAGCCCGCGCGATCTGGGCACGTTGCCGCTCCCCACCCGACAGGGTGTGCCACATCCGCCGTCGATGCTCGGTCATCCCGGTGTTCGCCAACGCGGCGTCGACAGCGCGATCATCGGCGCGGGGGTCGCCCCCGAACAGCCCGCGGTGCGGAATCCGGCCGAGCCGCACCACATCCGCGACCATGATGTCGACCTCGGTGTGAACCTGCTGGTCGACCATCGCAAGCCGACGAGCGAGTTGTCTGCGCGGCAGCGAATGGAGATCCGCACCGTCGACGAGCACCTCCCCGGCATCCGGACGTGATATGCCTGCCAGCACCCGCAGCAGCGAAGACTTGCCGGACCCGTTCGGTCCGAGCAGGCCGATGGTCTGACCCGGATACGACTCGAAGCCCACGTCGTCGAGGACGGTCCGTCCGGCACGGTTCCACCGAATGCCCTTGGCCGACAGGCTCATCTGCTCCTCCTCATTCGGAAGAGGATCACGCCGAACGCCGGTACGCCGATCAGTGCGGTCACGACTCCGACCGGAATCTCCTGAGGTTCGAAGACCGTTCTGGCGATGGCATCGACCCACACCATGAAGATTGCGCCGATCATCACGACGGCCGGCAACAACCGGCTGTGCCTCGGTCCGACCACGAACCGGGCGGCATGCGGCAATACCAGGCCGACGAATCCGATCGCCCCGGCAGCAGCGACGAGAGCGGACGTCACGAGGGCGGTGATCCCGAGGAGGAGGATACGAACCCAGCGCACGGACACGCCCAGTGACGATGCCGCATCGTTGCCGAATGTGAAGGCGTCGAGCGCAGATGCCTTCACCAGGCACAGCACGACGCCGACCGCGACGACCGCGCTGCACACGAGTACATCCGTCCAATCGGCGCCGGCCAGCGAGCCGAGTAGCCAGAACAGGATGCCGCGCGTCTGCTCGGCGTTGGCCGAGGAGATCACGATGAAGGACGTCAGCGCGGCGAACAGTTGGGTGCCCGCAACGCCGGCCAAAACGACGCGTTCGGTGCCGCCACCCGCGCCGGCGGCCAGCAACATGACGAGCGCGAACGACAGCACCGCACCGCCGAAAGCGCCGACGGACAACGACACCGCTCCGCCACCGACACCGAGTACCGCGATCGACACCGCACCGGTCGAAGCGCCGGACGAAATGCCCAGAACGTAGGGGTCGGCGAGTGGGTTTCGGAGCAACGACTGCATGATCGCACCGCACAGGGCGAGCCCGGCTCCGCACACGGCGGCGAGGAGGGTGCGGGGCAGTCGCAGCTCCCACACGATCCCGTCCTTGATTCGACTCACCCCGGAGGTGCCGAGCCCGCAGTGCTCGAGGATCACGGCATAGACGTCGCCGACGGACAGTGCTGCGGGGCCGATGGTGATCGCCACCGCGACGGAGACCACGAGGATCGCCAGCGAACCGGCGAAGAGTGCACCTCGTAGCAGTGCGGAATCGTTGCGGATGGAAGGCGCGATCAATTGGTCATGCCCCAGCCGCGCAGCGCTTCGGCGACCTTCTCGACGCCGTCGACGGTACGGATGGAGGGATTCATGTCGGCCCCGTTGACGATGATGTATCGCTTGTCGCGGACCGCCGAGAGACGCTGGGTTACGGGATTGGATTCGAGGAATGCGATCTTGCTGTCCAGGGAGTCGCCCTCGATCGAGCGGCGGCTCAGATCGCCGAGTACGAGTGCGGTGGGGTCGCGGTCGAGCACCGTCTCCCAACTGACCTGCGGCCATTCGTCGGCGGTGTCGGCAAATATGTTCTGTGCGCCAACCGAATCGGTCATGACACCCGGTGAACCGCAGCACCCCGCCATGTAGGGCGCCTGAATGTCGGCGAACCAGTACGCGAGCGATACCCCGGATGCGTCGATGGCGTCCGACGCCACCTCGAATCGTGCTTGCAGTTCGGAGACGAACTGCTCGCCGCGCTCACGCACGTCGAAGACGGCGGCGAGGTCGCGAATCTCCTTGTATATCGCGTCGATTCTCAGTGGTTCGGTACGGGCGCCGTCCGAATCGCCCCCGTCCGTCTTGCCCTCGCAATCGGCAGGCGAGACGTAGTTGGGGACGCCGAGCTTGTCGAACTGATCTCGATCCGCGACGCCGCCTCCCGGACCCAGCGTGCCGACGAACGACGCCGACACGAAATCGGGCTCGGTGTCCAGGACCACCTCGAAGGCCGGGTTGTTGTCCGTGAGCCGGGGAACGCGCTCGTTGTCGGCGGCGAGGTTGTCACGAACAGGGTCCGTCCAGGTGGCGGTTCCCACCATCCGATCCGCGAGCCCGAGGGAGAGCAGAATCTCGGTCGAACCCTGATTCAGCGATACGGCGCGTCGGGGTGGCGAGTCGACGGTGACGGTGTGTCCGCAGTTCTCGATGGTCACCGGGTAGTTGCCGCCCGACTCGATGTTCTCTCCTGCGCCCTGGTCGTTGGACGCGCAACCGGATGCGAGCAGGACTGCGGCGCACAGGATCGTCGGGGTACGGCGAAGGGATACGTGCACGGTGCGCACAACTCCTCGAGTCGGGGCTCGTTCGCGGAGCCGTGACAACCAGTTGTGAGCGGAGGGCGATCGGACTTCGATTCCTCGTGAATCGTCACCGTTGCGCGTCAGTCCCGGATTCGCACCGGGTTCCCCCTCCGATCACGGGCCGGGAGGCCCGAATCACCGTATACCGGTTCGGTTGCTCGTCGTGAAGGGCGGCCACACGAGTGACGACCTCATGGGTGAGCGAGGGTTGTCTCGGGGTCGAAATCTCAGGGGTCGAATCGGGTATCTCCTGGATGCTGTTTCCCCTGGTGAAGCGAAGTATTCGGGTATGACCACTCGAACCGCAATCACCCGATTCGCAGCCGTCGTCTCCTCGGCTTGTCTCGCCTCGGTCGGTATCGCCGCGGCCGTCGCGCTCGCCCCCACGGCCGCCGCAGCACCCATCGACCACGACGGGCCGAAGCCGATCGTCTACTGCAGTGCCTCCGGCTCCGACAACGAGTACGACCCCGACCCGTATTACGGGGGCACGAGCAACGACGAGTACGACCCGGACGCGCACTACGGCGGGACGGCGACCGATCCGTTCGACCCCGAGCCCTACTACGGTGGTTCGGCGAACGGCGCGTGCACGATTTGAGTCCGTACCTCACTCGAGCTGGGAATTTTCTGTTTCGGGAACAATCCTGCGACACGGCCCGTTGAGCACTACGACAGACTTGAGCGCATGAGACTCAGGTTCGAGTTGACGCCGGGAGCCCTCCGGGTGCAAACTTGAGCGGAGGGCGCTCACCAGCGTCACAATCCAAGCGCCCAATCGCAGCGTTCACACAAGTTCACCAGCTGCAATACGAAAGTGAGGAAACACTTATGGCTCGTGCCGTCGGTATCGACCTCGGTACTACGAACTCGGTCGTGTCTGTGCTGGAAGGCGGCGAGCCCGTAGTGGTCGCCAACGCCGAAGGTTCACGCACGACCCCTTCCGTCGTCGCATTCGCGAAGAACGGTGAGGTCCTGGTTGGCCAGCCCGCCAAGAACCAGGCCGTCACGAACGTCGACCGCACCATCCGCTCCGTCAAGCGCCACATCGGCACCGACTGGAACGTGGAGATCGACGACAAGAAGTACACCTCGCAGGAGATCAGCGCCCGCACGCTCATGAAGCTCAAGCGTGACGCGGAGTCCTACCTGGGCGAGGACATCACGGACGCCGTCATCACGGTTCCCGCATACTTCGAGGACGCACAGCGTCAGGCCACCAAGGAAGCCGGTCAGATCGCGGGCCTCAACGTGCTGCGCATCGTCAACGAGCCCACCGCAGCTGCTCTCGCGTACGGCCTGGACAAGGGCGACAAAGAGCAGACCATCCTGGTCTTCGACCTCGGTGGCGGTACCTTCGACGTCTCGCTGCTCGAGATCGGCGACGGTGTCGTCGAGGTTCGCGCCACGTCCGGTGACAACCACCTCGGTGGTGACGACTGGGATCAGCGCATCGTCGACTGGCTCGTCGAGAAGTTCAAGTCGCAGAACGGCATCGACCTGACCAAGGACAAGATGGCCCTGCAGCGTCTGCGCGAGGCTGCAGAGAAGGCGAAGATCGAACTCTCCTCCGGGCAGAGCACCTCGATCAACCTCCCCTACATCACCGTCGACGCGGACAAGAACCCGCTGTTCCTCGACGAGCAGCTGTCCCGCAGCGAGTTCCAGAAGATCACCTCCGATCTGCTGGACCGCACCCGCGCGCCGTTCCAGGCCGTCGTCAAGGACAGCGGAATCGCCGTCAAGGACATCGACCACGTCGTGCTCGTCGGTGGTTCCACCCGTATGCCCGCAGTCTCCGAGCTCGTCAAGGAACTCACCGGTGGACGTGAGCCCAACAAGGGTGTCAACCCGGACGAGGTCGTGGCCGTCGGTGCCGCACTGCAGGCCGGCGTCCTCAAGGGTGAGGTCAAGGACGTTCTGCTCCTCGACGTCACTCCGCTGTCCCTCGGTATCGAGACCAAGGGTGGCGTGATGACCAAGCTCATCGAGCGCAACACCACCATCCCCACCAAGCGGTCCGAGACCTTCACCACGGCCGACGACAACCAGCCTTCGGTGCAGATCCAGGTGTTCCAGGGTGAGCGCGAGATCGCTTCGCACAACAAGCTGCTCGGCTCCTTCGAGCTCACCGAGCTGCCGCCCGCCCCCCGTGGCGTGCCGCAGATCGAGGTCACCTTCGACATCGACGCCAACGGCATCGTGCACGTGACCGCGAAGGACAAGGGCACCGGCAAGGAGAACACGATCAAGATCCAGGACGGCTCCGGTCTGTCCAAGGAAGAGATCGACCGCATGGTCAAGGACGCCGAGGCTCACGCCGAGGAAGACAAGACCCGTCGTGAAGAGGCCGAGACCCGCAACCAGGCCGAGTCGCTCGTGCACCAGACCGAGAAGTTCATCAAGGACAACGAGGAGAAGGTGCCCGCCGAGACCAAGGAAAAGGTCGAGGCAGCGATCAAGGAGGCGCAGGACGCGCTTGCCGGCACCGACATCTCGGCAGTCAAGGCGGCCGTCGAGAAGCTGGGTGCAGAGTCCCAGGCCCTCGGCCAGGCCATCTACGAGGCCAGTGCCGCCGAGGAAGCGTCCAACACCGACGGTGCATCCGCAGATGGAGGCGCTGACGACGTCGTCGATGCAGAGGTCGTCGACGAGCCGTCCGACTCGGAGAAGAAGTGACGTCCGAGAATTCCGAGCAGGAGCCGGTAACTTTCGTCGACAAGCGAAAGATCGACCCCGATACCGGTGAAGTACGGGAAGTGGCTGGGGAAGCCCAGCCGCTTTCCGGCTCGGAAGTTGCAGGGGACGTGCAGGACGGCGCAGCTCCCGAGGTCGAGGAACCCGCCGCAGAGGCTGCGGCACCCGAGACCGGCGAGCTGGCCGAGCGCACGGCGGACTTGCAGCGTCTGCAGGCCGAGTACGCCAACTACCGTCGCCGCGTGCAGCGGGACAAGCAGTCCGACATCGCCGGTGCCAAGGCGTCGGTAGTGAGTGAACTGCTCGGTGTGCTCGACGATCTGGATCGTGCTCGGGCACACGGCGATCTCGATTCGGGACCGCTGAAGGGTGTGGCGGACAAGCTGACCGGTACTCTCACTTCGCTCGGGTTGAGCGAGTTCGGTGCCGAAGGCGACCCGTTCGACCCGGAACTGCACGAAGCAGTCCAGCACGAGGGCGAGGGCAACGATCCCGTTCTCGGCACGGTGATGCGGAAGGGCTACAGATTCGGTGATCGCGTTCTGCGACATGCGATGGTGGCCGTGACGGATCGTGCCGAGGGGGCAACCCCCGCCGACACCGACCCGGCGTCTGCTGCCGAGTCGGACCAACAGTAAGAAGCGAGAGGAGGGAGACGCCCAGTGAGTCAACGGGAGTGGATAGAGAAGGACTTCTACAAGGAGCTGGGTGTCTCCTCCGACGCCTCGCAAGATGAGATCACGCGGGCTTACCGCAAGCTCGCGTCCAGCCTTCACCCCGACAAGAACCCCGGCGACGCCAAGGCCGAGGAGCGGTTCAAGGCGGTCAGTGAAGCAAAGGCCGTGCTGGGAGATCCTGCCAAGCGCAAGGAATACGACGAGGCCCGTCGACTCTTCGCCAGCGGCGGATTCAGCCGCGGCGGTGGTGGAGGCTTCAATCCCGGTGCCGGAGGCGGTTTCCAAGGCGGCTTCGACATCAACGACCTGTTCGGTGGTGGCGGTGCTGCGGACGGCGGCATCGGCGACATCTTCGGCGGTCTGTTCAACCGCAGTGGCGGAGCCGGTGGTGCTCGCACCAGCCGTCCGCGCCGCGGAAGCGACGTCGAAACGGAGACCACCCTCGATTTTCGCGAAGCCGCGCTCGGCGTCACGGTCCCATTGAGGCTGACCAGTCCGTCGCCGTGCACCACGTGTCACGGCAGCGGCGCCAAGCCCGGCACCAGCCCGCGAGTATGCCCACACTGCAACGGGTCCGGCGTCATCAGCCGCAACCAGGGCGCGTTCGGATTCAGCGAACCCTGTGACGACTGTCGTGGCACCGGCTCGATCATCGACTCGCCGTGCGGGGACTGCCGCGGTAGCGGAGTCACCAACCGCACTCGCACCATCACTGTGCGAGTTCCGGCAGGCGTCAGCGACGGACAGAAGATTCGCCTCGCCGGCCAAGGCGAGGCAGGTCTGCGCGGCGCGCCGTCAGGCGACCTCTTCGTCACAGTTCGGGTCCGCCCGGACAAGGTGTTCGGCCGAAACGGTGACGACCTCACACTCGTGGTTCCGGTCAGCTACGGCGAACTCGTCCTCGGCACCACCGTGTCCGTTCCCACCCTCGAAGGTCGGGTCGGTGTGAAGGTGCCGGCAGGTACAGCGGACGGCCGTATCCTTCGCGTTCGCGGCCGCGGCGTTCCCAAGCGCGGTGGTGGAAGCGGCGATCTGCTCGTGACGGTGAAGGTTGCCGTCCCGCAGAAACTCGACGACCCCGCCACCGAAGCACTGAAGGCGTATCTGGAAGCCGAGCAGGCCAGCGGGTTCGATCCGAGGGCCGGGTGGGCAGGTGCGTGATGGACAATCGCTCACAAGATTCGCGCGAAACTGCAGTCGATCCTGACGCCCAGATCTTCGTGATCTCTGTGGCCGCCGAATTGGCCGGCATGCACGCGCAGACGCTCCGAAATTACGACCGTCTCGGCCTCGTCATCCCGCATCGCACGACGGGTGGCGGGCGCCGCTACTCTCCGCGCGACGTCGCCATGCTTCGCGAGGTGCAGCGACTGTCGCAGGACGAAGGTGTCAACCTCGCCGGAATCAAGCGGATCATCGAGCTCACCAACCAGGTCGAGGCCCTGCAACATCGAGTTCGCGAGATGGCCGACGAGATCGCCCGTATGCACTCCGGTTTACGAGGAGACCTGGTTCCCGTGCCGAGAAGCACTGCCCTCGTGGTCTGGAAGCCGAAGCATCAACGCGAGCGCTGACCGTCGCTCACCAGTTGCCGGGGAAGATGAATCCTTGTGGCATGCACGGCACCGCCGTCGCGTTCTTCGGATCGAGTGCATTGAGAACGAATCGAAGCGACCTCTCGTTGTACAACGTCGAGATGTGGTCACTTCGATCCTGCGGGCAACCGTCCTGTAGCAGGATGTTGGTGACGTTCGGACCTTCCAGAAATTGGTTGGTGTACGGGGTGACGACTTCGTCGTACTGGGTCACGATCGTGGTGTAAGTGACTCCTGGACGGGTGTCGCCGTTTCCGTAGATCTCCTGCTGCACCGGATTGTCCAATGCTTGCTGGATGAGTGCCGGCGTGATCATTTCCAGACCCCGGTATACGGCCGGGCCCAGCGGCGGGAACATGGTGCGCATGAACACGATTCCGTTGAGGTGGGTGCCGTGGTTGGAAGGCGAGATGCCGATCATTTTGTCCACGTACCGGTCACCGCCGAGTACGTTCAAATAGTGCATAGGAATGATTCCGCCGCCCTGTGAGTGGCCGACGATGTCGACTTTCTCGGCGCCGGTGAGCGCCCGAACTTTATCGACCTCGGCTGCCAGACGCTTGGAGCCGGTCCGAATATCGTCGAGAGCTTGAAACGGGATCTCCGAAAGCCACGTCGGGTTGCCGTAGTTGAACGTGAAGACGCAGTACCCGTTGTTCTTCAGAAATGGGGCGCCTGCTTGCCATGCCAACGACTGGTTGGTCGCAGTCGGATGCACCAGGATCACTGGGTTGGGGTGTTCCTCGGAAGGCTTGCAGTTCGGATCGTTGGCACCGGGCGGTGTGACCTCGGGCAACATGCCCACCCACAGGCCGGCACCCAGATCGAGGGGGACCGGCAACGGCCCGAACTGCGGATCGGCCGCAGCCGTACCGGTGCCGAGGCCTGCGGCCAAGCCGAAGACCAGCACAGTGGACAAGAATCCCAGAAGAAGACGACGCAGCGTATGCACCTTTGAACCCCCATAGCCCCGCAGCCCTTATGATCTGGGCCACACTGGGGCGTAATGTATCACCTCCATCTCATCGCATGTCAGGGGGATGGGAACGAGTCCGCCCTGATGGTCTGCGCGGATCCGTACCTGGGGGTACACGGTGTGCAGGGTTGTGCGCCGACCCAATAGGTCGCGGAGAGCTGCGGTGAATGCATCGTGATCCAGAACTCTGCGTACCAATGTGACAGCGGTTCGCCTGAATTGAACCGGTGTGACATTCGTCGGGTCGGGGACGAGGACGGGGACGGGGACGGGGACGGGGTCAGGACGGGCGTGTGGTCAGGTGAAGGCGGTACTCGAGTGCCATCGCGGGGTAGCAGGTGTCGATCCGGGTGCTGATTCCGTAACTACCGTGCGCATCTCCTTCGAGGCGAGTTCCGGCAATATCCGCGCCATACGGTGTGCGATTACCGGCACTGAACACTGCTTCCGCGCCCCGCACCGCGTACCGGACGCCGAAGCTGACACCGCGGAGGTCGTTGCTCCACACGGACATCACAGCGCTCGATTGGGGCGCGAGCGTGATGGGTGGAGCCTCGACCCAGCGCCCCTGGGGGTTCGTCGAGCTCACCAGGGTCATCTCGTCATCGGTGTCGTTCGTGACGGTCATCGCCACCGTGGTCCCAGTGCCCGGTGTGTCCTGCTGCAGGGTGCGTCCCGTCGCAGCAACGACCAGCCCGGTCAAGGCAGGAACCGTGACCAACGTTGCCAAGCGGTGGCGAAATGCGTGCATGGGAAACTCCTCGAATCGGTGTGAATTCACTATCCGACGAATCCGTCAGCCCGTCTGTCGGGTGTTCGGCTCGTTCGGGGGACCAATGCTTCTTCCCCCGATCGGTGGACCCTGTGTCGTCGCGCATGCGATCCTGAATCCAGGAGATGGTCCGGATGGCACCGAATCAGAACGTTCGCGCCGTGGTCGGAGACGATCACCCACTGTTTCGTGACGGTGTCGTGCGCGCTCTGACCAGCAGCGGAGTGGTGGACGTCATCGGTGAGGCGGACGACGGGGCCGCAGCGTTGGAACTGATTCGCGAGTTCCGTCCACATGTCGCCGTCGTCGACTACCGAATGCCGCACCTCGACGGAACCCAGGTTGCGGCCGCCGTGCGCGACGAAGAGCTACCCACCCGTGTCCTCCTGCTCTCCGCGCACGACGAGGCAGCAATGGTCTACCGCGCCCTCGCCGACGGCGCAGCCGGCTTTCTGCCCAAGGACTCGACGAGAGCCGATATCGTGCGCGCCGTGCTCGACTGCGCGAGCGGCCGGGACGTGTTGCCGTCCGGGCTGGCAGCAGGACTGGTCGGGGAGGTGCGGCGCCGACACCAACCGGAGGGACCGGCGTTGAGCGCACGTGAACGTGAGGTTCTCGGCGGCATTGCTCGCGGAATGTCCGTGCCGGCCATCGCAGCCGAACTCTTTCTCGCACCGTCCACGGTGAAAACCCACGTGCAACGCCTCTACGAGAAACTCGGCGTCAACGATCGAGGCGCAGCCGTCGCCGAAGCGATGCGCGGCGGATTGCTGGACTGATGTTGCCTCACGACGAGCGAACCGGAATTCTCCGACGCCATACGCGAGAAGCGGTGCGGGCCACCGCAGTTCTGCGCCTGCCACTCGTCGGCCTGATGGCGTTGCTGGGAACCGCGGTTCAGGTGTCGCACTGGCAGCCGTTCGTGTTCACGGTGTTGTTGATCGTCTACGGGGTGCTGTCGCTGATCTGGCTCGTCGTCGTGTTCACCGTCGACCTCGGACCCTGGTCGGGATGGACGTTCACCGTGGTGGATGTCGTTGCGGTAGTGAGCTTGTGCGTGGCATCGGGCGGTGCGACCGCGCTCCTGTTGCCGGTCTTCTTTCTGCTTCCGATATCGGTGGCGTTTCAGTACCGGCCGGGCTTGACGGCCGTCGTCGGACTCTGCACGGCGGTCGGGTACCAGATCGTATGGGTTGTCTACTCCAAGCGGGACGACACCGTCGGATTTCCCGACGAGGTATACCTCTACTTCGGATTCCTGCTGTGGTTGGCGGCTGCCACGACGGCACTGTCGTACGTATTGGTGCGCCGTTCCGCCACTGTCGCGGCACTTCTCGACATCAGACGTCGGCTCGTCGCGGAATCGATGAATGCCGAACAACGCGAACGACGCCAGCTCGCAGAGCACCTTCACGACGGGCCACTGCAGAGCGTGCTCGTCGCACGGATGGACGTCGAAGAGGTGCGGGAAACCCACCCGAACGTGATCCTCGATGCGGCGGAGACGACCCTGCGTGATGCCGCCTCCCAGTTGCGTTCGACCGTCACCACCCTGCATCCACAGGTGCTCGCGCAGTTGGGGCTCACCGCAGCCTTGCGGGAGTTGGCCGACTTCCACAGCCGACGGGACGTGGAGGTCACTACGCACATCGAAGAAGTGGTCCACCCGGAAGGTGAGGAGCTGATCTATCAGGTGGCCCGCGAACTTCTCACCAACGTGACCAAACATGCGGGTGCCACAGCCGTCGACCTCGATCTCGCCGTGACGGACGGGCGGATCGTGCTCACGGTCGCGGACGACGGCGGAGGATTCGACCTGAGCGTGGTCTCCGAACGTGTCGCGCAGGGTCACATCGGGCTGGCGTCGCACCTCGTTCGCGTCGAGAACGCGGGCGGCACCTTCGACATCACGTCGACCCCGGGTGCCGGAACGACCGTCGTCGCCTCTTTCCCCACCTAACCCCTCCCGACGAATGTCACACCGGTTCGCGTCAGGCGGGCTCAAGGGGTGGATGCAACACGCTCTCTGAGATGGGGAGATGTTGCTGATGGGTGGCACTGGTTCACGGGCAAGTGACGAACAACGCGCTAGTGCGGCGCGCCTGAAGTGCTTGGACGGTATTGTTTGGTTGAATGGTGTATGCGAGCAGCGCCGTTGATCATGCCCGACAGTGACCGTGCCG
>NZ_JBHXNL010000018.1:0-73051 GCF_042719695.1 Rhodococcus sp. NPDC058521
GGTCTCAGGTGCCCACGCTCACCTCCACAGCAGCGTGTCGCACATCTGGGTAGACATCTCGTGTCTCACATGTCCCCAGACTGAACAGAGTCCAGGGACTCGTCAACCACTCACAGGGGTTAGTCGTCTGCGCCGCGCGCAGCGAGGGCTTCGCCCATTGCATCCGCGGTGAGGAGCGTGCTCACGACGACCGGTACTGCGAACGCGCGGAGGGAGTTGCCGAGTCCGCGAGCCTTTCTGGCCTCCGAGACCTGGCGAATGATGCCGGCCAACAGCGGGATGCACCTGACCGTCATCGCCAGCACGAGCGCGACCCGCTCGGGGTTCACCCCGACTCTCCGCAGCGGTGCCAGCCCACGTGTGACGGATACGAGCATGTCGGACACCCGGGTCGTCAGCGTCACCAGCGCTGCAAGCGCCACCGCGAGGAGAAGTGTTCCGCACACGACCACCGCGCGTTGCCAGCCGGTGAAGATCAGCTGGAACACGCCGATGACCAGCAGCATCCACAGCACGGTCCGCAGTTGCGCGAGTGCCGGCCGAATTCCGATGCGCGCGATCGCATATCCCCCGGTCACGATCAGTGTTGCAGGGATCAGGTGCCAGGGTTGCCTGACGAACACGGTCACCGCGACGATCGCCGCGACGAGGAGAAGCATTTTCGGTCCGGCGCCGAGCCTGTGCAGGGCGCTGGAACCGGGTTGATAGATGCCGAGCGGCGTCATCGTTCCCCCTCAGCCGACGAGCGATCTGTAATGGTCGATCGCGGTGGCGGGCTCGGAGTCCGCGACCACTCGACCTTCGTCGACGACGAGTACGCGGTCGAATCCGTCGAGTAGGTCCAGTTGGTGGGTCACCACCACGAGTTGCTGGGGGAGCGCGGCGAAGGTTTCGGCGATGATTTTGGTGTTTCGCAGGTCGAGGAGGGTGGTCGGTTCGTCGGCGACGAGGACGTCGGGATCGGTGACCATGATCGCGGCCAGCGCCAACAGTTGCTTCTGCCCACCGGACAGGAGGTGGGTGGGGTGATCGCGATGACCGGAGAGGTCGAACTGCTCGAGCACCTCGTCGACCCGCTGCGTCCGTTCCTCCTTGGACGAAGAACTCCGGCGTAGCGAGAACTCGATGTCCTCACCGACCGTGGGCATGATGATCTGATGGTTGGGGTCGGTGAACACGAACCCGACCTTCTTGCGAACGTCCCGCCCCTTCTTGCGGGTGTCGAGCCCGTCGACGGTGATCCGGCCGGCGGTCGGGACGACCAGGCCGTTGATCATCCGAGCGAGAGTGGACTTACCGCTGCCGTTCGCGCCGATCACGCCGATTCGGTGTTCGGAGAGTTCGAGGTCGACGTGTTCGAGCACCGCGCGCTCGCCGTACGAGTGTCGAACGTCCTCGAAGCGGATGACGCTCATCGTGCGGGCGCCGCCGAGCCCGAGAGTAGTGCCGGGTATGCGCGGTGAACCTGGGCGGCGACGACAGCCGTGACGATCGCCTTGATCAGGTCGCCGGGCAGGAAGGACGCATTGGCGACGAGGGCGCTCCAGGCAGTGAGGTCGGTGCGGAGCATCATTCCCGCGATTCCGAAGACGTAGAGCACCACGATGCCGCCGAGGGCGTTGATCGCGAACCCGGTGAGCACGCGATAGCGGGGCAGCATGCGATAGGTCAGCCAACCGATCACAGCAACGGCCGGTATCCACCCGATGAGGAATCCGGCGGTCGGCCCGGCGAGGGAAGTGAGGGTGGTCCGCCCACCGGCCAGAATCGGGAGCACCAGGCCGAGCGCGATGACCGTGAGGACCGCGAGGACGCCTTTTCGTGCGCCGAGCAGCGCCCCGGCGAGCATGACACCTAGGCTCTGGAGCGTTATGGGTACCCCCGATGTTCCGAGGTTGATGCTGCCGGGCAGTCCGAGCGCGGCGATGAGTGCCGCGAACACGGCCACCTGCGCCAGGTCACGGACGGTGAATCGGGGGGTCGACGACACGGCTCGCGTGCTCCTGTTCGTGCGGGAGTGAATCTGCAGATGCTACGTCAGCGGGACGGCGCTTCTGCGTGTGACCGTCGTCGCTACCGCATGGGGGTGATCCCTGACCTTTCCCTGATCTTCGTTCTGACCAGGTGCTTTCTCGGGCGCGGCGTGACAGTCTCTAGGTACAGGCAGAAGCGAGTGGAGGGCGAAATCATGTTGTGGAAGATCATTCTGGCCGTGGTGCTGGTGTGGATCGCGCTGGCAGTGATCGGTGCATTGATCAAGGGGCTCTTCTGGCTCGTGGTGGTCGGCGCGATCGTGGCCGGGATCTACATGTTGGTGAAAGCCGTGTCCGGACATGACGAGAAGTCAGGCATCACACGACCTTGAGTGACATGCTCGATCCCATGGAGACGATGCCCGAGGACTGGAACAGGGCCGTGGTGATCGTGGCGCACCCGGACGACATCGAGTACGGGTGCGCCGCGGCGGTCGCACGGTGGACAGCACAGGGCAAGGACGTTCGTTACGTCCTCGCCACCAGCGGTGAGGCCGGTATCGCGGGTCTTCCTCCCGCCGAGTCGGGTCCGCTGCGCGAGGACGAGGAGCGGCGCTCGGCTGCCGTTGTCGGGGTGGACGTCGTCGAATTCCTGGGATTGCCGGACGGACGACTGGAAGGCGGTGTCGAACTCCGTCGAACTCTGGCGGCTGCGATTCGCCGTCACCAGCCGGAATTGGTGGTGACCATGAACTTCGGGGGCACGTGGGGGCCGGGGTATCCGAACAGCGCCGACCATCGAGCACTCGGGCAGGGTGTGTTGGATGCGGCGCAGGATGCCTCGAACGAGTGGATCTTCCCGGAGCTGGCGGAAGCTCCGTGGGGTGGCGTGCGTTGGGTGGCGGTCAACACCTTGACGCCGTCGCACGCTGTGGATGTGTCGGAAACAGTGGAGCGCGCGGTTCAGTCGCTCGCCGAGCACGCTCGTTATCTCGAGGCGCTCAGTGACGAGCCGGTCGAGAAGCAGACGCGTGAACAGGTGGAGATGGTGACCGGGCCCAAGTCGGGTTTCGGGGCGGAGCGGGCGGTCGGCTTCGAGCTCTTCTACGTCGCCTGATTCGACAGGCGGTTCCCTGTGACTGTGCAGCGAACGCCTCCATGCGTTACGCTGTTACACATAATGTCTATTCGTAAAGATGAGGATGTCGCCACGAGCGTCGAGGACCTGATCCTCGACGCGGCTCGTTCGTGCATCCTGGACTTCGGTATCCGCAGAACGACGCTCGCCGAGATAGCCCGCCGTGCGGGTGTCAGCCGTCCTACCGTATATCGACGCTGGTCGGATACTCGAGCGGTAGTCGCAGACCTGATGACCAGGGAGATTGCGGCAGTAATGCCGGTACCTGACCCCACGGCCACGCGGCGGACGCAGTTGGCGGACTCGGCGGTGACCGTCGCAGAACGTATGTGTGCTCATCCGCTCTTCGACAAGATCCTGAAGTTCGACCAGGACATGTTCGGCACCTACGTGTTCGAACGGCTCGGGACCAGCCAGAAAGCGGCGATCGAACTCGTCTCCGCGGGTGTCCTCGCGGGCCAGGACGACGGTTCGATCCGCTCCGGTGACAGTCGGCACATGGCAACGATGTTGTTGCTGATGGTGCAGTCCGTCGTGCAGTCGATGAACATGGTGAGTTCCGAGATGCATATCGACGATGTGCTGACGGAGTTGCGCGCCGCGGTCGACTCCTACCTGGCTCCGGCCAGATGAGCGCACACGAAACTTCGTCGGCCCTCAACGCCGAGCGGCGTTCGCGTGAACTGGCCGAACTGGTCGACGGCTCACCCATCGATGTACTCGTCGTCGGTGGCGGCATCACGGGTGTCGGCATCGCTTTGGATGCAGCCACGCGCGGACTGAGCGTGGCGCTCGCGGAGAAACGTGATCTCGCCTTCGGTACCAGCCGGTGGAGCTCCAAATTGGCGCACGGAGGCCTGCGCTACCTGGCGTCGGGGAATGTCGGTATCGCGCGCGAGAGTGCTGTCGAACGCGGCATTCTGATGACTCGGACCGCGCCCCACCTGGTTCGGGCGATGCCGCAACTCGTACCGCTGCTCCCAGAGACGTCGTTCTTCGGCAAAGCTCTCGTGCGTGTCGGCTTTCTGGCCGGCGACATTCTTCGCGCCAGCGCGAAAACCGCAGCATCCGTTCTTCCTCGGTCACGGACCGTCGGTGCGGCGCGCGCCGCCGAACTCGCCCCCGCCGTCAAGCGGGACGGGCTGCGCGGTGGACTCATGGCATTCGACGGCCAACTGATCGACGACGCGCGTCTTGTCGTGTCGATTGCCCGAACCGCCGCACAGCACGGCGCGAAGATCCTCACGCGCACAGGCGCTTACGACGTGACCGGTTCTTCGGCCACGCTTCGCGACGAACTGACCGGCCAGGAATTCACGGTTCGGCCGCGTATCGTGATCAGCGCTGCTGGTGTGTGGGCCGGCGAGGTCGATCCCGAGATCGGACTGCGGCCCAGCCGGGGTACACACCTGGTGTTGTCCGCCGAGAAGCTGGGTTACCCGACCGCGGCGCTCACCGTCCCGATTCCGGGTGAGACCAATCGATTCGTGTTCGCGCTTCCCGCGCAACTCGGGCGGGTTTATCTGGGATTGACCGACGAGGCGGCCCCGGGGCCGGTGCCCGATGTTCCGATCGCATCCGACGAGGAAATCGACTTCCTTCTGGACACGTTCAACACGGTGTTGGAACGTCCGTTGACCCGTGACGACATCGTCGGCACCTACGCGGGACTGCGTCCACTGCTGGATACGGGAGACGGTTCGACGGCCGATCTGTCCCGCAATCACGCTGTGCTGCACTCGAAGAACGGCGTCATCAGTGTTGTCGGCGGCAAGCTGACCACGTACCGCAAGATGGCGGAGGACGCTGTCGACGAGGCCATTGCGACGGCAAATTTGACCGCCGGGGCGTGCCGTACCCGCAACCTGCCACTGGTGGGCGCAGGTACCGAGGAAGCGTTGGGCGGTGTCGACGCGACCCCCGCTCTCGTGGAGCGATACGGCATGGAGGCTCCCCTCGTCGCCGGATCGAGTTCCGCGGCGAACACTCCGGTTGCGGACGGGATCGACGTGACCCGCGGTGAGTTCGAGTTCGCGGTCACCCACGAGGGTGCGCTCGACGTGGACGACATTCTCGACCGTCGCACGCGACTGGGACTCGTCCCTGCAGACCGTGAGCGGGCGCTCACCGCTGCCCGGGAAGCACTGTCGGCACGCTGACGGGGAGTGTCGGTTGGCTGTCAGGTGGCTTGTGACACTCTGATGTCGTGCGAGTCGCCGTCGTCGCCGGGCCGGACCCCGGGCATGCCTTTCCTGCCATTGCGCTGTGCCTGCGTTTCCTGGACGCCGGCGACGAGCCGATTTTGTTCACGGGCACTCGGTGGTTGGAGCCGGCACGGAATGCGGGACTTCGTGCCGAGCGATTGAAGGGCCTCGCTCCGCGACCGGTCGATGACGATCTGGATGCCGGCGCCCGTATCCACGGGCGTGCTGCACATATCTCCACCGAGTTGCTTCCGGACCTGGAGGGCATCGCGCCGGATCTGGTGGTGTCGGACATTCTCACGGCCGGCGGTGGACTGGCTGCCGAGCGGATGGGTATCCCGTGGGTGGAGTTGTCGCCGCATCCGCTGTATTCGGCGTCGAAAGGCCTGCCGCCCATCGGTAGTGGGCTTGCGCCCGGGGTAGGAATTCGCGGCCGTCTGCGGGACACGATGATGCGCGCGGCCACCGGACGTTCCATTCGCCAGGGATTGCGGCAGAGATCGGATGCTCGCGAAAGCATCGGATTGCCCAGGCGTGATCCGGGTCCCAGGGCGCGATTGATCGCGACTTTGCCGGCGTTGGAGGTCTCGCGCCCGGACTGGCCGGCAGAGGCGCATGTCGTCGGGCCGCTGCTGTGGGAACCGACCGATGCGGTCCTCGATCCGCCGCTGGGAGAAGGTCCGATCGTGATGGTTGCACCGTCCACGGCGGTGACCGGTGCGGAGGGAATGTTCGAGGCGGCGGTCGACGGACTCGACGGCGCGGGCGCTCGGATGATGGCATCGATTCTCGACGGCCGGCCCGACACGGATCTGCCGGACTGGGTGACTGCCGGGCTCGGGCGTCAGGACGACATGCTCAGCCGCGCTTCCGTGATCGTGTGCGGCGGCGGTCACGGGATGCTGGCCAAGGCACTGCTGGCCGGAGTTCCCGCGGTCCTCGTTCCTGGCGGAGGTGACCAATGGGAACTGGCGAATCGGGCGGAGCGGCAGGGGAGTGCGACGATAGTCCGGCCGGCGAGCGCGGACGCGCTGCGAGAGGCGGTCCTGCGCGTCCTCGGTGACGACACCTTCGCGCGGGCGGCTCGGGAGGCATCTCGGACCGGTGTGAATCTCGCAGATCCTGTCACGGTGTGCCGCACTGTTGTGTAGTCCGTTTCCGCCGATGTAACTCAGTCTTCGAGGTAGCCGGTCTCCGGGTCGATCTGGCTCAGGAAGTCGCGGATGGCCTCCCGGTGTTCACTTATCGTGCTCGGTGGGAGGGGAGCGGTCGGGGTATCAGCGCGTTCCCGAATGCTGAAATAGGCAACGTGTTTCGAGCTCGAGAACCCGTAGCCAGGGTTCGGCCCGGATATCCAGTCGTAATCGCAGGTGTCCGGATCTTCCGGCCTTACCGTCACCGTGAAGGTTTCACCGTCGACGAGGAGGGTGCATCGGGATCCATTGTCCGAGCTGCTCATGTGTTCTGCTCTACCCATCCAGGGCGAACGGTCCAGACGATCTCGTCGTCGGCGAGGGTATCGGACGGGTAGCCGGGGCTCGCCAGGTCATCCAGGTAGAGGGTTGCAGCGCGGACGGGGTCTTCGTCTGGTGGCACCTTCCTCAATTCCTCGAAGGCGAGTTCGTACCCGAGACGAGTGTGTGGGTGATCACCGTTTCCGTAGTGTTCGACGACTACCCGGACCACCCCATGTGCGTCGTCCATTTCGATCGACCGAACCCGCATCGAACCGCGAGCTTGCTCGCCGATCAGCCCTCGCAGTAAGGCCGCCGTGAACTGCATCGACCAGGACTCGAATACGGTCGCGTACTCCGGCTCGTATGCGTCCACTGCACCTCCTGGTACACACCGACTGAACACGTCAGCGTGGAACGTATCTCATCGGTACCGGACCACGCACCGGTACCGATGGAAGGGCCGGTACCGTATCGAGTGTGCGTCTGACCGAATTTCACGAACTTGTCCGAGAAGAGTTCGGGCAGGTGCGTGGCGACTCCATGCTGGTCGATCACGTCCTGCTCTCGCTCGGCGGGAAGACTGCGGCGGAGGCCATCGAGGCTGGTCAGGAACCCCGCGAAGTGTGGCGCGAGTTGTGTGCGGAGTTCGACGTTCCCCCGTCGCGGAGATGACGCGCGGCGTGTCGCATCGACGTTCGAGGTGATCGAACACATGTTCGTTTACGCTCGACGTGTCCGGTGATCACGAAAGTTGTCGGTACCGGCTTCTAACCTGACCACAGATCACCGATGAGACTCGAGAATGGGGACGACGATGGCACCACAGGCACACGATCGAGACAAGGCGCTCGACCTGGCGCTGGCGCAGATCGACAAGAACTTCGGCAAGGGTTCGGTGATGCGTCTCGGTGAGGGCGTTCGCCAGCCGATCGCAGTGATTCCGACCGGCTCGATCTCGCTGGATGTCGCGCTCGGCATCGGTGGTCTTCCTCGTGGTCGTGTCGTCGAGATCTACGGTCCGGAATCCTCCGGTAAGACCACGGTTGCACTCCACGCGGTTGCCAACGCGCAGGCCAACGGCGGCATCGCCGCCTTCATCGACGCGGAGCACGCGCTCGATCCCGACTACGCACAGAAGCTCGGTGTCGACACCGACGCGCTTCTCGTGTCCCAACCCGACACCGGTGAGCAGGCCCTCGAGATCGCGGACATGCTGATCCGCTCGGGAGCACTGGACATCCTCGTGGTCGACTCGGTCGCAGCACTCGTACCGCGCGCCGAGATCGAGGGCGAAATGGGTGACAGCCACGTTGGCTTGCAGGCTCGATTGATGAGCCAGGCCCTTCGTAAGATGACGGGCGCACTCAGCAGTTCCGGGACCACCGCGATCTTCATCAACCAGCTGCGCGAGAAGATCGGTGTCATGTTCGGTTCACCCGAAACCACCACCGGCGGTAAGGCACTCAAGTTCTACTCGTCCGTCCGCCTCGACGTCCGTCGCATCGAGACCCTCAAGGATGGCACCGATGCAGTCGGCAACCGCACCCGCGTGAAGGTTGTCAAGAACAAGGTGGCGCCGCCGTTCAAGCAGGCCGAGTTCGACATCCTCTACGGTCAGGGCATCAGCAAGGAAGGCTCCCTCATCGACATGGGTGTCGAGCACGGGTTCATCCGTAAGTCCGGATCTTGGTACACGTACGAGGGCGACCAGCTCGGTCAGGGCAAGGAGAACGCCCGCAAGTTCCTTCTCGAGAACACCGATATTCGCGACGAGATCGAGAAGAAGATCAAAGAGAAGCTCAGTATCGGAGCCGACGTGACGGCAGACGTCGAGGAAGCAGCACCGGTCGAGTTCTGATCCGATGAACAAGTCCACTGGTGAAGGTGGCGGAACAGAGGCGCAGGCAAAGGACGTTTGCCTGCGCCTCTTGACCGACCGGGCCCGCAGCCGAGCCGAACTTGCCGAACGCCTCGAAAAGAAGGGCTTCACCGAAGACGTCGCGCACCGCGTACTCGATCGACTCACCGAAGTGGGCCTGGTCGACGACGCAGACTTCGCCGAGCAATGGGTGCACTCACGACACACCTATTCAGGCCGGGGAAAACGTGCGCTCGCACTCGAGTTGCGCAAGAAGGGTGTCGACCAAGAAGACGCAGCCCGTGCCCTCGACCAGATCAGTGTCGAAGACGAGCGTGAAAAGGCCACCGAACTCGTAGCCCGCAAAATGCGAAGCGTCCCACTCGACGACCGCGAACGCGCCATGCGCAGGCTGGTTGGAATGCTTGCCCGGCGGGGATTTCCGCCGGGCCTCGCATTCGAAGTGGTCAAGGAACAGCTCGCACGAGCGGGCGCCGAAGACTTCTGAACTACCGAGCCGCTGCGTCCACCGTCGCCTGCGCATCAACCGGCCCCTTGCCTTTTCGGCCCGAACGTAACCGCTTCTCGACGCGAGTCGCGAGAAGTGTCAGAGCCGAGTTCAGGATGATCATGATGACGGCGACAACGATCAGGGCCGGCAGGTAGTTGCTGTAGTACGCACCCAACTGCTGACCGGAGCGAACCAACTCGGTGTAGCCGAGCAAATAGCCGAGAGCCGAGTCCTTCAGTGCGACAACCATCTGCGAGATGATTGCGGGCAGCATGGCCGTAATCGCCTGCGGCAGCAGGATCGTGCGCATGACCTGCCCCTTGCGCATACCCACTGCCAGTGCGGCCTCGGACTGCCCCTTGGGCAACGAATTGATGCCCGAGCGGATGATCTCCGCGATCACCGAACCGTTGTACAAAGTGAGTCCGACGATCACAGCGGCGAGGGCCAGATACTTGGACTTGAACACCTCGTACTCCGCAAAGACCTGATACATGAAGATCATCAGGATCAGCACCGGAACCGCTCGGAAGAACTCCACGAACACGCCCGCGACGATGCGGATCGGGCGATGGTCCGACAGGCGGCCGATACCGAGTACGGCGCCGAGAATCAACGCCAGCACGATCGACGCTGCAGCAGCAACGAGAGTGCCTTGGATGCCCGGCAACAGGTAGGTGGTCCAGGACGTCTTCTCGACGAACGGATCCCACTTGTCCGAGGTCAACTGCCCCTTCTCGTCGAGGGCGACGTAGATCAGGTAGCCGATGCCGATGAGGACGGCGACCACCACGACGGAGAAGAAGTTGTAGAGACGGCGAGCTTTCGGGCCCGGTGCGTCGTAGAGAACTGTTGCGCCGGAACTCATCGTGCAATCTCCAAACGCTTGCTGAGGTAGCCGAACAGAAGTCCCATCGGCAGGGTGAGGATCACGAAACCGAGCGCGAAGATGCCACCGACGACGAAGATCGCGGCCTCGTTCTCGATCATCTCCTTCATCAGGAGGGCAGCCTCTGCAACACCGATCACCGCGGCGATGGTGGTGTTCTTCGTCAACGCGATCAGCACGCTGCCGAGCGGAGCGATCACGGTTCGGAATGCCTGCGGCAACACGATCAATCGCAGATTCTGGAAGAACGTGAGCCCCAGCGAGCGGCCGGCCTCAGCCTGCCCGACATGAACCGTGTTGATACCCGACCGCAGTGACTCACAGACGAAGGACGCCGTGTAGACGCTCAGACCGAGCACGGCGAGCCGGAAGTTGTTGTCCACGAGGAACGTCGGTGAACTCGACTGCGCCAACTGGACTCCCATGGTCTGGTACAGACCGAAGGAGCAGAAGACGATGATGAGAGTCAGGGGAGTGTTGCGGAAGATCGTGACGTACGTGGCCGCGAATGCCCGCGCCACCGGAACCGGTGACACCCGCATTCCCGCCAGTATCGTGCCGAGGATCAACGCTCCGACCGCGGACAGCACGGTGAGTTGCACCGTCGTCCAGAATGCGGAGATCAATTGATCGCCGTACTTGCTCAGTAGATCCACGTGCCGTCTCCGTTGTGCTGGCAGTAGGGCTCGTGCCGTGGCGGTCCTTCGATGACCGGAGAACCGCCACGGCCTGACTGGAAAGGATCAGTAGCGGTCGACGGTGGGCGGAGTCGGCATCGGGTAACCGGAAGCGCCGACCGTCTCGTTGAACGCCTTCTCCCACGACCCGTCGGCGATCATTTCCTCGATGGCGTCGTTGATCTTGTCGCGGCTCTCGTCGTCGCCCTTGGCGAGACCGATGCCGTACTTCTCCTCGGTGAACGGTTCGCCGACGACCTTGAACTCACCGGGCGACTGAGCTGCGTAACCGGCGAGAATGATGTCGTCGGTGGTCAAGGCGTCGACTGCACCGTTGCGCAGCGCCTCGACGCACGCCGAGTACGTGTCGTACTCCTGGAGCTGCACATCCTGGGCGTACTCGTCCTTCACCTTCTGTGCGGGAGTCGATCCCGCGACCGAGCACAGCTTCTTACCGCCGTTGAGCGAATCCGGTCCGGTGATGTCCTGGTTGTCGGCACGCACCAGAAGCGACTGCCCGGCAATGAAGTACGGGCCGGCGAAGTCGACCTTGTTCTTACGCTCGTCTGTGATCGAGTACGTTGCGGCGATGTAGTCGACCTCACCGTTCTGAATGACGGTCTCGCGCTGCGCCGACGGCGTTTCCTTGAACTCGATGTTCTGTTCGTTCACGCCGAGCTTGTCCGCGACGTACTTGGCGACCTCGACATCGAAGCCGCTGAACGTGCCGTCCGGGTTGCGCTGGCCGAGGCCCGGCTGGTCGAACTTGATACCCACGACGAGTGAGCCGTTCTCGGCGCTCTGGGTGACGTTACGTTCCTCACCGCCGCCACAGGCTGTCGCGGCAACGGCGAGTGCCATGACGCCGAGGCCCAGGCGCGCAGATCGAGTGATGTTCATCGAGATCCTCCAAAGGACAGTGGGTTGTGGCTGCGGCGGATGAGGCGCAGACCGGTTGTTCGAGCGGGGTGAAGCTCAGTGACTCAGAATCTTTCCGAGGAAGTCCTTGGCACGTTCGGACTTGGGGTTGGAGAAGAAGGTGTTCGGATCGGTGTCTTCCATGATCTGGCCGTCGGCCATGAAGAGGACACGGTCTCCGGCCTTGCGGGCGAAGCCCATCTCGTGGGTGACCACGAGCATCGTCATGCCCTCTTTTGCGAGCGAAGTCATGACGTCGAGGACCTCACCGACCATCTCGGGGTCGAGAGCAGACGTCGGCTCGTCGAACAGCATGACCTTGGGATCCATTGCGAGGGCCCGGGCGATCGCGACGCGCTGCTGCTGTCCGCCCGACAACTGGGCCGGGTACTTGTCCGCCTGATTGGCGATACCGACGCGATCGAGGAGAGCCAACGCACGCTCACGCGCCTCGTCCTTCTTCTTCTTGCGCACCTTCATCGGTGCCAGCATCACGTTCTCGAGGATCGTCTTGTGTGCGAAGAGGTTGAAGGACTGGAAGACCATTCCCACGTCGGCACGCAGCGCCGCGAGCGCCCGTCCCTCTGCCGGCAGTGTCTTTCCGTCCACGTGGATCTCACCGGAGTCGATCGGTTCGAGACGGTTGATGGTCCGGCAGAGCGTCGACTTTCCCGAACCGGAAGGCCCGACCACGATGACGACCTGACCGGCCGGCACCTCCAGGTCGATGTCCTGTAGCACGTGCAGCGAACCGAAGTTCTTGTTCACCGCGCGCATCGAGATCATGGACGAGCTACTGCTCCTCGCGGGCGGTGGTGTCACCGCGTCGGCTTGCGTCATAGTCGGAGACCCTATGTGTTGAGTCCGGACAGATACACCATTTGGTAGCGGTTTCGTCTCGATGTCACGGAAACTTTACGGCGGGCAGCCGGCAGGGGAACGGGGCTGGAAGTGCGGTGGGGGCCGGGCCGTACCCTGGAGGGGTGGACACGATCGACCGAAATACCCGCCGAAGCTACGAGGTGCGCACCCACGGCTGCCAGATGAACGTGCACGATTCGGAACGTTTGTCGGGTCTGCTCGAGGACGCCGGATACACGAAGGCCACCCAGGGGGAGGCTCCAGATCTCGTCGTCTTCAATACGTGCGCCGTCCGTGAGAACGCGGACAACAAGCTCTACGGCAACCTCAGCCAGCTGGTTCCCGCGAAGGAACGCAACCCCGAGATGCAGATCGCTGTGGGCGGATGCCTTGCGCAGAAGGACCGCGATGTCGTCGTGAAGAAGGCGCCGTACGTGGACGTGGTGTTCGGAACCCACAACATCGGTTCGCTGCCCGCACTGCTCGAACGCGCGCGTCACAACCAGCGGGCGGAGGTGGAGATCCTCGAGTCGCTCGAGGCGTTCCCGTCGACTCTTCCCGCGAAACGTGAGTCGGCCTACGCCGGTTGGGTGTCGATCTCGGTCGGATGCAACAACACGTGCACGTTCTGCATCGTGCCTGCTCTGCGCGGCAAGGAAGTGGACCGCCGACCAGGCGACATCCTCGCCGAGGTACAGGCACTCGTGAACGAGGGTGTTCTCGAAGTCACCCTGCTCGGCCAGAACGTCAACGCATACGGGGTGTCGTTCGCGGACCCCGAGCAGCCGCGCGACCGGGGTGCGTTCTCCGCACTTCTTCGGGCTTGCGGCGAGGTCGAGGGACTCGAGCGGGTGCGGTTCACATCGCCCCACCCGGCGGAGTTCACCGACGACGTCATCGAGGCGATGGCCGAGACCCCGAACGTGTGTCCACAACTGCACATGCCGTTGCAGTCGGGTTCCGACCGCGTGCTCAAGGCGATGCGCCGCTCGTACCGCAAATCCCGGTTCCTCGGAATCATCGAGAAGGTGCGCGCCGCCATGCCGGATGCCGCAATCACCACCGACATCATCGTCGGCTTCCCGGGCGAAACCGAAGAGGACTTCCAGGAGACCCTCGACGTGGTGCGGAAAGCCCGTTTCACCAGTGCGTTCACGTTCCAGTACTCGAAGCGGCCCGGCACACCCGCCGCCGACATGGACGAGCAGTTGCCCAAGGCCGTGGTGCAGGAGCGCTACGACCGTCTGCTGGCGCTGCAGGAAGAGATCGCCCTCGACGAGAATCGGAAGCTCGTCGGCAAGGAGGTCGAACTCCTGGTGGCCGCCGGAGAGGGGCGGAAGAACGCCGCCACCGCACGAATGAGCGGACGTGCTCGCGACGGCCGGCTCGTCCACTTCCGCCAGGAAGGCGCCATCGACCGTTCTCTGCGACCCGGTGATCTCGTCACCACCACGGTCACCGCTGCGGCCCCGCACCACCTGGTCGCCGACGGAGAGATCCGAACGCACCGGCGCACCCGCGCAGGTGACTCGTTCGAGAAGGGCATCACACCCAAGACCCCGCCGATCGGGGTCGGCCTCGGACTTCCACAGGTCGGCGCGCCCGACCCACTACCCGCACAGATGGGATGCAGCGCATGAGCGACCAGCGCGGAGACCACGACGCCGATCCCATCGAGGGGTACCGGAAGGATTTCGACGCCGCCGAGCGCAAGGTGGCCGGTGAGATCGATCCAGGTGCGCGTGCAGTCGTGGTCGCGGTGCTCGTGCTGATCCTGCTCGCCTCGCTCAGCCTTCCGCACGCGGGCGGTGCGAACGGATGGGAAGTTCTCGTCGACGGCGACGCCGCCCGCGACGAACTGGTGAAAGTCCCGTCACGCATCTTCGTCGGGTTGGTCGTGGTGTTCGGAGTGATCGCCTCGATGCTCGCGCTCGTCACCCGCAGGTGGGTGCTCGCGTGGGCGGCGCTCGCAGGGTCTGCAGTGTCGGTGGTTCTCGGAATGCTCTCGATCTGGGCCCGGCAGACAGTCCCCACCGATGCAGGACTGTCCGGTCCGGGAATCGGTCTCGTACTCGGGTGGATCGCGGCCATCGTGCTCACGTTCCACTGGCTCAAGGTGGTGTGGAGTCGAACCGCGCTCCAGTTGGCAGCCGAAGAACAGCGCCGCGTCGCTGCCGCCGAAGCGGAGCAACGCGGCGACTGGACCGTCTAGCCGTTCTGCGTTCTAGTCGTTGACGGCGCTCTCGGCGGCCTCTGCCCACTCGCGCCACTGCGCCGCCTGAGCAAGGGCCTTTTCGGCGTCCTTCTGCTTGCCTGCGGCGGTGGCCTTGGCGGCTTGCTCCTCGAACTGCGTGACGCGCTCTCGGAACTGGGCGGCCCTGGCCAGAGCCTCGGGGTCCGTGCGGCGCCACTCGGCGTCGGCGGCTTCGCGCACTCGCTTCTCGATGGCGCGTAACTTCCCTTCGAGATCGTGCATCCGCTCACGCGGGACCTTGCCGATCGCATCCCACTTTTCCTGTAGTTCGCGAAGTGCCGCACGGGCCGCATCGACGTCCTTGGCGGGATCGATGTCGCCCGATTCCTTCAGCAGGGCTTCCTTGGCGATCGCGTTCTGTTCGAACTCGGCGTCACGCTCCGAGGCGACCGCGTTGCGGGCACCGAAGAACACGTCCTGAGCGCCCTTGAACCGTTTCCACAGCGCATCGTCCGCATCGCGAGGGGCGCGGCCCGCAGCTTTCCACTCGGCCATGAGTTCGCGGAACGCCGCCGCAGTGCCACCCCAATCGGTGGAATCGGACATCGACTCGGCTCGCGCGACCAGTTCTTCCTTCTTCTCCCGTGCACTGGCACGTTCACGGTCGAGCTCGGCGAAGTGGGCACCGCGGCGTCGATTGAACGCTTCCCGAGCCTTCGAGTACCGCTTCCAGAGCACGTCGTCCACCTTGCGGTCCACGCCCCGGATGGTCTTCCACTCGTCGAGGATCTCGCGCAGTCGGTCGCCGGCAGCCTTCCACTGTGTGGATTCGGCACCGATCTGTTCGGCCTCGGCGGCGAGCGCCTCCTTGCGAGCAGTGTGTTCCTGCCGCGACTGTTCCTTCTCCTGTTTCGCGTGCTCTGCCGCCACTTCCGACTCGGCGATCACGGTGTCCAACCGTGCGGTGAGCGCTGGAATGTCGCCGATCACCGCGGCAGTGGGGAGCGACTCTGCCAGGGCCACGGCAGCAGCCCTTGTCTTCTTCGCGTCGCCGGCGCCCGAGGTCAGCCGCGCTTCGAGCAGACCTATCTCGGTGGCGAGGTCGTCGAATCGACGACCGAAATGAGCGAGCCCCTCGGCGGCGTCCCCAGCCTGCCAGGAGCCGATCTGCCGTTCCCCCTCGGGTGTCTTGACCCATGCGGTGCCGTCGTCGTCGACGCGGCCGAACTTGCTGGGATCGCTCGTGGCAACGGCGGGGACAGGAGTGGGCGCAATGTGGGCTGCGGCGCCGGGCTTGGGAGCTCCGGGTTTCGGACCGCCGGGCTTGGGTGCTCCGGGCTTGGGCGCGCCAGGCTTGGGGGTGGGAGTGACGTGTGCGTTGTCGGTCATCGGTTCCTCATCTCTGCCGCGCGACACGGCCGCCTGATCGCGTTCCCGCTCCATTCAACCCGGAATGGGTCTTGATCACTATTGAATCAGAGGAGACGGGCAGGGTCCGACCGATCACGGTCCGCTAGCGTTGCCATCGTGTTCGTCGCCGCTGCCCTCGTACCGTCTCCGCCGCTTCTCGTCCCCGAGCTGGCCGGTCGGGGCGTGGGCGAAACAGCGGGGCTGCGGGCCGCTGCGGGCCGTGTCGTGAGTGCACTCGCAGCCGAGTCGACCACGTGGACGGCCATCGGTGTGGGGGCACGAACGGAAGCGTTCAGTTCGCCGGCCAGGGGAACTTTTCGTGGCTACGGCGCGGACGTCGAGGTGTCGTTCGGTGGCGGCTCCGATTCCGAAGTCGACCCGGAACTGCCGTTGGCCGCACTCGTCGCGGGGTGGTTGCGCGGTGCGTACGCCACGAGCGTCGACATGGAGGTGCGACTGTTCACCGAGGCGATGATGCCCGCGGACTGCGTTGCCGAAGGGGAGAGGTTGCGCGGCGCCCTGGACCGGGACGAGCGCCCACGTGGCCTCCTGGTGATCGGAGACGGGGCCAACACGCTCACCCCGAAGGCGCCCGGTGCATTCGACCCGGCCTCCGAACCCGTCCAGGCAAGGATCGATCAGGCACTGGCGGGTGGGCGGTCGGCCCTGCTCGAAGGGCTGGAACCCGACACCGCCCGGAGGTTCGGGATCGGGGGCCGCGTCGCCTGGCAGATCCTGGCAGGGGTGTTCGCAGACGCGGAACCGACCCGAACATCGACCGAGTACACGGGGGCACCGTACGGAGTCGGCTACCACGTGGGGATGTGGTGGCGGTGACGAACGCGGATGCTCGTCCGAGCAACCCGGTCGCGATCGTCGGTCCCACCGCGACGGGAAAGTCGGACCTCGCCCTCGACCTCGCCGAGCATTGGGGCGGCGAGATCGTCAACATCGATGCAATGCAGCTCTACCGCGGAATGGACATCGGAACGGCGAAGCTGCCGCCGAGCGAGCGCCGCGGCATAGCCCATCATCAACTCGACGTCCTGAACGTGACCGAGACGGCCACCGTGGCGACGTATCAAGAGAGCGCGGCCCGTGACGTCGAAGCGATCACGGCGCGCGGTGCGGTGCCCATCATCGTCGGGGGTTCGATGATGTACGTGCAGGCTCTCCTGGACGAATGGGCTTTTCCGGCAACCGATCCCGAGGTTCGCGCCAAGTGGGAGGCGGTCCTGGTCGAAGGTGGTGTGGCCGCGGTACACCGAAAGCTGGCCGAGGTGGATCCCGCTGCCGCCGCATCGATTCTGCCGACCGATGGGCGCCGCATCGTTCGCGCACTCGAAGTGGTGGAGATCACGGGGCAGCCTTTCGCCGCGTCAGCGCCGAAGATCGGCGATCCGCGATGGGGTACCCACATCATCGGCGTCGATCGCGACACCGAGACGCTGGACGAACGTATCCGGCTGCGTACCGAGCTCATGTTCGAGCGGGGTCTCGTCGCGGAGGTACACGAGCTGATCGACGCAGGTCTCCGCGAAGGAGTCACCGCCCAGCGTGCCATCGGATATGCCCAGGTGCTGGCCTACCTGGATGGGGAATACGACCTGCACGAGGCGCGGGAGCGAACCTTCATCGGTACGAGAAGATACGTACGCAGGCAGCGATCCTGGTTTGGTCGTGATCCACGCATCGAATGGGTCGACGGTGACGATCCGCAGCTTCTGACGGCTGCGTTGCAGGCCGACGCGGCCCTGACCCGAAACGCCGTCGAAGGAGACGAATGAGCCGCAGGCAACCAGCTCGACGACCGGCAACGAAGTCCCGGAGCGGTGCAGGAGCGGGGAAGCTTCTCGTCACCACCCGCAATGCCAGGTTCCAGCAGTGGGAGTCGTTCCTGGGCAACCGGACGAAGCGCTCGCGCGCAGGCCGATTCCTCATCCAGGGGGTACGGCCGATCAACGTGGCACTCGAACACGACTGGCCGATCGAGGCACTCCTTCACCGCGTCGGCGGACCGCAGCTGTCGGAGTGGGCGCGAGAACGGACCGAACTCGGCGGCGTCGAACACGTCGGGGTTAGCGCGGGCCTCATGGCGGAACTCGGTGAGAAAGACGGGACCCCGCCGGAGTTGATCGCAGTGGCGAAGACGAGGCATCCCCGACTCCGTGATCTGCGCCCGGGCGAAGACCCCCTCGTGGTTGTGTTCGACCGGCCGAGTTCACCAGGCAACCTGGGAACGCTGATCAGGACGGCGAACGCGTTCGGAGCCGACGCCGTCGTGGTCGTCGGACACGGCGCGGATCCTTACGATCCGCAATCGGTGCGGGCTTCCACCGGGTCCTTGTTCGCGCTTCCGGTGATCACGGTGTCCTCCGTGGAGGAGGTACTGGCCATGCGGGACTCTCTCGGGGAGAACGGCACCGAACTGACCGTCGTCGGGACCGACGAGGACGGTTCGGTTGTGATCGACGATCACGACTTCACCTCTGGCACGCTGCTGGTCGTGGGCAACGAGACGCGCGGAATGAGCGCGGCGTGGAGGCAGGCCTGCGACGTCGTCGTGAACATCCCGATGGGCGGTGCGGCAAGTTCGCTGGGGGCGCCTTCGGCGGGTGCCGTCGGCTTGTACGAAATAGCCAGGCAGCGGCGGCGCGGCGCGGTTCGCGCCACGTAGTTAGGCTGACTGTCATGGATTTCAGCAAGGGGCACGGGACGGAGAACGACTTCGTCGTACTTCCGGACCTCGACGTGCGGATCGATCTGACACCGGAGCGGGTCGCCGCCCTGTGCGATCGCCAGCGTGGGCTCGGTGCGGACGGTGTGCTGCGGGTAGCGCGTGTCGGGGCACTGACGGACGCCGGGGTGCTGCCCGACGTGCCCGACGGTTTGTCGGGCGACGATTGGTTCATGGACTACCGCAACAGCGATGGTTCGATCGCGGAGATGTGCGGCAACGGGGTTCGGGTGTTCGCGCATTACCTCCGTGCAGGCGGTTTCGAGCAGCGAGACGAGTTCGTGGTGGGGTCCCGTGCGGGTGCGCGGCCGGTCACGGTCCACGAGTTCGACAGCTGGGCGGGGGACGTCACCGTCGACATGGGTGTGGTGCACGAGCTCGGCACCAGCACTGCGACAGTCGACGGTCGAGTGTTCACAGGGCTGGGTATCGATGTCGGCAATCCGCATCTGGCGTGCGTCGAGGCGTTGACCGAGACGGCGCTCGGCGCCCTCGACCTCACCGTGTCTCCCGGATTCGATCCGGGGTTCTTTCCCCAAGGCGTGAACATCGAGATTCTCACCCCGTTGGTGGACGGCGCCGTCAGGATGCGCGTCCACGAGCGCGGTGTGGGTGAAACGCGGTCCTGCGGGACCGGTACGGTCGCCGCCGCTGTCGCTGCGTTGCGTCATGAGGGTGCGGGCTCGGGAGACGTGCGCGTGCGAGTGCCGGGTGGTGAAGTGACGGTCGGCTACACGGGCGAGAGAGCCACCTTGCGTGGCCCGTCGCGCCTCGTCGCGACCGGAGTGCTCGACGAGCGCTGGTGGGCACAGCTCGCCTGAGTTCGCCGCAGGTAAAGAAGGTGCACACTGCCGATGATCCGTGGGATCATGGTGGTGTATGACGAACACAGACGAATTCGAACAGTCACCTTCGGTCGGTGAAATGCAACTCGACGACCGCAGTGCGCTGCGGCGCGTTGCCGGACTCTCCACCGAACTCACCGACATCACCGAGGTCGAGTACCGCCAGCTGAGGCTCGAGCGTGTCGTCCTCGTGGGTGTCTGGACCCAGGGATCCGCGGAGCAGGCGGAGTCGAGCATGGCCGAGTTGGCCGCGCTCGCCGAAACCGCGGGATCCGAGGTCCTCGAAGGACTGGTGCAGCGCCGCGACAAACCGGACGCCGCCACCTACATCGGTTCGGGCAAGGCCGAGCAGCTGCGCGAGGTAGTGCTCTCCACCGGTGCCGACACGGTCATCTGCGACGGTGAGCTGACACCCGCACAGCTCACCGCGCTCGAGAAGATCGTGAAGGTCAAGGTCATCGACCGGACCGCGCTGATTCTCGACATCTTCGCCCAGCACGCCACCTCACGCGAAGGTAAGGCGCAGGTGGCGTTGGCGCAGATGGAATACATGCTCCCGCGCCTGCGTGGTTGGGGTGAATCCATGTCGAGGCAGGCCGGCGGTCGTGCCGGCAGCAACGGCGGCGTGGGTCTGCGTGGTCCCGGTGAGACGAAGATCGAAACGGACCGGCGTCGCATCCGCGAACGCATGGCGAAACTGCGCCGCGAGATCAAGGGAATGAAGGCGGCCCGCGACACGAAGCGGACGAGGCGCGTGCGTAGCGAAATCCCGTCCGTGGCCATCGTCGGATACACCAACGCAGGCAAGTCGAGCTTGCTCAACTCGCTGACCGGGTCGGGTGTTCTCGTTCAGAACGCACTGTTCGCAACACTCGACCCCACGTCCCGCCGGGCAGCGCTCGACGACGGCCGCGAGTACATCCTCACCGACACCGTCGGATTCGTGCGGCACCTTCCGACGCAGCTCGTCGAGGCGTTCCGTTCCACGCTCGAGGAGGTCACGGACGCGGATCTGCTGCTGCACGTGGTGGACGGATCCGATCCGCTGCCCACGGATCAGATCAAGGCTGTTCGCGAAGTCGTCACCGATGTCGTTCGTGAGACCGACGCCCCGGCGCCGCCCGAACTGATCGTCGTGAACAAGATCGACTCCGCCGACCCCGTCGCGCTCACCCAGTTGCGTGGACTTCTGCCGGGTGCCGCATTCGTGTCGGCGCGAACAGGTGAGGGCGTCTCCGAGCTTCGGGAGTTGCTGAGCGAGGTTCTGGTGCGGCCGGAGGTAGAGGTCAGCGTCTTGCTGCCGTACACCCGCGGAGACCTCATGGCCCGAATCCATTCCGATGGGCAGATTCTCACCTCGACACACGACGAGGAAGGAACGCGGGTCCGTGCCCGCGTTCCGGAAGCTCTCGCCTCCGCTCTCGTCGAGTACGCACACAGCGCATAGGAGCGCAGCCCGAACATGCACAAGACCGTGCCGCTCCTGTCGGCGTCCCTGGTGTTGCTCGGTGCGGCACCTGCCGCCGCACAATCGACCGACCCGACCGCGCCGGCCTTCGAAACGTTGTGTACACCGGCCGATCCGCGATTGGGCGAGCTCTCCGGCCTGGTCGCGTCGGGCGATCGGCTGTTCGCAATCGGCGACAGTGGCTCGGACGACGCGGTCGCGGTGATGGACACCTCGTGTGCGGTATCGGAATGGATTCCAGTGCCAGTGGATCCGTACGACGTCGAGGACCTGAGTGCGAGAGACGGCGCTCTCTGGTTGAGTGATACCGGCGACAACAACCGTCGTCGTGAGACCGTCGCGCTGACGAGGATGGATCAGGAGTCGGGCGCGGGGGAACTCCATCGGCTGACCTACCCGGACGGCCCACACGACGCCGAGACCTTGCTCCTGCAGCCCGACGGCGTTCCGTTGATCGTGACCAAGGACATTTTGGGCGCCAGCGGGGTCTATCGACCGGTCGGCGGTGCGAGCGTGGACGATCTGGCCACTCCGGGGCCGACACCTCTCGAGAAGATCGGCGACCTCGACGTGTCTGCGACCCAGGAGCCGGGCGCCATCGGCTCGATCATGTTCACCGGCGGCGCCGTGTCGGCCGACGGGAAAGTTGCTGCGGTGCGGAGCTACTCGGACGTCTATCTGTTTCCGGTGTCGGACGGCGAGGTGGGGGAGGCTCTCACCACAGTCGAGCCGGTGCGGGTCCCGTTGCCCACCGAGCCGCAGGGCGAAGCCGTGGCCTTCACCGAGGACGGCGATCTGTTGATCGCCTCGGAAGCCAATGGCGGACCACTGCCGCCGGTCCAAATACTGCGCGGAGCGGTCGATTTCGTGGCCGGACCGGACTCCGGCGACACCGATCCGGACGCCTCTGCCGTTACCGAATCGGCGACAGCGTGGGCTGCGGGTGGAGTTGTCGTAGTCGCCGGCGTACTCGGATGGATTCTCGTGCGCCGACGGCAACGGTCGCGCTGGACCTGAATCAGGCGTCGAGGTTGGCCGCCACGAGCGCGGCGACCTTGTCGAGAGTCTCTGCGTCCTCGGTCTCCACGATGACCTCGGTGCCCTGCGTTGCGCCGAGAGTCATGATCAACAGGGCCGATCCGGCGTCCACCGGTTCACCGTCGGCGACTGCGAGAGTGACGGGTACACCGGATTCGGCGACTGCGTCGGCGATCACGGCGGCGGGGCGTGCATGCAAGCCGATCGACGAACCGACGGCAACGGTCTTGTTGGGCATGGTGTTCTCCTTCTTCGGTCTAGCTCGGTTGGGCGACGACGACGTCCTTGTGGACATCGGTTTCGATCTCGGTGTTTGCCGGGCGCTTCTTGCGAACGAATTGTTTTGCCAGGACGACGAGTACGGCGCCGATCACTGCTCCCACGGCGATGGCCAGAACGAACCACAGGAAGTTCGTGATCGCGAAGAAGACCAGGAAGCCGCCGTGTGGTGCGCTGAGAGTCACGTCGAACGTCATCACCAGAGCACCGGTGACCGCTCCGCCCGCCATCATCGAGGGAATGACACGGAACGGATCGGCCGCGGCGAAGGGGATTGCACCTTCGGAAATGAACGCGGAACCGAGAAGCCAGGCGGCCTTGCCGTTCTCGCGCTCCGCCTCGCTGAACAGGCGGGGCCGTAGGACGGTCGAGGCGAGGGCCATGGCAAGCGGTGGCACCATGCCGGCGGCCATGACCGCGGCCATGATGCGCAGCGTCGCGACATCGTTGACATTGAGTCCTGCCACCGCGAACGCGTAGGCAGCCTTGTTCACCGGTCCACCGAGGTCGAAGCACATCATCAGACCGAGGATGACGCCGAGGACGACGACCGAACTACCGGACAATCCGCCGAGCCAGTTCGTGAGCCCGCTGGTGATTGCGGCCAGAGGACGGCCCAGTACGAGGAACATCAGCGCACCCACGACGAGGGTGGCGAAGAGGGGGATGATCACGACAGGCATGAGGCCGCGCAACCAGTGCGGAACCTTGATTCGTCCGATCCAGAGCGCAACGACACCGGCGATCAGGCCGCCGACGAGACCACCGATGAATCCGGCGCCTACGAACACGGCGACGGCACCGGCCGTGAAACCAGGTGCGAGGCCAGGGCGGTCGGCGATCGCGTATGCGATGTAACCGGCGAGCGCGGGAACCAAGAAGCTGAATGCGAGGCTGCCTAGTTGGTAGAGCACCGCGCCGAGGTAGATGCGAAGTCCGCCGTCGGGGAGGTTTCCGAGCGAGTTGTCGAGGACGATCCCTTCTGCCGGATCGGAGATCTCGTATCCGCCGAGGAGGAACCCGAGAGCGATGAGCAGTCCACCGGCCGCGACGAACGGGATCATGTAGCTGACGCCCGTGAGCAATACCTGCCGGAGGTGGGTGCCGAAGCCGACCGAACCGGTGTCTTCGTCTTCTCCGGCAGCCGATGCGGCGTTGTCGACCGTTGCCGCAGAAGGGGTCCGACTTGCGTGGACGGCCTCGGCGATCATCGTGTCGGGCTCGTTGATCGCTCGCTTGACACCGGAGGCCACGACGGGCTTGCCTGCGAAGCGTTCTTTGCCCTTCACACCGACGTCCGTTGCGAAGATGACCGCAGACGCGTCGGAGATCACCTGGGTGGAGAGTGGCGTGCTCCCGCTCGAACCCTGTGTCTCGACCTCGATCTCGACGTCGGCTCGTTCACCGGCGGCTTTCAGAGCGTCGGCGGCCATGTACGTGTGGGCGATGCCGGTCGGGCAGGCAGTGACCGCGACGATGCGACGACGGGCTTCCTTCGCCGGTGTCTCGCTCGCGGGTACGGCCGGAGCGGCCTGTTCTGCGGTCTTCGCCGGTGTTTTCGGCTGTGACGGTGCGAGTACGCCGTTGACGAGTTCCACCACATCGGCGTTGGAGGATGCCTCGCGGAGCGAGCCGACGAAGTCGGGGCGCACCAGTGCACGGGCCAGCGAAGACAGCAGCTTCATGTGCTCGGCACCGCCGCCTTCCGGGGCGGCGATGAGGAACACCAGGTCCGCAGGACCGTCCGGTGCTCCGAAGTCGACCTTCGGATCGAGCCGGGCGAAGGCCAGGGAGGCGCTCGTCACGGCAGCCGATCGGCAGTGTGGGATGGCGATGCCGCCGGGGAGGCCGGTGGCGGACTGTGCTTCTCGGGCGAGGGCTGCCTCTTCGAGTTCGGCGGCGTCGGTCGCTCGGCCCTTCTCGGCGAGGCGGGCGGAGAGTGCCTTGACGACCTCGTCCTTCGAGGATCCGAGGTCCGTGTCGAGAGAGATCAGCTCATCGGTGATGACAGCCGGATCGTGGTCGGAGACCGTAGGGGACATGATGATTCCTTCGCGCTCGGGCAGGAGGTCAGGCGAGGTCGGTTGCGGGTGCGAGTTCGGTGACGACGACGGAGTCGACATCGACCTGTTCGGGGCTCGGTGCCGAGGTCCCCGGTAGCGAGGCCGCGGCGCTGCCGTAGGCAACGGCGGTGCACAGGCACGTAGCGGGGTCTGCGCCGTCGAGTTGCGCCGCGAGATAGCCGGCGAGAGAGGAATCCCCAGCGCCCACCGTGCTGCGCGCGACGATCCGTGGCGCGGTCGCCCGCCATGCTCCCGCAGGGGTGACGAGCACCGCGCCGGCAGCTCCCAGAGTTGCGAGGACGGCGCCCACTCCGTCGGCCAGAAGCTGACGGGCGGCGTCGACGGTGGCAGTCGTGTCACCTGCCAGTGCATCGGATTCGAGGAGGTGCGGTGCGATTCCGGCGATGTGGGCGAGCTCTTCACCGTTCGGTTTGATCAGGTCCGGCGCCGACTCGGGGAAACGTCCTGCGAGGGCGGCGAGCGGTGCGTCGGACGTGTCGACGGCAACCTTGCACTGCGTGCCGGTGAGTGCGGATCGCAAAGTGACGACAACGTCGGCATACCAGCTTGCCGGCACGAGCGGCGGCAGCGATCCGGAGAGGACGACCCACTGTGCGTTCTGTGCGAGAGCGACGATGTCCGCCTCCATGGCACGCAGGGTGGACTCCGGAGTCGCCGGACCGGGCTCGTTGATCTTGGTCGTGGTTCCATCCGGCTCGGTGACTGTGATGTTGGTTCGTGCACGGCCGGAGGTGGGCACAGCGCGGTACGTGATTCCCGCAGTTGTCATGGCAGTCAGCAGCGGGTCGTCGGGATTACCAGGAAGGAGTGCGATCGTGTCGCGATTCGCCGCGGCGAGCGCGCGCGAGACGTTCACACCTTTGCCGCCGGGATCGTTCGAGGACCCTGCGGCGCGCAGGACCGTTCCGCGCTGCAAACGGTCGTCGAGAGTGACCGTCCGATCGATGCTGGGGTTCGCCGTCACCGTGACGATCACGCGATCACCACCTCGATTCCCTGTCGTTCCAGTTCGGTTCTGTCTGCGCGTTCGATGTCCGAGTCGGTCACCAGAACATCGACTGCGCCGATGGGCGCGAAGCTGATCAGATGTTCGCGGCCGATCTTCGACGAATCCGCGGTGACCACAACGGTTCTGGCCGCCTCGACCATGGCTCGCTTCACTGCTGCCTCGTCGGGGTCCGGGGTGGAGAGCCCGTGCGCCACGGTGAGTGCGTTGGTCCCCACGAACGCAACGTCCACCCGCACGGTGCCGAGCACGCGCAACGGCTCGGCGCCGACGGCTGCCTGCGTCACGCCACGGACCCGTCCACCCAGGAGTTGGAGGTCGATCGTGCTCGATGCGGCAAGTCGGGCGGCTATCGGAACGGAGTTGGTCACGGCGGTGAGATTCGGTGATGCCGGAAGTTCGGTGATCATGCGCGAGGTGGTGGTGCCGGCATCGAACAGCACGCTCCCTCCGGGCGGGGGGAGGAAAGCGACGGCCGCCCGTGCGATTCGATCCTTCTGTTCGGCGCGCGTGCCGTCTCGCTCGGTGAGGCCGGGTTCGCCGACGGTCACCGAGCCGGTGGGCACCGCGCCACCGTGAACCCGTCGTATGTGGCCGAGTCGCTCGAGTACCGCCAGGTCGCGTCGCACGGTTTCCGTGGTGACGCCGAAGCGGTCCGCCAAATCCATGACGGAGACGCGACCACGCTGGGTGATGAGCGTGGCCACCGACTGTTGGCGTTCTTCTTGGTACACGGTTCTCCGGCTTCGTTTTCGCAGCGAGCGGGGGCTGTGTGCCCGATCACAGAAAATGTTGGCTTATGTTGTTTTACGCCCGAATGTGTTGACATGTCAATACGGATGCGTAATCTACATCACAGTCGTTCGATTCGGACACCGCAGTCCGTAGTAGCGAAAAGCCAGTTCAGGAGGACCCATGACCCGAGTCGTTGCCGTGGACGGCACACCAGCGGTGCCCGGCGTCGCCTACGCCCCTGCGATATGGGCATCGCCGCGACCGGAAGTGGACGGGCGCGGGCCGAGGATCGCGGAGACGGAGCGCGATGCCGAGAAATCTCGGTTCCGAGAAGCGGCTGCCGTGGTGGCAGCGCGATTGAAGGAACGAGGCGCCGTTGCCGGCGGTGTAGCCGCGGAGGTGCTGAGCGCCAACGCAGCACTCGCCGAGGACCGGGGTTGGCTCGGCGCGGTGGACAAGTTGATCGGAGCCGGGGCGCCTGCGATCGAGGCAGCTGTCGGCGCAACCGAACAGTTCACCACCTTGTTCACACAGATGGGGGGCTTGATGGCCGAACGCGTGACCGATCTGCGTGACGTGCGAGACCGTGTCGTGGCCGAGTTCGCCGGTCTGTCCGAGCCCGGTGTTCCGGCTCCGTCACATCCCTCCGTGCTGTGCGCCGAGGACCTCGCACCTGCGGACACCGCCGGTCTGGATCCCACCCGCATCGTCGGAATCGTCACCGTCCTCGGCGGGCCGACGAGTCACACCGCGATCATCGCGAGACAGTTGGGGATTCCCTGCGTGGTCGCTGCGCGTGACCTGGACCAGGTTCGGTCCGACCAACTCGTACTGCTCGACGGGGCCGCCGGAACGCTGGTCGTCGACCCGGACCCCGACGAGGCACGCAGCGCAGTGCAGGCAGCCACCGATGAGGCGGCGCGAGTGGCGGCGTGGGCAGGCCCCGGGCGTACGAGCGATGGTGCCCCGATCTCGGTACTGGCCAACGTTCAGGACGGCGCCGGTGCGCGTGCCGCCGCCGAAACCGCAGCCGAAGGAATCGGACTCTTCCGTACCGAGTTGTGCTTTCTCGACCGAGACACCGAACCGACCGTCGAGGAGCAAGCTGAGATCTACGGCGAGGTGCTCGAGGCATTCGCGCGCCACAAGGTCGTGATTCGCACACTCGACGCGGGATCGGACAAACCATTGCGATTCGTCGACCACCGGTCGGAAGCGAACCCAGCTCTCGGTGTGCGCGGCATCCGCATTGCCGCGCAGGAACCGGGCATCCTCGAGCGTCAACTCGATGCGATCGCGCTTGCTGCCGACCGGACAGGCAACCGCCCCTCCGTGATGGCGCCGATGGTGGCCACGGTCGCGGAGGCTGCCTCGTTCGCAGACCTGGTCCGGGCGCGTGATCTGGTGCCGGGCGCGATGATCGAGGTACCGGCCGCAGCGTTGCATGCCGACCGACTGTTGCGTCACGTCGATTTTCTCTCGATCGGAACAAACGATCTCACCCAGTACACGATGGCCGTGGACCGCATGTCCTCGGAATTGGCAGCACTGACCGATCCCTGGCAGCCCGCAGTGCTCACCCTCGTCGCAACGGCCGCGGATGCGGGTGAACGGTCCAGCAAGCCCGTCGGCGTGTGCGGTGAAGCGGCCGCAGACCCGTTGCTGGCGTGCGTTCTCGCCGGAATGGGGGTCACCTCGCTGTCGTGTGCGGCCGCGGCCGTCTCACGTGTGGGTGCGAAACTCTCCGCCACGACCAAGGCTGCGTGCGAGCGGGCCGCCGAGGCCGCACTTTCCGCAGACGGACCCGATGGCGCTCGATCGGCGGCACTCGAGGCCCTGAGCGGAACGTAATTCTGCAGGACGCGCTTACTATTTCGGCTGTGGCAGAACCAGAGACCCCGGCAGTCCAACAAACAGAGATGTCTACGGCCGGTCCGTTCACGTGGCGAGTTCACGGTGACGGGAAGCGCATCACCGCAGGTGAGGTGGTGGCCCCGGACGAGCGGCTGAGTTGGCCCCGAACTGTCGGGATCGGGATGCAGCACGTCATTGCGATGTTCGGGGCGACATTGCTGGTGCCGACCATCACCGGCTTCCCGGTGACGACCACGCTGCTGTTCTCGGGCATCGGAACCGCGCTGTTCCTGGTGATCACCAGAGGGCGGATTCCGAGCTATCTGGGTTCGTCGTTCGCGTTCATCGCTCCGCTTTCGGCGGCTCAAGGCTCGGGTCCCGCCGCGCAACTCGGCGGCGTGATGGCGGCGGGCGTCCTTCTCGCCCTCGTGGGCGTGATCGTGAAGGTCGTCGGACCGAAACTCATCGACATCGTCATGCCGCCCGTTGTCACGGGCGCCGTCGTCATGCTCATCGGTCTGAATCTCGCACCCACGGCAGTCGACTCGTTCGAGACTCAACCGCTGATCGCCGCAGTGACTCTCCTCGCGATCCTCGTGGTGACGGTCGTCGGGCCGGGTCTGCTCGGCCGGTTGGGAATTCTGGTGGGCGTGGTCATCGGATGGGTGTTCGCCGCGCTTGTCGGTGGAGTCGCGGAAGAGCGATCGAGTGCATTGCGCGCGGCCGCGTGGGTTGGGTTGCCCGACTTCAGGGCGCCGACGTTCGAGTGGTCGGTGATGGCGTTGACACTGCCGGTGGTGATCGTCCTGGTCGCGGAGAACGTCGGACACGTCAAGGCAGTATCCGCAATGACGGGACGCAACCTCGACGACGTGGCCGGCGACGCGCTGCTGGCGGACGGCCTCGCAACCACTTTTGCCGGGCTCGGTGGCGGTTCGGGCACCACGACCTACGCGGAGAACATCGGGGTCATGGCGGCTACCCGGGTGTATTCGACGGCGGCCTACTGGGTTGCGGCCGCCACCGCCGCAGTCCTCGCGTTCTCGCCGAAGTTCGGCGCACTCGTATTCACCGTGCCGGACGGGGTGATCGGTGGCGCGACTCTGGTTCTGTATGGACTCATCGGCGTCCTCGGTGTGCGCATCTGGGTGGAGGCGAAGGTCGATTTCACCGACCCGGTGAACCTGTCGGTGGTCGCAGCCGCGTTGGTTGCCGGAATCGGAGATCTGTCTCTGAAGATCGGATCGGTCGAACTGGGTGGCATCGCTTGGGGCTCGGTGGGGATTCTGGTGGCGTACCCCGTCATGCGAAGACTGGCCGCGGTCGGGCGCTCGTCCACCGGTCACGATTCGTGATCACCTCGGTCCTCCCCACCGAAGTGTGACCGGGCATACGGTCGAGGTGAGTGCTGCGTGGCTGCGGCATTGCACGACAACCAACCCAACGAGGAGCCGACGTGGATCGCACCCTGTTCGAGCCGGAGCACGAACTTTTCCGCGAGTCGTACCGGAAGTTCTTGACCCAACATGTCGAGCCCTTCCATGCGCAGTGGGAAGAACAGAACATCGTCGACCGCAGTGTGTGGATCGAAGCGGGAAAGCAGGGCTACCTCGGAACCGCCGTGCCGGAGGCATACGGCGGCGGGGGAGTCCGGGACTTCCGGTACAACGCGATCGTCACCGAGGAGACCACGCGGGGCGGGTTCAGTGGAATCGGATTCACTCTCCACAACGACGTCGTTGCCCCGTATCTGCTCGATCTCGCCAACGAGGAACAGAAGCAGCGCTGGTTGCCCGGTTTCGCATCGGGTGAGTTGATCAGTGCGATCGCCATGACGGAGCCCGGCACGGGTAGTGACCTGCAGGGCATCAAGACGCGGGCGGTGCGCGATGGCGAGGACTGGATCCTCAACGGGTCCAAGACGTTCATCACCAACGGCATCAACGCGGACATCGTGATCGTGGTCGCCTGCACCGACCCCGACAAGGGTGCACAAGGGTTCAGCCTCTTCGTCCTCGAGCGTGGGATGGAGGGATTCGAGCGCGGTCGCAATCTCGACAAGATCGGCATGAAGGCGCAGGACACTGCCGAACTCTCCTTCACCGATGTGCGGGTTCCCGGTGCAAACCTCCTCGGCGAAGAAGGTATGGGCTTCCTCTACCTGATGAAGAACTTGCCGCAGGAGCGGTTGTCGATCGCTGTCGTTGCCGTCGCGGCCATGGAGGCGTCCCTGGACATGACGATCCAGTACTGCCGCGATCGAAAGGCGTTCGGCAAATCGATCGGAAGCTTCCAGAACACCCGCTTCGTCCTGGCCGAACTCGCCACCGAGACGACCGCAGCCCGGGTTCTGGTGGACAAGTTCATCGAACAGCTCAACGCCGAGAAGCTCACCGTCCAGGAAGCTGCGATGGCGAAGTGGTGGACCACCGAGGCGCAGGTGCGGCTGATCGACCGATGCCTACAGCTGCACGGCGGGTACGGCTACATGAAGGAGTACCCAATCGCGAAGGCATACATGGACTCCCGCGTGCAGACGATCTACGGCGGCACGACGGAGATCATGAAGGAGATCATCGGCCGTGGGCTGAATCTCTGATCTGCGGACCGGAAATTGTGAAGGGCCGTCCGATCGGACGGCCCTTCACGATGTGTGATTCAGACCTTGCGTACGACGGTGACCACCTTGCCGAGGATCACTGCGTCGTTACCGGGAATCGGGTCGAACAACTTGTTGTGCGGCATCAGCCACACTTGGTCGTTCTTTCGCTTGAAAGTCTTCACCGTCGCTTCACCGTCGATCATCGCGGCGACGATGTCGCCGTTGTCCGCGACGTTCTGCTGACGAACGGCGACGTAGTCGCCGTCGCAGATCGCGGCGTCCACCATCGATTCGCCGACGACCTTCAGTAGGAACAACGAACCCTGACCGACCAATTCGCGCGGAAGTGGGAACACGTCCTCCACGGCCTCCTCCGCGAGGATCGGTCCGCCGGCAGCGATCCGGCCCAGTACCGGAACGAACGTGGGCTCGGGCAGTACTTCTGCGTCGACACCCTCGGGTGTTGCCTGCGCGACGAGGGTGGGGCGAGGTGGCTGAGCACCGGCTGCCACGTCCGCTGCGACCTCGTCGAGCCCGCGGACATCGACCGCTCGGGGACGATTGGGATCACGCCGCAAGAACCCCTTGCGTTCGAGCGTGCGCATCTGGTGTGCGACCGACGACGTGGAGGTGAGTCCGACTGCGTCGCCGATCTCGCGGATGCTCGGGGGATACCCGCGTTCGGTGACAGACGCGCGAATGACCTCGAGAACACGGCGCTGACGGTCGGTGAGCTCGGCGGGATTCGGGGCCGGCTCCGCGCTCGACCCTGCGGCCGAACCTGCGGCGTTCGAGTCTTCGGGCGAGCTGTCGTCCTTCATGCTGCGTGCCTCCGTGGGTGCGGGGTCGTGGGTGCTGGGTGGTGGGTGGTGGGTGGTGGGCGTCGAGCGGCGCATGCTGTGCGTTCTGCCACGAATCTAGCGACTTCTCCAGCCGTTATCAAACATTTGTTCGATTCGTGTCGCTCGAAATGGCGACATTGTCGGACCGCCGTGGTAGAAATCGAACATACGTTCTTTCGAACGTCTGATCGAACAGGGTGATCGACTACCGGAGGTACCAGATGAGCAGCGCAGTTCTCAGCAGGCGCGCGGTGGATTACGCAGAGACCGACTTGGGGCGCGCTGCGCACGGTCGCGGACCGGATGTGGTTCGTGAGCCACGGATCGCGGATCGCCGGCGGGGCCAGCGCAGGCCGGACTCGGGCGCGGTGCGATACATGGCGGACCACGTGCGGGTCTCGCAGGCAGATCATCGTGCGGTCGATATCGACGTTGGTTGGCGCACGATGCTCGCGACTGTGCTCGTCACGGCCGGGATTTTACTCGGCTTCGGTGCCGTCGCGTACGTGGTCACCGCCACCGGTGATGCTGCACTCGCCGAAGCGACCGAGGTCGTCCAGGTGGGAGCGGGGGAGTCTCTCACCGAGGTTGCCGAGCGAATCGCACCCGAGGTGCCGGCCCAGCAGATCGTGGACCGGATCATGGATCTGAATGCACTCACCAATTCCTCGGTTCATGCGGGGCAGAGTCTCGTGGTCCCTGCGTTGCGGGGCTGACGGCCCGTTCGGTGCTGCATGCGTGAGGTCGTGAGTCGAACGAGTATTCTCGAATGCTGTCAGTCACACCACCTTGCGTGGTCGCGTCGGCATCGTGCATTCGTTGCGGAAAGTCGCGGTCGCGTCGGCTACGACGAAGGAACCGCCATGCATTGCCCTTTCTGCCGGCACCCTGATTCACGTGTGGTCGATTCGCGTGAGGCAGACGAAGGCCAGGCGATTCGTAGGCGTCGTTCGTGCCCGGAATGTGGCCGTAGGTTCACGACCGTCGAGACGGCCATTCTGTCCGTGGTCAAGCGCAGTGGGGTTACCGAGCCGTTCAGTCGCGAGAAGGTGGTGCGCGGAGTTCGCCGTGCCTGCCAGGGCCGTCAGGTCGACAACGATGCCCTGAATCTGCTTGCGCAACAGGTGGAGGACGCGGTCCGTGCGTCTGGTTCCGCCGAGATTCCCAGTAACGAGGTCGGGCTCGCCATCCTCGGTCCACTGCGCGACCTCGACGAGGTGGCGTACCTGCGCTTTGCCTCGGTGTATCGATCATTCAGTTCGGCAGACGACTTCGCACGCGAGATCAAGGAACTCCGCGAACATCAGGCAGCCAAGGCCGAAGCCGAGGGCACGAGCCGAAATTCTTGAGCGTCGTTCTCCGGAATTGCCAGTGCCTCACCGGGCGCGCACAACGGCATCCATCATCTTGAGGATCCGTTTCTCCGACACTGCCACAGGCGTGCCCAACGATTGGGCGAACAGACTCACTCGAAGTTCTTCGATCATCCAGTGCACGGCGTTGACGTCTGCACCGTGATGGCGCTCCGGCGGGATCGACGCGAGCATTCTTTCGTAAGCGGCATAGACCCGATCGAGGACGTCCATTCCCTTGCGGTCGCGGTCGGCGCTCGCCGGCAAGGATTCGAGTCGGAGCGTTGCGGCCGCCAGGTAGCGCGGAAGTTCACGCACGCCGGCAACGCCGAGTTCGGTCACGAAGCCGGGGAACAGAAGCGTGTCGAGCTGTTCCCGAACATCCTCGGCTGCTTCACCGCGGGAGCGGGCGAGGACTGTCTCGAGTCGGTGCGCGTTGTCGAGGGCCGGGATGGTGAGTCGTAGCAGGATCGAGGCGTTGCGCGGCAGGGTGTCGCGGGCTGTCTTGACCAGTGCGTCGAATTCTTCGGGGCTTCTGACCGGTTCCTTCCACGAATCGATCAGTGCGTTGGCAGCTGCGTTTCGGCAATCCGCCACGAGAGCGTCGAGACTCCCGTCGGGGTTCTGTCCGAGGGTGAGACGCTGAGCGTTGCTCACGGCCGCCACGACCGTTTTCGTTCGAGTGGGAACCGTGCCGAGCAACAGTTCTCGAAGGCCCGCCCGGTTGGCCGCCTTCTGCTCCGTTGCAGTACTCAGAACTCGCACCGCCACTCCGTCGTTCTCTCGAACGAGCGCGGGATAGCCGACTACCTTCTGCCCGGCGACTTCGCGAGTAACCGTGGCAGGCAGTGTGCCGAGGGTTGCGGGTGTCCAGGCCAGTGCCGGTGGGCGTTCGGAACTTGTTGCCGTCTTGGCGACCTCGTCCCGCACGCGGGGAGCGAGGGAGTTCCGTAACCCGGTGAGGCTCTTGCTGCGTTCCAGGACCCGGCCGTCCTCGTCGACCGCGGCGAAGGTCATTCGGAGGTGATCGGGGAGCGCACTGGGGTCGAAGTCCTCGGGTGTGATGCGGCACGAACCGAGACGAGACAGTTCCCTGGCAATTGCGATGGTGAGAGGTTCCGAGCGCGGCTTCACGGCGGACAGCGCGGCGACTGCGTAATCGGGTGCGGGAACCACCTGGCGTCGAAGCGTTTTCGGGAGGGTTTTGATGAGTGCCGTGACAAGGTCTTCACGCATTCCGGGGACGAGCCAGTCGAATCCGGCAGGACGGATGCCCGCAAGCAGGGCAACCGGAATGCGCGCGGTCACGCCGTCCTCTTCGGTGCCCGGCTCGAACTGGTAGATCAGGGGGAACTGAATCTCGCCTTGTCGCCACGCGTCCGGGTACTGGCCGTCGAGGACAGTCGCCGCGTCGGCGTTGACCACGGTGTCGGGCGTGAAGTCGAGCAGGTCCGGTGTGGTTCGACGGGTCTTCTTCCACCACGAGTCGAAGTGCCTCGCGGATACCGCTTCCGGCCCGATTCGGCTGTCGTAGAAGTCGAAGAGTGTGTCGTCGTCGACCAGGATGTCTCGTCTTCGCGCGCGGTTCTCGAGTTCCTCCACATCGTCGAGGAGTGCGCGGTTGGCGTGGAAGAACTTGTGGTTCGTCTGCCATTCGCCCTGTACGAGGGCGTGCCGGATGAAGAGGTCCCGGGAGACCTCCGGGTCGATGCTGGAGTAGGTGACCGGGCGTTTGGCGACGAGTGGCAGGCCGTAGAGGGTGACCCTCTCGTACGCGACGGCTGCCGCCCTCTTCGTCGACCAGTGCGGTTCGGAGTACGTGCGTTTGACCAGTCCCGGGGCCAACTTTTCGGCCCATTCGGGTTCGATGCGTGCGGTCATGCGGGCCCACAACCGCGATGTCTCGACAAGTTCGGCCGCCATGACCCAGCGTGGAGGCTTCTTGAAGAGCGTGGAACCGGGGAAGATCGCGAAGTGTGTACCGCGGGCTCCCAGGAACTCGCGCTTCTCGCCTTCGCGGAGTCCGATGTGTGACAGCAGTCCGGCCAGCAGTGACTGGTGAATCGCTGCTTCGGTGGCGGGGGTGTCACCCACCTCCCAGCCTAGTCCACGGGTGATCTGGCGAAGCTGTCCATGCAGGTCCTGCCACTCGCGGATGCGGAGCCAGTGCAGGAACTCGTTGTGGCACATCTTGCGGAACTGGCTGGAGGAGAGTTCCCTACGCTGCTCGTGGAGGTACTCCCACAGCTTGGTGAATGCGAGAAAGTCGGAGTTCTCCACCGCGAATCGGGCATGCTTCTCGTCCGCGGCCTGTTGATGGTCTGCCGGTCGTTCGCGGACGTCCTGAATCGACAGCGCGGACACGATGACGAGAAGTTCGGCGAGACAACCGTTTCGGTGGCCTTCTACGAGCATTCGCGCCATGCGTGGGTCTACGGGAAGCTGGGCGAGTTCTCGGCCGGTCGCGGTGAGAACCGGGCCCTCGGCCGTCGCACCCCGTTCTATGGCACCTAGTTCCTCGAGTAGGCCGACGCCGTCCCGCACCGCTCTGGGATCGGGCGACTCCACGAATGGAAACGCAGCCACGTCGCCCAGTCCGAGCGCCGCCATCTGCAGAATCACCGAAGCCAGGTTCGTGCGCAGAATCTCGGGTTCGGTGAATGCCGGACGGGCCTCGAAATCCTCCTCCGAGTACAGGCGGATACAGATGCCTTCGGCCACGCGCCCACACCGACCCGACCGCTGACGTGCGGAGGCCTGCGAAATGGGCTCGATGGGCAATCGCTGAACCTTGGTGCGTACCGAGTACCGGGAGATTCGTGCGGTGCCCGGATCGACCACGTAGCGGATACCGGGAACGGTCAGGGAAGTTTCGGCGACGTTGGTGGACAAGACCACGCGGCGTCCGGAATGTGGAGTGAAGACCTTGTGTTGCTCGGCCGCCGACAACCGGGCGTAGAGCGGGACGATCTCGGTACTTCGAAGCCTGCGATCGCGGAGCGCATCCGCAGTATCGCGAATCTCGCGTTCACCGGAGAGGAACACGAGGATGTCGCCGTCTCCTTCCGCGCAGAGTTCGTCGACCGCCTCGCACACTGCGTCGACCGGGTCCAGGTCCACGACCTGGTCGCCGACCTCGATCGACAGCGGGCGGTAACGCATCTCGACTGGGAAGGTGCGTCCCGAGACCTCGACGATCGGTGCGGGAACTCCATCAGTGGAGAAGTGTTGCGCGAAGCGTTCGGGATCGATCGTCGCCGAGGTGATGATCACCTTGAGGTCGGGTCGGCGGGGCAGAAGCTGTTTCAGGTATCCGAGAATGAAGTCGATGTTGAGGCTGCGTTCGTGGGCCTCGTCGATGATGAGCGTGTCGTAACGGCGCAGCATCTTGTCGCGCTGAATCTCGGCGAGCAGGATGCCGTCCGTCATCAATTTGATCAGCGTGCCATCCGACACCTGGTCGTTGAATCGAACCGTGTAGCCGACCGTGTCGCCGAGGTCGGTGCCGACTTCCTCTGCGATGCGTTCGGCCACCGTGCGAGCGGCGAGGCGCCGCGGCTGAGTGTGGCCGATGAGGCCGCGGAGACCACGTCCGAGTTCGAGACAGATCTTGGGGATCTGTGTGGTCTTCCCCGAGCCGGTCTCGCCCGCGACGATGACCACTTGGTGCTCTGCGATCGCCTTCGCGATGTCGTCCTTGCGGGCGGCCACAGGGAGGGCCGACGGGTAGGTGACCTGCGGAACCTTCTCGGCACGTGAACTCAGCCGTGCGCGGGCCTTGTCGATCTCGGCTGCTATCGAGTCGAAGGCGTCCGGAGTCTTGGCCCGGTCGATGCGTCGCCGAAGTCGATTCTCGTCCCGAAGGGATACCCCGGACAGGCGGTTCTTCAGGTCTCGACGGGACGGCGCGTGCGGTGCTCGTTCGGCGGACGGTGGTGGCTCAGACATGCTGGTGACAGTCTAGGCGGCTGCGCAAACGAATACCGGATTGCCTCTTGCCGCCGAAACGCACGCGAGGCGTTAGTGGCATAGTCGCTCGTGGAACGTACGTGAGGAAGGAACTGGCATGGCAGCGGGCACTGGCACCGGATCGGCACTGTGGCACGGATTCGCAGACATGGGAGCGGTCGAGCGCGGTGGCGCTTTCGTCGTCTCGAAGGGTGAGGGTGCGTACATTTGGGACGACGCAGGCAACCGCTATCTCGACGCAACGGCCGGTCTCTGGTTCACCAATGTCGGTCACGGTCGCCGCGAGATCGCAGACGCAGTGGCGCAGCAGTTGTCCACCATTGCCCACTTCTCCAACTTCGGTGACTTCGCCCCCGAAACGACGGTGAAGCTCGCCGAACGTCTCGCGGCCATTGCGCCGGTCGCGGGCAGCAAGATTTTCTTCACCTCGGGTGGATCGGACTCGGTCGACACCGCAGCCAAGCTGGCGCGACGCTACTGGCACGAGATGGGCAAGCCGGACAAGAACATGGTCGTCGGTCGCCAGAAGGCCTACCACGGCATGCACGTCGCCGGGACCGCGCTTGCCGGCATTCCCGTCAACCGCGAGGGCTACGGCGAGCTGATGCCGGACACTGCAACTGTCGAATGGGATGACGCGAAGACTCTTCTCGCGCTGATCGAAGAGGTTGGCGCCGAGCGCATTGCGGCGTTCTTCTGTGAGCCGATCATCGGTGCCGGGGGAATCTACCTGCCGCCGGAGGGCTACCTGGCCGAGGTTCGAGACATCTGCCGCGAGCACGACATCCTGTTCGTCGTCGACGAGGTGGTCACCGGATTCGGTCGGATCGGCGGGGACTGGTTCGCATCCACGCGTTTCGATCTGCAGCCCGACATGATGACCACCGCCAAGGGGTTGACCTCCGGATATGTGCCGATGGGTGCAGTGTTCGTGGCGCCGCGAGTGTCTGAGCCGTTCTTCTCCGGCGGAGTGTGGTGGCGCCACGGGTACACCTACGGTGGCCATGCCGGCGCTGCGGCGGCAGCGCTCGCGAACCTCGACATCGTCGAACGGGAGAATCTGCTCGCCGAATCGAAGCGGCTCGAAGGATCACTTCACGAGCACCTCTCGCCGCTCGCCGACCATCCTCGGGTGCAGGAAGTGCGAAGCGGTCTGGGTGCCGTGGCTGCCGTCCAATTGGTAGACCCTGCGGAGGCACTGCCGTTCGTCCAGACCCTTCGTGAACACGGCATCTCCGGTCGCGCGGCAGGGCAGGGCGCGATGCAGATCTCGCCGTCGTTCGTGATGACCGACGAGCAGGTCGCGGACATGGCAGCGGGAATTCGCGCAGCGCTCGGATGACTGCCCGCGGCGGGGAGAAAGCCGAACTGATCGGCCGATTGCAGGAGCTGCGTGAATCGGTCCTCTGGAAGTTGGAGGGCTTGTCGGAGTACGACCTGCGGCGGCCGATGACACCCACGGGGACAAACCTGCTCGGGTTGGTCAAGCACCTTGCGGGATGCGAGTTCGGCTACTTCGGCGAGGTGTTCGGCAGGCCGGCTCCAGTTGATCTTCCTTGGACTGCACCGGGTTCGGTCGAGAATGCCGACATGTGGGCGACACCGGAGGAATCGGTGGAATACATCGTGGACGGACTGTATCGGCGGGCGTGGCAGCACGCCGCGGAGACTTTCGAGACCGTCGAATTGGACGACACCCGGATCGTGCCTGGGTGGCCCGCGGAACCTGTCACTCTGCATCGAATCCTCGTGCACATGAACATCGAGACGGCTCGGCACGCAGGGCACATGGACATCGTTCGCGAGTTGATCGACGGCGCGGCGGGAATGACGAAAGGCAACGAGAACCTTCCGTACGGTGACGCCGAGCGATGGCAGGCGCACCACGACGACGTTGCGCGTGCCGCGGAACCCTTTGCGTGAGCGAGGCTCAGTGGGCTGCGTGAGCGAGGCTCAGTGGGCTGCGTGAGCGAGGCTCAGTGGGCGCTGCCGGAGTCGTTCGGATGCGTCGTGTCGGTGCGCGCGTACGCCTGGGTGTATCGCTCGTGCAGTCGTGAACGAACCTGGTCCGGTGTGTAGGACTTTCGCTGCCGATCGGCGCGGACGGCCAGTGCGCCGGTTGCGGCTACACCCATGACGCCGGCCAGGCCGGCGATCTTCCACCATCCCTTCGCGGTGGGTCGAGTGATTCGTACACGCATGCACTCGAGCTTAGGTGGTGTGCTCGCATAGTGTGATTGTCATGCCCCGCAGAACCGGACGCTCCGTGGTCGATCTCGACACCGCAGTCGACCAGAGCCGAACGGGGGACATCTGGATCTTCCGTGGGGAGTCGGCGGCCGACAGGGCAATTCAGACGCTCACCAACAGTCCGGTCAATCACGTCGGTATGGCGGTCGTTCTCGACGATCTTCCGCCGCTCATGTGGCATGCCGAGCTGGGACATTCCTTGCCGGACATGTGGTCCGGTCGCCACCAGCGCGGCGTGCAATTGCACGATCTGAAGTCCGCGGTGCGTGTGTGGGGATCGAAATACGGGCAGCGGGCCTGGTTGCGGCAGTTGATCAAGCCGATCGACGAGACGCAGGAGGATGCGCTGTTGCGCACCATCGCCCGATTGGACGGAACACCGTTCCCGTCGACGGCGAAGCTGTTCTCGAGGTGGTTCGTGGGTCGCGCACCGAAGCTGCGTGGACGAGATACGGACGCGGCTGGACTCGAGAGCGCCTACTGCGCGGAAGTCGTCGCGCAGACCTACGAGGCGATGGGCCTCGTGACCGGGCGCCGTCGCACCAACTGGTACGACCCGGGCAAGTTCTGGAGCGGTGATCGGCTGCCGCTGGCGCCCGGAGTGCGACTGGGCGACGAAGTGGCCGTAGTCCTGGACGCGAGCGACGTCTGAGTCCTGCGGTAAAGGTGGACGTCGAGACTTCAGTCAGCTCGTTAGATCGGGCAGAGAGAGCCGATTTCGGAAATTGTCCGATCCGAGCCGGTAGAAACCCAAACGGGGCGTCCGTCTCGGGACGTCGGCGTCAGCAGTCGTCGGCCTTCGATGGGCCATTGCACGAAGGGAAAGCCGCCGGCCAACTGATCTTGCACTTCACCGGCAATCAACACGGTGAAATCCTGGATCGACTGTTCGATGTGTGGGCCTCCGAACCCGAAGCCTCTCAGTGTGGTGGTTCCTGCGCTCTTGTGGCGAGGTCTTGTACCGGCTTCGAGTGCGATGTTGCAGTAGCCGGTGTCCAACGCCGATACGGTCCACATGCAGTTCTGCATGTACGTGTCCGGCCCGTGCCAGCGGCACTGTAGGTCTCGACCGACGGCCTGACACGCATCGACAATGTTCTCGGGGGCATTGTCAGGTGAATCCGGTCCGGTGATCGAAAACTTCCACACGTCGACGTAGTTCGCTCCGGGCATGAACACGCAACCAGCTTCGCACGGAGCCGACCGGAGGGTGGGAGCTTCGCGTGCTGGCGCACTGTGATCTCAGGGGTGACGCGGTAGTCACTCGGTGACGACCGGCAGCGGCAACTGTCATATCCCGATACATCACAGCACCATCGACGTTCGCCGTCACCGGCGGATGTGAGGACTCGATGACCCAGACAGAACCTGAACGCACCGCGTTCGACACGCTGATCTCCGGAACGATTGTGATCGAACGATCCGAGAACAGGATCAGGACATTTCTCGATCGTGAGGAAAGCGATTTCGTCACGATCGAGAGGCTCGGTCCGCGAACAGACAAATGCCCTCTCGGTAGCCGTGATTCCGCCGCGATATCAGCCTTTGTGAACTGCCGCGAGCTGACGCTGACACTCGGCCGCGGAAGGTTGCTCAAACGCAGTTATCTCGTGACTGCCGAGTTCGATGGCCGAAGTGTGAGCCTGCGTCCCAAAGACCTCGAGTCCACCACCTACTTGAACGGACGACCGCACGAGATCGAGAAGGAGTTCGGCGAGTTCACCGCTGGCGCCGACGGCACCATCGAAGTGGTCTGGGCCCTGCCGAAGAAGGTGCTGCACACGAATGTGGAGGCCCCGGTTCCGACGGTGGAGGAATTGCTCGTCGGTTACGCCTTGGCGGCTGCCTTCGGTACGGGTGCTCTTTCCTTGACGACCATCCTCATGGGCGTCGTGGCTTCGGTCGTGCCTGGATGAGCACACCTACAAGGTCAGTGATTCTTCGGCCCGGACCAGGCCACCCACCTCGATCCATCCGTCGGGGTCGTAGGTGGTCCGCAGTTGGGACCCGCGCCCCTGGGTGATGAGGAGGGAAAGTCGGAGGTTCTCGGTGAGGCGCACCGCCGCCGCGCCTGTGGCTTCGTCTTCGGCAATCCCCATGTCCGGTGCAAACATCCGGGTGCGCACCGCGTGCTCGAGTTTGTCCTCCCAGGCCCACACGTAGTGGTGTCCCTCACCGAACTGTTTCGGGTCGGAAGCCTGGACGTCCTCGACAGTGTCCAGGGGGTAGAGCGAGAATTCGGGTGCCCAGTCGGCGCGTGCACGCACCCACCAGACATCACCCGATTTGCGAGTGGCGATGTCACCGGCGGATGCCTCGAGAGTGCTGACGGGTGTGCCGCGCTGTTCGAGCCACCATGCCGTCCCGACGGTGGGGTGGCCGGCGAACGGGAGTTCCGTTACCGGAGTGTAGATCTGCAGGCGTGCCCGATCGATCCCAGCATCGGGTAGCTCCACGAACACCGTTTCGCTGTAGCCCAGTTCCTTGGCCACGGCCTGCCGTTCGTCCACCGGCACCAGTGCGGCATCGACGATTCCGAGGGGATTGCCGTGCCGGCCTTCCAAGTCGGTGAAGACCCGGACCACATCTACGTTGACAGCCATTCCAGCACCATATCGAAATCGGTGGACCGTTCACCGCAGGGATTCGCCGTCAGGACCGAAACCGATCGGTTGCGGTCACCAGGTGATGAACGATGCCTGGTTCGAGGGCGGCGTGCCCGGCATCGTCGACGATGTGCAACTCCGAGCCGGGCCAGGCTTTGTGCAGTTCCCATGCGCTGGTGGCCGGGCACACCACGTCGTACCGGCCCTGCACGATCACGCCGGGGATGTCTGCCAGCAACCGCGCGTCCCGCAGCAACTGTGCTTCCCCGACGAAGCCGCGGTTGCGGAAATAGTGGTTCTCGATGCGTGCGAAGGCGAGAGCGAAGCGGGGTTCCGCATTCTCCGCAACGCGGTCCGGGTGGGGGAACAGGGAGCTTGTCGCACCTTCCCAGGTAGACCACGCGACGGCGGCACGGGTGGCGACGTCCAGGTCGTCGTCGTGGAGAAGCCGGTCGTAGACCTCGACGAGGTCGTTACGCCGCTCCGACTCCGGAACCGGCTCCAGAAACTTCTCCCACTGCTCGGGGAAGATGTGGCCGGCGCCGCCATTGTAATACCAGTCGATCTCACTGCGGCGCAGGAGGAAGATTCCGCGAAGGACCATTTCGGTGACCCGATCGGGGTGGCGCTGTGCGTAGGTCAGAGCGAGGGTCGAGCCCCACGAACCGCCGAACACCTGCCAGCGGTCGATATCGAGGTGTGCGCGCAACGCCTCGATATCGGACACCAGGTGATCGGTTGTGTTGACCGCGAGATCGGCGCCGTCTGCGACGTGCGGGGTGGAGCGGCCGCACCCGCGCTGATCGAACAACACGATGCGATAAGCCTGCGGGTCGAAGAAGCGGCGCTGGTCCGGACCGGTGCCGCCGCCGGGGCCACCGTGCAGGAAGACGACCGCTCGACCTTCGGGATTGCCGCTCTGTTCCCAATGGATCTGTTGGCCGTCACCGACGTCGAGGAACCCCGATTCGTAGGTATCGAGCGGTGGGTACAGCGTGCGCAGCTCGTTGCTGCCGGTAGGTGTACTCACAGGCCGATCAATCCGGACGCCAGATCGGGGATGTCGAGTGCCGAGATGGCGCCGTCGCGAACTTCCGGGCACGCCGACGACGTGATCGTGTCGATCCGAGCTTTGTCCCGAACGAAGGCGATGGGGTCGAGACCGTTCTGTGCGATCCACGATCCGACCAGAGTGTTCAATCCGGCCTTTCCGATCGTCGGGGTGTACGTCCGCCAGCTCTGCAGTTGCTTCTCCATGTCGGTGCACAACTGCTGTGCCTGAGCCTCGGTGACTCCACCGGGCACTTCGCCACCGTCCGTGGTCGCCGTCGTGGCAGGCGCCTGCGACTCGGAGGGGGCAGGGGGTGGGGGTGTCTCGCTGCCTCCCGCACAACCTGCGGCGAACAGAACAAGGGCGAAGCCGCCGGCTGCAAAGGCAGCACGGCGGCGCCCGAGCGGTTCGATCTGACGGTGTTCGGTCATGAACACCCCTCTCGGCTCGTGAAGCTGGTGAGCAGCGTCAGAAGCTGTGTTCCTCGGCGGGGAAGGTGCCCGCACGAACCTCGGCGGCGTATGCCGCGGCGGCGCTGCGCAATTCGCCACCGACATTACCGAAGCTCTTGACGAACTTGGCGGTTCGACCCGAGGTGTAGGACGCCATGTCCTGCCACACCAGTACCTGGGCGTCGCACTCCGCGCCTGCGCCGATACCGATCGTGGGAATGGTGAGCTTGCGGGTGACCTGCCCGGCGATATCGGCCGGCACCATTTCCATCACTACCGAGAAGGCTCCGGCCTCCTGTACTGCGATGGCATCGGCGATCAACTGCTCGGCTGCGTCGCCGCGGCCCTGGACCCGGAAGCCGCCCAAGGTGTTGACGCTCTGCGGGGTGAAACCCACATGGGCCATGACGGGAATTCCGGCAGCGGTGAGCGCGGCAATCTGGGGAGCGATCCGCTCGCCGCCCTCGAGCTTGATCGCGTGCGCGAGGCCTTCCTTCATGAATCGCGTTGCGCTCGCCAGTGCCTGTTCCGGGGAAGCCTCGTAGCTTCCGAACGGCAGGTCGGCGACGACGAGTGCGTTCGGGGCACCGCGAACGACACCACGTACGAGCGGTATGAGTTCGTCGGCGGAGACCGGGACGGTGGTGTCGTAGCCGTAGACCACGTTCGCGGCGGAATCGCCCACGAGCAACACCGGGATGCCGGCTTCCTCGAAAATACGGGCTGTGGAGTAGTCGTAGGCGGTGAGCATCGACCAGCGCTCACCTTCGGCCTTCATGGTCTGAAGGTGATGGATGCGGGTCTTGCGCTTCGGTGCGGCGTTCCCGTACAGCGCGGTTTCGGGCTGGGATGCGGACTGCGCATTCTGATGGGACATCGATCGATACCTTTCGTGCCTCGAGGCCCTTGGCGGGTCCCCGGGTGGAGGTGATGACCGCTTCAGTCTGCCACCGACGGAAGGGGCTGCGAAGTGGGTGTCCGGGTGCGATGGGTCACATCGGGTGGCTGCCTGGCACGATCGGTTGTCATGCGGAAGTCGGTCGTGCGGAAGTGTCTGTCGGGGATCGTGCCCCTGGGTATCGTGATGACGCTGGTGGCGTCGTGCGCGGGGAGCAATTCGGGTCACGCCGAACCGGCCGGCGCCGAGCGCTCAGGCCCTGCCGGCACCGTGCCGGCGGGCCTCGAAGAGTTCTACTCGCAGGAGCTGACCTGGGGTTCGTGCGAGGGTTTCAGCACCGACGGGTCGGACCTCTCTGGGCTCGAGTGCGCCAAGGTGATCGTGCCGGTCGACTACTCGGACCCCCGCGGACCCACCGCCGACATCGCGATCTCGCGGGCGAGTGCGACAGGTGAGGCGAAGGGGTCGGTGCTGATCAACCCGGGCGGACCCGGCGCGTCCGGACTCGGTGCGGCTGCCGTCACGGACGGGACGCCCGTGGGCGAACAGTTCGACACCATCGGTTTCGACCCGCGCGGAATCGGCGCGTCCACACCGGCGGTTCGGTGTCTCACCGATCAGGAGGCCGACGCGCAGCGCCAGGACCTCGACATCGACATGACGCCGGAAGGAATCGCGGAGACCGAGGCGGAGAACCGTGATTATGCGCAGAAGTGTGCCGAACGGTCCGGCGTGGAACTGCTCGCGCACGTGGGTACCTACGAAGTGATCCGGGACATGGACGTCATCAGGTCCGTGCTCGGCGACGAGAAGCTCAACTACCTCGGCTACTCGTACGGCACCCGGCTCGGGTCCAGCTACGCGGAGGTGTTCCCGGACCGGGTGCGGGCGATGGTGCTCGACGGTGCGCTCGATCCGGAACAGGACCCGGTCGAGGAGGTGATTCTGCAGGCCGCAGGGTTTCAGGCAGCGTTCGGTGCTTTCGTCGCCGATTGTGTGAAATCGCAGGACTGCCCGCTCGGCACCGACCCGGCCGCCGCAGACGCGCGATTCCGGGCGCTCGTGGACCCGCTGGTCGACACGCCCGCATCGACGACGGATCCGCGGGGCCTGAGCTACACGGATGCGATCACGGGCGTTCAGCAGGCCCTGTACTCGCCCAGCCTCTGGGGATTGCTCCGGGGCGGGCTGAGCAGCCTCGCAGACGGCACGGGCGACTCGTTGCTGCGGCTGGCCGACATGTACGAAGGCCGCGCCGACGACGGCAGCTACTCCAACCTCAACGACGCCTTCAATGCGATCCGGTGTGCCGACGATCCGCCGGAGACCGATCGGGCGGTGACCGGTGAGGCCGATACGCGGTACCGGGAGGCAGCACCCTTCCTGGACGACGGGCGTGGCACGGGCAATGCACCGCTCGACGTCTGCGCGTTCTGGCCCACTCCGAACACGAGCGAGCCGCACACCATCGACGCACCGGGCGTGCCGCCGGTCGTTGTCGTGTCGACCACCGAGGACCCTGCCACCCCGTACCAAGCGGGCGTCGATCTGGCCGCCCAACTAGGCGGCTCGCTCGTCACCTACCGGGGCACACAGCACACCGTCGTTTTCGACGGGGAAGCCTGCGTCGACGACGCGGTCAGTAACTATTTCGTCGACCTCACGGTTCCGGCTGCCGACCCCCAGTGTTGAGCCGTCGTGTGATTTCTCCGTAGCTCACGGGCTACACGCAGGCACTATGCGATCCGGATGTGTCGGGTGTGGTGGAGGATTGCGCGAAGTAACACAGATTTAACGAACTTTGCTTAGTCTCGCGGACATGGATCGCCAAAAGGAGTTCGTGCTTCGCACCCTCGAAGAGCGCGATATTCGGTTCGTCCGGTTGTGGTTCACGGACGTGCTCGGATACCTCAAGTCCGTGGCGATTGCGCCCGCGGAACTCGAAGGAGCGTTCGAGGAAGGAATCGGTTTCGACGGCTCCGCCATCGAGGGATTTTCGCGCGTTTCCGAGGCGGACACCGTCGCCAAACCCGACGCTTCCACGTTCCAGGTCCTGCCCTGGAGTTCGAGCAAGGGGCACCAGCATTCCGCGCGCATGTTCTGTGACATTGCAATGCCGGACGGATCGCCGTCCTGGGCCGATTCCCGGCATGTGCTGCGGCGTCAGCTGAACAAGGCGAGTGACCTCGGATTCAGCTGCTACGTGCACCCCGAGATCGAGTTCTTTCTGCTCGAGAACGGCCCGATGGACGGCACTCCGCCCATTCCCGCGGACTCCGGCGGCTACTTCGATCAGGCTGTCCACGATTCGGCCCCTAATTTCCGTCGCCACGCGATCGACGCATTGGAGTCGATGGGGATCTCGGTGGAGTTCAGCCACCACGAGGCGGCACCGGGGCAGCAGGAGATCGACCTGCGATACGCGGACGCCCTGTCGATGGCCGACAACGTGATGACGTTCCGGTACGTCGTCAAGGAGGTCGCAATCTCGGAGGGTGTGCGCGCAACGTTCATGCCGAAGCCGTTCAGCAACGAGGCCGGCTCCGCGATGCACACTCACATGAGTCTTTTCGAAGGCGACACGAACGCCTTCCACAACCCGGACGATCCGATGCAGCTGTCGGACACCGGTAAGGCGTTCATCGCCGGCATCCTCGAGCACGCGAACGAGATCAGTGCCGTCACCAATCAGTGGGTCAACTCGTACAAGCGTCTGATTCACGGGGGAGAGGCGCCGACCGCCGCGTCCTGGGGCCCGTCGAACCGCTCTGCACTGGTGCGTGTCCCGATGTACACCCCCAACAAGGCTTCCTCGCGTCGCGTCGAGATCCGTAGCCCAGACTCGGCTTGCAACCCCTATCTGACGTTCGCCGTGTTGCTGGCGGCCGGCCTGCGGGGTGTGGAGCAGGGCTACGAGCTACCCCCGGAAGCGGAGGACGACGTCTGGTCGTTGACCTCGGCCGAGCGTCGCGCCATGGGGTACAAGGAGCTTCCCGGCAACCTGGACACCGCGCTGCGCGAGATGGAGAAATCCGAGCTCGTCGCGGAAGCCTTGGGGGAGCACGTGTTCGACTTCTTCCTGCGCAACAAGCGTCGTGAGTGGGAGGACTACCGCGCAAGAGTGACGCCGTTCGAACTCGAGACGTACCTCGGATTGTGAGTGGACGCGCGGTGAAGCCCCCTGCAGCGCGGTCTGCCATCCCCGGCCCCGGTCGTCTCGGTCTCGTAGAGCCGACTGCACCTGACGAGTTGCGCGAACTCGGCTGGGTCGAGGTGACGAAGGTCGAGGTGCTGTGGTCGCTGTCGCGCGCGGCGAACGCGGATCTGGCGCTGCGCACCCTGGTTCGGTTGAAGGATGGACTCGGAGACGAGTGGTCGGAACTCGACCGCGCACTCGACACCGACAAGGGTCTGCGTGGGCGGTTGTTCGGTCTGCTCGGCGCATCGAGTGCATTCGGTGATCACCTGGTAGCCGAACCGTCCTCGTGGCGGATGCTGGCAGGCGACGTCGAGTTGCCCTCGAAACAGGAGGCGACCGATCGTCTCCTCGAATCGGTGGAGGCGACACCGGAGCCGGGTGCTGGGCCTGATCTGTTGATGTACCGGGCAGCGATCACGGGACCGGACGCGGTTGCGGCACTGCGCAAATACTACCGGGACCAGCTCATGTTGCTGGCGGCTGCCGACCTTGCAGCCACCGTGGAGAACGAGCCGGTCCTTCCGTATCAGGCAGTGGGACACCAACTGTCCGACCTCGCCGACGCAGCGCTCACCGCTGCGCTCGCCGTGGCAGTCGCCACCGTGTGCCCCGACGAACCGTGCCCTGTGCGACTCGCGGTCATCGCGATGGGCAAGTGCGGTGCCCGCGAACTGAACTACGTCAGTGACGTCGACGTCGTCTTCGTCGCGGAACCCGCCGATACCGTCGCCAGCCGCCTCGCAGGCGAGATGATGCGGGTCGGCTCCTCCGCATTCTTCGATGTCGATGCGGCGTTGCGACCGGAGGGCAAGCGGGGCGAGCTCGTCCGGACCCTCGAATCGCACATCGCGTACTACAAGCGTTGGGCCAAGACCTGGGAGTTCCAGGCGCTGCTCAAGGCGCGCCCCATGACCGGCGATCTGGAACTGGGCAAGCAGTACACGGATGCGCTGAGTCCGATGGTGTGGATCGCGTCCGAGCGAGAGAACTTCGTTCCCGAGGTTCAGGCAATGCGTCGTCGTGTCGAGGAAATGGTTCCGGCGGAACTGCGCGAACGCGAACTCAAGCTCGGCAGGGGAAGCCTGCGCGACGTGGAGTTCGCTGTGCAGCTGCTGCAACTCGTACACGGCCGTGCCGACGATTCCCTGCACGTGCAGAGCACGGTGGATGCGCTGACGGCACTTGCCGCGGCGGGCTACGTCGGTCGGGACGACGCCGCGAACCTCACCGCGTCGTACGAATTCCTGCGGCTGCTCGAACATCGCCTGCAGTTGCAGAAGCTCAAGCGCACTCACACCCTCCCGCCCGCCGATGACGAAGAAGCGTTGCGGTGGTTGGCCCGCGCCGCACACATGCGTCCGGACGGAACGAAGGACGCTCTGGGGGTTCTGAACGCCGAGATCCGCCGCAATTCGCATCGGGTTCGTCGTCTGCACGCCAAACTCTTCTACCGTCCGCTACTGGAATCGGTGGCGCGTACCGACAAGGACGCGCTCCGTTTGTCGCCGGACGGTGCCACGCGCCAGCTCGCCGCCCTCGGCTACACCGCGCCGGAGAATGCGCTCGGGCACCTGACCGCGCTGACCGGGGGCGCGTCACGAAAAGGGCGCATTCAGGCACTCCTGCTCCCAACGCTTCTGGAGTGCCTCGCGGACACACCGGATCCCGACGCAGGTCTCCTCGCGTACCGGCGCCTGTCGGATGCCATGGTCGATCAGACCTGGTTCCTGCGCCTGCTCCGAGACGAGGCATCTGTCGCGGAACGTCTGATGACGGTCCTGGGGTCCTCGGCGTACGTTCCCGACCTGTTGGTCAAGGCACCAGATGTCGTGCGACTCTTCGCGGATTCACCGAGTGGCCCACGTCTGTTGGAACCGAAGCCGGAAGACGTGTCGCGCGGGATCCTCACCGCGTCCTCGCGGTACGACGATCCGACTCGCGCGATCAATGCGGCGCGGTCGCTTCGGCGATACGAACTGGCCCGTGTGGCGTCGGCGGACATTCTGGGAATGTTGGACGTGCCCGAGGTCTGCAAGGCGCTGTCGTCGGTGTGGGCTGCGGTGCTCAATGCCTCATTGTCGGCTGTGATCAAGGCGAGTGTGTCCAAACGCGGCACGCCGGCGCCCGCCGTCCTCACCGTGATCGGCATGGGCCGGCTCGGCGGCGGAGAACTCGGATACGGCTCCGATGCGGACGTGCTGTTCGTGTGCGAGCCGATCGAGGGTGTCGACGAGACCGAGGCCGTCAAGTGGGCCAATGGAGTCGCCGACCAGGTCCGCACCCTGCTCGGGGCGCCCAGCACCGATCCACCGCTCGAGGTCGACACCGGGTTGCGCCCGGAAGGCCGCAACGGTCCGGTCGTCCGGACGATCGCGTCCTACGCCGCGTACTACGACCAGTGGGCGCAGTCGTGGGAAGTGCAGGCCCTGCTCCGTGCCCACCACGTAGCCGGTGACCCCGATCTGGGACTGCGATTCCTGCACATGATCGACAAGACCCGCTACCCAGAAGGCGGAGTGTCCGATCAAGCCGTCCGAGAGATTCGGCGTATCAAGGCACGCGTGGATTCCGAACGCCTGCCTCGCGGAGCCGATCCGGCCACCCACACCAAACTCGGTCGAGGCGGACTGGCGGACATCGAGTGGACCGTGCAATTGCTGCAGCTGCGCTACGCCCACGAGGTGATGGCCCTCCACAACACGTCGACCCTGGAAACCCTGGACGCGATCGGAGCCGCCGAGCTTCTCGGTGAAGCAGACGTGGAGCTGCTGCGCGACGCCTGGATCACGGCGACGAAGGCACGCAATTCGTTGGTTCTGGTACGCGGGAAGCCGACCGATCAGCTGCCCGGCCCGGGTCGGGTTCTGTCGGCCGTCGCCCAGGTCGCCGGGTGGGGCAACGACGACGCTGGCGAGTTCCTGGACAACTACCTTCGCGTCACGAGACGAGCGAAAGCAGTCGTGGAGAGGGTGTTCGGCGAGTGACCGCCGGATGGCCCCGGCGCGTGATCATCGGCGCCGGGTGGCTCGCCGTGCTGGTCGGTGCGTTCGGTGTCGTTCTGCGGTCACTGGATCTGCACGATCAGCGCCTGGTGATGATGGTGTCGTCCGCGCCGTATCTGATGGCGGTGGGAGCTCTGGGTGTCGTCCTGTTGGGTCTCACTCGGCATTGGATCGGATTCGCGGTATCCCTCACGATTTCTGCAGTGGCGGTGTGGGGACAGGCGCCGTTGTACGTACCGAACGGAGTGCCCGGCGACGGCCCGGAGTTGACCGTGATGCAGGCGAACATCTGGCTCGGAAACGCCGACGCGGATGCCCTCGTCGACCAGATCGCTTCGGAGAAAGTCGATGTCGTCAGTGTCGACGAGCTCACGTCGGAAGCGGTCGAACGTCTCGTCGCGGCCGGGATCGAGGACGAACTTCCGTACTCCTTCACCCGGCCCTTCGGCGGGGGAGCGGGGACCGGGATCTGGAGTCGCTACCCGCTGACGGATCAGGTGCACCACGAGGAGTTCCTGCTGTCCGGTCTGTCGGCTCGAATCGCGATGCCGGACAAGACGAGTGCGGCCATTTTCGCGTTCCATCCGGTACCGCCGTGGCCGACTCCCGCCTCGACATGGGCGTCCGAGATGGACCGTATCGCGGCGATTCTGAACGAAGTGCCTGCCGACTCCGGACCGGTAGTGGTTGCCGGTGACTTCAACGCGACCCGCGATCACGTGAAGTACCGAAACCTGGTGTCGGGTCGTTTCCGTGACGTCGCGGATCAGGTCGGCGCAGGTGTGCAGAACACGTATCCCGCGGACAGAGCGCCGATTCCGCCCATGATCGCCATCGACCACATCGCGACCAGTGGGGCTGTGGCGCGGTCGGTGGATGTCGTCACCATCGAGGGCTCCGACCATCGCGGACTGATCGCGCGAATGGTCCTCGACTGACCTCTTCAGGGGAGGGTGACGAAGCCTTCGGCGACCATCCAGTCGCGGCGGCATCCGCCGGTTCCTTGCCGTCCACGTCGACCTGACGGTTCAGTTCGGTGATCGTTTCGTCGGTCAGCGCGGCCGAAACCGGAGCCATGATGTCCACGACCTCCGGATGCGCCTCGGCGAAGTCCTTGTGCATCGTGATGGCCGCGTTGCACTTGGGGAAGAACGTCCGATCGTCTTCGGGGAGAACGAGGTCGAGCGCGGGGATGCGACCGTCCGTTGTGTAGACGTCGTCGAACTTGCAGGGTGAACCGTTCGCGGTGGCCTGATAGATGATGCCGGTCTGCAGGATGGGCCGCGGGACGGCGTTCGGGTCGAACCCGTAGCGTTCGGCCATACCTGGAAAGCCGTCCTGACGAACGTTGAACTCGGTCTCCACACAGGTGGCGGCGGCCGGGTCGGTCTTCACGAGATCCGCGTCCTGCGACAGAGTAGTGGTTCCCGTTTCCTGGGTGGTCTGTTTGTGTCTCGAACGGCCTCGAACTGCGCGGTCGGGTCCGGTATCGGCTCCTGGGCTCCGAGATAGTTGATCCAACCGTTGCCGGTGTACTCGTAGGTGATGTCAATCTGGCCGTCGAGTTGCGCGTCGCGCGTACTGCTCGACCCCTGAATGTTGGTGAGATCTCGCACATCGGCGCCCGCAGCGCTGAGAGCGAACTCGATGATGTATCCGAGAATGACCTGTTCGGTGAACTCCTTGGAACCGACCGTGACCATCACGTCGTCGAGCGACGAGACCGGCTCGATGCCTCCCGGCTCCACCGACAGGGGAATGGCACTGCCAGATTCCAGCCCGCAACTTGCTGTGGCGAGCATGGTGACCGCGGCCGTCGCAGCAACGGCGATTCGGGTTCGGAACGTTCTCTTCATGCCGTGCCCCGCCTTCATCGCAACCCTTTGGGGCCGAGGAATTCTTCTGCAAGTGCGCCCAACCAGTCCTCGAGCAGCTCAAGGACGACAGCAAGGACGGCACTCACGACGAGAGTCACGTTGTCACGCAACTTATAACCGGTGTCGATCAAGATGCCGAGCCCGCCGGCGCTGACGAGGAAGCTCAGGGTGGCGGTACCCACCGCGAGTACTAGGGACGTGCGCAATCCGGCGAGGATGTAGGGAATGGAAAGTGGCAGTTCCACGGTCGCGCAGCATGAGACGCGCGGACTTTGCCCTGGCCGCGTCCTGCGTCGATGAGGGTCGGGTTCACTTCCTGCAGGCCCAGCATCGTGTTTCGCATGACGGGGAGAAGTGAGTAGAACGCAATCGGAAGGACACCGATCCAGAAGCCGGTGCGATTCGTCGCGAGGAACAGGAGAACCAGCAGACCGATCGCCGGCGCGGGACAGTCCTGAGAAGATGAGATTTCCCAGACCCGGACCTTGGCATAGGCGGCGATCGCGAGAATTCCCACCAGCATCTGGGTACTCACCCGCATCCCCGCGAGGATGGACGGCCAGGCCATCGGAATTGCGATTCTGCTCAGAACGAGGACTCTTCCCATTCCGATTCCACGGGCCGCGTCGGTGATCGCGGGATCGACCGAAGCGAGACCGAGAATGGGAATGAGCAGCCCGAGCAGTGCGAACGACAGGACGGTGAGGATCGTGCTGGCCAGAGCAGTGGCGATGGACGACCCCATCGGGCTGCGATACACCAGATTCCGATTGCCACTGCCACGACGGTCGCAATGATCACCGATTGAACGACTGCGCCGACATGAAGAAAGGAATCGGTGAGAAGTTGTTGTCGCCGTGCGGAGGCGAACTCCCAAGGGGCGCTGAATATCAGAGGTTCACCTCGTGCGGTTCATGAATCATGTACGCCGATGTTGCGTTTCACAGTGCGGGGCGCAATTGCAAGAGTTGAAATCAGCAGGCGTGGCATCATGATTCGCCCGTGCGACGACGACGCTGGTTCCGAACTCGCTCGTGTGTGTGGGCTCGGTCTCCATACCGCTTTTGCGACACAGCGTTTCCGTCGCCGTACTCTGCTTTTCGCTGGTTTCGATGAAGAGATGCCCGCCCGGTGTGAGCCAGTTCGGCGCCTCGGCGATCAATCGGCGTTGGATTTCGAGCCCGTCGGAGCCACCGTCGAGCGCTGCCCGGGGCTCGTGCAGGCGTGCCTCAGTAGGCATCAGGTCTATCTCGTCGGTGGGTACGTACGGCGCATTGGCGACGACGAGATCGACCAGACCGCACATGCTTCGGGGGAGCGGATCGAACAGGTCGCCCTGGTGAACGGTGCCGCCCACAGCGTCCACCGTCGTCTTGGCGCAACGCACGCACACCGGGTCGATATCCACGGCGTGAAGGTGAATCGACTGTGATCGTGCTGCCAGGGCGACGCCCACCGCTCCGGACCCGCAACACATGTCGACGATCGTGGCGTCCTTGAACAATTGCGCCGCTGCGACCCGAACGAGGAACTCGGTCCGGCGACGCGGCACGAACACGCCCTCGCTCACCGGTATTCGCAACCCGCAGAACTCGGTCCAACCGAGAATGTATTCGAGCGGTGTGCCGGAGATTCGCCTCCGCACGAGTCCGTTCAGCACTTCGGGTGACTCGGCAGCCTCGACCAGGAGTGCGGCCTCGTCCTCGGCGAAGACGCAGCCGGCGCGCCGAAGTTCGGCAACGAGTTCGAGTGGAGGACCAGCGGGCACCTGAGAACCTTTCGGACGCTCGGCGCGGGCACATGCGACGGATGCGTCGGAACGTCGGTCGACGAATTCCGTCACGGTACCGCGACCGACGTCGGGCGACCACCGGTACTTCCAGGGGTAGGTCACGCAGAAAAGCGGTCCGCCCGCTGCCACCAGTGGTGACAGCGGGCGGACCGGGTTCGAGTGGCGGTGCCGGCTCACACGTCGCGTCGGCGGTGCCGGCTCACACGTCGCGTCGGCGGTGCCGGCTCACACGTCGCGTCGGCGGTGCCGGCTCACACGTCGCGTCGGCGGTGCCGGCTCACACGTCGTAGTAGAGCTCGAACTCGTAGGGGTGCGGACGCAGGTTGACCGGGGCGATTTCCTGCTCGCGCTTGAGCGAGATCCAGGTCTCGATGAGGTCGGACGTGAAGACGCCGCCCTCGGTGAGGTAATCGTGGTCCTGCTCGAGGCGATCGATGACGGTCGACAGCTGGGTGGGGGCCTGCGGGATGTTGCGGGCCTCCTCCGGCGGGAGCTCGTAGAGGTCCTTGTCGACCGGTGCCTGCGGCTCGATCTTGTTCTTGATGCCGTCGAGACCGGCCATCATCTGCGCCGCGAAGTTCAGGTAGGGGTTACCCGAGGAGTCGGGGGCGCGGAACTCGAGGCGCTTGGCCTTCGGGTTGTTGCCGGTGATCGGGATGCGCACGGCCGCGGAGCGGTTGCGCTGGCTGTACACCAGGTTGATGGGGGCTTCGTAGCCCGGCACCAGGCGGTGGTACGAGTTGATCGTCGGGTTCGTGAAGGCCAGCAGCGACGGCGCGTGGTGCAGGATGCCGCCGATGTAGTGGCGTGCCATGTCCGAAAGGCCTGCGTAGCCTGCCTCGTCGTGGAACAGCGGCTTGCCGTCCTTCCACAGCGACTGGTGGACGTGCATGCCCGAGCCGTTGTCGCCGAAGAGGGGCTTCGGCATGAAGGTCGCGGACTTGCCGTGCTTCCAGCAGGTGTTCTTGACGATGTACTTGAACAGCTGCAGGTCGTCGGCTGCGGCGAGCAGGGTGTTGAACTTGTAGTTGATCTCCTGCTGACCACCGGTGCCGACCTCGTGGTGGCCGCGCTCGAGCTCGAAGCCCGCGTTGGTCAGGTTGGTGGAGATCTCGTCACGCAGGTCGACGTAGTGGTCGTAGGGGGCGACGGGGAAGTATCCACCCTTGGGGCGAACCTTGTAACCGAGGTTGGGGGTGCCGTCGGTGTTGCGCTCGTTGCCGGTGTTCCAGGCGCCCGACACTGCGTCGAGCTTGTAGAACGCACCGTTCATGCTCGAGTCGTAGGACACGGAGTCGAAGATGTAGAACTCGGCTTCGGCACCGAAGAATGCGGTGTCGGCGATGCCGGTCGACTTCAGGAACTCTTCGGCCTTGCGTGCGACGTTGCGGGGGTCGCGGCTGTAGGACTCGCGGGTGAAGGGGTCGTGGACGAAGAAGTTGATGTTGAGTGTCTTCGCTGCACGGAACGGGTCGATCTGAGCGGTGGTGACGTCGGGGAGCAACATCATGTCCGACTCGTGGATCGACTGGAACCCGCGGACGGACGAACCGTCGAACGCGAGTCCGTCCTCGAAAACGTCCTGGTTGAAGGCGGAGGCCGGGATCGAGAAGTGCTGCTGGACGCCGGGCAGATCGCTGAACCGGATGTCGACGTACTCGACGTTTTCGTCCTTGATGAACTTGATGACCTCTTCGGCCGTGGTGAAAGCCACGCTTGTGCTCCTTAAGTCGCTTCAGCCAAGTGGGTATTGGCGAATTCGTCGAGCCAGACGCTATGGACCTGGTGTTGCCCGCTGGTCAACCTTTTGTTTCGCCCGTGTTACACGTGGCAACATTCTGGGCATATCGCGCGGTCTGTGACCGCTCACACATACTAATCGGCCGTCGTGAGATCCCGTGGGCGGGATCGGCCACTTCGGCGCCTATCCTGTAGTACATGGCACGGATTACGGGTTCTTGGCTCTCCGGACCGTCTGCGGCGCTCCCGGAGGGCGTCGACGGCCGGACCCCGCAGAAGTACCGGGGAGAGCGACTGGGCCTACCCGCGGACGGCCCCGGCTCACTGTCGGGTACGGGCCGCCGAGTTGCGGCATTGATGGTGGACTGGCTGACGTCGGCAGGCGTGGCCGCCCTGTTCCTCGGGGAAGGCGCACTGCAGGGTGCGATCGGCACGATCACGTTGATGGTGTGGTTCGTCGTGGGCGTCGTCACCGTCAGCATCTTCTCGTTCACTCCGGGTCAGTTCTGCATGGGCGTGCAGGTGGCGCGCATCGATGGGCCGCACCGCGTCGGAGTGCGAAGGGCACTCGGTCGGCAGGCTCTGCTCGTGTTCGTCGTGCCGGGAACGATCACCGACATCGACGGCCGTGGCATGCAGGATCGGGCAACGGGCACGGCCCTGATTCGCACCCGCTGACTTCCTCGGAACCCCGGAACGACGAATGTCACACCCGTTCGGACGAACCGAACGTGTGTGACATTCGTCGGAAATAGAGCGGACGGAAAGTGTGGGTCAGCGGCGACGGATGGTGCGCTGCACGCCCTTCATCCTCGCGCCGCCCGGCACCGGCCCCTTGGGGAGGGCAGCGCCGCCGCCGCGACTGCTGAGCGCTGCGAGACGGCCTTCGATCGCGTCCATTCGCTTGGTGTCGATGTTCTTGGGAAGCTTGTTCAGGTGCCGCTGCAACTTCGAGAGCGGAACCTGACCTTCGTCGTTGCCGACGATGATGTCGTAGATCGGGGTGTCGCCGACCAGACGGGCGGTCTTCTTCTTCTCTTGGGCGAGAAGTGACTTCACGCGCTGGGGTGAGCCCTCTGCAACCAGGATGATGCCGGGACGGCCGATGACGCGGTGGACCGCGTCGAGTTGGGTGGTGCCTGCGACCGCGCTGTTGACGCGCCACGCGCCCTGCATGTTGTCGAGCGCCCAGGCTGCGGCACCGGCTTGCCCTTCTGCCTTGCCGTAGACCGTCTTCTGAACTCGGCGACCGAAGATGATGAACGCACCCAAGATGCCGAGCACGATGCCGATCGGGAGTAGGAACCACTGGATTCCCCAGATCAACCCGATGAGGAAGAACAGAACGGCCAGGCCGACCAGAGTGCCGATCATCAGCGGCAGCAGCAGCTTGTCGTCCTTGCGCTGCATCTGGAACGCCTGCCACAACTGTGTCCTGCGTTCCTTGGACGCCTGCTTGCGGGCCGCCTTGGCAGCCGCCTTCGCTTCCTTGCTGGGTTTGCCCGCCTTGCTGCTCTTACTGCCGTTCGCCATGTCTCCAAGGATACGTCGCCGGAGTGGTGAACTTACGACCACTCCGGTGACGCGACGAACGAGGGCGGTGGATCAGCGTGCGAGGCGGGCGAGGAGCGAACCGGCTTCCTGCGATGCGTCGCCACCCTCGGTCAGATGTTCCTGCCCTGCAGGCAGTTCGCGACCGTGACGCGCCATTGCCTGTGCGTAGAGACGCCCGGCTCGGTAGGACGAACGCACGAGGGGTCCGGCCATGACTCCGGCGAATCCGATCTCCTCCGCGGCCTTGGAGTGGTCGACGAACTCTTCAGGCTTGACCCAACGCTCGACCGGATGGTGTCGAGGGGAGGGACGCAGGTACTGCGTGATGGTCAGGATGTCGCAGCCGGCCTCGTGCAGATCGTGCATGGCCTCCGTGACTTCTTCCGGGGTCTCGCCCATGCCGAGGATGAGATTCGACTTCGTGACGAGTCCGTAATCGCGAGCCGCAGTGATCACGTCGAGTGAACGCTGATAGCGGAACGCCGGCCGAATCCGCTTGAAGATGCGCGGCACGGTCTCGACGTTGTGGGCGAGAACCTCGGGACGGGCGGAGAACACTTCCTCGAGCAGATCGGGCTTGCCGTTGAAGTCGGGGATCAGATTCTCGACGCCGGTTCCGGGATTGAGCTCGTGGATCTTGCGGACGGTCTCCGTGTACAGCCACGCACCGCCGTCCGGGAGGTCGTCGCGGGCGACACCGGTGATGGTCGAGTAGCGCAGGCCCATGGCCTGAACGCTCTCCGCGACGCGACGAGGTTCGTCCCGGTCGAGTTCGGAAGGCTTGCCAGTGTCGATCTGGCAGAAGTCGCAGCGGCGGGTGCACTGCTCGCCGCCGATCAGGAATGTGGCCTCACGGTCTTCCCAGCATTCGTAGATGTTGGGGCAGCCCGCCTCCTCACACACGGTGTGCAGACCTTCACGCTTGACCAACCCTTTGAGCTCGGAATACTCCGGGCCCATCTTGGCGCGCGTCTTGATCCAGTTGGGCTTGCGTTCGATCGGAGTCTCCGCGTTTCGGATCTCGAGACGGAGTAGTTTGCGCCCTTCCGGGGCGGCGGGGGCGCTTGCAGCTGAACTGTTGGATGGGGAACTGGCAGCGGGGTTGTCGGGTGTGACAGTCACGCGTCCGATCGTACGCCTGCGGTGAGGTCACTCAGAGGACGGGTACGCGCTGGTCAGCTGTACTGGACAGTAGTGAAAGTGGGTCGCTGGGAAGGCTGATCGGCGACGGGAACGACAATCCGTTCGATGTCGTGTTCGGACACTTCCAGAACGCCGTCGAGCGCATCGATCACGGCCGACGACACGGCATCGACCACCTGATCGACGGTGACTTCCCGGCCGAGTTCAGCGGACAGCGACGTCACGCCGGCATCGGTGATCCCGCACGGAACGATGGTGTCGAACGCACCGATGTCGGAATTGCAGTTGAGGGCGAAGCCGTGCAGCGCAACTCCTCGCTGGACACGCACTCCGATGGCCGCGATCTTCCGTTCGGGGAGCCATTCGCCGGACCGCAGCATCGCCGGAAGCCATACGCCGGAACGTCCGTCGACCCGACCGCACTCGATGCCGTGGTCCTCGACCACGCTGATGAGGGCCTGCTCGATGCGGCGCACGTAGCGAACGACGTCCACGGGCTCGGCGAGCTTCACGATCGGATAGCCGACAAGTTGGCCGGGACCGTGCCAGGTGATCTTCCCGCCCCGGTCGACGTCGATGACGGGAGTTCCGTCCGTGGGGCGATCCTCGGGCGCGGTCCGTCGGCCGGCTGTATAGATCGGCGGGTGTTCGAGCAGGAGCATCGTGTCGTGGTCGGTGGTGCCGTCCGCGCGTGCTGCGGCGAGGGAGCGCTGGGTGTCCCACGCTTCGACGTAATCGATCAGCCCGAGACGTTCGGTTCGCATCGGAGAGGGCGAGCGTCGTGCCGATGTCGGATTGGTGCCAGCCATGGCGTCGAGATTACGCCGACGGGCTCGGCCGCGATCACCTCGCCGTCAGCGGGTGAGCACCGACCCCAGAGCTTCGCCGATGGTATTGCGCCGAAACTGGAACCCGGCGGCTTCGAGAACCTCGGGAATCGCACGCTGCCCGGCCAGGAGACCGATGCGTGCGAACTCGCCGAGGACGGCGGTGAGTGCGAAACCGGGGACAACCCACGGTGCCGGGCGGTGAACCGCCCGCGCGAGTGCCGCGGTGAACTCGGCATTGGTGACGGGTGCGGGCCCGGTGAGATTGACCGGGCCCTCGATGTCGTCGTGGGTGAGCGCGAACTTGACCGCGTCGACGTGATCCTCGAGTGCGATCCAGGGAAAGTACTGTCGGCCGTCGCCGAGACGACCACCGAGCCCGACCGAGTACAAGCCCCGGAGCCTGCCGAGAGCGCCGCCGCGAGGGGACAACACGAGTCCGCTACGCAGGAGCACCGTTCGGGTTCCCGCAGCGCTGGCCGGCGTGGTGGCACGCTCCCAGTCGAGACAGGTTGTTGCCAGGAAATCGGTGCCGGGGGAAGTGGCTTCGGTGACGACCCGTGAACCACGATCCCCGTAGTAGCCGACCGCCGAGGCGTTGGCGAGCACGGGCACCCCGACGTCGGCGACCGCCGTGGCCAGAACATCGGTGGAAGTGATCCGACTGTCCCTGATGAGCTGTTTGTACGCCCCGGACCAGCGGGCGTCACCGATGCCGACACCGCACAGGTTGACGACCGCGTCCGCACCGCGCAACGCAGCGGCCGGAACCTGCCCACGTTCGGGGTTCCAACGAGCCTCGTCCGGTGCCGCGGTGGGCCGGCGAACCAGGCGCACCACATCGTGACCGTCGGATCGCAGCGAGGACACGAGGGCCGTTCCGATGAGGCCGGACGATCCGGCCACCACGACTCGCATGTACACCTCCTCGCGAAAACACCCGGGCGCCATCCCGGAATGGAATGGCGCCCGGTGGTCTCAGCTTATTGCTACAGGCCCAGATCCGCTTCGAACGAAGCCTCTTCGAGGCGCTGCTTGACCGTCGTGAGGAAACGGCCGGCATCGGCACCGTCGACGAGTCGATGGTCGTACGTCAGAGGCAGGTAGCACATCGACCGGACACCGATCGACTCGCTGCCGTTCTCGTCGGTGACGACGACGGGCCGCTTGACGATCGCACCGGTACCGAGCATCGCCGCCTGCGGCGGAACCAGAATCGGCGTGTCGAAGAGTGCGCCCTGGCTGCCGATGTTCGTGATCGTGAAGGTGCCACCCGAGAGCTCGTCCGGCTTGAGACCTCCCGAACGTGCGCGCTTGGCGATGTCCGCGATCGCGCGGGCCAACCCGGCGAGCGAGAGGTTGCCCGCGTTGTGGATGACGGGCGAGAGCAGACCCTGCTCGGTGTCCACCGCGATGCCCAGGTGCTCGGCGTCGTAGTAGGTGATCTGCTTGGCATCTTCGTCGTAGCTGGCGTTCACGTTCGGGTGCGACTTGAGGGCCTCGACGACCGCCTTTGCGAAGAAGGGCAGGAACGTCAGCTTGACCCCCTCACGTTCGAGGAACGTGTCCTTCGCCTGTGCACGCAGACCCGCGATCTTGGTGACGTCGACCTCGAAGGTCTGAGTGAGCTGTGCGGTGGTCTGCAGCGACTCGCGGGTCTTGGTTGCCGTGATCTGGCGGATCCGGTTGGCCTTCTGGGTGGTCCCACGCAGGTGGGCCAGCTCCGGACGAACACCCGCAGCAGGCGCCGTCGGTGTCGAAGCGGCCGGCGCGGCCGCCGGTTCCGGTGCGGCAGGTGCCTTCTGCTGCTCGGCTGCCTCGAGAACGTCCTGCTTACGGATACGTCCACCGACCCCGGTGCCGGTCAGGCTGGAGAGGTCGACGTTGTTCTCGGCCGCGAGTTTGCGGACGAGAGGGGTCACGTAAGGGGTGGCGTCGCCAGCGGGCTTCGCGGGGGTGGTCGCGGCCGGTGCGGCTTCCTGCTTCGGTTCCGGCTTGGGCGCGGGGGTGGGCGCAGGTTCCGGTGTCGGTGCAGGTTCGGGTGTCGGTGCAGGTTCGGGGGCCGGCGCGGGAGCGGAACCCTGTGCGGGTGAACCGGAACCCACCACAGCCAACTGCCCACCGACATCGACGACGTCGTCTTCCTGCGCGCTGATCTCGAGCAGCACACCGGCAACGGGAGACGGGATCTCGGTGTCGACCTTGTCGGTGGAGACTTCGAGGAGGGGTTCGTCGACGGCAACCTCGTCACCAATGGTCTTCAGCCAACGCGTGACGGTGCCCTCGGTGACGGACTCTCCGAGTTCGGGCATCGTCACCGGCGTGCCTTCAGCCGACCCCGAGGACTGCGCGGCACCCGAGGACTGCGCCGGTGCGGACGGTGCTTCTTCGGCGGGCGCGGGAGCGGCCTGGGCCGGTGCCTCGTTCGCCGGCTCCGGCTCGGAGGACGGTGCGGGGGATTCGCCGGCATCACCGATCACGGCCAGTTCGCCGCCGATCTCCACAGTGTCGTCTTCCTGCGCGACGATCTTGCTCAGGACACCGGCAGCGGGCGACGGAATCTCTGTGTCCACCTTGTCCGTGGAGACTTCGAGCAGGGGTTCGTCGACTTCGACCGTGTCTCCTTCCTGCTTGAGCCACCGAGTGACAGTTCCCTCGGTGACGCTCTCACCAAGAGCTGGCATCTGGACGGAGAAGGCCATGTCTTTTGACTCCTCGACAGTTGTGTTCGGGTTTCGTTGAGTTGTGTCGACTTGTGGTCGTGAACTTGTGCTCGTGAACCATTGTGCTCGAGTTACACACGCAGTGTGGGTTACTGGTTGGTAATTCAGTAGACCGTCACCCAGTCACAGTGTCGGCGCCGTCTCATCCTTCCACTCTCCGATCTTTCGTGTCCGACGAGGGTGACCGTGTCGCCCCACCGAACGGCGCCGCTTTAGACCTACTGGCCAGTAGATTTGCGCTGACGTCGTAGATGTCGACCAACTGGCAAACTTGTTGGACCGGTACAGGCCGGTTGCCCCACCCGCGTCCAGGGGTGGAGTCTCGACGGAGGTGGAACGTGGGTCTGTTCGACAGGTTCTCGCGACAGCAGCGTGGATCGAAGGGGCGCGGACGTCAGCTGCCGTCCGGAGACGATTCCGCGTACCTCGCGCAGTGGACTCGCACTCACACCGGTGTGGAGGCGTACGTGGAGCCGCAGACCACCGTGACCGAGGTGACCGTCGTTCTGGTGGCGACCGACGGGGAGTGGACTCGTCGCCGTGTCGGCGGTGAGCAGGGTGCGCGGAAGCTCGGGAAAGACCTGAAGATCCCCGTCTACGACGTCCGCAAGACGGGATATCCGCAGCGTATGCGTGACTTCGATGCGCGGCGACGGATCGAGCGCAAGCGTGAGCGCGAACGCGACCTGTGAGTGGTTGACGAGTCTCTGGACTCGTCAACCACTCACGGAGGTCAGCCGTTGGCGGCGATGTCCTCGATGACCGTGATCATCGTGCGCACCGGAACTCCGGTGCCGCCCTTGCCTGTGTAGCCCCACGGTCCGGACGTGTTGTACGCCGGTCCCGCGACATCGATGTGTGCCCACTGCACGTCCTGCGACACGAATTCCTTCAGGTAGATGCCTGCGACGAGCATTCCGCCCCAACGCTGGTTGGTGACGTTCGCGAGGTCTGCGACCTTGGAGTCGAGATCTGCACGCAGCTCGCTCGGGAACGGCATCGCCCATCCGTTCTCGCCGACCTGCTGCGAGAGGGTAGCTACGCGATCACGGAACTCGTCCGTACCCATCACTCCCGGCGTGCGGTTGCCCAGCGCCACCATCTGCGCGCCGGTCAGCGTGGCGGTGTCGATCAGGTAGTCGGGTTCGTCTTCGCAAGCGCGAACGATGGCGTCCGCGAGGATGAGTCGACCCTCCGCATCCGTGTTGATCACCTCCACCGTGGTGCCGCCGTACTGGGTCAGGACGTCGCCGGGGCGTTGGGCGGTGGAGGACGGCATGTTCTCGGCCATCGGCACGGTCGCCGTTACGTCGACCGGCAGACCCAACTCGGCGGCCAGGACCACCGTCGCGACCACCGCTGCGGCGCCGCCCATGTCCGACGTCATGTTCTCCATGCTCGCCGCAGGCTTGATCGAGATCCCGCCGGTGTCGAACGTGATGCCCTTGCCGACCAGAGCCACCTTGGGCGCGCCCTTCTTCTTCGAGGCGTACGACAGGCGAACGAGCCGAGGCGGCCTGGACGAACCCTTGCCGACTCCGACGATGCCGCCGTATCCACCCTTCTCGAGGGCCTTCTCGTCCATTACTTCCACCTTCAGTCCGGCCGAGGAGCCGAGCGCACGTGCACGGTCGGCGAACTCGGCGGGGAACAGGTGGCTCGGGGGAGTGTTGACGAATTCACGGGCCGTCGCGACGGCCTTTGCGATCGCGGTGGACCGTTCGAGAGTTGCCTTGGCCTCCTTGTCCTTCGGCGCGGAGACCAGCAGCTCGACGTTCTCGACCGGGCCCGCGTCGGGGCCGGGTGCCGACTTCGCGGACTTGTACTCGTGGAACACGTACGAACCGAGCGCGAAGCCCTCGGCTGCGGCCCCGAGGTCGAGGACCGACAGTGTGGTTGCCGCGGTGCCGATGCCCCCCTTCAGGCTTCGTGCAGCAGCGCCGGCGGACTTGCGAATCTGCTCGGCATCGAGGGCGTCGGCTGCTCCGAGACCGACGGCGACGATGCTGTCGACGGGCAGCGAGCCCGGTGCGGGGACGCGGGTGATCTCCTCGGCAGCACCCGTCGCACCGACGAGTGTCAGGCCGTCGAGGATCTCCGAGAGAATCGAGTCGTCGACGGTGCCGTCCGCGAGGGCGAGCTCCGGTCCGTCGGCAGACTTGGTCAGGCCGATCACCAACACGTCCGCGCGCTTTCCTACGCTGCCCGCCAATGCGAGGGTGGGTCCGAGCGGTCGGGGTGTGTACGTGCTCACTGTGTCTCCTGAATAGTTCGGATACGAGGCATTCGCCGGGCGGACCCGACCGTCACCGATGCTAGCCCGACGGCACGATCGCGGCGGGGAACCGGATGCGGCGCCCCTACGGGGTCCGATAGGTTGTCCCGCATGACCGACGACCAGTTGCTGCAGGGCCCGCTTCATTCCGTTCACGTCGATCTCGGGGCGACGTTCGCACCGTTCGGCGGTTGGGAGATGCCGGTGTCGTACAGCGGTGTCGTGGCCGAACACAATGCGGTTCGTGAGAGTGTCGGCCTGTTCGACGTCAGTCATCTCGGGAAGGCACTCGTGTCCGGCCCGGGGGCAGCAGAGTTCGTCAATTCCGTCCTGACCAACGATCTGAACAAGATCGGTCCGGGCAAGGCGCAGTACACCCTGTGCTGCACGGCGTCGGGCGGCGTGATCGACGATCTCATCGCGTATTTCGTCGGACCGGACGAGGTGTTCCTCGTTCCGAATGCCGCCAACACCGCCGATGTCGTGGCAGCGCTGCAGGCACAGGCACCCGAAGGTGTCGACGTCGAGAACCAGCACCGCGCTTTCGGTGTTCTCGCGGTTCAGGGACCGAAGGCGGTGGAGGTGCTCACCGGGTTGGGTCTCCCCACCGACATCGAATACATGGGTTTCGCGGATGCGACGTGGAACGGGCTTCCCGTTCGCGTGTGCCGCAGCGGCTACACGGGTGAGGTCGGCTACGAATTGTTGCCCCGTTGGGAGGACAGCGACACGGTGTTCCGCGCGCTGATCGACGCCGTTCGGTCGGCCGGTGGCGAGGTGGCCGGTCTGGGTGCACGCGACACTCTCCGGACCGAGATGGGATATCCGTTGCACGGTCACGAACTGTCGCTGGAGATCTCCCCTCTCGAAGCACGATGCGGCTGGGCAGTCGGCTGGAAGAAGCCTGCGTTCTGGGGACGCGAGACTCTCGTCGACGAGAAGGCCGCGGGACCGGCCAGAAAGCTGTGGGGGATCAAGGCATTGGATCGCGGAGTGCTCCGTGCCGGCCAATCGGTCCAACGCGACGGCGTGACCATCGGCGAGAGCACGTCGGGGACATTCTCGCCCACCTTGAAGGTCGGTATCGCGCTAGCTCTCATCGATACCGACGCCGGGGTGAAGGCGGGCGACGAAGTGGCCGTCGACGTGCGTGGACGTGCGCTGCGCTGCGAAGTGGTCTCGCCGCCCTTCGTGGACGTCAACACCAAGTAGGCGGTTTCGCGTCGTTCGATAGGATCGTCGACATGACAGAGGCCACCGAGTTCGTTCGCGTCCAGCATCCTTCGCCCGCCACTGCGCAGGCTCGGAAGGAGATTCTGGATGCACCGGGCTTCGGGAGGTACTTCACCGACCACATGGTGTCGATCGACTACACGGCAGGTAAGGGCTGGCACGATGCCCGCATAGAGCCGTACGGCCCGCTCACACTCGATCCGGCAGCGATGGTTCTGCACTACGGGCAGGCGATCTTCGAGGGCCTCAAGGCCTATCGGCAGGCAGACGGCGCGATCTCGTCCTTCCGTATCGAGGCGAATGCGGAGCGCTTCGCGACCTCCGCACGTCGGCTCGCGATGCCCGAACTCCCGAGCGAGACGTTCGTACAGTCGATCGTCGAATTGCTCGACATCGATCACGACTGGGTTCCGGAGGCCGGTGGCGAGGACGCCCTCTATCTGCGACCTTTCATGTTCGCGACGGAAGCGGGGCTGGGGGTTCGACCGGCGGACTCGTACCGCTACCAGTTGATCGCCTCGCCGGCGGGTGCGTACTTCCCCCGTGGCGTCCATCCGGTGAGCGTCTGGCTGTCCACCGAGTACGTGCGCGCCGCTCCTGGCGGCACCGGCGCCGCGAAGTTCGCCGGCAACTACGCTGCTTCGCTGCTCGCCCAGGCTCAGGCGGCCGAGCAGGGCTGTGACCAGGTGGTGTGGCTGGACGCCATCGAGCGGTCGTACGTCGAGGAGATGGGTGGAATGAACCTCTTCTTCGTGTTCGGTGCCGGTTCCGATGCGCGGCTGGTCACCCCCGCTCTTTCCGGTTCGTTGCTACCCGGGATCACCCGGAACTCGCTTCTCAGCCTGGCCGCCGACGCAGGGTTCGCGGTCGAGGAGCGGAAGATCAGTACCGAAGAGTTGCGCGAGAAGAGCGAATCCGGCGAGATCACCGAGGTTTTCGCGTGCGGTACCGCCGCGGTGATCACCCCCGTCGGTCGGGTCAAGTCGGAGTCCGGCGAGTTCACGATCGCCGACGGCGAACCCGGCGAGGTGACGATGGCGCTACGGGACACGTTGACCGGAATTCAGCGCGGCACCTTCGCGGACATCCACGGCTGGATGACCAAGCTGCGCTAGGTCGCGGTTGCGCTGACCGTGACGGCGAGGGCGGTCACGGTCAGCTCGAGGGTTGCCCCCAGGACGTCTCCGTTCAGGCCGCCGAACCTGCGTGCACAGTGCCTGACGAACAGCACGGTGGCTCCGAGAACCACCGCAGTGGCGACCGGCCCGAACCACGGTGGCGATCCGAACGACGTCGAGGCGGCCACTGCGACTGCGGTCCATGCACCGATCGCCACCGGGCCCTGTGTCCCGGCGACGAGCGCACCGAATCCTCGGTCGTTTGCCGCCGAAATGCCTTGCCGACAAGCGATCACGACGGCCACCCGTCCGGTGAACACGACGATAACCAGAGTGCCCCACCTGTCGGCAGAAGCGAGCTCCGCGAACGCCAAGGCCTGGGCGCCCAAGCAGACGACCAAGGCCGCGACACCGAACGGTCCTGCGCCGCCGGTGTACATCACTTCTCGGGCCCGCTCGGGCGGGCCGTAACAACCGAGCCCGTCGAAGGTGTCCGACAGCCCGTCGATGTGCATGCCGCGGGTGACCAGGGCGTGGGCTCCCACGGTGACGATGCCGGCCAACGCGGGCGTGAGCCCGGCAAGGGTCAGTACCCAGAGCAGTCCTGTGACACCTATTCCCAGGGCGAGACCTGTCAGCGGCGTCGCTGCGATCGCCCGGGCGGCGGACTTTCGGTCGACTGTTGCCGGACCACCGACCGGAAGCACCGTGAGCCACGAGAACGCGAGCCGGACGGATTCTCCCGAGTTGATCAACGTGTCATCCGACGTCGTCGGTCGAAACGCCGGCTTCGGCGAACGTGGCCATGTTGGCGAGTGTTGCAATGGCGGACTGCAGAATCGGGAGGGCAGTGACGGCACCCGAGCCCTCGCCCAGCCGCATGTCGAACTCGAGGAGCGGTTCCAGTTGGAGGTGCTTCAAAGCGATGGAGTGTGCCGGTTCGGTGGAGCGGTGGCCCGCGAGCCACCATTCACGGGCGCCGTGTGCGAGCTCCTCGGCGACGACGGCGGCAGCGGTGACGACCACGCCGTCGAGGACGACAGGTGTGCGCCGAACCGATGCCTGCGCGAGAAAGCCTGCCATCGCGGCGATGTCGGCTCCCGAGGCCGTCGCGAGAAGCGTGACGGTGTCACGGACGTGCGGGCGGGCGCGGCGCATCGCGTCGCGGATGGCGGCCGTTTTTCGGATCCACCCGGCGTCGTCGATGCCCGTTCCTCGGCCGACGGCGGCTACAGGTTCCGTTTCGGTGATGGCGGCGATCAGAACGGTGGCAGGTGTGGTGTTGCCAATGCCCATGTCACCGGCGATGAGAAGGTCTGCACCGGAGTCGATTTCGTCGTCGGCGATGGCCCTTCCGGCAGCGATGGCGCTGAGCGTCTCTTCCTGGCTCAGCGCGTCCTCGACGTTGATGGAGCCCGACGAACGGCACACCTTGTATGCCGAGGTCTTTTCGTCGGTATCAGCGGCGACGGCCATGTCGACCACTCGAACCCCGGCCCCGGCAACGGCAGCGAGGGCGTTGACGGCAGCGCCTCCGTCCCGAATGTTCGCGACCATCTGCGCGGTGACTTCGGTGGGGTACGCCGACACGCCGTGCTGTGCGATCCCGTGGTCTCCTGCGAACACGACGACACGGGGACGCGTGAGTTCACGTGGCGGGCACACTCCCTGGCAGGCAGCTACCCAGCACGACAATGCCTCGAGACGGCCAAGCGAGCTCGCAGGCTTGGTCAGAATCGACTGCCGAGAACGCGCCTGCTCGAAGACCTCCCGATCCGGCAGGGGTACGGCGTCGAATCGATCGTCCGGGGTCACTCTCGCTGCCTTCCGTAGGTTTCGAACATCTTCAGGGCTCGAACGTCTCTCATGGTCGGCTGTCCTTCAAGACCAAGGGGAGTCCGGCCACCACGAGTACGACCCGATCGCACTCGTTGGCCAGCCGGGCGTTGAGGGCACCGATCTCGTCGCGAAACAGTCTTCCCGATCGTGATTCCGGCACCACGGCCAGTCCGACTTCGGGGCTTACTATCACGAGATCTCGTGGGTAGGTTCGAACGCGATCCACCAGAGAATCGACGTCGACGGCGATGGTTCCGCGGGGGCGATCCCAGGCGTGTGCGCTGTCGATGGTGTCGGTGAGCCAGGTGCCGAGATCGTCCACGAGTGTGACGGGCCAGTCGGTACGGCCGAGTTCGTCCACCAGGCCGCTGCGGTGAGCGGTCTCGACGACGGTCCAGTGAATTGGCCGTCGTCGACGATGCCCGTCGATGCGCTCTTCCCAGTCGGAATCGTCCGGGTGGCGACGGGCGGTGGCGAGATACCGAACGGCGACGGAATCCGGTACGCCGCCTGCGAGGGACTCGGCGTGTGCGGATTTTCCGGACCGGGCGCCACCGAGGACGAGGGTGCGAACTCCGTGGTCGGCGCGTTCCGTATCGGGCACGGTGTCAGACGTTACCAAGGGCACGCACTGTCGAGCTTCCAGCCGTGGCAGTTTTTCGATGAACATCGACAGTTCTGCCACTTACGGCAGGAATGCGACAGGCGCAGCATTACTGCCATGATCGAATTTCTGGTACTCGTAATCGTCATGATCGCCGTCGACCGCACCGTCCGATGGGCTGGGCGCCGAACGGGTGGGGATCGGCTGCCACGCAGCTGGGCCCATCTGCACGGCGTCGACACGTATCGCGACGATGCATTCAGACCGGCAGACCCGATGATCGACTTCGCAGGTGATCGCGAAGGGCGAATCGCCGCCGCAGTACTACTCGAGTACCACGGCTCGCCGCACGCATGACAGATCAGATGGCGTCGCCGGGGCCGACTCGCGGCTTCGGTGCTCGCAGTTTCCGAATCTGGGACGCACGTACGAACGCGTACCAGCCGAGCTTGAAACCGCCGTCCGGCGTGTCGGGGAACCGTGCTCGAACCCGGTTGTTGACCAGGCGGCCCAGGTAGACGCCTTCGCCCGCCATGAAGACCATCATGACGAGCATGGCGAGGGTGATGACCGCCTGAAGCTCCGGGCTGACGAACATCGCCATGATCAGAACCAGCGCGAGCGGCATGAAGAGCCCGACCAGATTGCGACGGGCGTCGATGATGTCGCGGACATAGGCGCGCACCGGTCCCTTGTCGCGGGGGAGCAGGTACTTGTCGTCGCCGGCGAGCATGCGGGCGCGACGTTCCTGGGCGTTGGCCCGACGCTCCGACGCCGCCAACTTGCGGTCTTCCTTGCTGCCCTTGTTCGCCTTTCGACGGGCTCGTGCCTCTTTCGCCGTCATCGGGGCGGGCGCGACGGGCCCACGGCGCTTGCCTTCGGCGTCGCGTCGTTTCGGGGTCGGACGCCCCTTGCCGACACGCTCGGATGTCGACGGTTCCTCGATCGCGGACGACTCGGTGACCTCGACGTCTCGCTTGTCCGGTTTGTCCGAATCGCCTCGGCGTAGCAGTTTCACACTCCCAGGTTATGGGATGGACCGTTGGTGAGGGAAACCGGCACCGATGGATCGGGCCGTCGAGAATGCCGTGTGGGCTGCGCAGCCGTACACTTTCGCGATGCGCGTGCTGATCGCCCCCGACTCGTTCGGTGACACCTTGAGCGCCACCGCCGCCGCTGCATCCATTGCTGACGGGTGGGCGGCAGCGCGCCCGGGCGACGAACTGATCCTGGCACCGTTCTCGGACGGGGGACCGGGATTCGTGGACGTGGTGGCAGTGACCGGTGGAGAACGGCGTCAACTCGACGTCGACGGCCCACTCGATTCACAGGTCACCGCGCACTGGCTCCTCGATGCCGGTCCGCGCGTGGCATATGTCGAGTCGGCCCAGGCGTGCGGATTGCACCTCCTCGGTGGACCGCCGACGCCGTCGACAGCGCTCGCGGCCCACAGCAAGGGAGTAGGCCAACTCGTCGACGCGGCCGTATCCGAGGGCGTGGACCAAGTGGTGGTCGGTCTTGGCGGTAGTTCCTGCACCGACGGCGGCAGGGGATTCCTCCAGGTATTCGGTGGGCTCGTGAATGCCCGTACCCGTCTTTCCGGCGTCGAACTCGTAGCCGCCACGGACGTCGAGAACCCGTTGACCGGTCCCGCAGGCGCCGCCCGTGTGTTCGGGCCGCAGAAGGGTGCTGATCCGGAAACCGTGCTCCTACTGGAACGCCGCAACCAGGAATGGGCCCGGGAACTGCACGCGACGCTGGGGTACCCCGTCGACGAACTGCCGGGAGCCGGTGCGGCCGGCGGACTCGGGGCGGCGCTGCTTGCAGTCGGTGCGACGCGGGTGTCCGGCGCCGACACCGTCGCGGAACGTACATCGCAGGACGGCACCCTCGCCACGGTAGATCTGGTCGTCACCGGGGAAGGACGACTGGACAGTCAGTCGCTGGCCGGAAAAGTCGTCGCTGCGGTCGCCCGACGCGCCCGCGCAATCGAGGTGCCGACCATCGCTCTCGCCGGGCAGGTGCAACTCGACACCGAAGCCCTCGCACAGGCGGGAATCGTCGACACCGGATCGCTCGTCGACACGGCCGGATCCGTCGAGATCGCCATGTCCGATGCCGCGGCGCAGCTGCGTCGGTTGGCGGAGTCGGTTGCCGCGGCGTACGGCCGTTCCCGATGACTCACTGCGGCACGTGACAGGACTTGTGAGTCCGATACGATGGGGTTATTGCTTTGCGTTGCCGGACGCACTATCGGTACGCCGGGAATAAGATCGGCGCGGAGTACCGTTGAAGCGTTCACGGGTCGACGAACTACAGGGAGAGCCCATGACTGTGCAGAACGAGACCGCCGTCCACGGCGTCAAGATGACCGAGGCAGCGTCCTCGAAGGCGAAGGCACTGCTCGACCAGGAAGGTCGTGACGACCTCGCGTTGCGTATCGCCGTGCAGCCGGGCGGCTGTGCCGGCCTGCGCTACCAGCTTTTCTTCGACGACCGTAGCCTCGATGGCGACCTGGTCGTCGACTTCGGCGGTGTCAGCCTCGCAGTGGACCGCATGAGCGCTCCGTACGTGAAGGGCGCCTCCATCGACTTCGTCGACACGATCGAGAAGCAGGGATTCACGATCGACAACCCCCAGGCCACCGGTTCGTGCGCCTGCGGTGATTCGTTCAACTGAATCCGTTCGTTCGATCGAGCCGAAGCTCGAGGCCCCTGGTGGTCGCGAGCTTCGGCTTTTTCGTGTATCGGCGCCGCTTTCGGGATTCGTCGGCGCATCCTGCGGGCGGGGTACGGTGATATTTCTCTGCACTCCTCGCTGAAAGGCATCCACCCGTGACCATTGCGGTATCCGGTTCCATTGCGACCGACCACCTGATGCGATTTCCCGGTCGCTTCGCCGAGCAATTGCTCGCCGACCAGCTCAGCCACATTTCGCTGAGCTTTCTCGTCGACGATCTCGTCGTGCGTCGCGGCGGCGTCGGCGGCAACATCGCGTACGCCATGGGAGTCCTCGGGGGGTCGCCGGTTCTGGTCGGAGCGGTCGGCGCCGATTTCGCCGAGTACCGTCAGTGGCTCGAATCCAACGGTGTCGATTGCGGTGGTGTTCGCACGTCGACCAGTGCTCATACGGCGCGTTTCGTCTGCACGACCGACGAAGACATGGCGCAGATCGCGTCGTTCTACCCGGGCGCGATGAGTGAAGCTCGCGACATCACGCTGGCAGACGTGGCCAGTGCAACCAGTGCCCCCGAACTGGTACTGATCGGTGCAAACGACCCCGAAGCCATGATCCGGCACACCGACGAATGCCGTAGGTCGAACATCCCGTTCGCGGCCGATCCTTCACAGCAGTTGGCGCGCCTGGACGGCGAGCAGGCCAAGATGCTCATCGACGGCGCGGAGTACCTCTTCACGAACGAGTACGAGTGGGGCCTGCTCCAGCAGAAGACGGGATTCACCGAGGAGGAGATCCGCGGGCGGGTGAAGGTTCGCATCACCACGCTCGGCGCCAACGGTGTCGAGATCGTCGACACCAACGGTGAGGTCACCAAAGTCGGTGTGGTGCCGGAGAACGGAAAGGTGGATCCGACCGGCGTCGGTGACGGCTTCCGTGCAGGCTTCCTGCTCGCGCATCGCGCCGGACTCGGATTCGAACGGTCCGCCCAGCTCGGTTCACTCGTCGCGGTTCTGGTGCTCGAGACCGTCGGAACCCAGGAATGGACGTTCGATCGGGACGAAGCGCTCAAGCGTCTCGGCGACGCCTACGGTGCCGCAGCCTCCGAAGAGATCGCTGCAGTCCTGCCGTAAGCGGCACCGCCTGTGAGTGGTGGGGGGGGGGGGGGGGGCGGGGGCCCGGCCCCCCCGCCCCCCCCGCCCCCCGCGGCGCGGGGGGGGAGAAAAGGCACCCAGCGCCGGGACACCAAACAAGAAAGCACCCACACACAAGGAAAGACGGGGGAAAAGAG
>NZ_JBHXNL010000018.1:73061-77232 GCF_042719695.1 Rhodococcus sp. NPDC058521
GCCTTCCGTCGGGGCCCAGGCCCCCCCCCTCCGGGGCCCCCCCTCCGCTCCCCCCCCCCCCCACCAGCGCGGCCCCTCCGTGCCCCCCCGGCCCCGGGGGGGGGGGGGGGGGCCCCCCCCCCCCCCCCCCCACCACTCACAGAGTCAGAGGGAAACCGGGTATGCCGGCTCGGAGATCTCCGGCACGATGCGCTTCTCGACGAAGATGCCATGCCACACCATGAAGGTGAGGATGGTCCATAGTCGCCGACTGTGATCGGATGCGCCGTCGCGGTGGTCGTCGAGCATCTTCGTCACGGCGGCCTTGTCGAACAAGTGGTCCGTCTCGGAATCCGCGATCTGCTGGTGCGCCCAGTCGAACAGTTCTGTGCCCGCCAGCCAATGGCGGAGCGGGACCGGGAACCCGAGCTTGGCGCGGTGCAGCACGTGCGGCGGGACGATGCCCTCCAATGCCTGACGCAGGGCGTACTTGGTCGTGCTCTTCGTGATCTTCTGCTCGAGCGGCACCTGCGATGCCACAGCGAAAACCTCGGGGTCGAGGAACGGCACGCGAAGCTCGAGCGAGTTGGCCATCGTCATTTTGTCCGCCTTGACGAGAATGTCGCCGCGCAGCCACGTGAAGAGGTCGAGGTGTTGCATGCGCGCCACTGGATCCCAGCCATGCGAACGTTCGTAGATGGGCGCGGTGACGTCCTGGTGGGTCCAGTTCGGACGGAAGTCGCGCAACACGGAGCGCAGTTGCGCATCGCTGAAGCTGCGAGCGTTTCCGTAATAGCGCTCTTCGAGAGTCATCGAGCCACGATGGAGCAGGCTCTTGCCTCGCGTACCCTCCGGAATCTTTTCCGACAGCCGGCCGACCGCCTTCCGCATCCCGCGCGGCAGACGTTCGAAGGGCTTCAGCGACAGCGGCTCCCGGTAAATGGTGTACCCGCCGAACAACTCGTCGGCACCTTCGCCCGACAGCACGACCTTGACGTGCTTTCGCGCTTCCTTCGCTACGAACCACAGCGGGACGAGTGCTGGGTCCGCAACCGGATCGTCCAGATACCAGACTATCTCCGGAATCGATGCGGCGAACTCGGCTGGGCTGACCACCCTCACGACGTGCCGGGCACCGATAGCCTCGGCGGACTCGGCCGCAACGTCGACCTCGGAGTAGCCCTCGCGCTCGAAGCCCGTGGTGAACGTGATCAGGTTCGGGTTGTGGCGCATGGCGAGTGCGGCGATGGCGGTCGAATCGATACCACCGGACAGGAACGACCCGACCGTGACGTCGGCGCGCATGTGCTTGGCGACGGAGTCCTCGAGGGCATCGGCGATCTCGGCGTAGCGCGCCTTGTCGGTGCCGGCCGCGAACGGACGAACCGGAAAGGTGGGCTCGAAGTATCGCGTGACCACGGGCGTCTCGCCGGGGCGGACGCGAGCGCTGGTTCCGGATTCGAGGCGCCGAATGTGCTTGTGGAGTGACTCCGGTTCGGGAACGTACTGCAGCACGGTGTAGTGCTCGAGTGCGCGCGGATCGAGTTCGAGTCCGATGCCGATGAGATCCGACAGTTCGAGCAGGCTCTTCTTCTCGCTACCGAACGCGGTGCCGCCGGTTCCGGTTGCGAGGAACAGTGGCTTGATGCCGAAAGGGTCGCGGGCGAGGAACAGTTCGCGTTCCTGCGTATCCCAGATCGCGAACGCGAACATTCCGCGAAGTCGCCGTACAGCATCCTCTCCCCAATAGTGGAAAGCGGCGACGATCGATTCGCTGTCACCCTCGGTGTGGAACTGCGCGCCGAATTGCTCCGTCAGTTCGGCGCGAATTTCGAGGTAGTTGTAGATCTCGCCGTTGAACGTCAGTGCGTATCGGTCCGGCGATTCGGGAGGCCCCCACCGAAGCGGCTGGTGGGAGTGTTCGATATCGATGATCGACAACCGGTTGAAGCCGAAGACCATGTGGTCGTCGTGCCACGTCCCGTGCTCGTCCGGTCCGCGATGACGTAGGCAGTGCATTGCCTGATCGACCTGCGCAACCGCGTTGTCGCTGGTCTCGTCGGATGTCAGTAGCCCGAGCAGTCCGCACACAGCGTCCGGTACCTCGTTTCAGAATTGGGATAACGCTCCACCGAGTGGAGAGGACAGTGAACTCTCCGTGAAAGTATGCCGCAGAAGATCCGGGTGGCCTGCTCGGGCAGGTGACGACACGAGTACGACCCTGAGAGTGGACGGCGCCCGGCTTTGGTCTACGCTGCGTAGTAATTGGGCCTTCCTTTCGGGTGTGCCCTGATGGAATCTGTGCGATCAGGAAGGCGTGAACGTGGCGCAAGGTCGGATCCTTCGGCGGGCAGGGTTGGCAGTATCTTTAGGCATCGCTGCCTTGCTGCTGTCGGGTTGCTCAATCGACAACGAGGTGCTGCGTTTCGGGTGGCCGTCAGGCATCACCCCCCAGGCGCACCGCATGCGTGAACTCTGGACATGGTCGGTCATCGCGGCGCTCGCGATGGGCGTTCTGGTCTGGGGCCTCATCTTCTGGACGGTCATGTTCCACCGCAAGAAGAAGAACTCTCCAGAGTTCCCCCGTCAGACGGCGTACAACGTGCCGTTGGAGCTCGCGTACACCGCCGTTCCGTTCCTGATCATCGCGGTTCTCTTCTACTTCACGGTCGTCGTGCAGAACCACGTTCTCGAGAAGGACGACAACCCGAACGTCGTCGTCGATGTGACGGCCTACCAGTGGAACTGGAAGTTCGGTTACCGCACCATCGACCTGCAGGACGGTGCTCCGAAGTACGACGGCGTCGACCAGGAAGCGCAGGCTGCGGTGCAGTCGAAGGTCGTCCCCGAGGGTGAGTCGGCCGAGCACGGCGAGGGTCACGCCCAGCCGGGTGCCATCCACGGCAAGGACCCCCAGGACCTTTCCTACCTGCACTACGACAAGATCGAGACGGTCGGCAGCAGCCAGGAGATCCCGATCCTCGTGCTGCCCACGGGTAAGAGCATCCAGTTCGAGCTCGCTTCGTCGGACGTCATCCACGCATTCTGGGTTCCGGAGTTCCTCTTCAAGCGGGACGTCAACCCGAACCCGAAGGAAAACCATTCGGACAACGTCTTCCAGATCAGCGAGATCGAGAAGGAAGGCGCGTTCGTGGGACGCTGCGCGGAGATGTGCGGCACCTTCCACGCGATGATGAACTTCGAGGTTCGCGCAGTGAGCCCCGAGAAGTTCGCGCAGTACATCGAGCTTCGCAAGCCTGCCGACGAAGGTGGACGCGAACTCACTACGGCCCAGGCGCTCGCGGAGATCGGCGAAAGCCCGGTTGCCACGTCGACGACGCCGTTCAACACCGACCGCGAATATCGTCAGGCCACGGTTGCCGAGGGCAACTGAACCGGTTGTCGAATATCACTGACCAAGGACAAGTGCTGATATGAAGATCGAAGCCAAGCTCTTCGAGATCCTGACGGTGTTCTTCATTCTCGTCGGGATCGTGTACGGCGTGTTCACCGCGCTGTCGCGGACCGGTATCGAATGGGCGGGCCTGACCGCAATCTGCCTCTCCGCAGGACTCACCCTGATCGTCGGAACCTACTTCCGCTTCGTTGCGCGCCGCCTCGACACACGTCCCGAGGACTACGAGGACGCCGAGATCGCAGACGGAGCAGGAGACCTCGGCTTCTTCAGCCCGGGTAGCTTCTGGCCCATTCTGCTCGCAGCCGCTGCGGCCCTGTCCGCCGTTGCTCTCGCCTTCTTCCAGCCGTGGCTGATCGCAGTGGCCGGTGTCGCTGTGATTGCCGCTGCGGCCGGCTTGGTCTTCGAGTACTACGCCGGACCCGAGAAGCACTAGGTTCGTCACGCACAGACGCACACAGGGCGCCGAATCCCATCAGGGTTCGGCGCCCTGTGTCGTATGCGCTGACTGCGTTCTGCCGGTTGTGGTTCTAGTTCTGCCCGTTTTGCCCCCGCGCCGCCCTCGACGAATGTCACATCGGTGGTCGTGGGTTGAACGGGTGCGACATCGGTCAGGTTCAGGTGGTCCGGAGGCGGGGACTCGTGGCGGTAGGACACAGGCACGTCACCACCCTCGACCAACGTCACTGTGAGTCTGGGGTGGTCCGGTTGATACTGGATAGGTTCGGTGCGGTGGGGTCTGACTCTCAATGTCACTGACGTCGTGAGACTGTCCTG
>NZ_JBHXNL010000019.1:0-75726 GCF_042719695.1 Rhodococcus sp. NPDC058521
CGCGTTGTTCGTCACTTGCCCGTGAACCAGTGCCACCCATCAGCAACATCTCCCCATCTCAGAGAGCGTGTTGCATCCACCCCTTGAGCCCGCCTCATCGGAACCGGTGTGACATTGGTCAGGGTGCACAGTGCAAAATGAACGGGTGTTCGACGCACACGTACATATACTCGATCCCCGCTACCGGCTGATCGAGAATCACGGCTACCTACCCGGCCCGTTCACTCTGGCCGATTACCGGGCCCGGACGAAGGGGCTCGGGGTCACCGGCGGTGCCGTTGTTTCTGCGTCTTTCCAGGGCACCGACCAGCGTTATCTTCGTGCAGCACTCGGCGAACTCGGTGAGGGCTGGGTAGGCGTCACCCAACTGTCCCCCGACGCCACGGACGAGGACATCATCGCGCTGAACGAAGCGGGGGTTCGGGCTCTTCGATTCAATCTGCGGCGCAGCGCGATCGACCTGACCCAATTGGCGATCCAGGCGATCAGGGCGCACCAGCTCGTTGGCTGGCACGCCGAGTTCTATGTGGACGCGTCACTGCTGATGTCACTCGAGCCGGTCTTCGCTCGCCTGCCGGCCGTCAGTATCGACCATCTCGGCATGTCCTCCGAGGGCCTGCCCTACCTGCTGAATCTGGTGGATCGTGGCGCACGGGTAAAGGCCACCGGGTTCGGCCGCGTCACCATCGACGACATCCCGGACGCACTGCGCCGCATTCACGCCGTCAATCCCGAGGCACTGATGTTCGGCAGCGACCTGCCTGGCACGCGCGCTCGACGTCCGTTCGAAGCATCGGATCTCGACATCATTTCCGACGCGGTCGGCGAGGACCTCGATGCCGTTCTGTCGACCAATGCGCTCCGTTGGTATCGCTGCGAACCGGCCGTGAAGAAGTAGCTACCGAGAAGTAGCTGCGGGCGCACACCTGCCCCACCTATGATCGTGTGATCGGGGAATATCGGCCTGCAGGTGGATCGAGGAATCCCAATGCGCATCGCTGAGGTACTCAGAAACAAGGGCTCGTCGGTCACCACCGTGAGTCCGGAAACGTCCGTCGAGGATCTACTCGAAGAACTGACACGGCGAAACATCGGCGCTCTCATCGTCGTCGATCACGATGCGGTGATCGGCATGGTGTCCGAACGCGATGTGGTTCGCCGAATCCAGAAGCGCGGTGCGGCGGTACTCCAGGAGCGGGTATGCGACATCATGACCACCGAGGTCTTCACCTGCTTGCCCACCGACAGTGTCGACAGTCTGGCCGAGACGATGACCGAGCATCGCATTCGGCACCTACCGGTGATGGTCGATCGTTCACTCGTGGGAATCGTCAGTATCGGAGACGTGGTGAAGAGCAGGATGGACGAACTCCGGCACGAGCGTGATCAGTTGGAGTCCTACATCGATCAGGCCAGGTGAGCCCCTATACCCGCGAACGCGATTGCGAGATCGACCCAAAACTGGATGGTGAGTGGGCACGCCAAGATGCCCGGCAGAGTCGTATCCGGGCCCGAAATCGCAGAACTCGACGTCTGGGTCCGAGAGCAGGTGGAAGATGACGGTGACCTCCGAGTTGCCTTGGCCACGATCGCCTTCTGTTTGCCGCAGCGTCGCTCGAGGCACCGATAGCGGGTGTCCAGGAAGGTGTAGGTGCAGGAGGTGGCGAACGCGATGCGGCCAAGAGTGCCGGCTAGCCACAAGTTGCCCTTGCCGCGGCCCTTGCTCATGGACCTGCCAGGCGGACTGGTAGGTCTGCGGGCAGAACTTCTACCGCGGCAGCGCAGCGACCGTGCGACGATTCCCTGAGCCACTCCCAGCACAGCAGTATCCGCCCTTACCGAAGAAGTTCGTTCCGAGAGAGATGACCACATACGTATACAATTGCCGTTGCCCTAACTGTTCTTCCCGCAGACGGCGCGGACCGCTCGAGACGGTCCTGCCTGATGGCGGCCTGCAAGGAAAGCCTTCAGCTTCGACGTGGAATGATGGGCAACACGACTTGGCAGCTGCGGTGTCCGGCACGCCGTGCAACGCAGAATCGGAGTAGATACGTATGGCAACGAGCAGGGACGTCGCGAGGCTCGCAGGGGTGTCCCAGGCCACGGTCTCGCGCGCGCTCAGCAATGGCAAGGTCAGTGCAGTCACCCGTAAGAAAATTCTGGAAGCTGCGGCATCGGTGGGGTATGTCCCGAACCTCGGTGCGCGGGCAATGAAGACGGGCCGCGTCGAAACCATTGGGGTGGTCGTTGCGGATCTGACCAATCCGTTCTACCCCGAGATCCTCGACGCACTGACCGAGTATCTGGACCGAGCGGGACAGAAAGTGACGCTGTGGAATTCCGACGGGCCCGGCAATGATGCTGCATTGGAAGCGATCAACGCCGGATCGATCGACGGCGTCATTTTCACCACGGTGGTCGAAGCCTCGGCTCCGCTGCGCGCCGCGCTGGCCAAGCACAGTCCCGTCGTGCTGATCAATCGAGTCGTCGAGACATTGCGGTGCGATCAGGTGGTCAGCGACAATGCGGTCGGCGGCAGAACGGTCGCCGACTACTTTCTCGCCAACGGGCACACCAAGATTGCGATGCTCGGAGGCCCGTCCAGCGCGAGCACCGCCCGTGACCGGACTCGTGGTTTCGCTGAGCGGTTGAGCGAGGCCGGGGTGCCTTTGCGGGCCGACTGGACTATGGAGGGAACCACGTTCAGTCACGACTACGGGTACGCCGCTGCGAGCGAGATCCTCGCGTCCGAAGACCGGCCGACGGCAATCTTCTGCAGCAACGACCTGATCGCGTTCGGTGCGCTCGACGCCGCACGTTCCGCGAATATCGCTGTGCCGGAAGAACTGTGGGTAGTCGGATACGACGACATCGCGATGGGTGCGTGGCCGGCGTTCGATCTGACCACGATGCACCAACCGACGCGAACGATGGCAGAGGCAGGGGCTGAAGCTCTGCTCGAACGAATCGAGAATCCGAACGCACCGTACAAGACACTGGCTTTTCGTTCCCACCTGGTTCAGCGGAGGTCGACGGCGGCCACACCACCGACCGCTTCGGCACCGCCCCGAACCGACGAAACTCCTCGACGCGACGAAGACGGAGCGCCGGTGTTCAGCCGCGGCGGGTAGCTCTCCGCCCGGGCGCTCGCACCGACAGAGACCAACGTCCGGGTCGCGAAGTCGCGACCCGGACGCATCTCACGCCGGTCAGTGGTCTCGCATCTACCGACTTGTGGTGGGGTCGTGTTCTTCGCTCAATCCTCGGCTCAGCCGCACCCGAGGTGCCGTTTCCGGGGACCAGAACGCACCCGTGATCGTGATGACCGAGGTGAGCACCATGTATCCGGCGACGAGCCAGTAGCGATCGAAGTCGGGGCCGACCAGGGCGGTGGCGAGCAGTGGCGCGAATCCACCGGCCAGCACGGCGGCGACCTGAGGTCCGACCGACGCCCCCGAATAACGCAGCTTCGGCTCGAACAGCTCGGTGAAGTAGGCCGGTTCCACCGAATAGCACAGGTCGCGGCCGATGTTGCAGGTCAGGATCAGCATCAGCAGGATCATCAGGAGGTCGCCGGTCTGCACGCCCCAGAAGAACGGATACGCCATCAGCGCCATGACCACCGCGCCGGCGATCACCGAGGACCGGCGGCCCCACCGGTCCGAGACCCAGCCCCAGAACGGAATGGTGAACAGGCCGAGGCCTGCCATGATCATCGTCGCGAGCAGGATGTCGTTCTTGGCAACCAGAATTTCGGGACCGTAGGCCAGCAGGAACGTGGTGTAGATGTAGTAGTTCGCGTTTTCGGCGAAGCGCATCATGATGACCCGCACGATGGTCGCCGGCCGGGTCCTGATGACCGTGACGACGGGCATCTTCTCGATTTCGCCCTTCGCCTTGATTTCTTCGAAGACCGGGGATTCGGCGACCTTGCTGCGAATGTAGAAGGACAGCGCGACCAACACGATCGACGACAGGAACGGAATCCGCCAGCCCCAGGATTCGAAGGCTTCCTCGGGCAGCAACCCGACGACCAAGAAGAAGGCTCCGTTCGCCAGCAGAGTGCCGGCCGGCACGCCGATCTGCGGCCACGAACCGAAGAATCCGCGACGCTTCGGTGGCGCGTACTCGGTCGCCATCAGCGCCGCGCCGCCCCATTCTCCACCGACCCCGAGGCCTTGCACGATGCGCAGCAACACCAAGATGATCGGGGCTGCGATGCCGATCGACGCGTAACTAGGCAGGCAGCCGATCATGAACGTCCCGAAGCCCATGAGGCCGAGGGTCATCATGAGCATCTGCTTGCGGCCGACCCGATCGCCGAAGTGCGCGAAGATCACACCTCCTATCGGGCGCGCCGCGAAGCCGATCGCATAAGTGCTGAACGACAACAAGATCCCCACGAAGGGGTCGACGTTCGGGAAGAACTGGCTGTTGAGGATGATCGCCGCGGCGACCCCGTACACGTAGAAGTCGTACCACTCGATACACGAGCCCAGTACCGAGGACGCCATCGCCCGTCGGCGCATGACCGGATCGACGGTCACTGCTGGGGCCGCAGAACTCGGTGGTGGCGGGTTCGTCGACGCGTCGACAGACATGTGAGCTCCAATACTGAGGAAACGGAGAGTGGCGCAGATTGCATCTAATCCAGCCTGACACAGAGTGTATACGTAATCACTCTTAATGCGAAGAAGTTTCTGCACGCCTCGGACCCGATGCGTGACCCCATCAAGGGAATCGCACATATACGCAGTTCAGGGAGCGGATTCCACGGGGGCTGCCGACGGAAATCGCGCAACACTCTTGCAAGTTCGATGTGCATACGTATACAATACGTATCAGTGACCGGCGCCACGTTGGGAGCGGTCACGTGACTTCCATCGGCGGGCGACCGTCCGCCGACCACTCGATGGAGGAGTTCTCTGATGACGACCGCCGCAGCTCACCGCCCAGCTATCCGTACCCTCGACCTCAAGATTCCCCAGAAGGAGAGCGTCGAGCGAGGCAGCACCTCGTCGGTGCGGTCGACCGTGGAGAACGTCATCGAGGACATTCGGCAGCGCGGCGACGCCGCCGTGCGGGAGTACTCGGAGAAGTTCGACAACTACGCGGCCGACAGCTACCTGCTCAGCGACGAACAGCTCGACGAGATCGTTGCGCGGGTGCCGCGCCAGGTGATCGAGGACATCACGTTCGTTCAGGAGCAGGTCCGGCTGATGGCCCAGAAGCAACTCGAATCGCTCACCGATTTCGAGATCGAAACCCTCCCCGGCGTGTTCCTCGGGCAGAAGAACGTCCCGATCCAGGCGGCCGGCGCGTACATCCCCGGCGGCAAGTACCCGCTGCTCGCCAGCGCGCACATGACGATCATCACCGCCAAGGTAGCCGGCGTCGAACGCGTGGCCGCCTGCACACCGCTGATCCGCGGTGAGGTGCCGGACGCAACCATCGCCGCGATGCGCCTGGCCGGGGCCGACGAGATCTACCTGCTCGGAGGCATCCAGGCGGTCGCCGCAATGGCCGTCGGTACCGAGACCATCCGCCCGGTCAACATGCTCGCCGGCCCCGGCAATGCCTTTGTCGCCGAAGCCAAGCGGCAGCTGTTCGGCGAGGTCGGCATCGACTTGTTCGCGGGCCCGACCGAGGTGCTCATCGTCGCCGACGAACACGCTGATCCGTTCATCGTCGCGGTGGACCTGCTTTCGCAGGCCGAACACGGCCCCGACTCGCCGGCGGTGCTCATCACCACCAGCGACGAACTCGGCCGCGCCGTGATCGAGCACGTCGACACCATCTTGGTCGACATGCCCACCCGTGACTACGCGGAAGTGGCCTGGCGTGACTGGGGTGAGGTCCGGGTCGTCGAGACCTTGGACGAGGCGTACGCGCTGGCCGACGTGTACGCATCCGAGCACGTGCAGATCCTCACCGAGAATCCACGCGAAGCGCTCGACAAGATGCACGACTACGGCGCTCTTTTCCTCGGTGAAGGAACCTGTGTTTCCTACGGGGACAAGGTCATCGGGACCAACCACGTGCTGCCCACCCGCGGTGCGGCCCGCTACACCGGCGGCCTGTGGGTCGGCAAGTACCTGCGCACCGTGACGTACCAGGAGGTGACCAACACCGAGTCCAGCGCATTCTTCGGTGAACTGTGCGGCCGTGCGGCCCGGGTGGAGTACTTCGAGGGCCACGCTCGGTCCGGGGATGTGAGGGCCGCCAAGTATCGGGGCGAGGCGCTGTCGTGGTCTGATCACCGCTTCACCAAATAGGCAGAACCGAACTCGGCGGATACACCATCCGCTGACCGGCCGTGGTCTCCAACGGGGTCGTGTCCCGACAGCTTTCGATGCGACTCGGCCCCTTCGGGGCTCCGCTCCCAATACTTCGGAGCCCTGCTCACCGAGACTACGACGCAGTGTTACCTCCGGAATCCGAAAGTAGGCTATGACCAATCTGGACAAGATCTCACGCACCAGCGTCGTGGGATCGGGGTACATGGGTGGAGGGATCGCGCAGGTCCTCGCCTTGGCCGGGTACCCCGTTTCACTTGCCGATGTCGACGAGGCAATCGCGCGCAAGTCGCGTGAGCGGCTGATCGACCAAGCCGCGCAGTACGAATCCCTGGGGCTGTTCGCCGTCGATGCTGCCGCCACGGTCGCCGACAATCTCAGTGCAGCACGCTCGATCGAGGACGCGGTCTCGGACGCGGACTACATCACCGAAGCGGTCCCCGAAGTCATCGACATCAAGCTGGACACACTGCGCCGGGTATCGGCCTCGGCGCGGACGGACGCGATCATCGGCACCAACACCTCAGCGATCCCGATCGAGGACCTCGCGAAGGAAGTTCACGGTCCCTCCCGCTTCCTCGGCGTGCATTGGATGAACCCCGCACCGTTCATTCCCGGTGTCGAGCTGATCGCCGGCACCGCCACCGATCCGGAGGTTGTCGGCATCGTCGAAGCGTTCATCGGATCGCTCGGCAAGATCACCGCCAGGGTGGCCGACACGCCAGGCTTCGTGGCCAACCGTTTGCAGTTCGCACTGTACAAAGAGGCCCTGTCGATCGTGGAGGAGGGGACCGCGGCGCCGGAGGAGGTGGACGCCGTCGTCAGCAGCACATTCGGTTTCCGGCTCGCCCTGTTCGGACCCTTCTCCATCGGGGACATGGCAGGGTTGGACGTCTACAAGGGTGCCTACGACACTCTCGAACAGGCCTACGGTAAGCGGTTCGCCGCGCCCAACCTTCTCGTCGAGCTGATCGAACAGGGCCGGCTGGGGATCAAATCCGGTCGTGGACTGCTCGACATCGCCGATTCGGACAGGGATGCGCTCGTTGCCTACCGCGAACAGGCCTACGCCCGATTGTCCGCGCTGCGAACGGAACTCGGTCCCGCACCCGGTCTGTAGACAAGGCAATTCGGAAGCATGGTCCACGCAACCGCACGGCTCGTCGCGGTTGCTCACATCGAGGCCCCGCCCCGCGGTCGGAGTGTGCACCCCATTTGTCGGTTCCCACCCAACCTGCAGGTAGCGCGGCGCGCTGAACCTCACGGCAGCGTCGGAAACGCTGGGGTGCGGATTCATCCGGCTGTCGGCTTCGACCAGAACGCTTCTCCTGAGCTCGACCGCATTCTGGACTTTGCGTGCTCCCTACCGCGGTGTTCGCCGGGTAAGGCTCCATCCGGTCCGGTGAACGAGTGCACCGACGAGTGCCCCCAGCACGCCCACGGCCCAGAACCAGTGCGGCCATGTACCCGAAGGGCGAGGGAGAGTCGATGCTGACGGACGCGAAGTCGAGCGGCTGGTAGCCGGCGATGTAGAAGTCGAACGGCCGCGAGGCGAACCACCACAGCACGGCAGCGCCGGCGATACCGCTCAACACACCGAAACCGGTGAACACCAGCACGGTCACGATCGTCGTCCGCGGCTTCATGACCCGTCCGTCACCGAGCCGCCGGATCCGTCCGCCACGGATGGGTGTTCGTCGGGATGCCGTACCCGGGCATCTCCCACAGTTGTGCAGGGTCGAGGCCGCTGTCGTCGTAAATGTCCTCGGGTCCGCCGTCGAGACAGAACTGCCCGTAATCCACCACCGTAGATTCCACGACCGGGCTCGTCTGAGCGTTCACGGCGATGATTCTGGCACGGCTACCCGACAACCGTGCGGTGTCGCGCCGCCGGGAGCCCGGCCCGCCAACCCGGTGGACGCGGCTCCCGGCGGCCACCCGCTACTGGGCGGTCCAGCCTCCGTCGACGCGAATGGACGTTCCTGTGATCATGCGGGAAGCGTCACCCGCGAGGAACTCCACGGCAGCGGCGACGTCGGCGGACTGGGCCATCATGCCCAGCGGGATGCTCCCGAGCACGAACTCTCGAAAAGCAGCATCCTCGAAGAACTCCCGAGTCATTTCGGTCTCGACGAAGGTCGGGGCGACGGTGTTCACCCGGATACCCTCGGGCCCGAGCTCGAGCGCGAGCGCACGGGTCATGCCCTCGACCGCCCACTTCGATCCGCAGTACACGCTCCGCTTCGGTCCGCCGACATGCCCCATCTGCGAGGAGATCATGATGATCGACCCGCGACAGCCGTCTCTGCGCATGGCACGTACGGCCTGCTGCGTGACGAAGAACGCGGCTCGCACGTTCACATCGAACACCGTGTCGAAGTCGTCGGCGCGCACCTCGTCGAGATTCTGCGGAATGTTCGTCCCCGCCGAATTGACGAGCACGTCCACGGTTGCACCCTGGATCAACTCGGTGACGGCGTCGATGTCGGTGACGTCCAACGGGTAGGTATCGGGACGGCGCCCCACCACCGACGCGATGTCGGCTGCGGCCGAGTCGAGCCGGTCCGCGTCGCGGCCGATCAGATGAACGTGGGCCCCGGCGCGGGCCAACGCGAGAGCGCTGGCCCGGCCGATGTCGCCGCCGCCACCGGTCACCCACGCATGTTTGCCGGTGAGTGAGGTGCCGGTTAAGGAACGAGATTCCGGCGCGCTCACTTGATCGCCTGCGGGTTCAGCGGCGACCCGACGGCGGCGGGAATGTTCAAGGGCGGTCCGACGAAGAGGAACTCGTACGTATTGTCCTCGGCGCAGTCAGCGGCGAGATCGTCGAGCTGCCAGATTTCGCCCACGAGCAGCCCCATCGAGACCAGCATGATCAGGTGCAGCGGCTGGAACGTCTCGGGAAGCTCGTTCGGCCGGACCTCTGCGCCCCACGTGTCGGTGGCAATGGCGGCGACTTCCTTCGCGTGCAGCCACGACGCGCACGACAAAGACAGTCCCGGGGCGTCGCCTGCGGAGTAGCCGCCCCATGCCGGCAGATGCTTGCGGGCCTGCATGTCACCGGTGCGAATGAGCACCACGTCGCCCCGCTGTACCTGGACACCGAGCTTCTCGCACGCTTCGTCGAGATCTTCAGGGTAGATCGCCTCGCCCGGCTCGAGGTGTGTGCGTCCCTTCACCTTCGGGATGTCGAGGAGGACACCGCGAGAAACCACGGTCGGGAAGTTCTCGACGCCGCCCTTCTTCGCTCCCGTGGACGTGACCTCGCCGGCGCTGAACCCGTTGTACATGACACCGTCACGGAAGATGTGCCCGAGCGCATCCCACTGCGTACCGCCCTGCAGGAACAGGAAGAGGCTGTCGTCGGCGAACCCCCATCCGAGCGGATCGCTGCTGTACGTCTGGGTACGCGCCAGGTGGTCGGTTCCGGTCGCGGCCATCTGATGCACGGGGTTCACCCTGCCGAATGCGCCTGTCTGCGGACCGTTGCCGTCGAGCGGGAGTTGCAGCGAGATCGCCTTGCCGGTGCGGACGAGCGACGCGGCGTTGCGAATTACTTCGGGGGTGATGTGGTTGAGGGTGCCCCGCTCGTCGTCGTCGCCCCATCGACCCCAGTTGGAGCAGGACTTGTACAGCTGGTGGAACAGATCGAAGGTGATCTCCGGGTGTGCGGTTGACATCGTTGTCGACTCCTTTGTCCAATGCCGGGTGATCAGGGCGTTCTCGCGGATTCGGTGAGCGCACCGCCGTGCTGGGTCACGAATCCTCCTCGAGATGTGACACACATATCATTTATGCATACGTATGCTAAGTCAAGCCCATGCGGTAATACGCGGGCGCGATCTCGACGTGGAAATCGACGCGTGCGTCCCAGCGGGCGCACGAACGGAATGCCGGACTCCGGGCAGCATTGCAACGCATCCGGAACCCCGTCGCCTCGATGGCCCCGTAGAACAAGGCAAATTCACACACGGCGTCGGCGGCACAGCGACCACCAGACCGGTATCGCGCATTGCCTCGATACCATCTACACGAACACGAGAATTGAATGCTTGCGCCGCTGCCACATGTATACGTATTCTACTGCGCAGGGAACTCAGCGATATCTATGCCGCCGGGTTGCCCGAGCGCAGTGCAGATGCGTTACCACCAGACCAGGATGAGGCAGGGGCCGAGAACTTGCCCGACGATTCGACATCGACTCGCCGCCCGAAATGATCTGGATACGGGACGACATCAACCGGTGAAACTTCCGGCGCGGACGAGACGAGAGGCCGGACCATGTTCGAACTGTTGGATCAGCAGCAGAGGCTTTCGCGGCGGCAATTTACGCTGGCTGTGATCGCCGCCTGGGCGGTGTGCCTGGAATTTCTCGACTACTTCCTCATCGGGTTCATCCTGACATTCGTTGCGGGACCCTGGAACCTGAGCTTCGGGCAAAGTTCGGTGATTCTGCTGTCCTCCGGAGTCGGCGCGATCTTTGGGGCGATCTTCTTCGGTCGACTGGCGGACCGGATCGGGCGGCGACGCGTTTTCCTGATGACCATCCTGATCTTCACCGCTGCGACGGCAGCCTTGGCTCTCACCCCTGATTCGGAATCGTACGGGTGGCTGTATCTGACGTTCTTCCGCGTCATCATCGGATTCGGGGCGGGCGGACTCTATGTCGTCGATCTCCCGCTCGTACAGGAGTACATGCCGGCGTCCAAGCGTGGGCGCGTAGCGGGAGTTGTGACCGCATCGGTGCCGCTGGGATTCCTCGCCGGTTCGCTCATGGTGTGGTTGCTTGCCGATGTCATCGGGTGGCGCGGCATCCTGGTGATTGCAGCAGTCATGGGGTTCTTGGTCCTTCTGCTCCGTCTCGCCATCCCCGAATCTCCACGTTACCTGGCTCGCAACGGGGACTTCGAAGGTGCGCGCCGATCGATTGCGTGGGCACTCGACCGTCCTGTCGACGAGGTTCCTCAAGGCGTCGGCTGCGTGGACGAAACGGCAAGCGCCCGTGCCTCGTTCCGTGATCTGATCCGGTACCCCCGGAGCTTCTGGACGTCTGTGCTGGCAAACCTGGGCATGCAGACGGGCTACTACGGACTCACATTGTGGACGCCGACGTTGCTGGTTATCGTCGTTGGAATCTCCCCGACGGAGACCGGATTCTTCATGATCTTCGTGACCTTGGGTGCGCTGGCGGGCCGGTTCGCACTGTCCTATCTCTCGGAGATGATCGGTCGACGCCTTGCGGGCGGTCTCGCCGGAATCTGCGCTGCTGTCACCATTGTCGTGGCAGGGTTGATCGGCGACGTCACGTGGATGGGCATGTCCGCTTTCTTCTTGATAATGGTCGCGGTCTACTTCTTCGGCGAGGGGGGATTCGCGATCGTCGGCCCGTACTCGGCAGAGGTATGGCCGAGCAAGCTGCGCACCACGGGGATGGGATTCTCGTACGGAATTGGTGGTTTGGGCAAGATTATCGGCCCACTCGGTCTGGGCTTGATTCTGGGATCGTCGGATCTCGTCAAGCCCGAGGCTTCCGAGCAGAACCTCCTTCCAGGATTCAGCTACTTCGCGGCGTGGTATCTGCTGTGTGCCGCGATGTTCCTGTTCGTAGGATTCGAGACTCGCGGGAAGTCGATCGAAACGCTGGACGACGAAATCGAAAAGCAACGTACCCGCCGGCGGGGCGCATCGGTGCGCTGAGTCACCGCACGGACCACCGGGCTTGCCGAGCAACGAGTGAAGATACGCTGGCCTCATGTCTTCCGATGAGAGTGGGCATGTCACGTCCGCTCATGATCTGTCGGATCGTCGAACGTCGGGTGCCCGACCAACGAATCGAACCTTCGCATCGATGCTCGGGAGCGGGTTCGTCTATCCGGTGACGACGATCGGTCACGGATCGGAAGTTCGTGACGTCACCGGCGTCGCGATCTATGAACCGACCTCGGATCTCGCTGATTCCCATGATGTTCAGCTGTGGTTGAGCCAGCCCGAGCGGGCCGATGTGGCCCTGCTCGTGGCTTCGCTCGCGGCCTCCTCCGTTCCCGGTGTTGTTCTCGACCACGTTCCGGACTCGTGCGACGTCGCCGCTGTCCAGCGGGTCACCGAGGAGACCGGGGTTGCCGTCTGGTGCAAGCTGGATGGGGTGCCCTGGATCCAGGTGCTGGACGAGGCGAGGTCGGTCGTCGAGTCCGCCGGAATGCGGCCCGGCATGGTCGGCGGTGCGGTCGCGCTGGGGGATATCCACCGACTGGCGGACTCGTTGGCGGACTACCTCGGTGGCGCGGTCATCATCGAGGACGCGCGGCTGTCCGTGCTCGGCTATTCGATCGACTGGGCCGGCAACGATCCGGGTCGCGACGCTGCCATTCTGACGCGCAGCATGCCCGCCGAGTGGGTGCACTATCTGAGAACGACAGGAGCACTCGAGCGGCTTCGCGCGACCGAAGACACCATCGAACTCGACGGCGGACCGTTCCTAGAACGTCACCGCTATATCGCTCCGATCAGAGTGGATCGCCAGTTCGGAGGTGTGATCTGGTTGGCCCAAGGGACTATTCCCTTGCCGGCCGACGCCGCAGAGAGGCTACGCGTCGCGGCTGCTACAGCCGCACCACATCTGCGGCGGCATTTGGAACTCTACGCTTCCGAACGGGCCGCGAAGGCCGGTCACATGCGGGCCCTCCTCGCAGGCGAGCCGGTATCACATTCGGACATCGAAGAACTCGGACTTTCGAATGTTGCCGCAGTCGTACTCATCGTGATTCGCACCAGCGACGCGGCCGACCTTGACGATCGTCAGAAGGAGCGGTTGCAGGACGCCGTCGCACTGGCGTGTCGCGCCGCCCACTCGAAATACGCGGTGTCGACGATCGGGAACGCGGTCTACTGCATTGCGGCGCCACCGTCCACGGACAGCGGAAACGACACCGATTTCGGGGAAGGGCTGTTCGCGTCCTGTTCTCGCACACTGAACACTCCACTCCACGTGGCGGTGACGGACACGGTGGACAGCCTCGACGACCTGTCGTTGCTGCGTGCTCAGGCCGACTTGATGCTCGAATCGCTCCGGCGCCATGAGGCGGGCAATTCCCGCGTGACGACGATTCCCATAGCTGCAGCGGCACTGCTGCTCGATCGGTTCGCCGAGGTCGCCCGGGACATGCAGCGGGTCATCCCGTACGACAGAGTGGACGAGATTCGAGCGTACGACCTCGCGCACGGATCGGAGTACGCGCGGACGTTGCACGTGTACCTCACAAAGAACGGACAGGTCCCGGAGGCAGCACGAACGCTGAATCTGCATCCGACGTCGTTGCGATATCGACTGCGGCGAATTTCCGAACTGTTCGACATCGACTTGAACAGTCCTGATGAGCGCCTGCTGTGCCTCGTGCTCCTGCGCTCGTAGTCCGACCCTCCGAACCGAAGAGCCCGACTTCTGCGGGGACCACCCGCGACTTCATCCTCCAGATCAAGGAGAAATCCAGTCTCTTCTCCTCTTTTTCGAGGAATACATTCCCGCGCTTCTGTGATGGACTCGTACATAACCGGTTGATGTGACACAGACCACCAACCCACTCGACGAAGAGAGTCGACGGTGACCGAAGCAACTTCTCCCCCGCGGGCAGCAACCACAATCCGCGACCACGCTCTTGGCCCTAATCGGCTGATGATCGTGCTCGCGATCATGGCAACGACGAACATGCTGAACGCGATGGATCGTCAGATATTCCCCATTCTCCTGCCGCAAATCCAGGGCCACTACGGCTTCTCGATCGAGGCGGCAGGGCTACTGGCTACCATCTTCACTCTGGGGATCGGCTTGGCGGGCATACCCGCCGGCATCATCGCGGACCGGTTCGATCGCAAACTGGTCATCGTGGCCTCCATCGGCATCTTCTCCGTCGCGACGGGACTCCAGGCGATGGCGGTCTCGTTCGCCGACATGTTCTTCTATCGTGTGCTCACCGGAATCGGCGAGGGCATCCAGAATGCAGCGCTGTTTGCTGTGGCCGGCGCCTTCTTCCACCACCGCCGTACGATGGCTCTGGGGGTGCTGACGGGTGCCTACGGTCTGGGCGCCGCGCTGTCGCCTGTGTTCGGTGCACGCATCATGGAGATGACGGGCCATTGGCAGGCACCGCTGATCGCGCTGGCACTCTTCGGTGTGGTCGTCATGCTGCTGTGGAACTTCGTTCCCCGCTCGGTCACGCAATTGGGAACATTCGATAGCGGCGCCTCGCCCGCCGCGCAGGATCAGCCCTCACGCGAACGAAGCCGACAGTCCACCCGGAATGTCATTCGCCTTTGTGCCATTGCCGCGGTAGCGGGCTTCATGATCTACGGCTACTTGGGCCTGTACCCCACGTACCTCGGCTCGGTGCGCGACTTCTCGACCCAAGAGGCGGCAATTGTCATGAGCAGTTTCGGAATTGGCGGGATCACCGCAATTCCGCTCGGGATGTTGGCTGATCGCTGGAACCAGAAGTGGCTCAACGTGATCGCTTTGTTCGGTTTCATGGTTGTCGGCAGTTCGATATTCCTCGTATCGTCCGATGCGGTCGTGATCCAGTTGATTCTGTCCTTCCTGATGGGCATGCTGTTCACCGGCATCGTCTACCCGAACAGTATGTCTCTGTTACAGAAGAACATGCCCGCAAGCCGGGGCGGATTTGCTACCGGCCTCTTCGTCGCAATGTTGTATATCCCGTCGAGCATCTCCGGCTACGTGATTGCATTCCTCGCCACCGAGTTCGGCTGGCAAGTTGCCGGCGTGTCGACAATGGCCTCCCTCGCCATCATTTCGTTGATCGTCATGTTCACTTATCGGCCCAGTGACCAACTGGTCCGGTAGAAAGTCTTCCCCTCCCCTCGGCGTACCTCTACGCCACAGCAACAATTATCGGATTGGACGCGACCATGTATCTCATCTCCACTGACACCGGCGGCACCTTCGTCGACACCGCCATCGTCGACGCGGACGGCGAATTGTTCGTCGGCAAGGCACCCAGCACGCCACACGAACCGGCCAAGGGCCTCCTGGAATCCATCGATGCCGCCGCCGGCCGGTTCGGGGAAAGTGTGAGCGGAGTCCTGTCCAAGTGCCGACTGTTCGTCAACGGCACGACCGTGACGACGAACGCCCTCATCCAGCGCAAGGGCACGAAGACCGGCTTCATCACCACGGCGGGCTTCGAGGACACACTGCTCATCGGGCGAGTGCGGTCCCGCACGGCAGGCCTCGACGCGATGGAGATCACCGACTACCGGCACGCCGAACGCCCGGACCCGATCGTCCCCCGCGACCTGATCCGTGGCGTTACCGAACGCGTGAACTACCAGGGCGAGGTCATCGCCTCGCTGGATGTCGAGCACGCAACTCGCGTCGTGGATGAACTCGCTGCCGAAGGGATCGAGGGCCTGGCCATCTGCCTCCTCTGGTCGTTCCGCAACTCGGTTCACGAGCAGGAACTGAAAAAACTTGTTGCAGTACGACACCCGCATATCTATGTGACGACATCCAGCGATCTGGTTCCGGTCATCGGCGAGTACGAACGGGCCAACACGACCGCGATCAACTCCTTCCTCGGACCGACGCTGCAGAACTATGTGCGCGGGGTCGAAGACGTCGTATCGAGCACCGGGTATGGCCGCGAGATCCTCATCATGCAATCGATCGGCGGGTTGTCCCCGGCCAGCGAACTCGCCGAGCGTTCGGTCACCTCGCTCCACAGCGGGCCCGTCGGCGGCATCGTAGCGGCGCAGAAACTCGGTGAGCAACTGGGCGAACCGAACATCATCACCGCCGACATGGGCGGAACCAGTTTCGATGTCGGGCTGATCGTCGATGGGGCGCCTCAAACTGCGAGCCAGACAATCGTCGAGCGCAACATCCTGCGGGTGCCCGCGGTGGAAGCCGTGAGCATCGGCGCAGGCGGCGGCAGTGTGGCCTGGCTGGACGAGGTCGGCGCGATCCGGCTCGGCCCCCAGAGCCAGGGGTCGTACCCCGGGCCGGCATGCTACGGACGCGGCGGCACGCTTGCCACAGTCACCGATGCCGACGTCGTCCTCGGCTACATCAGCGCGGACTATTTCCTCGGCGGCGCGATGAAACTCGACCGCGAGAAGGCCATCGAAGTTGTCAACGAGAACATCGCGAAGCCGCTGGGCATCTCGGTTGAGGAGGCCGCGTTCGGGATCTACCGAATTGCCAACTCCCACATGGGCGATCTCGTCCGCCAGATGACGATCGAACGCGGCTACGATCCGCGCACGTTCACCCTCGTGAACTTCGGCGGCTGCGGGCCGACGCACTGCACCGGGTACGGCCCCGAGGTGGACGTGAAGTCCAGCGTCATCCCGTCTGCGGCAACGGTTTTCTCCGCCTTCGGTATCGGGCAGTCGGACATCCGCCATTTCTCGAGTCGTTCCCTCCGTCCGATGACGATCATCCGACAGGGCGAACCCGTCGACTCCTCTGTCGCGGAAGAAGTCAACGAGATCGTCCTCAGTCTCTCGGACGACATGCGCGAGCAGCTGCAGCGCGACGGCGTCCCAGGAGACGACGGTACGTTCGAGATCCACATGGAGTTGCGGTACAAAGGCCAGACGAACGAACTCACGATTCCCGTGCTGGCCGATCTTCCCATCGACCAGGCACACTTCGACGAGATCGTCGCGAACTTCGAGCGCCAGTACGAGATGCTGTACGGCAAGGGCGCACGCTCGACACTGTCGGCATTGGAGCTCATCACCATCCGCGTCGACGCGACGGTGACTCCTCCCGGCAGCGCCTCGACAATCAGCCGACCTCGCTACCAGGAGTCGGGTGACCCACTGGTCGGCGAGCGAGAGGTCTACTGGCCGGATCGCGGGTACACGCCGACGCCGGTCTATCGAGGCGAACTGCTCACCTCCGATCAGCCTGTCATCGGCCCGGCAGTCATCGACACCTACGGAACCACCATCCCTCTCCACCCCGGTCAAATCCTCGAAGTGGATGAAACCGGCAACTACTACGTCCGCCACTGAGGATTGGAACAGACCATGAGTTTGGCACCTACCGAAACAGAACGCTTCGCTCCCCGAACCGACCCCATCACCTTCGAGGTGCTGCGCCACCGGCTGTGGCAGATCAACGACGAGCAGGGCAGGACGGTGATCAACGTCTCCGGTTCGCCGGTCGCGTCGGAAGCAAACGACTTCGGGGTCGCGCTCACCGACGCCGAGGGCAACCTGGTCACGCTCGGCCAGTACCTCATCCATCACACTGCCGCGATCTCCGAGGTGGTTCGGAATGCGATCGAATCGCTGGGAGACGAGGTCGGTGTCGGCGACGTCTACCTCACGAACGATCCATGGATGGGCGCCCTGCACCAGAACGACGTGTGCTGTGTCGCACCTGTGCATCACGACGGCACACTCATCGCCTGGACTGCCTGCATCGTGCACCAGATCGACGTCGGCGGGCCGGTGCCCGGGAGCTGGAACCTCGACGCCCACACCGCATACGAGGAGGCGCCGCGCTATCGATTCCTGCGGGTGATGCGGGACGGACGGATCCAGAACGATGCCGTGTCGACCTACCTGACCAATTCGCGAACGCCAAGCTCCCTCGAGCTCGATCTGCGCGCGATGATCGCGTCGTCGAACGTCGTCAAGGAGCGGCTCGCCGAGACGATCGAGCGTTACGGTGTCGGGGCGGTCTCGGACACCATGCAGGACTGCATGGACTACACCGAACTCCTCCTGCGCCAACGGCTCGCATCGATCGCCGACGGGGAATGGTTCGCCGAGGACTTCATGGACCACAACGGCCATGAGGACGGCGCCTACGGCATCCGGCTCAAGCTCAGCAAGGCCGGCACCACACTCCATTTCGACTACATCGAGACCGATGATCAGACCGACGGTTCGATCAACAGCACCTATGCGGGGGCACTCGCCGGGTCGCTGTCTCCGGTCATGACGCAGCTGTGCGCCAACATCCCGTGGAACCAGGGCGTGATGCGTTGCGTCGAGATCGCGACACGTGAAGGCACTCTCAATCACGCCCGCTTCCCGGCCCCCGTCGGGGGCGCATCCATCAGCGCGACACACCACACGTCCAACGCCGCGATGTCCGCAGTGGCACGGATGATCACCGACAGTGCGTCGGCCGGCGTGGAACCGGCAATGGCGAACTGGAGCGGTTCACCGTACGTGTACAACGTGTTCGGTGAAAACCAGTACGGCGAACCGTTCGGCACCATGCTCATCGACTCCCACTTGGGCGGCGGAGGTGCACGGTCGTTCGACGACGGCTATACGGCCGCCGGGATGCTCTCCGTTCCCCAGGCCAACGTGCCCAACGTGGAATCGGTCGAGGGACTGAGCCCGTTCGTGTATCTCTACCGTCGTCGCGCACAGGACTCCGGTGGCGCGGGTGGTCATCGCGGTGGTCTCGCCGTCACCAGCGCAATGGCGCTCAGTGGTACGAGCCGGCTCAACGTCACTGTGAGCACCCAGGGCGCGCAGCACTCGTGCGCCGCGGGGCACGACGGCGGCTACCCGGGTGCCGGCGTCAACACCAGCGTCGTCCGGCAGCCGGACACGTTGGACCGACTGGTGCGCGAACATCGGGCTGAGGACCTCGTCGAGTTGGGAGGGGAGGTCGAACTGCTGTCGTCGAAGGCCCGACTCCTCCTCGAGGCCGGTGACATCCTCGTGACCTCACCCCACGGCGGTGGCGGACTCAAGGATCCGATTCTGCGCGATCCGGCCTCCGTCGCGGCCGACGTGACCAGAGGGGATGTGTCGGAACAGCAGGCGCGCACGGCCTACGGCGTCGTGATCTCGTCGGGTGAACTCGACACGCACGCAACACGGGAGTTGCGCCTGCAGATCCGAACCGAGCGGCTCGACGGCACCGCCCCGGTGCAGGATTCGATCACCACGCATCGGTCGGACCCCGCGCTGATTCAGCGCGTCGGTGCGGTGGGCGGTGCGGGACCGCTCATCGGACGCAAGTGGGATGGCGACAGCCCGTTCTTCCAATTGCACGAGTACATCTGCCCGGCGAGCGGCTACCTGGTGGACGTCCAGATACGTAAGCGCGGCGACACCCGTCGCGAACTCGGCCCGATCATCTCCGACGACTGAAGGACACGACACATGCTGTACACACGATCGAACGCCAAAACCTATGCGCGCGAGAATATGACAGGCGTCTGGGGAGCAATCCCCTATCCGTTCACGTCCGACTTCGAACTGGATGAGGCCGGGCTGCGAAGCAACGTCCGCTACTACGTCGAGAACAATCTTCTCGACGGCATCTTCTGCGGCCACTTCATGAGCGAATTCTGGTCACTGGATCTCGACGAGAGGCGCAGCGCCGCCGAAGCCGTCGTGGAGGAGGCCGCCGGGCGAGTCCCGGTCGTCGTCCAGACAGGCCATCACTCGGCGCGGGAGAGCGTGTCGCTGACACACCATGCCGAGCAGATCGGTGCCACCTACGCCGCACTGGGCAACCCGTACTTCATGGTGAGCCCGACGGAGGGAATCTACGACTACTTCAAGTGGATTTCGGACCGGACGGACATCGGGATCCTCATCTCGAACACAGGCTACACCGGCATCAATCTGACCCCGGACATGCTCAACCGGCTCGCCGACCTCGAAAATATTGTGGCGGTGAAGAATCCACAACCATTGGAGCACACCCTCGAAACCGTGCGAGTGGCAGGAGATCGCCTGATCGTCGCGGATCCGGACGAGCGGAAGTGGCTGAAATTGATCACAGAGCACAACTTCCGTCTCTACACGTCCTCTCCCGCGCCGTACATCATCCAATATCCCGGTCACACCCCTATCAAGGACTACACCGCGCTCGCCTTCAACGGCGACATCGAGGGAGCCAAGGCGATCGCCGACACGCTGGACGCACAGCGTGACCTCATGGACAAGTGGCTACACCACCCGTGGGGTGCATCCAAGCTGATGCCGATCGCGAATCTCAAGGTGTGGACCGAGGCACTCGGAATGGCCGCCGGCCCGGTTCGCGCGCCGCTGACACAGATGGACGACGCTGCGCGCGACGAACTGCACGGCGACCTCCGCAACATCGGTCTGCCACTCACGCTCCAGCGGGCGTAGCGCCGGCGGGGAACGAACGGCCAGGTAGCGGACCTCGCTCACAGCGCGTGCTGGTGTCTCGTGCCTCGTCAGGCAACCTTGGCGGATAATGCGGGTGCTCGGCCCACGACCGGATATGTGAGTCCGGCGCGAAGTTGGTCTTCGGTTCGGCGTGGGCGTTGTGCCACCGCATGTAAGCGGCGTTGGCGGCGTTCTGTTCGGCGTGACTGCGGCGATCGGTGCCCGAAGTACCGCAGCGCGGCGAACTCGGACTCGATCCAGTCAGCCACGACCCGTACGTCGGCAGGAACACAAACTCGACATCGTGGGCGGCACCCCATTCCCGGAAGGTCGGGTGCCGGTGCGGGGAGAACTTGGTGGTCGACTGCCAGGTGATCCTGCCGTCCCGCAAGATCCAGCGCAGCGTCTCGCGGCTGATCGCCGGCACCACATTCCTGGCGATCAGGTGCTCGGGCGAGCTTTGTCAGACTCCACGTGGAGAACGCCGTGCCCCCAGTCTGCTGGGGACGTCCGAGCGATCGGGCAGATCCTCTCTCGGGCCTGCTCATCGATCGTTCTCGGTCGTCCCCCGCACGCCGAGGAGCAACGGCTACGCGAGATTGTCGACAGGGTAAACCTTGCAGGATGCGGCACTAGTAGGACTTTGTTAGGTCGGAAAACGGTGGTGACACAGTGGGCAGGTGCCGATCCAGATGGCAAGTGCGCGTTGGATGTCGCGGACGATGCCGTAGAGGGTCAGCCCTGCCCATCTGCTTTGGGTCGGTCAACCGAAGGGTGGTGAGGAACAGATGTGCGGCGGTGACGAGGGTGGCGTGGTGGTGCCAGCCAAGCCAGGAGCGGCCCTCGAAGTGGTCGAGACCGAGTGCGACTTTCAGTTCGCGGTAGTCGTGTTCGATGCGCCAGCGCAGTTTCGCGAGTCGGACGAGTTCGTCGATCGGCGTGTCGGCGGGCATGGTGGATATCCAGTAGTCGGTGGGTTCTGCCGCGTCGGTGGACCATTCGGCCAGGAGCCACACCTGTTCGACCGATCCGTCGTCGGCGCGGGGTACTCGATGGCCCGCGGGGCGAGCCCGCAGCGCGACGAATCGCGAACGCATAACGGCATCAGGGTTGTTCGGTGCGGTCTTGGTGCCGCGCCGCCACCACACCTGCTGCAGCGCCTCCGACCCGGCGGTGAGCACCAGGTCCTTGCAGCTGGATTTCGGAACTCGGTAGCGGGCGGTGAAGGGGCGGCCGGGGCCAATGCGGGGCGGGGTCTCGGGCACCGCGTCGTCCGGGTAGACGCTGGTGGTGGCCTTGACCGCCACCATGTACGGAAGGTTGCGGTCGGTGAGGGCGGCACGGAACTGCGCGCACTCCCCGTAGCCGGCGTCCGCGACCACGACACCGGGCAGTGGTCGGCCCCAGCCGAGGAGTTCGTCGATCATTTCCACCGCCATCTCCCATTTCGGGCGGTGCCGCTCAACCTCGGGTATCGCCGACTTCTTCCGGAGGGCCGCGATCACGCTCGCGGTCCGGGTCGTCGGTGCAGGTATGGTCCCAGCTCTGCGGCACGAACAACCGCCAGTCCAACGGGCACGACGCGGTGTCGGAGGCGGCGTGCACGCTGACCGCGACCTGGCAGTTGCCGACCTTGCCCAACGTGCCCGAATACTGCCGGGCCACACACGGGGAGGATTCGCCGTCCTTGCCGAACCCCGTGTCGTCGACCACCCACGCATCCGGTGTTATCAGCTCACACGTCTTGCGTGACAGCGTCATCCGCACCGGTTCGACCTTCCACGGTGAGCTCGTCACGAACTGCTGCAACCGCTGATGATCCACGCCAAGCCGCTGTGCCATCGGCTGCATCGACTTACGCTCGCCGCCCATCATCAACCCACGCGCGTACACCCCCGCAGTCGCCACCCTGTCCTCACGCGTCAGCGACGAGAACACCTCACTCACAAAGGAATCGAGACGTTCATCGACTTCGGTCAGGGCTGCGGCATCCACTCCGTCATCGTCTCGAGAATCACGCCTAATCTTGAGTCCCCACACCCAATCGTGACAAACCTAACAAAGTCCTACTAGGCGAACACCACGGCACCCAACCACACGGCAGAGGCCAGTAGCGCACCGAGCAGCTCGACCAGTATCGACAGACCGACCGCCTTGCACGCATGCCACGTCGACGCCCACGCCCTCGTGTGGCCACGAAGGCGATAGAGTTCGCCCGCATAGGTTCCTGCCACGAAACCGAGGAACAATCCGACGACGGGGATCACGAAGAATCCGATGATCCCGGCTGCCCCGCCCACGATCAGCGAGTCGGTGGGGACCCCGGCGGTGCGCATTCGTTTGCCCGGCCAAGCGTACTTCACGACCCCCGACACCACGAGAAGTGCTGTGACAACACCGAATACGGCCCACGCCGCCACATCCGCGGTGATGATCGCCCACACCAGCACGGCCGCGAAGATCAGGATCGTGCCCGGCAGGATCGGAACGACGATCCCGAAGAGCCCCACCAGAATGACCAGACCGACGAGAAGCTCGCCCCCTGCACTCACCGAACGGGCCGCACCTTCGATGCCGCTTCGCGAGCGCGGGCCCGCGCCGTCTCGATGTCCGCAGCGGTCGAGACCGCGACTCCCATACGACGACGAACGAAGCTCTCCGGCTTGCCGAACAGACGCAGGTCGGTTTCGGGAACGGACAGGGCTTCCGCGACCCCTTCGAATCCGATTCCGGTGGCGTCGATTCCGCCGTAGATCACTGCAGAGGCGCCCGCTGCGATGGCAGTGGTGTCGACTGGAAGGCCGAGTATCGCGCGGGCGTGAAGTTCGAACTCCGACAACCGTTGCGACCGCAGTGTCACGAGTCCGGTGTCGTGCGGGCGCGGGCTGACTTCCGAGAAGTAGACGTCGTCGCCCTTGACGAACAGTTCGACTCCGAAGACGCCGCGGCCACCGAGGGCGGAGGTCACCTTCTCGGATATCTCGCGAGCTCGTTTCGACGCGAGTTCGGTCATCGGCTGTGGCTGCCAGGACTCGACGTAGTCCCCGGAGTCCTGCAGGTGGCCGATCGGGTCGCAGAAATAGGTGCCCGTTTCACCGTCGGCACCGATGGCGCGGACGGTGAGCTGGGTGATCTCGTAGTCGAAGTCGACGAAGCCTTCCACGATCACACGTCCGTGGTTGATGCGGCCCCCGGCCAGCGCGTACTCCCATGCTGCCTCGACATCGTCGATGCTTCGGATCGTCGACTGTCCCTTGCCGGACGAGGACATCACGGGCTTGACGACACACGGTGCGCCGATGCGCTCGACCGCCGCCCGAACACCGTCGAGCGAATCGGTGAACTCGTACGGCGAGGTCGGTAGGCCGAGTTCCTCGGCAGCCAGTCGGCGGATCCCTTCACGATCGAGTGTGAGCTGCGTGGCGCGAGCCGTCGGAATTACCACGGCGAGTCCACGCTCCTCCACCTCGGCGAGGGAGTCGGTGGCGATGGCTTCGATCTCCGGGACGACGAAATCGGGCTTCTCGGTCTCGACGAGCCGCAACACGGCCTCACCGTCGGACATGTCGATCGTGTGCGCACGGTGCGCAACCTGGTGCCCGGGAGCGTTCTCGTACCTGTCCACGGCTACGACCTCCACCCCCAGCCGCTGCATGGCGATGACAACTTCCTTACCGAGCTCCCCCGAGCCGAGAAGCATGACGCGTACCGCGCCGGGTGCGAGAGGTGTACCGAAACGCGTGAGTACCTGTTGCTGCATGCCGGGAACTATATTCGGCTGTCCCCGCCGGCCGCCCGGTCGTGGTGCTCGAACAAGGACAACACGTTGCCGTGTGGATCGCGGAACCACGCGACTCGCATGCCGTCGGGTGCCGTCCAGGTAGCGTGTTCGTCCTGGTCGAGCCCTCGATAGACGGTGAAGTCGATTCCGTGGCCCCGGAGTTCGTCGACGGTGGCATCGAGGTTCGGTACCTCCCAGCCGAGAACCGTGTATCCGGTGTCCGCTTTCGACTGCACGAGGGTGATTCGTAGTGGACCACCCCCTGCTTCGACGGTGAGGGCAAATTCGTCACGTGCGAGCACCGGCAGCCCGAGGGTGTCCACGTAGAACATCGCGGAGACGTCCAAGTCGGTACTGGCCACGAAGCTCACTAACCGGCCGGGGAAGGTCATTCGTCAACTGTGCTCCAAGTCACAGTCGGTAGCAAGCGACACACCGCGCCTGGACCGGTAGTCGTGACCCGGGGCACACTCGTGCAACCGAACAAGTTAACGTCCATTCCACAGGGTCGTCACCACGGAAGTCGAGGAAACGCGTGTCCGCTGAAACCACCGAGAAGACAGGCCCGCTCGCGGGCATTCGCATCGTCGAATTCGCCGGACTCGGCCCCGCACCACACGCGGCCACACTCCTCGCCGACATGGGCGCCGACATCGTCTGCATACAACGCGCCGGACTCATCCCGCAGGACGAGAACGCACACGACCAGATCAAGCGTGGCCGACGCGTCGTCGAGGCCAATCTGAAGGATCCCGCCGACGTCGAGAAAGTACTGCAGCTCGTGGAACGCGCCGACGTACTGATCGAAGGATTCCGCCCTGGCGTGACCGAGCGGATGGGCCTCGGCCCCGACGTGTGCCTCGAGCGCAACCCCCGCCTCGTCTACGGCCGCATGACCGGATGGGGCCAGGAGGGGCCACTGGCGAACGCGGCAGGCCACGACATCAACTACATCTCCCTCACCGGTGTCCTGCACGCCGTCGGACGCAAGGGTGAGCGCCCGGTACCGCCACTGAACATGGTCGGCGACTTCGGCGGCGGATCCATGTTCCTCGTGTTCGGCATCCTCTCGGCGATCGTGGAACGCCAGACGTCGGGCAAAGGCCAGGTCGTGGATGCAGCCATGGTCGACGGTGCACTCGCACTGTCACACATGATATGGGCATTCCGTGGTCGCGGCGTCTGGTCCGACGAGCGGGGCGTCAACCTCCTCGACACCGGTGCACCGTTCTACGACACCTACGAGACTGCGGACGGCAAGTACATGGCTGTCGGGTCCATCGAACCGCAGTTCTACGCACTGCTCCTGAAGGGCCTCGAACTCGATCCGGCCGATCTGCCTAGACAGATGGACGTCTCTTCCTGGCCGAAGATGAAGGACATCTTCGCCGAGAAGTTCCTGTCCAAGACGCGAGACGAGTGGGCGTCCGTGTTCCTGGGCACCGACGCGTGCGTGTCGCCCGTGCTGACGTTCGCGGAGGCACCGACGAACGAGCACATCGCCGCCCGGGCGTCGCTCGTCGAACTCGACGGGGTCACCCAGCACGCCCCTGCGCCTCGCTTCTCCCGCACCCAACCCGATCTACCGTCGGTGCCCGCGCGCGAGGCGACGGACATCGACACGGTCTGGGCCGACTAGTCAGACGACCAGGCTGGGCTCGGCCCGGGTTCGGTCGAGCGCCAGCAGGTCGTAGGCCGAGGCGATGGCGTCCACTCCGCGAACCAACTCCTCCGACGAGCGCGCATACGGAATTCGGAGGAACCGCTCGAACGCGCCCTCGACGCCGAACCTCGGGCCGGCTGCCAGGATCGCCCCGTGGTTCGGTGCCGAGGCGGCCAGTGCCGTCGACACCGGTGCGGTCATCCGCATCCACAGCGACATACCGCCGGTACCGACCGTGGGCTCCCAATCGGGCAGCCGATCGGCGAGCGCCGCGAGCAGGGTGGCGCGCTGGCCCCGCAGTTGTTCACGCCGCTGCTCCAGCACGTCGGTGTCGTTGGCGAGCAGGTACGCCGCAGCGAGTTGATCCATCACCGGGGTGCCCAGGTCGGTGGCCGCCCGGGCGCCCACGAGACGAGTGATCAACGCCGGATCCGCCCTGATCCAACCAACTCTCAGACCACCCCAGAACGATTTCGCGGTCGAGCCGATGGTGACCATGTCCGCTTTCGCACCACCACGACTGTGCGCGGCCACAGGGCCGGGAGCGGGCGCGTCGAGCCACAGATCGACCATGGTTTCGTCCACCACCAACAGCATTCGGGTGTCCCTGGCGATCTGCGTCAGCTCAGCACGACCCAACTCGTCGAGGCACATGCCGGTCGGATTGTGAAAATCCGGAATGAGGTAGGCCATCCGCGCCGCCGTCTGGCGGGCCGCATTACGGATACCTTCGAGATCCCAGGCCATCTCACCACCACCCTCAGGCCGTACCGGAACCGGAACCGGACGTGCACCTACCCTTCGAATCGCTTCCAGCGCATTGGGATACGTCGGATGATCGACGAGTATCCGCTCACCGGGCGCCGTCATCGCGTCGAGCAGAAGACGCAACGCGTGCTGGGCACCCGAGGTGATCATGATCTGGTCGGGTGACGTCGCGACCCCACGTGCGGTGTAGCGCGCCGCGACGACCTCTCGCAGGCCTTCCACACCCATCGGCTCCATCCCGTGGGTGGACAGGAAGTACGGAAGTTGTTGCAGCGCAGAGTCGTAAGCACTCGCAACAGCCTCTGATGGAGCGGCCATCGCCGCATAGCTCAGATCCACGACACCAGCGGCGGAACCGGAACCGGGCTGATGGGGGCGGAACATCAACCCGTTCGGCCTCGCGTCGTCGGGCAATACGACGGTGCTCCGCGAGCCCTGTCGGCTCGTCAGATATCCCTCATCGCGCAACAGTGCGTATGCCGACGTGATGGTGGTCCGACTCAGTCCGAGCACGGCCGCGAGTTCACGTTCGCTCGGCAGTGCCACTCCCAGCGGGATGCGTCCGTCGTGTACGAGCAGGCGAATCCCGGCCGCGAGAGCCCGATAGACGGGCCGTGCCGTGGAACGGCGACCCGGTTCGTCCTGCCAGTTACCCAGATCTCGCGACAGACTTCGGGCACCCAGCACACGGTTCATCATGCAGTCCAGTATCGACCCTTTGGCTATTTAATCCAAGGCCACTGCCCGTCAAGGTGGGTGCATGAGCAGCCTGATCGCAATACTGGTCCTTGTCGGGTCCGCGTACCTGTTCGCCCGATACGCGCCGGCCGACGGCAAACGCGGAGTCTTTCGAGCCGAGCAGTTCCGCCTTGCAGCCCCACTAGCTGGCATTTTCCCTACCGAACCATCCGAACCTCGCCCGACGAATGTCACACCCGTTCAGCTGGGCTGAACGCGTGTGACATTGGTCAGGGGTGGCAGTCCAGAAATTGACAACTGGACTGGTTGAATCAGCGGGTCGGCGGCGCGAGCACCTGAGTGAACAGCACTCGACCGGTCGCATCGAGGAGGTCCACTCGCAGTTCGGACGTCTCTCCGTCGATGAACACCTCACCGAAGTGCTGATATCCATCGAGCGGAGACGAGTTCGACTCCGGCGGTGCGTGCACGAACACCGCCTCGGGTCCGAACGTGCCGTCGAGATCGTTGGGCCCGAATCCGCCGGCATTGAGTGGACCGGACACGAATTCCCAGAACTCGACGAAGTCCTTGAACGCGGCGCGATCCGGGGAGTACTTGTGCGCGGCGGTGTAGTGGACGTCAGCCGTCAACCAGACGGTGCCCGTCACCGCCTGTGCCTTCACCGCGGACAGAACTCGGGCGATCTCCGACTCGCGCCCCGACGGCAAACCCGGGTCACCGTTGGCAACACCTTCGAACGCAGTGTCACCATCCGGGACGACCAGGCCGATCGGTAGATCGTTCGCAATGATCTTCCAGGTCGCCGTCGACTTGCCCAACTCGTCGATCAACCAGTTCGTTTGTGCCTCACCGAGAATCCGGCCCGGCGCACCCACGTTCGCGCCGTTCGCATCCTTGTACGTTCGCATGTCCAGCATGAAGACGTCGAGCAGCGGACCGTATCCGATCTTGCGGTACACCCGGCCGTCGACGGACTCTGCGGGGTCGACGGGCTGCCATTCGTGAAAGGCCTGGATCGCACGGGCCGCCAGTACGTCGACGTTCTTCTCGCGGTACTCGTCGAGGTCCAGAATCTCGCCCGGGTACCAGTTGTTGACGGTCTCGTGATCGTCCCACTGAACCAGTTGCGCAACCGAGGCGTTGAATCGTCGGTAGTTCTCGTCGGTCAGGTTGTAGGCGTACTGACCGCGGTACTCGTCGAGCGTCTGGGCCACAGCACGTTTCGCATCGGAGACCGTGTTCTTCCACACCCGGCCGTCCGGGAGCGTAACGGTCTCTTCGAGCGGTCCGTCGGCGTACACGACGTCGCCCGAGTGCAGGAACAAGTGCGGGTCACGATCGGCCATCGTCCCGAAGATCCTCATTCCACCGATGTCGGGATTGATGCCGTAACCCTGGCCCGCGGTGTCCCCGGACCATTGGAGGCGAATGTCGCCGGGCTCGCTCGGGGCGGTCCGGAACATGCCCGAAATGCCTTCCGACGTTTCGCCGTCCTCACCCTCGAGAGTCACCCGATAGTGCACCTGCTCTCCCGACGGCAGTCCCGAAATACGCAGTCTCCCCGTTCCGTCCGTGTCCGGGGTGAGCAAGCCACCCTCGAACCGTTCGGGGTTCGCGAACGACTCGGACGCAGACGTCTCGACGATCAGCTTGGCCGGGCGGTCCGACCGAGCCCAGATCAGAGCACCGTCCGCACGCACGTCACCGGCAGCGACACCATGCGTCAGACGTGGCCGATCCCGAACGAGAACAGGACCGGACTCCCCCGAACATGCGGCGGCGACGGGAACGGACATGAGCCCGAGTGCGGTGGCACGCAACACGGCGCGGCGAGACAGATACATCGGAAGCTCCTCCTGAAGTAGTTTCTCGAAGATCGTCGATCGAAGCCAACAGTCGGTGAACCCGAGGTATGCAGCGCATACTGAAGAAGTGACCACCGGATTCGCACTGTTCGACACGTCGCTCGGAACCTGCGGCGTGGCGTGGCGAGCGGCGGGCCTGGTGGGCGTGCAGCTCCCCGAAAGATCACCCGAATCGACCCACGCTCGAATGGAGGAGTGTTTCCCGGACGCGATGGAACACGCCATTCCAGCACCGGTTCAGCAAGCTGTGGACGGAATCCGCGACCACCTCGCGGGGTCGCTCGACGACCTACGTTGGATCGACCTCGATTTCGAGGGCCTCACCGAATTCGACTGCGCCGTTTACGAGATCACCCGCACTGTCGGCCCAGGTTCGGTGCTCGAGTACGGCGAGGTTGCGGCCAGACTCGGAAACACCGGCGCGGCCCAAGCCGTCGGGCAGGCACTGGGACGCAATCCCCTACCGATCGTGGTGCCCTGTCACCGAATCCTGTCGAGCGGCGGCGGGATCGGCGGGTTCTCGGCGGGTGGCGGGACGGTCACCAAACGGGAACTGCTCGCCCTCGAACATGCTCCGGGTTTCGACGACCCGGTCCTCTTCTAACTCTCACCCCGACCAATGTCACACCGGTTCGCGTGAGCTGAACCGGTGTGACATTGGTCGGAAAAGGTCAGCGGACGACGTCGCGGCGCACGATCGTTTCGTCGCGGCCGGGGCCGACCCCGATGCAAGAGATGTACGCACCCGAGAGTTCTTCGAGTCGGAGAACGTAATTCTGTGCGTTCTGCGGGAGTTCCTCGAACGTGCGCGCGTGCGAAATGTCTTCCCACCAGCCGGGCATCTCTTCGTAGACGGGCTTGGCGTGATGGATGTCCGTCTGCGACATGGGCATTTCCTCGTGCCGCACTCCGTTCACGTCGTAGGCGACGCAGATCGGCACGGTAGCGAGGCCGCTGAGCACGTCCAGCTTGGTGAGGAAGTAGTCGGTGATTCCGTTGACACGTGTTGCATACCTGGCGATGACAGCGTCGAACCAACCGGTACGGCGGCCGCGACCGGTGGTGACACCGACCTCCCCACCCTGCTTCGCGAGGTACTCACCGTGGTCGTCGAACAGCTCGGTGGGAAACGGACCGGCACCCACACGAGTCGTGTAGGCCTTGAGGATTCCGAGCACCGTGGTGATGCGTGTCGGCCCGATTCCCGAACCCACCGCTGCGCCACCGGAAGTGGGGTTGGACGACGTCACGTACGGGTACGTGCCGTGGTCCACGTCGAGGAGGGTGCCCTGCGAGCCTTCGAGAAGAACGGTCTCGCCGCGCTCGAGAGCCTTGTTGAGTTCGAGCCGGGTGTCGGCGATGCGGTGCTTGAATCCCTGTGCCTGTTCGAGGACTTCGTCCACGACCTGCTGGGACTCGAGCGCCTTCCGGTTGTAGATCTTGGCCAGAATCTGATTCTTGACCTCGAGCGCAGCCTCGACCTTCTGAGTGAGGATCTTTTCGTCCAGAACATCCGCCACGCGCACGCCGACGCGAGCGATCTTGTCCTGGTAGCAGGGCCCGATTCCCCGCCCGGTGGTGCCGATCTTCTTGGCGCCGAGGAAGCGTTCGGTGACCTTGTCGATGGCTACGTGGTACGGCATGATCAGGTGCGCATCGGCCGAGAGCAGAAGCCCGCTGGTGTCGACGTCACGCTTCTCGAGGCCTTCGAGTTCTTCGAGCAGAACACCCGGGTCCACGACGACGCCGTTGCCGATCACGTTGGTGACGCCGGGGGTCAGGATTCCCGAGGGAATGAGATGAAGTGCGAACTTGTCGCCGTTCGGGAGAACCACCGTATGCCCGGCGTTGTTGCCGCCCTGGTAGCGAACGACCCACTGCAGGCGTCCGCCCAGTAGATCGGTAGCTTTGCCCTTACCTTCGTCGCCCCACTGGGCGCCGATCAGGACGATTGCCGGCATGACGTTGTCTCCTACTGTCGACGTACAGTCGTGTCCGACTGCGTGGTCCTGCCGCATGAAGGCAGTGGCCGGGGAAACAGTCTAGCCGAGCGCGGACGGAACAAACCCGACAGTCCACTGGAACGCGCGGGGCACGTGTGGCCTGCGAGGCCACGCCGCCCCGACCACTAGGATGGTACGGCGAGGACGCTGTGAACGACTCACGGCAGGACGACCGGGCTAGGAGTGGTTTTGACCCCCATAGTGCTCATCTGTGGCGACGCGCCGTTGCCGCTGCCGCTGGGGTCGATCAATGCCACTCGCGTGCCCGCCCTGCCCGAGAAGGACGACTTCGACGAGGCGTTCTCGAAGCTTCAGGTGGTACCCGAGCCGCGATTGATCGTGGTGGGTGACGATGCGGCCTTCGCCGCCACGCTCACCCGGCTCATGCGCACGGACCGTCTGCACATCGAGTTGGCGTACGTGTCCGAGCACAGCACCGCGGGCACCGACGCCTACCGGCTGGCCACCGGCGCGAAGGCCGCGAAGGCCGCCCTCGAGGGCAAGGCGAAGTCGGTTCCCCTCATCCGTGACGATGCGGGGATCGCACTGGTCGGCGCCGCAACCCTCGAGGGCCCCGAGGGCGAGAAACTGGTCGGCGAAGCTTATGCCGACGACAGCCTGCTGTTCTCCGGAACCACCCGACAGGTGACGATAGTGCCCAGCCACCGGATGCCGGGTGTGCGTACGGCGGCGGCGCCCAGGTGGCGGTGGCTGCCGCACAAGTGGCTGGAAGGCCGCGCTGTCCAGTTGGGTTCCCCTGCCGCAATGCTCACCCGCGACGGCGTCCGCAATCCGCGACCACTGAAGCGATCGACCTTCTACCGCCACGACGAGGAATGGCTGCTCGTTCGGTGACGATCCCGTTTTCGAGCGCGAAAGGCCACCGGTCGGTCCGTCCGAGTCCGGTGTTTCTCGCGGTCGTCGCGGCTGCCGTCGTCGGCGGCCTTCTCGCGTGGCAGGCAGAACCGAGATCCGTACTCGGTCATGCCGGCGTCATCGTGCTGGTCGTGGCCGGTTGGGTCGTGACGCTGTGCCTCCACGAGTTCGCGCACGCCTACACGGCATGGCGGCACGGCGACACCGACGTCGAGATTCGCGGATACCTGACGCTCAACCCCCTGAAGTACAGCCACCCTCTGTTGTCCATCGGGCTGCCGGTGCTGTTCATCGCGCTCGGCGGAATCGGACTGCCGGGCGGGGCCGTCTACCTGCGAACGGGACTCTTCTCACCCCGAGTACAGGCACGTGTTTCCCTGGCCGGGCCTGCGGTGAATGCCGTATCGGCGATCGTGTTGCTGGTGGTGATCCGGATCTTCGCGTTCGGAAGTGAGCACGTCGCGTTCTGGACCGGACTCAGCTTCCTTGCCTTCCTGCAGGTGATGGCCACCGTCTTGAACCTTCTCCCCGTCCCGGGCCTGGACGGGTACGGGGCACTGGAGTCGTTCCTCGCGCCGAACACCCAGCGCCAGGTCGCGCAGTTCAAGCCGTACGGACTGCTGATCCTCGTGGCGCTGCTGTTCGTGCCAGAGATCAACGTGATCTTCTTCGATGCCATCTACTGGCTGTTCGAACTGTCCGGAGTTCCGGCAGCGTTTGCCCAGTTCGGTGGACAGTTGATGCGGTTCTGGCTCTGACTCAGGCGAGCGAGGTGACCCATCCGTGCACGTCGTCGGTTCGCAGTGCAGCCGTGTGCCGCTTACGCAGCGCCGTACTGATCGGGCCGTGCGCACCGCCGGACACGAGGCGCCCGTCCACCTCGGTGACCGGTGCGACTCCGGCGGACGTGCCCGTCACGAACACCTCGTCGGCGATGTACAGCTCGGTGAGGTCGACAGCGCGCTCCACGAAGCGGATTCCGTCCTCTTCCGCGAGCGTCAACAAGGTGCGGCGGTTGATGCCGTCGAGGATGTCGAACGACACATCCGGAGTGATCAGCGTGTCGCCGCGGACCAGGAAGATGTTGGCTGCGCTCAACTCGCACACGTGCCCGTTGACGTCGAGGAAGATGCAGTCGTCGTAGCCACTGTCGATGGCATCCTGCTTCGCCAGCACCGAATTCACGTACGCGCCGTTCACCTTGGCCCGCGAAGGAATCGCGTTGTCCGGGATGCGGCGCCACACACTGGTCTTCAACCGCATGCCGTCCTGCGGCACGATCGGAACGGCGTCGTACACGAACATGCTGACCTTCACGCTGCAGCCACGCACCCGTGTGCCCGGAATCGACGCATCGACGTGCACCGATGCACGCACGAACACGTCTGTCCGCGGGTCGTTCTCGGCGACGAGCTGCTTGGCGACGGACACGAACTTCTCGTAGTCCCATTCGGGCGCGAACTGGTCGATGCCGATGATCTTGCACGATTCGAGCAGACGCTCGAAGTGATCACGGAGCCGGAACGCGGTACGGCTCGTGCCTTCGACGTGCACCGGGAACACGGTGTACACGCTCAGCCCGTACAGCAGCGCCGAGGTGGCGACACCCAAGGTCGCCTCTCCGGCGTCGACGAAACGGTCACCGAAGTACACGCGGGGATACGGGTTTGCCATGCGGTGATGTTATAGACGGCCCCCGACCCCGGCAATCGATTCGACCTCAGGCGTTGCGCGCCGCGACAGCTGTCCCGACTTCACGCAACGCTTCCCGGAGTGACCGTGGTTCCACCACTTCCACGTCTGCACCGAGAGCGGTCAATTGGTGGAGCGCGACCTCTTCGGTCTCCAATCGGAGATCGAAGGTGAACCAACCGATGTCGTCGGGTGGTCCGGGTTCAACGCGGGCTGCCTCGGTTCCGACTGCCTCGGGCAACCTTCGGAGACCGGTCTCGGACAGGCGCAATCGACACGGAAAGCGCAGCAGTGAGCGGTCGAACTCGGCGACCGAGTCCGCCCACCAAGCGGCAAGATCGAAGTCGTCCGGCCGCGTCACCTCGGTGTCGAGCACGTCGGCAGCCTCGATTCGTGACACTCGGTAGGACAGGATGCGCCCCCGGTTGCTCGCGACGAGGTACCACACCCCGGCCTTTGCGACGAGTCCCAGCGGCTCGAGGATCCGTGTGCCGGCACGACCGTACGAGATCTGCAACTCACACCCCTCGAGGACGGCCCTCGCCACCTCGTGGAGTCGGCCGGTGTCACTCGGAGTGCGGAACCATCCCGGCGCATCGACGTACAACCGGTCGCGCCACACCTGGGCGTCGGCACGCAATGGCAGCGGAAAGGCATCGAGCAGCTTCGACCTGGCAGCTGCGGTCACGTCACCGAGTCCGAGGTCGTCTGCGATGCCGGGCACACCCAGCAGCATCAGCGCGGACGTCTCCGCACCGGTCATCCCGCTGAGGTTCGACTGCCATCCGTCGAGCAGCCGGATACCGCCACCGGGGCCGCTCTCCGTCCACAGCGGAACGCCGGCAGCCGACAGTGCCGCCACATCCCGGTACACGGTCCGCACGGATACTTCGAGCGCGTCCGCCAATTCCTGTGCGGTCGATCCCCGCGTTCCCTCCAAGCGCAGCATGATCTCGACGAGACGACTCGATCGCATGTTTCGCAGTCTAGGCAGAATCACTGACAGGAGGTGTCAGTGATTCGCCCGCACACTGAACCCATGACCACATGGACGCAGTTCGCGCACGAATCCCCCGACCTCGCACGCGCCGTGAAGGCACGCCTGGATGCGCACAAACATCACGTGATCGCCACCCTCCGCAAGGACGGCTCACCGCGGGTGAGCGGGACCGAGGTGGAGTTCTTCGAGGACACCCTGCTTCTCGGGTCGATGGTCGATGCCCGCAAGGCCGAGGACTTGCGCCGGGATCCCCGGTACTCCCTCCACAGCAATCCAGGACACCACTCCATGGAGGGCGGGGACGCGAAGATCGGCGGGAAGGCACACGAAATCGTCGGCACCGAGAAGGATCGGATCGTCGCGCACTACCCCGACGACATCGACGAGGCCGACGTGTTCGAGCTCGACATCGAGGAAGTCACGCTGACCACCGTCGACGACGACCACCTGTACGTCGACCACTGGCAACCGGGCCGAGGCGTCACTCGCTTCACCAAGTGACGTCCTTCTCGCAGTGACGACCCGCAGCGTTCGATTCGATCTGGACCGTGGCGTGGGACAGACCGTGCGACTCGAGCAGCGTCCGCGCCGAGTGGAGCACCGATTCACCGTCGCCGTCTGCCGTCAGGTGCACAGTCACCACGTCCATGCCGGTTGTCAACGTCCACACGTGCAGGTCGTGGACGCCGGAGACACCGGGCAGAGCAGCCAGATCCGCTTCGACGGAGTTCACGTCGACGTGCTCGGGTGAGGCCTGGGTGAGGATCCGTAGAGACGCGGCAGCGAGTTTCATCGCGCGGGGAACGACCCAGATCGAGATGAGAACGGCCACCACGATGTCGGCGTACCCCCAGCCGAACGCGAGCACGAGACCGCCGGCAACGAGGACACCCACACTGCCCACCGCGTCCGCGAGGACCTCGAGATATGCGCTGCGCACCGCCAGACTGCCCTTGGCGTCTGCCCTCAGCATCACCATGACCACGATGTTCGCGGCGAGACCGAGCGCTGCGGTGACGATGAGTGCGACTCCGGGGATTTCCGGCGCATCGCCGATTCGTTGGATTGCCTCGTAGAACACCCACACGGCCACACCGAGCAGAAGGACGGCGTTCGCCATCGCGGTCAGCACTTCGGCCCGATGCCACCCGAAGGTGCGAGCAGCGGTCGCACTGCCCTTTCGCGCCAGTAGCAACGCCACGAGGCCCATGGACATACCGACGACGTCGGTGAGCATGTGGCCCGCGTCGGCGAGCAGCGCGAGGGAGTTGACGAGGATTCCGACGCTCGCCTCGACGATCAGGAAGATCACCAGGATGACGAGGGCGATCACCATTCGCCGTATACGCGCCTTCGACGGCCCGACATCATCCGCACCGGACTGCGGTATGCCGTGTGAATGCCCGTGACCCATGCCTTGTCCATTCCCTCCCGAACGTGAACGACGATCATATGCATGATCGTGCATGTGTTTCAACAGGGTCGTCGCCCTGGCGGCAGTATCTGCAATTCAGAGCGTGGGTGGATACGCCGGATGTTCGACGGTCGGCGGCAATGTTGCGATGGACGAGATACGACTGACACCCGCAACCTGCATCAAGTCCACGATCAGTGATCTGATCTGCGCGAAGACGACGGTCGCGGACAGTCCCGCGTTCTCCACCACGGACGGTTTCATTCCGGATGCCACCAAACGCAGGACGCGCGCGGCTTCCGCCTGATCCGGCTGCTTACCGGGATCGGCCATCACCATCTGCCGAAGCACTTCGACTGCGTGAGACAGCTTCTCCACTTGGTCCACCAGCCGCGGGTCCAGGATCTCGTCGTCTCTGACCAGGGTCAACGACCGCCGGGCGAGAACTCGGATGTTGCGCATCGCGTTGTCGATCGGATCCGAAGTTGCCTGCAACTGCTCCAGTCGACGACGCGTGTTCCAATAGAGCGGAGAGATCCGGCTGATCTCGCGACCACCGAGAAGATGAGTACGCATCGTGTCGATGTCGTCCTGGGTGGTGCGCGCCTTCCGCAGCGCCGATTCGATCGGCTTCTCGTCGTTCTCCATGAGGCCGTCGGCCACGAGTTGCAGAGTCTCGGCCGCAGTAGCCAACACCTGCCCGGCGTACTTGCGAGCCCGCCCGACCGGATGCGTCGGCATCAGCGCCACGATCAGGATTCCGACGACACCGCCCACGAGGGCGTCCACCATCCGGTCCAGCCCGCCGTGTCCACCCGGGGGAAGCAGGGTCGCAACGAGCACCGCCGAGTTGCCGGCCTGCATCGAGAAGATCGGACCACTGTTCAACAGGACGGCCGCCGACATCGCCAGCAGCACCACCAGCGAGATCTGCCAGACACCTCGACCGATCACCGAGACCAGAAGGTCACCGATTCCGACCCCGATGACCACACCGGCCACCAGTTCGACCGACCGACGCATCCGCGCGCCCAACGACAGACCGAGCGACACGACCGCGGCGATGGGCGCGAAGAACGGCGCGGAGTGTCCGACGACGACGGTCGCCACCCACCATGCGAGGCCGGCTCCGGCCGCACATTGGACGATCGGCAATGCGGAGACCCGCAGCCGCTGCAATGACTTCTCGACTCTCGCCCTCGTGGAAACCTCGGGGACCCGAGAGAGAGGAAAGCGCTTAGCCGAGTCCAAGCGCTTCAGCTGCTCGCGGATCGCTGTCCTCGAGCAGGTCGAGGCAGCGTGCGTACTCGTCGCCCTCACCGATCGCCTTCGCCGCCTTCGCGAGGACCGCGACGCAGCGGAGGAACCCGCGGTTCGGTTCGTGGCTGTACGGGACCGGGCCGAAGCCCTTCCAACCGTTGCGACGCAACTGGTCGAGACCCCGGTGATATCCGGTACGGGCGTACGCATAGGCGGCGATGGTCTCGCCCGCCTCGAGCGCGCCTTCCGCCAGGTAGGCCCAGGCGATCGACGCGGTCGGATGTTCGGCAGCCACCTCGGCGGGTGCCTTGTGATTCAGCAGATCGGACTCGGCGTCCTCGTCTCCCGGAAGGAGAGTGGGCTGCGGTCCGAGAAGGTCACCGAAAGACGTCATGCGTTCATTGTGCCCCGCCACGGCCCCGTCGTGCGCTCCGGTACACCGTCGTGTCGATAGGCTGCTACGAAGTCAACTTCTCTGCAGACCGAGGGGCATCGCGTGCAGCACCCGAAAGACGACGAAACACCAGCCGAGCGTTCGGCAAAGGCCGAAGAATCGGGTAAGCCCGACGCCCCTTCGAAGACCGAGAAGACCGACAGCTCGGACAAGGCGGCCGGCACCGAGAGGGCAGAAGGCTCACAGAAGGCGGCAACACCGGAGAAGGCTGCAACACCGGAGAAGGCTGCGCCCGCCCCATCAGTCGGGGCGGAGAAGAAAAAGCCCGGGACGGAGAAGAAGCAGCCCGAGGCAAAAGTAGAGAAAGCAGAGACGAAGGAGGCGGAGTCTTCGACCGCCGCGGTCCCTGCCTCCGAAGCGAAGACGCAGGCGATCCCGACAAAGAAGAAGCCCGCCGATTCCGAGGCTCCGACAACCGCGATCCCCAAGTCGGATACCGGCAAGAGCAATGCTGCCAACAGCGACGCGACCAAGTCCGATACCGCTAAGCCCACCGCTGCAGCGGCCGGCAAACCTGGGGCGCCCGGCAAACCTGCGGCGCCTGGCAAACCTGCGGCGCCTGGCAAACCTGCGGCGCCTGGCAAACCTGCCGCGCCTGGCAAACCTGCGGCGCCTGGCAAACCTGCGGACGCTTCCAAGGACTCGGAGGCGAAGACCGAGGCCATTCCGACGCAGAAGCCGAAGGCCGACTCCGAAAAACAGGCTTCGCCTGCTTCGGAAGCGAAAACCGAGGCGATCCCGTCACAGAAGCCGCAACCGCCTGCGCCGCGTCCGGCAGCAGGTGCGGCGCAGCCGAAGAACCCTCCCCCGCCCTCACGTCCGACACCGCCCGCACGTCCGACACCGCCCGCACGTCCGACACCGCCTGCCCAGTCGGCTCCCTCGAACCGTCCGGCTCAGCAGCAGCCCGCCCAGCGTGCGCAGCCACAGCGCGTTCTCCCCCCGCAGCAACAACAGCGAACACCGCAACGCGTCGAGACGGCTGCCGCTGCACCCACCGCAAAACCCGACAGCGGAAAAGAGAAGAAGGAGCGGACGTGGCTGTTCTCCGCCGTCACCGCGGGAGTCGTGGTTCTGCTCGTCATCGTGATCGCTGCGGTCGTGCTGTATCAGAAGTACCAGTCGGAGAACTCACCGGAAGCGAAGGTGCAGGCCAGTATCGACACGTTCGTCAATGCTCTACGCGACGGTGACCTCACCACGTTGCAGAACTCCACGTGTGGGGGGCTCGCCGAGTACTACAACACGATCAGCCCGGAAGAGTTCGCCAACGTCCACAAGGTCGCCACGGCGCAACAGAACCTGCCGGTGGTGGGTGAGGTCGATGCGGTGCAGTTCAACGACAACACCGCGATTGCCCAGGTGAACGCCCACACCGTCGCCCATCCCGGTGAGCAGTCGTGGCGCACGTTCAATCTCGAGCAGGTCGACGACACCTGGAAGGTCTGCGACCCACCGCAGTAGCGCATCGAAACGTCGAGCCTCCTCCCGACATTTCGGGAGGAGGCTCGATGTTCGTCCTGCGCGCGCTGCGGACTATGCGGAAACCGAACGCCCTGCGGACTTCAGGTCGTTGCACGCCTCGACGACGCGCTCGGCCATGCCGGTTTCGGCCTTCTTGAGGTAGCTGCGCGGGTCGTAGACCTTCTTGTTGCCCACCTCGCCGTCGATCTTCAGGACGCCGTCGTAGTTGGCGAAGAAGTGCCCGGCCACGGGACGGGTGAATGCGTACTGCGTGTCGGTGTCGACGTTCATCTTGACGACGCCGAATGCCAGCGAGTCCTCGATCTCGGACTTCAGCGAGCCCGATCCGCCGTGGAACACGAAGTCGAACGGCTGCGATCCGTCTGCCAGGCCCAGCTTGGCGGCGGCAACCTTCTGGCCCTGGTCGAGGACCTCGGGGCGCAACTTGACGTTGCCGGGCTTGTAGACGCCGTGGACGTTGCCGAACGTGGCGGCGAGCAGGTACATGCCGTTCTCGCCGGCTCCGAGTGCGTCGATGGTCTTCTCGAAGTCCTCGCTGGAGGTGTAGAGCTTGTCGTTGATCTCGGCCTCGACACCGTCCTCTTCACCGCCGACGACACCGATCTCGACCTCGAGAATGATGTTCGCAGCCTTGGACAGGGCGAGCAGTTCCTTCGCGATCTCCAGGTTCTCGTCGATCGGGATGGCCGAGCCGTCCCACATGTGCGACTGGAACAAGGGGTTGCGCCCGGCGTCGACACGCGCCTTGGAGATCTCCAGCAGCGGGCGGACGAATCCGTCCAGCTTGTCCTTGGGGCAGTGATCGGTGTGCAGGGCGATCGTCACGTCGTACTTCGCGGCGATGACGTGTGCGAACTCGGCGAGAGCAACGGCGCCCGTGACCATGTCCTTCACACCCAGGCCGGACCCGAACTCGGCGCCACCCGTCGAGAACTGGATGATGCCGTCACTGCCGGCATCTGCGAAGCCCTTGATGGCTGCGTTGATGGTTTCGGACGAGGTGCAGTTGATGGCGGGGAAGGCAAAGGAGTGCTCCTTGGCCCGACCAAGCATCTCGGCATAGACCTCGGGAGTCGCGATTGGCACGGCGGCAGTCCTCCATACGAATTCGATTGGGCACACACCGTCGGGGTACGGCGGGCCTGCGGTTTCCTAGTTGTGGTGTCCTAGCAGTATTGCAGTCCCGGCAGTAATGCAAGTGGTGGCCTTGCATCGCGCCCTCCGTGACCGCTCACAACCGCCCCGGACGACCGTTTCCGTCCCGCTTACCGCACGGTGACCTGCCTTGTTCCGGCAAACTGACATAACGCCGGTACGCTTGGCCCCGTGATTGTGCAGGCAGCATCGGAATCCGTGACCAACTTGGCCCTTTTGCCCGGATTCCTGGATCCGGTGAACCTCCTGAACTCGTTCGGCACCTGGGTGCTGGTGGGACTCCTACTGGTGGTGTTCATCGAGTCCGGCCTGCTGTTCCCACTCCTTCCCGGCGATTCGCTGTTGTTCACCGCCGGGTTGATCGCAGCATCGAAGTCGACCGAGATCGAGCCCTTCGCGCCCATCGGGGTACTGCTGGTCCTCATCCCGATCGCCGCGATCCTCGGTGATCAGGTGGGCTTCTTCATCGGAACCAAGGGTGGAACCGCGCTCTTCAAGAGCGACGACGCCCGCTTCTTCAAGAAGAAGTACATCGACGAATCGCACGCCTTCTTCGAGAAGCACGGCCCGATCACCATCGTGCTGGCGCGCTTCGTCCCCATCGTGCGAACCTTCGCACCCGTGGTGGCGGGCGCCTCGAAGATGAAGTACTCCCTGTTCCTCACGTACAACGTCGTCGGCGGCGTCGTGTGGGGCGCCGGTGTCACAATGCTCGGCTACCTGCTCGGTCAGATCGAGTTCATTCGCGACAACGTCGACGTCATCTTCTTGCTGATCGTGTTCGTATCCGTCCTGCCGATCATCATCGAGGTCGGAAAGCGCATCCTCGCTTCACGTAAGGCCACGGACGCCTCTGAGAGCGCAGAGGGCCCTGTCGGGACCGAGACGGTCACGTCCCCCACCGACCCCACTTCCTGATCTCGATCGAGGTAGCGCGCGCAACATGGTGACCCTCGCGTCCGGCACCTTCGGGCCCCTCGAGTCGGCAGGCCCGACCTTGGTGTGGCTGATCGTGGTCGGCTTCGTCTTCATCGAGTGCGCAGTCATTCTGGGCCTCTTCCTGCCCGGCGACTCCATGCTGATCACGGCCGGGATCGTGCTGGCCGGTCATGCCTCCGGGGCCGCACACGTGTGGTCGCTGTCGCTCGGTGCGATGGTGGCCGCCATCTGCGGCAATCAGGTCGGGTACGTCATCGGTCACCGCGCCGGGAACAAGATTCTTGCCCGGAAGGGCGGAAAGTACCTCAACTACGAGAATCTGCACCGAGTCAACGTGCTCCTCGAGAAGCACGGATTCTGGTCCGTGTTGATCGCCCGCTGGATTCCATGGGTACGCACGCTGTGCCCGATGGTGGCCGGTGCGGCGCGGATGAACCACACCAAGTACACGATTGCGAGCACCATCGGCGCGATCATCTGGGCGCCTGTACTACTCCTGCTCGGTTTCTACGGCGGCGGCTTCCTGCAACGTGTGTCTTGGCTGATGCCCGCTGTCGTCGGCGGCATGGTGGCGATGCTGATCGTCGGCACCGGCCTCGGCATCTGGCACTACCGGCAGGAGATGGCGCGCCCACCCGAAGAGGTCGAAGTGGACGAGGTCGCCGACCACGCCTGAGCCGGCAACACCATCGCACGTTCGACCCCCTGTTTCGGCCCACCGAGGCCTTCCGCCCTCTTACGCTCGAAGTAGAGCATTCCGGCATCGACCGGAAAGGGGTGTCGTGCGATGAATATCGTTCGGTTGTGGACCGGTGCCCTCGCAAGTGCGGTGGTCGCGGCACTGGTGGCCATCGTCGGGTACATGGTGGTCGATCGGCTGCTCGAGATTCCCGTCGTGACACCGGCTTGGAACTGGGTCGGAAACACACCGATGACGACCATTGCGGTACACGCGGCCGCCGCAGCTCTGATCGCGGCGGCTCTGCTGCAGTTGCTCACGTGGACGACACCGCAACCCCAGACATTCTTCAATTGGATCGCGACCCTTGCCACGGCGGTCGCCGCGCTGTGGCCGTTCGCTGTCGACGCGACGACCGAATCCAGGGTCGGTAGCGGCGTCATCTACTTGGTCGTCGGTCTGACGATCGTTTCGCTCACGAACGGAGTGGCGAGCTCCGCACGCACGTCCTGACACATTCCTCGGGAGACGTTCATATGGCAGCCAATGCGAAGTCGGCCTCGGCGAGCATCCTCGAACAGCAGCGGGTAATGCGCGAAACGCTTCCGTTCGCCGACGACCAGGACTTCATCGACGCGGGTCGGGGACTGATTGCACGTCTCGACCCTCCGGCGGTGACCACAGCGGACGGTCGCGTCGTCTGGGACAACTCCACATACGACTTCCTCGCAGACGAAGCACCCGATACCGTCAACCCGAGCTTGTGGCGCCAGTCCCGCCTCGCCGCGATCGACGGCCTGTTCGAGGTCGTCCCGGGCATCTACCAGGTGCGGGGGCTCGACCTGTCGAACACGACGTTCGTCGAAGGGGACGAGGGCGTGATCGTGGTTGACACCCTGCTGTCCGAAGAAACAGGTCGCGCCACGCTCGACCTCTACCGCGAACACCGCGGTGATCGTCCAGTGAAAGCGGTGATCTACACCCACTCCCACGTGGACCATTTCGGCGGGGTCAAAGGGTTCGTCTCCCAGGAGGAGGTCGACACGGGCCGGGTGAAGATCTTCGCTCCCGAGGGGTTCCTCGAACACGCGGTGTCCGAGAACGTGTACGCGGGCACGGCGATGAGTCGCCGTGCGGGATACATGTACGGCGCCGCACTCGATCGATGTCCCGCAGGTCAAGTGGGTGCGGGATTGGGGCAGACGGTGTCGACCGGCACCGTCACGCTCATCGCGCCCACGGACATCGTCACGACGACCGGCCAGGACGCCACCGTGGACGGAGTTCGCATGGTCTTCCAGATGGCGCCGGACACCGAGGCGCCATCCGAAATGCTGATCTATTTCCCAGGTTTCAAGGCGCTGTGCGCCGCAGAGGACGCCACGCACACCTTCCACAACCTACTCACTCTGCGTGGTGCGGTCGTCCGCGATCCACATGGCTGGGCGAAATACCTGTCGGAGACGGTCGCGCTGTTCGGCAACGAGGTCGAGGTCGCATTCGCGTCGCATCACTGGCCCACGTGGGGGAACGAGCGCGTCGTCGGCTTCCTGTCCACGCAACGGGATCTCTATGCGTACGTGCACGATCAGACCCTGCGGATGATCAACCGAGGGCTCACCGGCCCAGAGATTGCCGAGCAGATCACTCTCCCACCCGCCCTCGAAAACGCGTGGAGCGCGCGAGGCTACTACGGGTCGTTGAGCCACAACGTCAAAGCGATCTACCAGCGCTACCTCGGCTGGTTCGACGGCAATCCGGCAAGCCTGTGGGAGCACACACCCGTCGAGCAATCGAAGCGCTACGTCGACTTCATGGGCGGCGCCGATGCCGTTGTCGCCAAAGCTCGCGAGTATTTCGACGCCGGCGACTTTCGATGGGTCGCACAGGTTGTCAATCATGTCGTCTTCGCTCAGCCCGATCACGCGGCGGCCAGAGAGCTCCTGGCGGACACCTACGAACAGCTCGGATACGGCTCCGAAAACGGAACCTGGCGCAACTGGTACCTGTCCGGAACGACCGAATTGCGCCACGGCCAGTTCGGAACGCCCACCGACACCTCGGCGTCCGACGTCGTCGCGCAACTCACGCCCGAGATGCTCTTCGACGCCATGGCTGTCCAGGTGGACGGACCCAAGGCATGGGACGAGGACCTCACCATCGAGATCGTTCTGACCGATGTGGACGAGCGTTGTCGCTTGCGACTCGCCAACGGCGTTCTCACCCACGGCCCGCATCTTCGATCGGCCACGCCCGACGCCACCGTCACCACCACCAGGTCCGGTTTACCCCGCCTTTTAATGGGAACTGTCTCATCCGAAGGCCTCGCCGAAGCGGGAATCGCAGTCGAGGGCGACGTATCGGTGCTCGAACGACTCGTCGTCGTCCTCGACCCCGGGGACCCGAACTTCGCGATCGTTACTCCGGATCGTCCGGAGACCCCCACGGAAGGAACACTCCAATGACTACAACACCCGATAGGGCTCAGGACTTCGCGTCCGGCGCCCATCCTGTCAAACAAGGCGTCGCAGGCTTGACGACGGTGATCGCAGCCATCCTGCTCGCAGTGGCCGGCATTCTCGCCGTCCTCCAGGGGATTGCTGCCATCGCCTCGGACGAGATCTTCGTGACCGGGCTCCAATACACCTACGCTTTCGACGTCACCACGTGGGGATGGATCCACCTGATCGTCGGCGTACTCGTGGTACTCACCGCCTTCGCCCTGATGACGGGCGCAACGTGGGCGCGCGTCACCGCTGTCGTACTTGCCGGAATCTCCATCGTCGTGAACTTCGTGTGGCTGCCGTACTACCCGATCTGGGGAATCATGGTCATCGCGCTCGACGTGGTGGTGATCTGGGCAGTCTCCACTTGGGACCGTGACGCGGCGTAGTCCGACCACTCAGTGCTGATGGACGGGTTCCCAGGCCGGTAGTGGGTCTTCGAAAGTCACCCATGTGCGAGGCCCCGCTGCCAACTCCTCGTCGGTCAACAGTGCCGGATCCAGAATTGCCTTCGGCCCGCCCGGGTCGAGTTTCACGCCGATGAACACGATTTCCTGACCCGGGGTTTCGTCGGTGGAGTCCCAGTATTGTGCGGGCTCCATGACGAGGTTCGGGCCTGCCTGGGACCAGATTGCCGCGATCGCCGGACGACTCGCCACCCAGCAGAATCCTTTGCTGCGCAGAACCCCGGCGAGTTGCCCCAACGCGGCCTCGAGCCGTGCCGGGTGAAACGGTCGCGAGGCGCGGTAGGTCACGCTGCGAATGCCGTATTCCTCGGTCTCCGGTGTGTGTCCACCGGCGATCTCCTCCGCCCACCCCGGAGAGTTGGCCGCAGCCTCCGGGTCGTACAGCCCGGTGCCGAGCACGTGACCCAACGGCACGACGCCCTTCTCCGTACGGTGCAGTGCGGCAGTGGGATTGAGCCTGCGCACCGTGGCTTCGACAGTCCCCGCGACACTCTCGCTCACGAGATCGGTCTTGTTGATCAGGATGACGTCGGCGAATTCCACCTGATCCACCAGCAGGTCCGAGATGCTCCTCTCGTCGCCTTCGCCGGCTTCCAGGTCGCGCGCATCCAGCCTGTCCCCCTTCGCCAGCTCACCGAGGAACGTCGACGCATCGACGACGGTCACCATCGTGTCCAGGGCAGCCACACTGCCGAGACTGAACCCGTCCTCGAACTCCCAGTCGAATGTCGCGGCAACCGGCATGGGTTCGGAGATGCCGGTCGATTCGATCACCAGGTGGTCGAATCGCCCCTCCTGTGCGAGGCGCGCGACCGACTCGACGAGGTCCTCGCGAAGCGTGCAGCAAATGCAGCCGTTAGTGAGTTCGACCAACTTCTCCTGAGTTCGATCCAAGTGCCCCTGCCCTGCCACCAGGGCCGCATCGATGTTGACCTCACTCATGTCGTTGACGATCACGGCCACCCTTCGCCCCTCTCGGTTGGCGAGGATGTGATTGAGGAGAGTCGTCTTGCCTGCGCCGAGAAACCCGGACAGGACGGTGACAGGAAGGGCCGATTCAGTCATGTCATAATGATAACCGTTTTCATTACTGTTCTTCTCCTCCCCCTCAGGCGAGCTCTGCGACGTCGCCGGTGTCGGCGTACTGACTCACCGGACGCGGCAAGCCGAAGTGATCACGCAAAGTCGTGCCCGAGTACTCGATCCGAAACAGTCCCCTTTCCTGCAAGATCGGCACAACCTTGTTCGCGAACACTTCGAGCCCACCCGGGTAGTACGGCGGCATGACGTTGAAGCCGTCCGCCGCTCCGCGGGTGAACCATTCCTCGATGGTGTCCGCCACCTGAACCGGCGTTCCGACGAACACACGGTGACCACGCGCACCAGCAAGGCGATGCAGCAACGTGCGCAGAGTCGGCGCCTCACGCTCGACGATTCCGGCGATCACCTGAACCCGACTCTTCTTGTTGTCGGTGACATCACCTGCCTCACCGAAGATTCCGGCAGGCACCTTCTCGTCCAAGTCGAGATGTCGCACATCGTGTCCGGTGATGTTCTCGAGCTGATCAAGTCCATAGTCGGTCGAGGTGAGCTCGTTGAACTCGCGTTCCAATTCACGAGCCTGTGCCTCGGTATCCGCGATGAAGGGGCTGATCCCGGGAAGAATCTTGACGTGCTCCGAACGACGCCCGAACCGAACGGCCTGGTCCTTGATATCCGCGTAGAACGCCTGCGCATCCGACAGTCGTTGATGCGCGGTGAAGATCGCCTCGGCGTACTGCCCGGCGAACGTGCGGCCTTCGTTGGAGGCGCCCGCCTGCACCAGCACCGGATGCCCCTGCGGCGTACGGGGGGCATTGAAGGGACCTCTGACCCGCAAATGCCTTCCCACGAAGTTGATCTCGTGAATCTTGGTCTTGTCCGCGTAGAGACCTGCTTCCACGTCCGCCAGCACGGCGCCGTCTTCCCAGCTGTCCCACAGCTTGACGGTGGCATCCACGAACTCACGGGCGCGGGCATAGCGCTCGGCATGATCCGGGTGCTTGTCGAGACCGAAATTCGCTGCTGCCAGATCGGTTCCGGTCGTGACGATGTTCCAGCCCGCCCGTCCTTTCGAGATGTGGTCGAGCGATGCGAACAGTCGTGCGAGGTTGTACGGCTCGTAATAGGTGGTGGACGCCGTGGCGATGAGTCCGATGCGTTCGGTCGTCGCCGCAATGGCCGTCAGGAGCGTGATCGGCTCGAGCACTCCGACTGCTCCGTGCTCCACATCGCTACGGAGCGCGGGCCCGTCTGCGAAGAAGATTGCGTCGAGTTTCGCAGCCTCGGCGGTGCGCGCGATCTCCTGGTAGTAGGCGGCGTCGAAGAGTCGCTCCGGAGTCGTGGACGGATGACGCCAGGCCGCCTCGTGATGACCCGCGGGATAGACGAAGGCGTTGAGACTGAGTTGACGCTCGGGCGTCGGCGAATCGGTCATGCCAATTTTCTAACAGCGGACTCAGTCGCCGAAAACCGTTAATGAGCGCGCTGATTCCAACCCGACCCCCGACGAATGTCACACCGGTTCGCGTGAGCTGAACCTGTGTGACATTGGTCAGGGCCTGGGTTGGAATCCGAAGGGTCGGGAGCAGGCCAGGTCAGGCTCAGGAACGGGGATAGCCGGCGGCGGAAACGAGGTGCGCCGCCTCGAGTAGCATCCAACCTCCCAATTGCACCGACAGGTCGCGCTCGGCGATGTCCGACGGACGAACCGTGCCGCCGGCGAACGTGGCGATGCCTGCACCGAATCCCGGAAGCTGGGCGCTGCGCAGCCAGTCGTGCCCGAACAACGGTAGGCCTTCGATGTCGAGTCGGTTCTTCCATGCCGACTCCGCGGACGCCAGGACGATCCGTGCGGCCGTGTCACGAGCCTCGATGTCCCCAGGCCCCTCCCACGGCAGAATGACCGCAGTGAGCGCCAGGTAGCGCGCGAGGATTCCGTTGAACAGGCCACCGTCTCCGCCGCTTCCACCGGTGATGACATTACGGTCGGTGAGCCGCAGATCGATTGCCTCGACCAACCGGTGGACACGTTCTCGGTGCCGGGGTGCGCCGATCCGCGCGGCAAGCTCGGTCTCCAGTCCGAGGGCCACACCCTGGCAATACGAATAGACGACCCGCTCGAGTCCGTCCACGAAGTCGGTACCCAAGTGGATTCCGTCGAAGATCAGACCGGTGTCCTCGTCGCGCAGAGTTGCGTCGATCCAGTCCGCCGTGGCCTGCGCCCGCCACAATCTGCCGGTTCGCGCCAACATGATTCCTGCCGGTCCGTTGGCGGGAGCGTTGAAGAATTCCGACCCCTTGCACCACGGGATGCCGCCGTGCTCACCCGACCAGGCGTCGAACAACTCCGACTCGAGTGCCTGCACCGCGCGTCGGTTGTCGATGAAGTGCATGCGCTGCGCACGATCGAGTGCGATCCCCAGCCATGCCATGTCGTCGTAGTAGTTGTTGGTCCACCCGGTGAGGTTTCGCATCCGGTGACTGCGTGCGATCCGGACGATCCTGCGACGACGCTTGGCCGTCGGGTCACGTTCGAGCGCGTCGACAGCGCAGTCGATCAGGTGCGCCTGCCACCAGTAGTGCCAACTGAAGAACAAACGCTCGCGCCGCACCGCAGGCCACGCGACCACGCCGAGCCCGGTCCCCGGTAGTGCCCACAACCGTCGAAGATGGCGACCGACGACCGCTTCCTCTGCAGCATCCGCGCGCGCCGACCAATCTTCGTGCATGAGAGTTGATCTTGCCTATCCGTGGCTGTTTTCGCTACCACGCTGCGCCGAGATCGGCGTGCTCGCGAATCCAGGCGTGCATTGCGATGCCTGCAGCGACGCCCGCGTTGACGCTTCGGGTCGACCCGAACTGGGCGATCGACACGGTCATGGACGCCACCTCGCGCGCCCGATCGGTGACACCCGGGCCTTCCTGCCCGAACAGCAGCAGACATTCGCGGGGAAGTTTCGCCGTTTCGAGCGGCACCGATCCTGGTGTGTTGTCGACGGCCACCACGGTGAGACCGCGCCGGCGTGCGAACTCCATCAGCTCGTCGATGTCGGCGTGATGCACAACGTGCTGGTAGCGGTCGGTGACCATGGCGCCGCGCCGATTCCACCGTCGACGTCCGACGATGTGGACCGCGGCGGCGGCGAAGGCGTTGGCCGTGCGGACCACGGTGCCGATGTTGGAGTCGTGGCCGAAGTTCTCGATCGCGACGTGCAGTGGATGCCTTCGGGTGTCGATGTCGGCGACGATGGCGTCGCGCGTCCAGTACCGGTAGGCATCGACGACGTTCCGGCGGTCCCCGTTCTCGAGGAGGTCGGCGTCGTACCGCGGGTCCGTCGGCGTCGGGGTGGCATGTTCGGTCTCCCACGGACCGACACCGTTCGGGTGTTCACCCCATTCGGTGGGTCCCGACTGCTCCGCGTCCGTCACGGCGTCAGAACGTCTCGTTCGAGTTGGTTGCGACGGTGAACCCGTGCGAGGTCTCGTCGTTGACGCAGGTGACGTCCTCCTCGGTGGTCTTGCAGGTGTAGCCGAGTTTGCTCAGGTCCTTGCCCGGTGGCAGGACGGGATCGCCGCCTTCGTCACCGGAGGTGTAGACGAGTCCGCCGGAGCACATGAACGCTCCTTCGCCCTCGTTCTCCACTCGGATTCCGTTGCCCCAGCTGACCATGCAGGAGTCCGGTTTCGGGGGAATCGGCGAGGTGACGCCCTGGCAGCCTGCCTCGGTGCGGTTGGGCAGTTTGATGATGCCGCACTGGAAGCCGCCGCTGGGCGAGCTGAAGTAGTACGACTCGTTCCGCTCGAATTCCACGTCGGTGAGCGTGGTGGTCGGTGCCTCGGTGGTCTCGACGGGAGGCGGAGGGGGCGGCGGCAGCTCCGTGGTCGTGCTGGACGGCGGGGTCGTCGCCTGCGTCGTGGTGGTCGCACTGCTGGTCGGCGTGGTACTCGCCTGGGACGAGACGTCCGAAGAACCTCCACAGCCCGACACAGCGAGCGCTGCACCCAGACCCACACATACGAATGCTGTCCGGAAAACGGAATTTCGACGCCACGCCACCCGACTTACCTCCACACGCTCGACCCTGTCGGCACTGCACTCTAACGGCCGACACTGCACTCTAACGGCCGCCTTCGAGCGCAGTAGTATGGACATGGAGGGATCGACATGAACCACCCGCGAATCGTCCGAACGGTCTGCTTCGTCACTGTCGGGTACGTAGTCGTACTGGCGGTCTGGCTCGGCTGGCTCGTCGGCCACACCCCTCCCGGAACTGTTCCGTACCAGGTCATGGGACTGCTCGCGGCCTTCGGTGTCGCATTGGGAGTGGGCATGATGCTCGCCGAGCGCCCTACCCGGGCCGACCGCAAACTCGAACGTCACGGCGTCGAAGGTTGGGCGCGCATCGAACAGGCCACACCACTGAAGCACACCGTCGACAACGGCGAACTCACCCGACTGGATCTTCGTCTCACCGTTCCGGGCTCGTCGAGTTACTCCGGACGAGTCGTATACGAGGTGCGGCGTGAGGATGCTCCGAAATTCGTTGCGGGCGAGACCGTGAGTGTTCGGGTGGACCCACGCAATCGAGACCGCATCATGCTCTGCCCGTGAGTCGCGCAGTCCTTCCCTTCCGGCCCAGTGCCAGCATTCCTTCGATCAGGAAGAATTGCGCGGCCGCATAGGTTCCGAGCACGACTGCTTCGGATACTGCCCGGCCCACCTTGCCGCGGACGAAAATCTTTCGAATCACGATCAGCCCGTCCGAGGATGTGAACAACAGCCCACCGAGTCCGATGCGGCTACGAGGATCGCGGGACGGCACCGCCATGCCCGCGCGCACCGCGGACCCGGGTGCCAGTGCGGGATCTGCCGAAAGGGTCGACGTCGTGCCGAGCACCAGTCCGTAGGCGCCGAGTTGGGGAGCAACCTCACGAGCGCGCGCGCCGAGCATCCCCGCTGCGCCCGCCCAGCTCGCCAACCGCGGAATCACGGCGGCCGCCTTCGGGCGGGCTCCGTGCCGCGTGAGAAACGTGGAGTATCCGGCCTGCATCACCGCGAAGGATGTGGCTCCGCTGACCAAACGCGCGTCGTCGTCCGGGTCGATCATGAACACGTCTCCGACCGTTGCGGCGGAGAGGGCCCCGACCAAGAGTGCGGCATCGACGGGTTCTAGTTCGTGACGTCTACGCAAGACCCGAACGGCGAGGGCAGGCCCGAGCAGCGGTTTCGCCACTTTCTGGAGCCCCTCGACGCCGAGGACGGCTCCAGCTACGGTGACCGCTGTCGCTCCCAGGAACACCGTGTGTTCGACGCTCCGACCCGACTTGTGCATGGTTTCTCCTGACCTCGCGGTGTGGTTGGAACGTACCCGCCGAAATTCTGGTTGACTTGCAGGCGACGTCGATGGCGCGAACTCACGATTGCGAGGCTTGCCATGCCGCAACAGGCACGAGCAGAGATCACCCGGAAGCAGGTGATGGAGGGTGCCGCTCGAAGCTTCGACAAACTCGGATTCGGCGGTGCCAGCCTGAGCGGCATCCTCGCGTACGCGAACGTGACGAAGGGTGCCTTGTACTTCCATTTCGACTCCAAGGAAGCCCTGGCCCAGGCAATCATCGGCGAGCAACACGCGATGGCGATGGAAGGTGCGGGGCGCGCCGTCGCGGCGTCGTCGACCGCTACCGAGGCGATCATCCGATCCGGACACGAAATGGCTCGGCAGTTGATGGAGGAGCCGATCGCCCGCGCCGGAATCCGGCTGTCGCTCGAGATCGGCGTCACCGAGCACCCGGACAAGAAACCGTTCATCGACTGGGCGGACGCCGTTGCACAGATGGCTGCGCAAGCGGTGAAGGACGGTGAGCTTCGACCTTCCGTGGACGCTGCAGGCTTGGGCCGGGTGCTGTCGAGTTCGTTCACGGGACTCCAACTCGTGTCCCAGGCGATGTGCGGCCGTGCCGATCTGTTCGACCGTCTCGCCGAGTTGTGGCGGTTCATCCTTCCCGGAATCGCGACCGAGGAATCCTTGCCCCGCCTCCTGGAGATCGCCACCTCTGATCCGACCCCGGTCTGAGGGCGTTGCCGGTCGCGGCCGTCAGGTCGTGCGTTCGTAGTGGACGAGGGTGAGGTCGTCACCCGAGGGAGCGCTTCCGACTGCGCGGCCGGTTTCGACGAAGTCGGCGCCCGCGAGTATCCGTTGCGAGGCAGCGTTGTCGGTCGCTGTGCGAGCAGTGAGCCGCGCCAGGCCGGTGCGACGAGCGAAATGCGCCGCGAGATCGAGGGCTGCGTACGCGATGCCTTTCCCACGGTGGGCCGGGTGTACCCAGAAACCGACTTCCGCTCGATCTTCGGTGACGTCGAAGATGACCAGGCTGCCCGCGAAGTCGTCCGTCTTCACGTCGGCAATCGCCAGCACTGCCAGATCCCCACGTTCGAGCCCGGCCCGTACGTCGCCGTCGATCATCGCTCGCACCGAGGTCGGCGTGTACTCGGAATCGGGTAGGTGCCCGAATCTCTGGACGTCCGAGTCTTCCGTGCCGGCGGCGTACGCCTCGGCGTCGTCGTATCGAAGCGGACGCAGGCGAGCGCGTTCGTTGCTCAGTGGAAGGAAGGTGGCGTCGAGCATGCCCACGAACCTACACATCAGGAACCTCACCAGTCTTTACATAAATAGTTAGCTTAGGTAACATTACCGTTCGTGCCGACCGCCGAACCTCACCTCCGCAACCTCCTGATCGAACTCGTTTCCAGTTCGCATCGGTTCAATCGCCTGGTCGCCTCGTTCGGCACCGACGCACATCCGCGGTCGTGGCTGCGCGCCCTCTCCCTGCTGAGTGAGCACGAGGAACTACGCATCAGCGACTTCGCGCGGATCGACCGCTGCTCCCAGCCGACGGCTACCGCCCTGCTCGGCAAGCTCACCGAGGCCGACCTCGTCACCCGAAGCTCCGACCCCGAAGACGCACGGGCAGTACGTGTCGCACTGACCGACGCCGGCCGTCGATACCTCGACTCCGGTAGGTCCGAGATCGCGGACCGGCTCACTCCGCACTTCGCGCATCTCGACGAAGCACAGATCGGACGACTCACCGAAGGACTCGACGAACTTCGAACGATCCTGCAGGCGCAGGGCACCCCCAATTCCTGAACATTCCACCGACAACCGGATCGAAGGAGGTGGCCGTGAGCACCACGACCGTCGAAGAACATCGGACCGAGGCCCCGCCGAGCCTCCTGCATCAGCCCAAAGCGGTGTGGGCGGTGGCGTTCGCCAGCGTCATCGCCTTCATGGGAATCGGCCTCGTCGACCCAATCCTCAAGCCCATCGGCGAACAACTCGACGCGTCGCCGTCCCAGGTCTCACTGCTGTTCACCAGCTACATGCTGGTCACCGGCGTCGCCATGCTGGTCACCGGCGTCGTGTCCAGCCGCATCGGCGCGAAGAAGACGCTACTGCTCGGCCTCGGCATAATCGTCGTGTTCTCCGCTCTCGCCGGCAGCTCCGGAACCATCAACGAAATCGTCGGGTTCCGTGCCGGGTGGGGCCTCGGCAACGCACTCTTCATCGCCACGGCTTTGGCCGCGATCGTCGGCGCCGCCAGCGGCGGAGTCGCGCGCGCCATCATCCTGTACGAAGCTGCGCTGGGCATCGGCATCGCGATCGGGCCGCTGGCAGGCGGCGTCCTGGGCAACATCAGCTGGCGCGCCCCCTTCTTCGGGGTCGCAGCACTCATGGCCGTCGCATTCATCCTGATCGTGATCTTGCTGCCGTCCGCACCCGCGCCCGAGCACAAGACGTCGATCACCGCACCGTTCAAGGCCCTCCGCCACCGCGGCCTCCTGACCGTGGCCATCACCGCACTGCTGTACAACTACGGCTTCTTCACCCTCCTCGCCTACACCCCGTTCCCCCTGGACATGGGTGCGTACGCGATCGGATTCATCTTCTTCGGATGGGGACTCGCGCTCGCCGTGTCCTCGGTGTTCCTCGCCCCTCGCTTGCAGAAGCGCTTCGGCACACTTCCCACGATGATGGCCGCTCTGGCACTCTTCGCGGCCGACCTCGCGACGATGGCCGTCTTCACCAACTCGAAGCCGACTCTGATCGTCTGCGTCGTGCTGGCCGGCCTGTTCCTCGGGGTCAACAACACCCTCATCACCGAGACCGTCATGATCTCGGCACCCGTCGAACGCTCGACCGCCTCCGCGGCATACAGCTTCGTTCGGTTCGTCGGCGGTGCCGCCGCTCCTTGGCTTGCGGGCAAGCTCGGCGAGTCGAACGTTCACGCTCCGTTCTGGGTGGGCGCGGTCTGCACTCTCGTAGCCGTGCTGGTGCTCTCGACGGGCCGCAAGGTTCTCGCCCATGTCGACGATCACGACCCCGCACCGCACAGCGCCGACGAGGCCGCTGCGGTCACCGCCGGCAGCGACTGACCACCACCTGAATCCCGCTACCTGCGCGAATCCGGTACCTACTCACCAGTCGGCTAGCATGCGTGGTCGTGAACGACAGCGTTGTGGGAGCGGAAACACCTCCCGGAAACCGTCCGAATCACAAGCCCGGGGCCACCCCCGGTGGGGGCCGATCGCTCCGATCCATGCGGATCGTCGCGATCGTCGCCGGGTTACTGGGCATAATGCTGACGCTGTCGGTGCCCTTCCTCCCCGTGAAGCAGGACACCGCCACCATCACCTGGACCGGCGGCCAGAACGTCGAGGCCCCGCTCGTCGGGTACGCACCTCTCACCTTCGACGCCACGATTCCGTGCGAGTCGGTGCAGTCGCTCGCAGGGACCGGTGGACTTCTCGCCTCGACCTCACCGGCAGGTACCCCGGACGCCGAGAGGTACGGATTCGTCGCCAAGGTGACGGCCGCATCGGACGATGCACCGGGTGCCGCGGAGGTCATCTTCCGCAACCACGCAATCCTGTCGGTTCCACTCGACCAGCTCCCGGCCGGATGCACGATCGCCATCAACTCGGACGCTACGTCCACGACCGCTGAGGTGACCGGCAGCGACCGCCCGGTCGGCCGGTACGACGGCGATCTGCGACCGCAGACGGTCGGCATCTTCGGTGACATCGGGCAGGCCGACGGCCTCGAGGTGAACGCCGAACTCGACACCCGGTTCACGACTTCTCCCACCGTCTGGAAGATCCTGGCGATGGTCGTGGGCGCACTCGCGACGGTGGTCGCGCTGTACGCCCTGCACCGCCTCGACGACACCGACGGACGCCGGTCACGCCGATTCCTGCCGACCAGGTGGTGGTCGTTCACCGCCGCCGATGTCGTCGTGCTGGGCACCCTTGTCGTGTGGCACTTCATCGGCGCCACCACCTCCGACGACGGCTACCAGTTCACGATGGCCCGCGCCTCCGAAGAGGCCGGCTACATGGCGAACTACTTCCGCTACTTCGGTGTTCCGGAAGCGCCGTTCGGTAGCCCCTATTACGACTTCTTCGCTCTCCTCGCGCATGTGACGACGGCGAGCCCCTGGGTCCGACTGCCCGCACTGATCTGCGGCATCGTCGCGTGGTTGGTGATCAGCCGAGAGGTACTGCCTCGACTGGGTGCCGCAGCGAAATCCAGCAAGGTCGCACTGTGGACCGGTGGCCTCGTGTTCCTCGCGTTCTGGCTGCCCTACAACAACGGTCTGCGTCCCGAACCTGCGGTTGCGGTCGGTGTGCTGCTGACGTGGTGTTCCGTCGAGCGGGCTATCGCGACCCGTCGTCTGCTCCCCGCGGCCGTCGCGATTCTCGTCGGCGCCGCCACGCTCACCGCCGGTCCGTCCGGACTGATCTGTTTCGCAGCACTCGTCGCCGGTCTCCGACCGCTGACGAAGGTCGTGGTGGAGCGGGCCCGCACCGTCGGTTACTGGCCGCTGCTGCTACCGCTCGTCGCATCCGGAACCCTGGTGCTCGTCGCGGTGTTCGCGGACCAAGGACTCGCCACCGTCTTCCAGATGCAGCACGCCCACGAGATCGCCGGGCCGAATCAGCACTGGTACGAGGAGTACCTGCGCTACCAGTGGCTGTTCAACGCCAGCGTCGACGGATCACTGGCCAGGCGGTTCGGCGTGTTCGCGATGGTGCTGTGTCTCGCGGTCTGCATCCTGACGATGATGCGCAAGGGCGGCCGCATACCGGGCACGTCGACCGGACCCTCGCGCCGCATCGTGGGGATCACCCTCGGCGCGATGGTCCTGATGATGTTCACACCCACCAAGTGGACGCACCACTTCGGTGTGTACGCCGGTCTCGCCGGTTCACTGGCGGTGCTCGCCACCGTGGCGGTCAGCGCGAGCACGTTGCGCTCGCACCGCAATCGCGCACTGTTCGCCGCAGCCGTGAGCTTCCTGCTCGCAATGTGCTTCACGAGTGTCAACGGCTGGTGGTACGTGTCGAGCTATGGGGTGCCCTGGTTCGACAAACCGGTAGAGGTTGCAGGTATCAGCGCCGGCTCCGCCTTCCTGGGCCTCACCGTGCTGCTGCTGATCGCCGCGATCTGGTACCACGTCCGCGAACCGCTGGGGGTCGTGGAATCGAAGCGCTCCGCTCGGTTCTGGGCGATTCCTCCGCTGACCATCGCGGCCGGGATCATGGTGGTGTTCGAGGTGCTGTCGATGGCCAAGGGCGCCGTTGCCCAGTACCCGGCCTTCTCGATCGCCCGCTCCAACATCGACGCCGTCACCGGTCAGCCTTGCGGCCTCGCCAACGACGTCCTGCTCGAGAAGGACGCCAACGCCTCGCTGCTGGCACCGGTATCGGGTGATCCGGCTACCGCACTCGGCGGAGCCGACAGCACCGGATTCACGCCCAACGGCGTCGCCGGTGACCTCGAGGCCGACAAGGAGGAGACGACGTCCGGCACGGCCAACTCGGTGCGGAACCAGGACAACGCCAACTCTTCGAGCAACACCCCGGCCGGTACCGGCGGCGGCTCGGGCAACACCGGCATCAACGGCAGCTCGGTGGCTCTCCCGTTCGGACTCAGCCCTGCCACGACTCCTGTCATGGGCAGCTTCGCTCCCGGTGAGCAGACCTCGGCGCAGCTTACCTCCGGCTGGTACCAGTTGCCGCAGGCCGGCCCCGACGGCAAGCGCGGTGCCCTCATCTCGATCGCGGCCGCCGGTCGTATTCAGTCGATCGACAGCCAGGGCGTCATCACACCGGGCCTCCCGTTGGAGGTCGAGTACGGGGTCCGCCAGCCGGATTCTGCAGTCACCTCGCTCGGTTCGGCGATCCCGATGGACATCGGCCCGGCTCCGTCCTGGCGAAACCTGCGGGTACCGCTCGATCAGTTACCCCAGGAAGCAGACGTCGTTCGTCTCGTCGCCTCGGACACCGACCGCAGCCCCGAGCAGTGGCTCGCCTTCACGCCACCACGTGTGCCGGTCACCGAACGTCTCGACGATGTCGTCGGTTCGGACAGCCCGGTTCTCCTCGACTGGGCCGTCGGCCTGCAGTTCCCGTGCCAGCGTCCGTTCAATCACCGGAACGGCATCGCAGAGGTTCCCGAGTACCGCATCCTCCCGGATCGCGCCGGTGCAGTATCGACGAACCTGTGGGAGGACCACTCCGGCGGCGGACCTCTCGGCTGGATCGAGATGCTCCTGAACTCCCGGACCATCCCGTCCTATCTCGAGAACGATTGGGACCGCGACTGGGGCGAGATCGAGCAGTACTCCCCGAAGGATCCGGGTGCCGTGCCCGCTGACCCCACGACCGGCACCGCCGTGCGGTCCGGAACGTGGAACCCGGGGCAGATCGCGACCGGATTCTGACCGAGGTCTGCTCTACCAGTGACGCTCCCCTGCTTCGACGTTCACCGAGATACGTCGAAGCAGGGCGGCGAGCGTCTTTCGTTCGTCCTCGTCGAGGCCGTCGAGAAACCGGGCTTCTCGGCCTATTCGGTCGGGTAGTTCCTGGTCGACGAGTTCACGTCCGGCCTCGGTCAGGTCCAGTAGTACGACTCGACCGTCACGCTCGAACGCGCGGCGCTGAACGAGTCCCTCGCGGACCAGCCGGTCGACCTGTTTGGTGGTGGATGCACCGCTGAGCATCGTGACCGCGGTGACTTCGCTGGTGCGGAGGGGGCGATCGTTACGAGCGAGAACGCACAGGAGATCGAACTCGGCGCGTGACACTCCTCGGGGTTCGAGTGCCCTGTCGAGTTGATGTAGAGCCCGGGTTCCGATGCGAGTGATTCGGGCCATCACCTCGATCGGTTCGGTGTCGAGGTCCGGGCGAGCATGTGCCCATTCGCGACGCATCCGATCGACGTGGTCCTCGTCGGGGCCAGGGTGCGAGCTCATCCACTCACCCTAGCGACCGATCTCACAGGCCCCTCATCTATTTTACTAGTGAATTAATTGTAAAATAAGCCAATGCCCACTACCGCGATGAACGCCGCGACAACCCACTTTCGGCACTCACGCGGGGCACTTTCACATTCCGTCTCCCGAAGAGCCTGGCGCGACGCCATGCGTGTTCGACCCGCCGACGCGACCGTCGGGCCCGCCCTCCGAGTCGGGTCCGGGGTGGCGATCGCACTCGTCGTCGGAGGTCTGCTCGGGCACCCCATGCTCGGCGCGATCGCGGGTCTCGGTGCCATCACCGCCGCCTTCTGCCGCCATCAACCGATGCCCCTCCTCGCGCCGCGCCTGATGATCTACGGCGCCATCTCGGTGGCATTCGTGTTTCTCGGCTCGTTCATGAGCGCCGCGAACGTACCGACCGCGATTCAACTCCTCACCTTCTCGGTCGGGGCGGGAGTCGCCGCCCACCTGTTCACGGCATTCGAGATCACCGGGCCGGGCCCCGTGGTGGTGCTGCTCTCCGGGAGCGCCGCGGCAGGACCGAGCAACACCCTGGCCGACGTCCCGGTCGTGACGGCCGCAGCCGTGGCGGGTGCCGCACTCGGTTTGGTGGCCGCTCTCGCGCCGCGCATTCTGCACCCGATGGGAGCCGCACGGCTGGCCGTCGCGCGCGCCCTCGCTGCGGTCGCCCGCCTGGAACAGTTCGAGGAATCCAGAGACGTCGCCGCCCGCAAAGAAGCCGTCGTCGGGGCACGCGGAGCCCTTGCCCACGCCCATTCGACGATCGATCTGAGCCACCCCACGTCCCAGCACGGACGCGCTCTTTCCGCCGTACTGGCCGAGGCGGACGCGGCAGTCGACGAATGGATCGAGGCCGGGGCAAGTCACCGGATCAGCTCCGTGACTCGGCACGAACGCGAACTACGCAAGATCCGCCGCACCTGCGACATCCCGGATTACGATCCGAGCGACACCGTCCGGATTCGACACGTGGAATCGCCTGTCTCACTGTGGACCACCGCACACGAGCGCCTGATCTCCTCCACCTCGATCGCATCGGCGATCCGCACTGCCGTCGCGGCCGCGATCTCCAGTTACGCCGCGGTGGGGCTGCACCTCGCGCATCCGATGTGGGCGATGTTCGGTGCGGTGGCCGCCCTACAGGGCCTGAGCTTCGCCCACACCGTTGAAAGGGGCATCCAACGAGCGATCGGCAATCTCGTCGGCGCGCTCCTGGCCATCGCCTTCCTGGCCGCCGGACCGCTTTACTGGCACCTGGTGATCGGGATCGTCGTCCTTCTGATCCTCGCCGAACTGTGGGCGCCCCGGCAGTACGCCGTGACGTCCATGGTGTTGGGAGCGGGCACCGTGCTGTTCGTCGCCCTCGGTGCCGACATCACGTCCGATGTCGCATTCGACCGCGCCGCGGACACACTCGTCGGCGTCGTGGTCGGTATCGTCATCGCCGCTCTCACACTCAGTCCCACCGATCCGATACGCGCCGAGGGCGCCTGACGGCTAGTCCAGTCCGAGGTCGGACAGTCCCAGCAAAGAACGGTATTCCACGCCCTCGGCAGCAATGACCTCGTCGGCACCGGTCGCCCGGTCGACGACGGTGGCAACACCCACGACCGTCGCGCCGGCGCCGCGAAGCGCCTTCACTGCGGTGAGCGGCGAATTGCCGGTAGTCGTCGTGTCTTCCACGACCAGAACCCGCTTGCCCGTGACGTCCGGGCCTTCGATCTGCCGTTGCATACCGTGCGCTTTCGCGGCCTTGCGAACAACGAACGAGTCGATCGGGCGTCCGGACGCGTGCATCACTGCGAGCGCCACCGGGTCGGCACCCATCGTCAGACCACCGACAGCGTCGAAATCCCAATCCGATACCAACTCGCGCAGGAGCTTGCCGATGAGCGGTCCGGCCTCGTTGTGCAAAGTGGCACGTCGCAGATCGACGTAGTAGTCGGCTTCCTTACCCGAAGACAGCGTCACCCGGCCGTGCACCACAGCCAGCTCGCGTACCAATCCGGCCAGTTTCTCGCGATCGCTCATGAGCGTCGAGCCTACCGACAGTCAGGTTCTGCCACGGCCCCGGCCGACCAGGTTGTTGAGGCGCCGCACCAGACTCTGCGGAACGAGCCTGCCCAGTGTCGTCAGCACCTTGTACTGGATGCCCGGAACGCTCAGGACCTTGCCGGATCTGAGATCGGACAGCGAAGCCGAAACCACCTGCTCCACGTTCAGCCACATCACACCGGGCATGGAACTCATCTCGATACCGGCTCGCTCGTGAAACTCGGTCCGGACGAATCCGGGACACAGCGCCTGGACTCGAACGCCGGTGCCCGCGAGTCCCCCGGACAAACCCTGAGTGAACGAGATGACGTACGCCTTGCTCGCCGAGTAGGTCGAACCCCGGCCGGGCAGGAGGCCTGCGACGCTGGCGACGTTGATCACCGCGCCGTCGGCCGCAGCGACCATCGCGGGCAACGCTTCCCGCGTCAGCTGCATCACCGCCGTGACGTTGACGTCGAGTTGCGATTGCAGCACCTTCGGGTCGGCGGTCCAGAATTCGCCGGAAACACCGAACCCGGCGTTGTTGACCAGAACGTTCACACCGTCGCGCAACCGTGACGACGCCGCCTCGCGGCCTTCCTCGGTCGCGAGATCCGCCGCGATGATCTGCGAATCCGTCCCGAACCGGGATTTCAGGTCCAGTGCGAGTTCCTGCATCCGAACCTCGTCACGTGCGACAAGTACCAAGTCGTAACCCAGCGACGCGAAAGTGCGGGCGAAGCCGGCGCCGAGTCCGGACGTGGGGCCGGTGACGAATGCGACCGGACGACCTTCCACTGCCGACACCGCTACCTTCGATCTTCGCCGGGACGACCGGACATCGGCGGGCGCCCGGTGGGCCGACGGCCTCCGACCGGCTGAGCAACCGCCTGACGTCCACGAACCGGGCGGTCGTCATCGCGCGGATGAGGTCGACCCGGATCGTGGTGATCGCGATCGAAATCGCCACGACCGGCGGTGGGCGGCAGGACGTGCAGGATTCCGGAGAGTCGGGCAACCGTCTCGATCGCCGAGTCCCATTCGCGGCCAGAGCTGCCGATGGGGAGGGAACCGAGTGTCCACGCACCCTCGCTCCACAGCATGTTGACATGCGGGGGAACGGATTCGGTGAACGCCACCATCCGCTGGTCGCACACGCGACGCGCAATCTCGAGGTCCGTCGCGAACACCACCCGCGGGCCCATCGCACCGAGCAGTTCCAGGTCGGAATCCTTGGGCGGGGGTGTGGACTTGAGACGCAGATCGATGTCCACGTCGGAACCGACATCACGCTTCACAGCGACGATGGTGGCCGTGTCTTCGAGGTCGAACAGTACGAACGATTCGCCTCGGCGCTCACCCCGCACGACGTCGATGGCGTCGAGGTATTCCTGCTTGGCCATCACGGCTCGGTGGTACTGCCCGGGGAGCTGCGGCTCCGTCTCGGTGTACTTGTAGCCCTGAGCCTTGGCCCAGATCTGACGTACTCGACCTGTTTGGTCCCGCCGCGACCTATCGAAATAGAGCAGCGCACATGCGCCGAAGAGTGCTATCAGCGCGAGTAGAAACCACATTCCCGTCATCGGTGATCAGCCTAGCGGTTCGAATCGCGCGGCCGTAGTCCACGCCGCAGGATTCGCCCCTTTTTCCCTGACCGATGTCACACGGGTTCAGCTCACGCGAACCGGTGTGACATTCGTCGGGGGTGGGCTAGTTTCCGCCGCTGCCGCGAATCGCACTGTTGAGGATCATGTCCGCAGTCATCGTGCCGTTCTCGACTTCGGTGCCCTGTACGACGACCCGGTCACCGGGCTTCACGTCCGCAACTTCGCCACCGGACAGGCCGATCACCCGCGTCTCCGGGGTGGTGACGACGGTGACCGCCGAACCACCGATCCCGTCGAGAGTGAGGGTGCCACCTTCGTTGGCACTGACGGTGCCCATGGTGGTGCCCAATCCGCCGAGCGCCTCACCGATACCACCCGGAACCTGCTCGAGCGGCGAACTCTCCGGCGCCGTCGACTCTTCGCTCTCGGATGGCGTCGGCGACGGTGTCGTGGTCGGGGCCTGCTGCTGCGAGGTGGTGGGCGGTGCCGCTGTCGTCGACGAATTGTCACCACCCGAACCCATCACCGAGATCCCGAAGAGCACGACGATGATGAGGACGAAGGCTCCCGCGGCGAGCGCGATCCATTTGCCGAGGCCACCCTTCTTCTCGTCCTCTGGTGGCTCCTCGGGCGACTGCGGGGGCGCGTCGTACGGCGGCTGCCCGGGCGGCCCACCGTACGGCGGATACGCCTGGGTGGCATTGGGCTGCGCCTGGGGATCGAAGCGCGGATCGTAGGCGGGAAACGCCTGCGTCTGGTTCATGTTCTGCGGCGCCCCCGGGTACGGCTGCTGCGGCGCCTGATACGCCTGGCTGTAGGCCTGCCCGTACGCCTGCGTGGGATCCGACGTCGAGAACTGCTGCGTCGGCTGTTCCAGGTTCTGCGTGGGCTGCTCGAAGTGCTGCGTGGGCTGCTCGAAGTGCTGCGTGGGCTGCTCGAAGTGCTGCGTGGGCTGCTCGACGTATTCGGTCGGGCTGTCACCTGTTTCGCCGGGGTCGTAGGCACGCTCCTGAGGAGTGCGCGGATCGTCGGGGTTCGTCATTGTTCCCCTCCCTTACTGCTGTAGGTACGCACGATCGCCGCTGTCAGCGTAGAGACGATAGTTAAGACATCCCTGTGAAGACAGCCGGGCGCACGAACGCGAACCGGCGCCGACGATTCTCGTCGGCGCCGGACTGCCTCCAAACTATGCGAGGACCAGGCGTTCGCCGTCTTCGGCGACCCCGACCTTCACCGTGTCGCCGTCCTTCACGTCACCGGCCAGCAGAAGCTTCGCGAGCTGGTCACCGATGGCCTGCTGCACCAGCCTGCGCAGTGGTCTGGCACCGTACAGCGGGTCGTAACCGCGGGCCGCGAGCCACGCTCGGGCCGGGTCGGACACGTCGAGCGTCAGGCGCCGCGTCTCCAAACGCTTCGACAGTTGAGCCAGCTGGATGTCGACGATCGATTCGAGCTGCTCCTCCGACAGCGGATCGAACACGACCACATCGTCGAGCCTGTTGACGAACTCGGGCTTGAACGTGTGCCGCACCACCTCCATCACCTGTTCACGGGTTCCGCCCGCACCCAGGTTCGATGTGAGGATGAGGACGGTGTTGCGGAAGTCGACCGTGCGACCTTGTCCGTCCGTGAGCCTGCCCTCGTCGAGGACAGCGAGCAGGATGTCGAACACGTCCGGGTGCGCCTTCTCGACCTCGTCGAACAGCACTACCGTGTACGGGCGGCGACGTACCGCCTCGGTCAGCTGGCCGCCGGCCTCGTAGCCGACATAGCCGGGAGGCGCGCCGACGAGCCGCGCCACCGAGTGCTTCTCGCTGTACTCGGACATGTCGATACGAACCATCGCGCGCTCGTCGTCGAACATGAAATCGGCGAGTGCCTTCGCGAGTTCGGTCTTACCGACACCGGTCGGACCGAGGAACAGGAAGGAACCGGTCGGGCGGTTGGGATCGGCGACCCCGGCACGCGCCCGGCGCACCGCATCCGACACCGCCTGTACCGCCTCGTGCTGGCCGACGACTCGCTGTCCGAGTTCGTCTTCCATGCGCAGCAGCTTCGCGGTTTCGCCCTCCATCATCCGGCCGGCCGGAATGCCGGTCCAGGCTGCAACGACGTCGGCGACGTCGTCGGGTCCGACTTCTTCCTTGAGCATCACGTCGCCGTCGGAGGCCGTGCCCGATTCTTCTGCCGCCTGCGCCAGCTCCTTCTCGAGCTGCGGGATTCGGCCATACCGCAACTCGGCGGCCTTGCCCAGGTCACCGTCGCGTTCGGCGCGGTCGGACTCGCCGCGCAGGTTCTCGAGCTGTTCCTTGATTCCGCGGACCGAGTCGATGGCCTGCTTCTCGTTCTGCCAGCGGGTGGTGAGTTGGCTCAGTTTCTCGCGTTCGTCGGCCAGCTCCTGGCGCAACTTTTCGAGCCGCTCCTGCGATGCGGCGTCCTGCTCCTTCTGCAGGGCCACCTCTTCGATCTCGAGCCGGCGCACGATCCGTTCGACGGAATCGATCTCCTCGGGCCTCGAGTCGATTTCCATCCGAAGCCGGGACGCGGCTTCGTCGACGAGGTCGATGGCTTTGTCGGGTAGGAACCGTGAGGTGATGTAGCGGTCACTGAGGGTTGCCGCCGACACCAGCGCAGAGTCGGTGATGCGCACACCGTGGTGTACTTCGTACCGCTCCTTGAGTCCGCGCAGGATTCCGACGGTGTCCTCCACGGACGGTTCGCCGACAAGTACCTGCTGGAATCGGCGTTCGAGCGCAGCATCCTTCTCGATGTACTTGCGGTACTCCTCGAGCGTGGTGGCGCCGACGAGACGAAGTTCACCGCGAGCGAGCATCGGCTTGATCATGTTGCCGGCGTCCATCGCCGATTCACCGGTCGCGCCGGCGCCCACGATGGTGTGCAACTCGTCGATGAACGTGATGACCTCACCGGCCGATTCCTTGATGTCGTCCAGGACCGCCTTGAGTCGTTCCTCGAACTCACCGCGGTACTTGGCACCCGCGACCATCGACCCGAGGTCGAGTGACACGACGGACTTGCCGCGCAACGACTCGGGGACGTCGCCGGCAACGATACGCTGCGCCAGGCCTTCGACGATGGCCGTCTTGCCGACGCCCGGCTCACCGATCAGAACCGGGTTGTTCTTGGTTCTGCGGCTCAGCACCTGCACCACTCGGCGAATCTCGTTGTCACGTCCGATGACGGGGTCGAGCTTGCCGCCGCGTGCAGCTGCGGTGAGGTCGGTGGAGTACTTCTCGAGGGCTTGATAGGTGCCTTCGGGATCCGGGCTGGTGACGCGCGCGCTACCACGGACAGTGGTGAAGGCATCCTGCAGCGCCTCGGGAGTCGCGCCATGGCGGGCGAGAAGCGCGGACACGTCGGTATCACCGGACGCTAGCCCGACCATCAGGTGCTCGGTCGAGACGTACTCGTCGTCGAGTTCCGTGGCCAGATGCTGGGCCGCGGTCAGAGCCGCGAGTGCCTCCCTACCGAGTTGCGGTGTGGTGGTGGCGCCGCTGGTCTTGGGGAGTTTGTCCACGAGCGTCTGTGCTTCGCGGTGGACTGCCGTGGGATCGACGCCGACTGCTTTGAGCAGCGGCGCGGCGATGCCATCGGTCTGATCGAGCAGGGCCGCGAGTAGATGTGCGGGCCTGATGTCGGGGTTGCCGGATGCCGACGCCGATTGAAGCGCAACGGTCATCGCGGCCTGAGTCTTGGTGGTCGGGTTGAACGAATCCACTGGTCACCTCTCCTGGCTGTCGAACGTGATCTCGTTCGTGCACCGGCGTACCCGAACGATCCTTACACCCGTTCAACGCCCGAAAGGTTGAGTCTGTTCCGCTCAACTTTGAAAATCTTCGAAATCAATCTTCGAGCGACCGTGCGAGTATCGGCCAGGAGTCGTGCAAGTCCTGTTGCCAGTATTCCCACACGTGCGTTCCGTTGGGCCGCAAATTCACGGTGGCGGGGATATCGAGTCCACTCAGCTTGTCGGCCATGCGGGTGGTGCACTCGTTCGTGACCGCTTCGAGAATGCCGCCCACCACGACGCGAGTGGCCAGAGTCTGCTGATTACCCGCGACCTTCGGCGCATCGATGCGGTCGAACTCGCCGGGCAGCCCCGTGCCCGAGGAAATGTAGAGCGCGGTGCCGCGCAGCTTCTCGGCGTTGACGTACGGATCATTGCGAACCCACATGGGATCGTCGGGTCCACCCCACATGTTGACCGGGTTGCCACCGAAGTCGGACACAGTGATCTCGACGAAGCGCCTCGCAACCGGGTCGCTGGTCATGGCACAACCGCTGTACGCGCCGACGCCCTCGTACAGGTCGGGTGCTGCGATCGCGAGGTTGAGCACTGCGGTGGTCGACATCGACAAGCCGATGAGCACGTTCTTCTTCGTGGTCTCGAATGCCGAGTCGACTATGGGTGGGAGTTCCTCGGTCAGGAAGGTCTTCCACTTGTTACGGCCGAGCTCGGGATCGTCTTGCTGCCAGTCTGTGTAGTAGCTGGACTCGCCGCCGAACGGGATGACCAGATTGACGTTCTTGTCCGCGAAGAAATCCTCCACGTCCGTCATCTGTTCCCAGCCGTACTTCTCGGAGTTTCCCTCGACCCCGCCGAGCATGTAGACGGTCGACTGCGGTCCTTTCTTCGCCGTCTCCGGCTTGGGACGCACAACCCGAACGGTGATGTCCTTGTCCATCGCGGCGGAGTGGACGGTGAGGTTCAGTTGGCGGTCGGAGTGCTCCTCGGCCTCGCGCAGGTTCGATCCGTTGGGCGCCTTCTCGGCGGCGGCCTTCACCTCCGATACCGACGCAAGGCCGGAGCTGTTCGGGTCTGCGGCGGCCACCGGCCCACACACCGCCATTCCAGCGAGCGTCACGACCGCAATACACGCGGCAGATCTCGCTCTGCCCAGCACACCGAAAACCATGAATCCCCCTGAAGAATCCGTCGACCCGACCCGGGCCGCTCCATACCGACGCCTCCCGCGGGGCATCTCTGCCCGCACATCTTGGCACGCGCCCACACAAATAGTGCACGGAAACCCCGATCCGCACCACACCCCGTGCCGATTCATGGTAATTCCCAGTGCTCACACCGACAACAGGACGAATCACCACACAATCCTCGAGCCGAGTGTCGCGCCGACACGGGATAGAATGCGGGTGCGCGAGGGCGCCGCACGACAGGCGGACATGGACCTCGGCGACCAACCGCGGCGATCGACGACAGGGGGAGCACGGATTGATCCGGGCATTGGACGAAGCGACGATCGCACGACTGCGGGCCAGCTTCGCCTCGATACGATCGACTTCCCACGGGCCCGGGCTGCTCTCCACGCACTTCTACGGCACCCTCTTCGCGGAGAACCCGCACTACCGTTCGCTTTTTCCCGCTTCGATGGACAGGCAGGGTGAGCGCTTCTTCCGCGCGGTCGAGTTCGCCGTCACGAGCCTGGACGATCCGGAACGGCTGGAATCGTTTCTCGCCCAACTCGGCCGCGACCATCGCAAGTTCGGTGTCGAAGGCCATCACTACCGATCGATCGTGAACCCACTCGTCATCGCCGCCCATCGCGCCTTCACCGAGGCGATCTGGACGCCGTCGCTCACCGTCGCGTGGCGCGATCTCGCATCCGCGATAGCCGAGACAATGGCGGATGCCGCGGACAACGACGACACTCCGGCCGTGTGGGGTGCCACCGTCGTCAGCCACGAACGCAAGCTCGACGACCTGGCCGTGGTGCGGCTCGAATGCGACACCCCGATCCCCTACGGAGCCGGGCAGTACCTCGGCGTCCAGGTTCCACAGCGTCCCCGTATGTGGCGGTATCTGTCACCCGCGATTCCGACCAACCCGGACGGCCAGCTCGAGTTCCACGTTCGCCGGGTGTCGGGCGGTTGGGTCAGCCCGGGAATCGTGTCGGAGACACAGGTCGGCGACCGCTGGCTGCTCAGTTCACCCCTGGGCGGCTTGGAGGTCGACAGATCGTCCGACCGCGACGTCCTGATGATCGGCTCGGGGACGGGCATTGCACCGCTGCGTGCACAGATCATGGAAATGGCGATGCGGTCACAGAATCCGCGTGTCCACTTCTTCGTGGGCGGCAGGTTCCCGTGCGATCTGTACGACCTGGAGACGCTGTGGCAACTCTCGCTCAGTAATCCGTGGTTGACCGTGGTGCCCGTCTCGGAAGAGAACGAGAACCCCTGGTGGCACACAGCGCAGGAAGCACAGCCGCCCTCAGGGATGCATCAACGATTGCGCGGACCGCTCGGCAAGGTCGTCGCGCAGTTCGGCTCGTGGGCGGACCGCCAGATCCAGATCTCCGGTTCGCCGGCGATGATCAAGACCACCGTGTACTCGTTGCAGGGTGGCGGCACCCCCTTGGACATCATCAGCCACGATCCGCTCGTGTGATCCGAGCCAGTTTTCGACAGTCGGGAGTATCGAACAATGGAGTCCACCTGGACGGCAACGGTGGTCGAGCACCATCGGCTGCGACACGATCTTGCGGTGGTTCGCCTCGTCGGTGACCATGTCCCCTTCGAACCGGGGCAGTACGTGGACGTGAGCGTTCCGCAGAACCCCCGCCTGCTTCGCAGGTTGTCGCCGGCGCTGCCTCCCTCTTTGGACGGCAAGCTCGAGTTCCACGTGCGCTCGGTTCCCGGAGGGTGGGTCAGCGGCACGATCGTCGCCGACACCGCACCGGGTGACACGTGGCAGATCATGGACCCGCGCGGGGCGATGTCGGTGGACGACAGTGGCCGTGACGTCGTGATGATCGCAGGCGGCACCGGTCTTGCACCTTTTCGCTCGATCCTGTTGGACCTTTCCCGGCGCGAGAACCCACCGAAGGTGTTCCTCTTCATCGGTGACCGCACGCCGCGTGACCTGTACGCGTCGGACATGCTGTATCTGCTTCTTCGAGACCTTCCGTGGCTCACGGTGATCCCGGTCGTAGAGTCGGTGTACGACCCAGAATGGGGTGACGAGTGGTACGAGTCGGTTCGCTCGGACATCGGCTTCGGGGTCGACGATCTGATCGAGGGCACACTGCCCGATGTGGTCACCTCGTACGGTGCGTTCGTCGACCATCAGGTGCTCGTCTGCGGCTCGGCGGCGATGGTCCGGGCAACCCTCGATCGCCTCCATGCGACGGGCACCCCGGAGGAGAACATTCTCTACGACCCCTACTGACGGTCCACCGGTCGAATCGACCCCGACTTCGGGTCTGTTGCTGTGTTGTGGCTCAATGCAAATCGTGAGTGTCCTGAAATTGCACAACTTGCGAACGGAGAGCGTTACCGATTAACTCTCGGGGCGGCGTGACGGTGCCGCGGGAGTGAAAGGTACGAGCAATGCCCCTAGGCGCAACATGAACAGCGCAGCGCTGCAGGAAAGTTGGGCCGAGGTCGTCGAGGTAGGCGACGCGGCCAGTCAGTACTTCTACTCGCACCTGTTCCTTTCGCACCCCGAAGTGCGAGACATGTTCCCACTGGTGATGGCTACGCAGCGAGACCGCTTCTTCACAGCGCTGGGGCGGATCATCGCGGACGTGGACAATCTGCCCACCGATCCCTCTTACCTCGAACAGCTGGGTCGTGAGCATCGCCGATTCGGGGTCGTCGCAGCGCATTACCCTGCTGCGGGCGCTTCGCTTCTCGCCACTCTCGCCCATTTTCTCGGTCCCGCATGGACCTCGGAGCTCGCCGCCGAGTGGGAAGCCGCCTACGGCGCCGTCGCCCAGATCATGCTTGCCGCCGCGCAGGCCTCGGAGCAGACGTCACCTCCGTGGTGGGACGCCGAGGTCACCGCTGTGAAGCGTCACAGCCTCGATATCACTCTCCTCGAAGTGCGCACCGACCGGCCGTACCCGTTCGAAGCGGGACAGTCGATGGCCGTGGAGGTTCCGCAGCGGCCGCGCACGTGGCGGTACTTCAGTCCGGCCAATGCCCCGCGTGACGATCGCACGATCGAACTCCACGTCGAGATCGTTCCCGGTGGTCAGGTCAGTCCGGAGTTGGCACGGAACATGCGGCCCGGTGACCGGATCAGGCTCGGCTCGCCGGTCGGAAAGAAGCTGACCCTCGACGCCGAGCACAGCGGAAACCTGCTCATGGTGGCCGGTGGCACCGGCCTCGCGCCGCTGCGTGCCGTGGTGGAAGAACTCGACAATCGATGGGGCACGTCCGGCGGCGCTCCGAACGTTCTGTTGTTCCACGGCGTCCGTTACCGGCCGAATCTGTACGACCACGCCTACCTGACGCACATGAACTCTCGTCCCTGGTTCACCTACATACCGGTGGTGTCGGACGACCCGACCTACACCGGTCACCGTGGCCTCGTGGGCACGGTTGCAGCCGAAATGTACTGGTGGGAGGGCTACACCGCCCTGGTTTGCGGCTCGAAAGGAATGGTTCGGCACTCGGTCGGGGAGCTCGTCCGCACGGGCCTCGACCCCGACGCCATTCGTCATGAGGACTTCTCGCCCGACTCCGCAACCGCTACACAACGACCAACCGAGGTACTCACGTGGCGTTAAGTGCCGACAACGTTCGCAATGCCGTGTTCTCGCACGCGTCGAGGCTCAAGCAGGGCTACGACATGGCCGAGGTGGACGACTTCCTCGACGAGGTGGCGCGCACGCTCGACGGGGTGCAGGCGTCAACTCGCCAGCCAACTCCCGAACCCGATAGCCAAGCGGTTGCTGAACTGCGGCAACGGGTCCGGTATCTCGAGGGACAGCTCGCGCGAAACGCTCAGGCCGCACAGGGGCCGAATGCGGGGGCGGCAGCCGAGCTCGCCGTGGTTCGTCGTGAACGCGACGACGCACGCCGCCAGGTACAGCACCTCCGCGATGCAGCGCAGAGCAACGGCGGCGACGGCATCGACCCGCGCGCGGTCAACCTCCTGAGCCAGGCACAGGCATCCGCCGATCAGACGATCGCGGAGGCCGACCGATACGCGCAGGAGCTGGTGACGAGTGCGCGGCGCCAGTTTCAGGAGATCCTGCTCAACGCACGGGAACTCGGAGCTCGCGCGGAAAGCCTGAACAAAGCCCAGAGCGAGTTCGCCGCGAAGACCGAAGACTCGGCCAAGGACAAGGCCGAAGACGTGCGCACGGCCCCGCCCGGGCCGGACATCGACGAGATGCGCAACTACGCCGAGCTCGCCCATGCCCAACTCGAAACTCTCATTTCGAAGCTGACGCCGGAAGCACCTCTCCCAGCCCGAGAGTCCGACGCTCAGCAGATCTGACCATTCTGCGAACGAACGGAGAACCACTGTGCTGTCGGACAAGTCCAGAGAAGTGATCGAGGCGACGCTCCCCGCGGTGGGGGGTGCGATCGGAGACATCACGCCCCTGTTCTATCGCAGGCTCTTCGCAGCTCACCCCGAGCTCGAACGCGATCTGTTCAACCGTGGAAATCAGAAGCAGGGTGAGCAGCAGAAGGCCCTCGCCGGTTCCATCGCGGCCTTCGCCACGCTGCAGCTCGAGCCGGACCAGGCGAAGGTCGACGCGATCCTGTCCCGGATCGCGAACAAGCACGCTTCTCTCGGCATCGAGCCGGACGCGTACTGGATCGTGCACAAGTACCTGTTCGAGGCGATAGTCGAGATCCTCGGTGATGCGGTGACCGCAGAGGTCGCGGCCGCGTGGGACGAGGTGTACTGGCTGATGGCCAACACACTGATCGCCATGGAGGCGGGGCTGTACGAGAAGGCCGGTGTGAAGCCCGGTGACGTGTGGCGCTCGGTGAAGGTGCAGCAGCGCACCTACCAGTCCGCGGATTCGGTGTCCTTCGTGCTCACGTCCGCCGATGGGCAGCCGCTGCCTGCGTTCTCCCCCGGCCAGTACGTCTCGGTGGCGATCACGCTCCCCGACGGTGCCCGGCAGATCCGCCAGTACAGTCTGTCCTCGGCCCCGGCACACGGCGATTGGCGTGTGACGGTCAAGCGGATCACAGAGAGGTCGGAGGCCGGCGAGCCTGCAGGCGAGGTTTCGAACTACCTCTACGACAACGTGTTCGAAGGTGACGAACTCACAGTCAGCCTGCCGTTCGGTGACCTCGTGCTGGTCGACGACGGTGGACCGCTGTTGCTCGCGTCTGCCGGTATCGGGTGCACTCCGATGATCGGCATCCTCGATCACCTCGCGGAGACCAACGATTCCCGCAAGGTCGCCGTCCTGCACGCCGATCGGTCGGCCGCGCATCATGCGCACCGCATCGAGCTGAAGCAGTTGGTCGAACGCATCCCGTCGGCCGAGGTTCATCAGTGGTACGAGGATCTGGGAGCGCGCGATCACCTGGGTTCGGCGCGCGAAGGCCGCGCCGACCTCTCCGAAATCGCCCTCGACCCGAATACTCGCGCGTACCTGTGCGGGCCGCTGCCTTTCATGCTGTCGCTCAAGCAGTCTCTGCTCGAACGCAACGTCCCCGCCGAGAACATCCATTACGAGGTGTTCGGCCCGGACACCTGGGCTGGCGCCACCCAATAGGCCCCGGAACGTCAGCCCAGATGCTCGTCGAACCAGGCGAGCATCTGGGCGCGCGCCGCAGCAGTACCGTAGGTGACGGCTGCCGACGAGTCTCCTGTCCCGTGCTCCATGCCGGGAAGTTCGATGTATCGGTTGGGCACTGCGCGTCGTGTCAGTTCGTCCGCGAACTCTCGGACGGGCCCCGGAAAGACTATGTGGTCGCGGCTGCCCTGCCAGATCAGTGTGGGTGGTGACTGCTCGCTGACGTGTTCGGCAGAACTCGCGACACGGTAGCGCTCGGGGAACTCCTGAGGTGGTCCCCCGACGTACAGATCCCCGATCCGTTCGCCGTACCTCGAATCCTCCTGCAGTGCGACGAGATCCACGGCCGGGTAGGCCGCCGCGACAGCCCGTACGGTGGGAAGATCTGCCGAATCACCGCAGGTTGGCTTCAAGGTTCCGTTGGCCGCCATGAACGCGGCATCGATCGCGAGGTTGCCGCCCGAGGATGCCCCGAACGCCGCGACCCGATCGAGGTCGAACCCGTACTCGTCGGCGTTCGCTGTGAGCCAAGTGAGCGCGCACCCGACATCGTCGACCTGGGAGTCCCAGTTGTGGAAATCCTCGGTGGCGAGGCGGTAGTCGATGTCGACGACTGCGTATCCGTTGTCGGCGAGGAATCGGTTGTATGCGTTGGGGCCTTTGTTGCCGGCCGAGAATCCGCCGCCGTGGATGCTGACAACAACCGGGTGTGGCCTCCGGTCGCTGCCCGCCGGGAGGTAGAGGTCGGCTGCGAGATCGACACCGTCCGGGCTGCCGAATGTCACTGTTCGGTCCGGTGTCCCGCGGTCGCCGGCCAACGGAACGGTGGGAAGGAACGGCGACGCACCGTAGCCTTGTGCCGTCGCTGCGAGCATCGCGGTCGTCACCACGGCGCACAACAACCCGACCCCACTCGTAGCGGCCAGGGCTATCGTCCCGGTGCGCCGCCGCGAAGTCGCACGGTAGGCGACGCCTGCCAGGACGAGACCGACGACGGCAATGAGAACGTTGTAGACGCCGAGGACGTCGCGCACGGTGCCGATCAACACGATGCCCGACTGCACGGGAAATACTCGAAGGGCCCACCCGAGCCAATCGCTGGGAACGATCGCGAGGAACTGCGACACGATCGTGTACAGAGCGAGCACTACGGCCGATGCCAGTACAGCAGCGAGCCCGATTCGCCGCCCACGCCAAGTCGGCGATTCCTCTCGATCCGGGTCAGGGTCGCTACCGGCAGTCATGGGCCGACCCTACGCGGAAGCCCCCTCCCGGTACCGGGCACGCAGCGTCTTCTTGTCGAGTTTTCCCAGTGGCGTCAGTGGCAGTTCGTCGAGAAAGTCGACCGATTTCGGAGCGTGTACGGACCCCTTGGCCGCACGAACCCTTTCGACGAGTTCTTCCGCATCCACGTTCTGGCCCGAGCGGAGGACGACACATGCCTTCACTGCCTCGCCCCACTTCTCGTCCGGCACACCGACGACCGCAACCGAGCCCACCGCGGGATGGGAGGAGATCGCGTCCTCGATCTCTCGTGGAAAGACATTGAATCCACCGGTGACGATCATGTCCTTCTTGCGGTCCACGATCGTCATGAACCCTTCGCGGTCCCGGCGCGCGACGTCACCGGTGTGCAGCCAGCCACCCCGAAACGCCTCGGCGGTCTCCTCCGGCTTGTTCCAGTACCCCTTCATGATCAGCGGTCCGCGCACACAGATCTCGCCGAGTTCGCCTTGCGGCACCTCGTGGAGATCGTCGTCGAGAAGCTTCACGTCCAGCCAGGGGACGGCGCGCCCGCAGGTGGCGAGGCGTTCCGGATCGTCGGCGAGATGCTCCTCCTTGCGAAGCACCGAGATCGTCATGCCGCATTCGGTCTGACCGTAGAACTGGAAGAAGACCGGTCCGAGCTTCTCGATTCCTTCCTTCAGCCGGGCCGGTGACATCGCGGAGGCTCCGTAGAACAGCGTTTCGAGACTCGAGACATCGCGCTTCGCCATATCGGGATGGTCCAGCAGCATGTAAATCATCGTCGGCACCAACATGGTCGCCGAGATCTTGTACTTCTCGATCGCCTCCAGCACCGCACCGGGCTCGAACGCCGGAAGCACGACGAGCGCACCTCCGCGCAGCAACGTGGGAACGAAGAACGCGGCACCGGCATGTGAGAGCGGTGTGCAGACGAGGAAACGTGGCTGATCCGGCCACTGCCATTCGGCCATCTGAATCTGATTCAGCGCGGCACCGGAGCGGTAGGAGCCCATCACACCTTTGGGCTTGCCTGTCGTGCCGCCGGTGTACACCATGCTGCTCGCATCCTCGGGGCCGACGTCGGCAGTGCGCAGCGGACCCGGCTCGAACGTTGCCGCAAGAGCGAGGATGTCGACGCCCACTTTCGACGGCCCCAACGACAACACGTTCTTCAACGACGGCGACGACGCGGCGAGCGCCTCGGCGCGTTCCTCGAAGAACCTCGGATCGAAGATCAGGGTCTCGATCTCGGCGTCTCCGAGAATGTATTCGTGATCGTCGAGCGAGCCCATCGGGTTGAGTGCGCTCGCCCGGCAGCCTGAGATCATCGTCGCGCCCATGCTGATCAGCACCTCGGGACGGTTCTTCGACAGCATCGCCGTACTCGATCCGACGCCGACGCCCAGCGAAGCCAGGGCCTGCGCGAATCCGCTGATCTGATCACGCATCTGTGCCCCGGTGAGTACCACGTCGCCGAGATACAGCGTCGGCTTGTCGAGATTGCGTTCGAGTGCCGCGACGAGGAGATCCGCCGTGAAGGCGGGGCGGTGAAGGTCTGCGTACTCGTCCGTCATTCGTCGTCCTCACTGCGCGCATGGGCTGTGTCCCGGGTCACCGTCACGATAAACCTTCGACGGCACAACTGAAACCTGTTCCACCTCCTTTTCCCGACGAATGTCACACCGGTTCAGCTGAGGCGGTTTCAAGTGGCGGATGCAACGAGCTCGTTGAACGCTTGCGTTGGTGTGCGCCAGCCTAGCGTTTGACGGGGTCGCCCGTTGAGTGAGTC
>NZ_JBHXNL010000020.1:0-50977 GCF_042719695.1 Rhodococcus sp. NPDC058521
GCGTCGGTTGATGCCCAGGCGTTCGAGCCATCGGCCCACGGTCGACACCGACGCTTGGTGCCCGTCACCTGTCAGTTCGTCGACCGTCCTCCACGAACACATCACTTGCGTGAAGGCGATTCATGACATGGTCGGCGCGCAGGTGGCAGAGACGCTCACTACCGACGACCAGACTGCGCAAGCCCTGGCGCGGGCAAACGCGTAGACCAGCGAGGACCGTGAATGGCCAAGCACAGCAACGGGCGAATGAACTGGAAGATCGCCGACACCGTCTGGAGTCGACTGTGGGAGCAGTTGATCTGGGGCGGAGTAGGTCTGCTGACCGTGGTGGTGGTCATCATCATCCTCGAGGTCACTGGAACCAGTGGACGATAAGGGCTCGATCGGTCGTATCGCAACAGTGCTGGTGACAGACCGTGTTGTCTCACGCGAGGCAACCAGTTCGGCTGTATGCGTGCGAATCCTTTTCTCGGCCTTGAGGTAACAGAAGAACCAGACGAGCAGCCACGCATGCACGACGTCTCTGTCCCCCATGAATATCGTTCCCGCTGCAAGAATGATGAACAGTACATAGAAGATACAACCCGCGAAGGAAGCACTGAATTGAAGTGGATGTTCACGGCGATCGTAGTAGGTAGCGATTCGTCGAGGAATTACTTCGGCTCCCGAAAGGCAAGGTCGCCCTGAACCTTGTTCGCCAGGTGGTCTCGTCTCAAAATCTTGACGACGGGACTGAATAGGGACTTCAGTCCCACAAGAAGAGTTACCAGACCTCCGACGCCGGTGGCAGAGCGTTCACGATGTTCTTCCCTTCCGTATATCGAAGTGTCCAATCCGAACCGATCTCATACTTGAACACCGGACCGACAACTATGCGTCGACAGTTGGCTTCATGCTCTGGCAAGAAGGTGCCTTGGGTGGAACGCGAGAGCGTCAATCAGCGGTGTAGCAACTGCACCCGGATGCCCAGTTGGACCTTTGACGCTTCGCTGTGAGCCGATAGCGAGTCCCTGCACTCGCAGGCCGCGCACAGGGGCAGAGCCCCCGATGAGCGGACACCGTCTGGAATCTACTGCGGGAGCGGATGATCTGGGGCGGAATAGGCCTTCTGACCGTGGTGGTGCTCATCGTCATCCTCGAGGCCACCGGCCTCGGTGGACGATAAACATGGCCTTTCCTATTCCGATTCCGTAGGGCAGCAATCGCTTTCGCACAGGTCACGCTCCCTCTCGCCGGTGAGGACTGCAACGGGCGCCGCGCAGCAGGCGTCGCCTCGCCAGGCCTCGGTTCCCTCGCGCACCGCGAAGACAGCGATCACGAGTGCGGCAACCGAGTCCGCCCACGCCCAACCGAGCAGACTGTTGAGCAGCAACCCGATGAGCAGGGCGGCACTGAGGTAGGTGCAGATCAGGGTCTGTTTGGAATCCGCGACAGCCGACGCGGAACCGAGTTCGCGGCCGGTGCGCCGCTCGAACCAGCTCAGAAATGGCATGACGGCGAGACTCAGTGCCGCGATGGCGATTCCGACGGGGGAGTGCTCGGGCTCTCGCAAGCCGGCCAGCGACAGAACCGCATCCACCGACACGTACGCGGAAAGGCCGAAGAACGACACCGCGATCACCCGCAGTGCGACCTTCTCTCGCTTCTGCGGATCGGGTGCGGCGAACTGCCAGGCCACAGCCGCTGCGGAGAGCACCTCCACGATGGAGTCCAGCCCGAACCCGATGAGCGCCGCCGACGACGCGGCCCCGCCGGCCGACAACGCGACGATCGCCTCGACGACGTTCCACGTGATCGTGATCGCGACGACGATCCGAATTCGCCGCCGCAGCACAAGTGTTCGCTCCGCCCCCAGCGTCGCGGCCGTCATCGGGACTGTCCGCAACCGGGCACGCCGCAGGCGGGATCGACGCACGGGGCGTCCTCGTCAACGGCAAGTGTCACGTCGACCAGCGCCGTGAGCGCAGCGGCGAGATGCGGGTCGGCGATCTCGTAACGCGTCTGTCGGCCTTCGGGTTCGGCGACGACGATCCCGCAGCCACGCAGGCAGGCGAGGTGATTGGACACGTTCGTCCTGGTCAGCTCCATCTCGCGGGCCAGCTGTGCCGGATAGCCGGGCCGGCGCAGCAGGGAGAGCAGGATGCGCGACCGGGTGGGTCGGCCATCGCCCGGCCGAGGCGGTTCATCACGTCCACGCGCGAAGCAATGGTCAGCATGTGCTGACTATACAGCGAGCAGTGACCAATATGAGACCCCAGGACTACACAATGCGAACTCGTAGGGTGGCGGGACAGCACGTAATCCACTGGAAGGAATTTTGGTCAATGGCGTATTCGTACAAGGTCGTCGAAGTTCGCGAAAAGATGATCGGCGGAAAGCTGTCCGGCGACCGCCTGGAGAAGATCCTCAACGAGCACGCCCGGAAGGGGTGGCAGCTGAAGACGATCACCGCTGCCGACGTGAAGGGTCGACTCGGGCCGGGCGGTGTCGACGGATTGCTCATCACCTTCGAACGCCAGGACTGAACTCGAATCAGCGCTGGGAGCAGACCTGCATCTGGAGATTTCGGAGAGCCACGGCCAGCGGATCCTGGGACAGGCCGTAGGGGTCGAGGCCTACCTGCTGTTGGAGGAAGTAGATCGGCCCGCCGACGATCACGCAGAGCGCACTCGGCGGTTGCGACGGCGGGCTCGCGTGCGCGAGTGCCGTACCGTCCATCATGAGCGAGATGGTCATGACCGCCGTTGCGGCAATTGCGCGCATGGCCGAACTCCTTGCGTCGGACTCCGTTAGTTCAGTATGAACACCGTGCCGGTCCCCGTGTCGCTCCATTCCGAAAACTGCGGGCCACAGGTGATGCCGACCGTGTCCCGGTCCGTTCGCGGTGCGCTGAAGCCGGCGAGGCCGATCGGGCCCACGAGTGCTTGCCCGTAATCGTCCGCTGCCCCGATCGGAGTGCCTGCCGGATCGCTCTTACACACGTAATCCGGCTCGACGCCCACCACCGCCGAGTAGGTGTCTGCACCGAGGGATGCGGCGAAGACGGTCAGGGTCGGTTCAGGTGGAGGAATCTGCGGTTCGTCGGCGCTCGCGGTTCCGGTCCCGATCGCGGCGAGGCCCATCATCGCTGCTCCCGTGATCAAAGTACGTCCATAGGTGCGCATCGCGTTCAACTCCTTCAACGTCTATCCGCGCTCGCGGGCTTCCTGCAAGAGGCGGATGGCCTTGGGGCCGACGCCGTGCAGTGTCGCGAGCGCGTCGAGGTCATCGGGGAGATCCGACAGGGACGAATACCCGGCGTCGATGACCGCACCGGTGGCGGGTCGGCCGATCTTGATGCCGTCGAACGTCGGTCCGCGATCTGCTGTCATGCGCTCAGTGTATGACCATGCCGCCGAACATTGGATGCGAAAAAACCTCGGGGACAGGTGTCGGATCGGGGGAGTGGTGTTCGTAGTAGTGATGAGGCCGCTTACAGCGGCCGACGCAGTACGACCTGAAATTCCAGAACACCGGACCACCACACAGGAGATGATCTCGACATGCAGTATCTGGTTTCCGTCATAGACGACAAGAGCAATCCCGGCAGCACCGATCGGCAACCTCTCATCAGCGAGTTCAACAAGCGACTGATCGCCGACGGCTATTGGGTTTTCGCGGGCGGACTCGCGGCCACCGAGGCGGCCACGGTCGTCGACAACCGCGGCGAACAACCGGTGTTCAGCGACGGGCCGTTCGTGGAGTCGAAGGAGTACCTCGCCGGTGTGTGGGTGTGGGAGGCCCCCGATCTGGATGTGGCATTGGAACTCGCCACCGAGGCGTCCAAGGTCTGTGATCGGAAGATCGAGGTTCGGCCGTTCCAGTGAAAGACGTCGACGAGGCGATCACCCGCGCTCATCACGAGGAATGGGCCCGGGTGGTCGCGGCTCTGACCAGGCGCTTCGGTGACCTGGACGTTGCCGAGGAAGCGGCGGCCGAAGCGTTCACGACCGCCGTCGAGCGGTGGCCGGTCGACGGCGTTCCGCCCAACCCAGGCGCGTGGCTGACCACGACGGCCAACCACAAGGCGATCGACCGGATTCGGCGCGAGAACAAGCGCGACGACAAGTACAGGGAGGCCCGGATGCTGTCGGAAGACCCGGGTGAGCCGGATCCGCCACCCAGCGCGATCGACGACGACCGCCTGCGTCTGATCTTCATCTGCGCTCACCCCGCGCTGGCGATGGAAGCCCGCGTGGCGTTGACGTTGCGCATGGTCGGGGGTCTGACCGTGCCGGAGATCGCCAGCGCCTTCCTCGTGACCGAAAGCGCACTGGGACGGCGGATCACCCGCGCGAAGGCCAAGATCAAAGCGGCACGCATTCCCTATCGCGTGCCCGCCGCCGAGGATCTCCCGGCACGTGTCTCCGGTGTACTCGCCGTGCTGTACCTCGTCTTCAACGAGGGCTACCTGGCGACCGGATCCGACACCGGCCCGGTGCGTGACGACCTGACCGCCGAGGCGATCCGGCTCACCCGTCTCGTTCGCGAACTCCTACCGGACGACGGGGAGGTCACCGGACTACTCGCGTTGATGGTGCTCACCGAGGCACGTCGCAGCGTCCGGGTTTCAGCGAGTGGGGAACTCGTGACTCTCGACGAGCAGGATCGTGCAGCCTGGGACGAGGCACTGATCGCCGAGGGCCAGGGGTTGGTGCGGGAGCGTCTCGCCGCCGGGGTGCCTCCCGGCCGTTACCAGATTCTCGCCGCCGTCAATGCCGTACACACCTCCGCCCGGGACGTGCGCGATACCGACTGGTCGCAGGTCGTGGCCCTCTACGACCAACTCGCGCGCCTGGACACTTCCCCGATCGTCGCCCTCAATCGAGCCATTGCAGTCGCCGAACTCGATGGACCGCATGTGGCCCTTGCGGCCGTCGACCGTCTCGACGACAAGCTGTCCGGCTATCACGCCTACCACGCCACTCGCGCCGATCTCCTTCGCCGACTGGGCCGAAGCGAGGAGGCGCGCAGTGCGTACGACCAGGCGATCGCCCTTGCGGGCAATACTGCGGAGATCGCCGCGTTGACGCGCCGTCGCGACCAACTCGACCAAGAGGATCCGAACTAGAGGGCGGACAACTTTGATCAGCGCTTTCACAATTCCACCCTCTTCGATCGGGAACCTGCGGTCTCCCAGTAGCCGACATTCGCCGCGAGATCGTGACAGACAGAGCTCGACGAGAAACGCCTCGGCGGCCGTCCCGCCGTCGGTACGCTCCTCGCAAACGTCGGGTGTGCTCACGAAGGGGCTGCTGTGGTTGGCAGACGTGTCGAAGCGGTGTTCTTGTCGGTGATCGTGGCTGCGGGAGTGCTCGGAGCCGCACCGGCGGCAGCGCAGTCCCCACTTCCACCAGGCCCCCGCGCCTGCGTTCCGCCCATCGGTTCCAACCAGATCGTGCTGCCACTTCCGGGCATCTTCCTGCCGCTTCCGAGTATCGACGGAGGACACGCCGGGTTCGATCGGCTTCCGCCGGCACCGGAGAGCATCGATCTCCCCGAGGACGTCGCCTTCCGGGACGCGCAGCACGGTTTCAACGGGTTCGTGGACGTCGTCCTTCGCGAGGGTTCGCTCTACGCTCGCCCGCAGGCCTCGGGTGACACCTGGAGAAAGGTGCCGACCCCCGACTGTCTCGACGGCGCCATCGTCGCCATGTCCGTCGACAGCAACATGCTCGTCGCCCTCGATTCGGACGGCTGGATCTATTCGCTCGACAATCTGTTGTCCGGTCCGGCGCTGTGGAACTGGACCCGCTCGTTCGGTGGACCGATCTGGTTGTGGCCCGGCCTGCAGGTGCCCAGCGATCCCACCGCTCCGACGACATGGACTCTGAGCCACCGCATGTCGGAGAGTTTCGTCGATCCCAAGGGGCACGCGCATCCGACGACGGCCGGTCTCGTGCAGGTCGTCAACCTCACCGACGACGGCTCGCGCATCGTCTACCAGGACCCGTGGCTGCCCGCGGACCACAGTTACGAGATCGGTGGGCCTCTGGGCGGCCGGTTCGTCTCGGAGTCCATCTCCACGTCGGAATCGGTCAACTTCGTCCAGAACCGCTTCGGCGACATGTACACCAGGAAATACGACCTCGATCTCGCCGGCGCGAACCACATTCCCGGCCGCTACACGTGGCAGGAACAGGGCCCCTTGCCCACCGCACCGAACCAGCTCGCCGAGCGCTTCGACCCCCGGTACGCGGCCATTTCCCTGCCCGCGGAGGACTGGCAGCATCAACCGAAGATCCCCGGCGAGGTCACGTCGCGCATCTCCGTCATCGACACCGGTAATCGGCTCGAGGACAAGGAACTCCGCGTGGAGGGCCGAGACGGCGGGCGCACCGGCTACTGGTTCAAACATCTGGAAGCGTCGACCTGGGAGTTCCGGACCACCAATTCCACACTGGCACAGCCGGTTCTCGGTGACGCGGATCCGCACACCGATCAGTCCGCTGTCGCCCTCGCTCCGCCCAGCGACCTGTCGTTCGGCGGACCACTCCCGGACGGTTGGCACGCACGCACCGAGCATTTCGACTGGGCTCAGACGAGGCACGACGTCACGCTCGTGTCCCCGGCAGGGCGCGAATTCGACGTGCAGATGTACACCACGGACGGCTTGCGACTCGTCCCCCGCGGTCGGGGCCTGGATGACAACCCGCGACCGCTGGAGGGTGCGTTCGATCTGCGTCCGGCAGATCCGTGGGCGCCCGGAAACGAGGAACTCGCGGCGTTCGCCCGCAATCACTTCCGCGGCCTCGACGTCTTCGAGATCGGCGTGCTCGCGACTCGTGACCGGTTGGTGGTCGGCCACGCCGGTGTCTACCTCCCGCACCTGGGTACGTGGACTCGGAGGTAACACGCTCGGAGAACGTGTATCCGTGAATCTCGAGGTGCACTCGCGGTCACGGGTGTTGTGCCCAGCTGGACCCGTTCAACCCGCCGATTCTGCGCCGCCGTACCGACCGGCGAGCTCGGCACCGATTCGCCCCAGCGCGGCCTGCACGTCGCGGGGTTCGAGCACCTCGACCTGTGTTCCCCAACCGGCCAGGTTGCGCGCGATGTCCAGAGGAGTGGGCGCGGCGAGCCGGACGCGCACGCGACCGTCTTCCGCCTCGCCGTCGTCGTGGCAGTGGCGACCGAAGTGGTCACGCAGAATCGGCAGGAACCGGCGTTCGACGAGCACGGTCGACCACGTGGCGCTGCGCCGCTCCTCCATCCTTCCGACGACTTCGTCCCACGCCTCGGCGAGCGCGAAATCGTCGGGTCGGTCGGCCTGCCGATCGGTGACGCTCGCTTCGACGATTCGGTCGACGCGGAACGTGCGCCTGCCGCGGTCGGTACCGGCGATCAGGTACCAGGACCCGTCCTTGTCGACCAGACCCCACGGGTCGACGACGCGCTCTGATCGGTGCCGAGCAGCGTTCTCGTAGGTCAGTGCGACCTTCCGCCTGCGCACCACGGCGGACTGCAACATCTCCACCACGGCCGGGCGTTCGTCGTGCGGCTCACCCCAGGCGGTCGGGTCGATCATGGTGGCGTCGGCTGCGGCCTCCGCCTCGGCGCGGAACGTCTGCGGCAAGGCCCGCACGAGCTTGCGCAGCGCGCCTTTGACCTCGGACGACACCGCCGCACTGGGTCCGACGAGCAGGAACAGGGCCTGGGCCTCGCTCGCGGACAGCCCGGACAGATCGGTACGCGCACCACCGACGAGCGACCAGCCGCCTCCGCGTCCGGGCTGCGAGTAGACGGGGACACCGGCCGTGGACAGTGCCTCGAGGTCGCGCCTTGCGGTGGCGACCGACACTTCGAGTTCGTCGGCGACCTCGGCAGCGGTCACCTGTCCTCGGTTCTGCATGAGCAGGAGGGTGGCCACGAGTCGGTCTGCGCGCATGAATTTCATCTTCTCCGAAAAAGTGCTCAATTGGTGAGCACTTTGACCGGCAAAGTGGGATTCACCAACAAAACGAGAGAAGGGATTCACCGATGTTGCGAGGACTCACCACTGTCAGCTTCTACGCCGACGACGTTGCCGCCGCCCGAGACTGGTACACCGAGGTGCTGGGCATCGACCCCTACTTCACCCGTCCCGAAGAAGGCCCCGCGGCCTACATCGAATACCGGATCGGCGACTTCCAGCACGAGTTCGGGATCATCGACCGCCGGTTTTCGCCGCGCACCGCTACGGAGCAGCCCGCCGGCCAAGTGACCTACTGGCACGTGGACGACGTCGAAGCGGCCTTCGAACGACTGCTCTCGCTCGGCGCGACCGTCCACGACAAGCCGACGACGCGCGGACCCGGATTCGTCACCGCCTCCGTCGTCGACCCGTTCGGGAACATCCTCGGTGTCATGTTCAACCAGCACTACCTCGACATCGTCGCCACGAAGGAGGCGTGAGATGGAGACGCTGGTTGCCGGCTCGGCCGCCGTCTGGCGGGACTGGCTGAATCGAAACGGTCAGTCCGAGAAGGAGATCTGGCTGATCATCCACCACAAGGACAGCGGGATGCCGAGCCTGCGCTATCACGAGGCGATCGAGCACGCCCTGTGTTTCGGATGGATCGACGGACTGCATCACACCCACGACGAACACAGCTCACGGCTCCGGTTCACACCACGCAATCCGCGCAGCACGTGGAGCAGCGTGAACCGGACACGTGCGGCGCAGATGATCGAGCAAGGCTTGATGACCGAGCATGGCCAGGCCCTCGTCGATCTCGCGAAGGAGAAGGGGACCTGGCAGGTTCTGCCGGACGACGGTTCGGAACTGCCCGCCGACCTGCACGACGCTCTGCACCGAAACGAAGCGGCACGCACCAGCTTCGAGACCTTTCCGCCGTCGTCCAAGCGGCCGATCCTCGAATGGGTCGTGACGGCGAAGAAGGCGGACACTCGCAGGCGGCGCATCGACCGAACCGTCGAACTCGCCGCCGCCGGCATCCGGGCCAATCACCCGGGAGTTCGGATGAGTGACTGAGCCCGTGTTCGGGCCATCGCCGCGACGACGACTCGAGTCAGCCACGGTTCTCGGCCGAGATTTGCACCTCGAGACCGTCGAGAACGAAATTCAGGCCGTTGTCGAAGTTGTTGTCCCAGTTTTCGTCCGAGGGATATCGGTGGCCGACGAGAACTGGATACCGGTCCTGTTGTTCTGCCAAGAGTTGCTGGGCGTCGAGCTTGTCTTCTGCCGAGAAGTGGAGGCTCGAGCGACTTGCGGCGTTGCCGGTGACGTGACTGATCAGTACCCACGTCGCCGCGGACACTGCCCGCCCCTTCAGACCTGCCCTCTCCAGCGACGCCTGCAGGTACTCCATCCACGCCAGGAATTCGGGTCCAAGTAGCGGCCTTCGATTCGCTGCCAGCGCCGCCGTCCATGGATGGCGCAGCAATGTGGCGCGCCAATCGGTGAGCAATGACGTGATGTCGCTCCGCCAATCATCTGTGTGCCGTTCGGGTTTCGATGCTTCGGCGAAGATCGCGTCGAAGGCGAGATCGATAACGTCGTCCTTCGTGTCGACGTACCAGTACAGGGTGGTCGACCCGGTGCCCAATCGGTCCGCGAGTCTGCGCATGGTGAGGCGCTCGAACCCTTCCTCGTCGAGCAGTTCTACCGCGGCTGCGACGATGCGAACCCTGCTCAGCTGTGGAGCGTTTCGTCCAACCCGTGGGGGCCGCAGCCACACGCTCCGTCCGCTCTCGCGTGCGTTGCTGCTTCTCGTGGCGGCCCCGCTTGCGCGGTCGCCGCCGACCTGTGCCGTATCGCCCATGGCAAGAGAGTAGTACATTGATCCAGACTCGATCAATGATCTAGTAACAGATCAGCGTTCTAGCGGGAGGTATAGATGAAGATCGTCGTGTTCGGGGCCAATGGAAAGACGGGTCGGCTCGTGGTGGAGCGGGCTCTCGCGAAGTCGCATCACGTGACCGCGGTGGTGCGCCGGCCCGGTGAGTTTCCATATTCGGATTCGAACTTGCGGGTCGTGCGCGCCGATGCGACGGACCCCTCCGCCGTCGAACGGGCAGTGGCCGGGCACGAGGCAGTCATTTCGGCACTGGGCGGTGCCGGCTACACCAAGGAGCGGGTGAGTATCTACTCCGAGGGGGCCACCAACATCATCGGAGGGATGACGACTCACGGCATTGAACGATTGGCGTGTGTCGGTACGACAGCCGTCACCTTTCGATCGCCCCCGAGCGAGGATCTTCTGCACCGAATCATGTTTCGGCTTCTGATCCGCATGGGCCGGACTGTCTACGAGGACAACGCACGCATGGAGAAGATCGTTCGCGATTCCGAACTGGACTGGACGATAGTTCGCGCGGCGGGCCTTTTCGACCGCGACGAGATGAGCGACTACGAAATTCGCACCCCGGGCACGCCCGGGCACTACACCGCACGAATCGATCTCGCGGATGCGCTTCTCGGTGCAGTTGTGAACGACCTCCATCGTGGCCGCGTGATCGAAGCAATTACGACGGAGGGCACCCCCACGTTCTGGGACGTGCTGCGCCGTGAAGCTTTCGGACGCGCACAGCGCTGAGAGTACGCCCGCACGCCGCTGGGAACCCAACGCTTGCGGCCGTTGGATATTGAACCAACTTATCGGTTTGAATCTGGTGGACCAGAGGTAGCCGGGGTTGTAGCGGTGAATCGGTCACCGTCACAGACCACATCCGTCGAACGATCAAGAATTTTGCTGCAAATACGTTGCAGTCAAACGCATACAGATACGGGGGTGATCGTACGAGTAATGCGCTGTCCGACTATCGCAACCGCACATCAGGTTTCGACGCCGACGCACTGGTCGAACATGCACCATCGTCACGGCCTTGCGTTCATTCATCGTCAGCCCCGTACATTTAGGACCCATCAGTTCGTATCAGTTCTGGGCGATGTCCGCAGATTGGAATGCGACGTCGAGAAACCGTCGGGTGGAGTGAAGTGGTGCGGGGCTCGATCGCCAGCCGAGATACACGTTCGATCGCGGGACGCCGGGGATGTCGAGATACACGACTCCGGGGTGCGGTGAACGCTCGACCGCGATCGCGGGGACAGCACCGATTCCTCGGTCGGCGGCGACGAGTTCGATCCATTCGTCGAAGTTGTTGCAGGTGACAATGGTGCGGTTGGGATCGGATTCGTTCCACGATGCTGCGGTCGTGGTGCCGGTGATGGTGTTGACCACCAAAGGGTGGTTCGCGAGGTCTTTCCAGTGAAGGTGCTGGGCATGGGCAAGATCGGAATGGGCCGAGACGGCGACTACTCGATTTTCCTCGGCGATCGGCCGCCACGTGGTCGACGGTGACCTGCGATTGTCGTTGCGCACGACGGCGACGTCGATGTCACCGTCGGCCAGTGCGGCAGCGGGGTCGTCCATTCGGTGCAGCGTTATCTGCCCGTCGGCTTGTTCGTATCGTGCGAACGCCTCGGTGAACCAGGCGCCGGGTAGTAGCCACGCGAACCCGACCCGCACACGCGTGTTCGACCGCATTTCGGATCGAACGGTTGCGACGTCATTGAGAATTCGTCGACTGTGCCGCAAGAATTGTTCACCGCTGTCGGTCACCTCGAGGCGGCGCGATGTTCGACGGATCAGGTCGCATTCCAGGATTTGTTCGAGCTGTTGAATCGTGCGGGTCAACGATGGTTGTGTGACGTGCAGTCCTGCGGCCGCACGGGTGTAGCTGCCCTCGTCGCAGACCGCCACGAATGCGTTGAGGTGGCGCAACTCGAGATCCATACGTCAGAGTTATACAGCATGCGTAGACGGCATTTTTGATCGGGTTCGCCCGGCAATACAGTCGGTCACGTGAGCAGCCGACCCGCCGTTATTACGTCTCCGCAGCGAGTCGACGGCCGCCACGTCGCGGTGGCCGCGGCCGCCGGTCTTGCTGCCGCGATGGGTATCGGTAGGTTCGTGTTCACGCCGTTGCTGCCGGTCATGATCGCCTCCACGGGGATCGGTGCGCGCGAGGGCGCGTTGATCGCGACTGGGAACTATGCGGGCTATCTTCTCGGTGCGATTGCGCTGTCCGTGCAGCCTCGACTCAACACCCGCCGTGCGTTTCGCGGCTGGTCGATCACGTTGGTCGCGAGCGAGGTGTTGATGGCGGTATCGAGTGATGTGATCGTGCAGGGCGCGTTGCGCTTCGTCGCAGGTGTCGCCAGTGCGGCCATTTTCGTGGCGTGTGTGAGCACGGTTGCGCACCGGCGGGCCGACGGCGCGTCACCGGGTGTCGCTTTCGCCGGAGTAGGCGTGGGTATCGCCCTGACCGGAGTGTTCACTGTCGTCGGCACGCAGTTGTCGTGGCAGGCCCTGTGGGTCGGCTCGGGAGTGTTGACTGCATTGCTGCTCGTTCCGGCATGGTCACTCGATGTACGTGCGGAAGTATCTGATCGCGCCTCGCCGGCAGCCGATGTCCGACCGACCACCCGGCCACTGCGCTGGGCATGGCGGTTGTTGCTCGTCGCGTACTTCTTGGAAGGGCTGGGGTACATCATCGTCGGCACTTTCCTCGTGGACGCTGTTGGTCGCCAGGGGGACTCGGTGTCCGGGGCAAGTGTGTGGATAATGGTCGGCGTGGCCGCGGCACCGGCGACGGTGCTGTGGAATGCGATCGGAACCCGCATCCGCATGTACCGTGCGCTGGTGATCGCACTGGTGGTTCAAGCCGTTTCCATGGCGGTACCGGCGCTGTCGGACGGAGTCGTCGGCGCCGTGGTCTCGGCAGCGCTTTTCGGCGGCACGTTCATGGGCATCACCACGGTCGCGATGGCGGTCGGGAACTCCCTCCCGGCTACTCGCACCGCAGCCACGCTCACCGCCGTCTACGGCGTAGGTCAGGTTTTGGGGCCGGTACTCGTCGCGCCCGTCATCGGCGACTCCTACGGCACAGCCTTCGCGATCGCCTGTGCTGCGGTCACGGTCGCCGCACTGGCGGCGGTCGCGGTAGCGATCCTCACTTCGACCGATCGCCACCATGCGCTGAAAGGATAATGTGTTGTTCGACTTTCGTACCCTCGATACTCCTATCGTCTCGGCACCGATGGCCGGTGGGCCCTCGACTCCTGGCCTCGCTGCGGCGGTCTCGACTGCCGGCGGGCTGGGCTTTCTCGCCGCCGGGTATCTCACACCGGATCGGCTGGCCGAGGACATCGCCGGGGTGCGTCATTTCACCGGTGAGCCCTTCGGAGTCAATATCTTCGTTCCGGAACGGGTGGCGGTAGACGCCGACGCGCTCCGGGCGTACCGCGACCTGATATCCAAGCGGGCCGAGGCGTACGGCGCCGACCTGCCGGACACCGTGGAGTACACCGATGATCGGTACGAGGCCAAGATCGAAGTCGTCGTGCAACAGGCGGTCCCGGTCGTATCCTTTACCTTCGGCTGCCCATCCGCCGACATCGTCGATCGTCTCCATGCCAACGACAGCTGTGTCGTCGTCACAGTCACCAATGCTGCGGAAGCGGCGATCGCGGTCGACGCGGGCGCCGATGCGTTGTGTGTACAGGGCCCCGGCGCCGGCGGACACCGGGCAACCTTTCACGTTGCAGACGAGCCGGGCAAGACGCCGTTGGTGCAGCTGGTCACAACGATCAGCGAGTCGGTCGACATACCGATCGTTGCGGCGGGGGGAGTGTCCTCGGCCGACGATGTCAGGGCGTTGATCGCACACGGCGCTGTCGCGGTTCAGGTGGGAACGATGTTCCTACGGACGCCGGAGGCCGGCACCAAGCCTGCCCATCGCGGCGCGCTCAGGGATCCAGACTTCGCCGAGACTATTGTCACCCGCGCCTACTCCGGCCGCCCCGCGCGGGGTTTACGAAACACGTTCATCACCGAGTTCGGTGAGTTCGCACCACCCGCCTATCCCTATGTCAATACCTTGACCGCTCCGCTACGCAAGGCTGCTGCCAATGATCCGACCACGGTCAACTTGTGGGCGGGCACCGGATTCGCTGAGGCACAGGCGATTCCGGCAGCGCATGTGGTCGCGCAACTGGCGTCAGGCATCCATTCGACACGGTGAGTGTCGATTGCAGGGATCAACACAGGGGAACACATGGAAGGGTAGCGGTGGTCGGCCTGGGGCCCTCGGTGCGGGCGTAACGGTGGCCGCTGGGGTTGTGCTCATCGATCTTCCCGCCCGAACAGGGCACTGTAGGACTGAGGCAGAACTGGACTGAGGCGTCCTCGTCGGGAGGTCTGGAGGTAGATGAGGGTCGGAGCACCGGAGATGATCGTGCTCATAGGTGTTGTCCTTCTTGTGCGTCGGTGGCGGCCAGGTAGGTGTTGCCGCGGGCGGAGGTCTCGTAGCCGGTGGGCAGGCTGCGGGTCAGGCCGTGCTCCTTGAGGGTTCGGATTCGGCGCTTGAGACTCTCGATGCTGAGCGGCAGACCGTCGGCGAGTTGAGCCGCGGTGGTGCCCGGGTGCGCTGCGATTCCATCGAGCGTGGTGCGTGCCCACGACGTCCGCGCATCGATCCGTCGAGCTCACGACACGTCGTGCGTTACTCCATATCGTCTAGTCACGCCAGGTGGGCGCCCATTGGAGCGCATCTGGTGGGAGGTTGGCCCCGCACAGCGGGGTGAATATGTGGCTGTCGTGGTATGGCCCCGGATTGGACAGAAGTGCGGCCAGGCCGGCGGCCCCGGCCGCCTCGACCAACACCCCCGTTGTGTCGGTCAGTAGGCGTACCGCGTGGCGGAGTGCTTGTTCGCTGACGAGCACCATGTGGTCCACCAGATCGGTCATCGCTGCGACGGATTCTGGAAACGGTTCGCGCACTCCGATGCCGTCGGCGACGGTGGCCACCTCCTTGGTGGTCACCACCTGCTGTTGGTGCCACGACAAGGCGGGGGCGGGGGCGTCTTCGGCGCATACCCCGACGATCCGGGTGCCGGGGCGGTGATGTCGCAGCCAGGCGGCGATTCCGAGGATGAGGGCGCTGTTGCCCACTGGCATGACGGCCACGTCGGGCCGGTGACCGGCGATGGTCAGTTCTCGGGCGATGGTTCCGGCGCCCGCCGCAATCCACCGGTTGCGGCCGTCTTGGACGAACCGCCACCCGGACACGTCTGCGAACGAACGGGCAGTCTCGATTGCCGTTTCGTAGTCGTGACCGCCGACCAGTACCTGTGCGCCGAGTCTGTGCATTGCCGTCACTTTGTCGGGGTTGGCGGATTCCCCGACGTAGACACGGCAATCTATACCGTGCTTGCGGGCCGCGTACGCCACTCCTTGACCGAAGTTTCCCACGGACGCGCACACCACGCCGTCGGCACCGACACCGACCTCACGCATCCAGGTGTCGGCGCCGCGACCTTTGAAGGAGCGGATCGGATTGAGGGTTTCGACCTTCAACAGCATTCTGGCACCGATGACCGTGTCGATGCTGGTGTTTTTCAGGACCGGGGTGTGTGCGAACACCGGGTCGAGAAGGCCGGCGGCGTGCTCGATGTCTGCCACGGTGGGCACCACGTTTGCGTTCGCGTCGTCGATCATGCCCGGGGCTCCTTGCTGAGTTCTGGTCGAATGGTGCGCTCGGCCACGGGTTTGCGGGCGTTGAGTGTGACGTTGAGCGCCGCAGCGGACAGGGCGATCAGAGCGGTGGCTGCGGCGATGTACCAGGGCCCGCCTCGGATCAGCACGCCGCCGAGCGCCGTTCCGAGTGCGATGCCCAAGTAGAGCGCGGAGGCGTTCAGGCCGATGGTCATGGGTGCGTGTTCAGGGTCGTAGCTCAGCAGGCGTTGCTGTTGGGGCGGTGTTTGCGCCCACGACGCGGCTCCCCAGACGGCGGCGGCCACGACGGTCACCGCGGCGCCGACGTGGGCGGCGCAGACACCGACGGCGCCGATCATCAGCAGATAGGCGATGGTGAGCCCGAGGGTGGGCCCACGACGGTCGGCGACCACCCCCGATGCGAGGGAGCCGGCCAGGGCACCGACCCCGTATGCCAGCAAGACCACCGTCAGGAGCTCGGCGCCGGTCCGGGTGAAGGCCGCGATGTAGGCGTACCCGAGATAGGCCGCCGTCATACCCAGCGTGGTGACTGTCAGGGTCACGATGATCTCACTGCGGACCAGCGGGGCGAAACGTCGCCGAACGCTGATGACGCCTCGTCCCGGCGCGTCGGGTGCCAAACAGCGCACCGCCCCGGCGGCAGCCACCGATAGAACGGCCACGCCGATCAACACCGTGCGCCAATTCGCCACCGCGCTCGAGACGGTGCCGAGGGGCACACCGATCGCAGTCGCCAGCGTCAGTCCCGAGATCACCAGCGCCAGCGCGCGCCCACGATGGGTGTCCGGGACGCTCGCCGCAGCGAGGACACCCGCAGTAGGGGTCACCACGGAAGCGGCCAACCCCGCGGCAACCCTGGCGACGAGCAGCAGACCCAAGGAGGGCGCGGCGGCCGCGCCGAGGTTGACAACCCCCAGAGCGACCAGTGCCACACACATCAGCGCCCGGCGCGGCCGGTGACACGTCCAGGCCGCCAGCAGCGGCGCGCCGATCGCATAGGCAACAGCGAAGACCGTGACGGTCTGACCAGCCGCGGTCACCGTCACACCGAGATCATCGGCCATCTCCGGCAGAAAGCCTGCCACAACCCACGCGTCGGTGCCGACCGCGAAGGTCCCCAACAGCAGTGGCCAACAACGCAGCAACGGCCGATGATCCTCAATGTAGATAATCATTGTCCAGTTTCCTTCCGTGCGAACGACCCGTCCGATCTGAGACGAGTGGGTCAGAGCCCGAGCGCCGCCAACGCCCGCCTTTTGGGGCCTGTCCCCGACGCGCTCGCGACCTCGGCCAGGGTCTGGGACGCCAACTCACGGCGGTAGGCCGCGTCGGCGCGCCCCATGGCACGGGCAATGCCGCAGGCCTCCACGGGTACACGGGTGGCGGCGGCCGTGCCACCCTGCCGGATCTCCTGGCACCGAAACAGCGGATCTCGACCCTCGATGGCCGCGACGATATCCATCAAGGAGACCGCCGTCGCCGAGCGGGCCAAGGCGAAACCCCCTCGATTGCCGGGAACGGATTCGGTGACACCGGCCTTGGCCAAAGCCTGCAAGGTCTTGTTCAAATACGCCGGAGGAAGACCGAACAGGTCCGCCAACTGGCCGGTGGTCAGCGTGTGCCCCTGCGCCCAGGTCAGAACAACACAGCAATGGATCGCAGCTTCTACCCGAGTCGACGTTCGCACAAACTAGACCCTACATATCCAGAATGACCCGCCACAACCATCGCCTAGCCGCTGAGGTGAACCCGTGTTTGTCGGGCGATCTCATGGTGGCCGACCCCGATCGGGAGGATGCGTTGCAGTCGTCACTCATGAAGGCATGGGAACCGGGCCGGCCGGTCAGGTGGCCGGACCCGCCACCTTTCGGGGGCCCTCGATCCCGGTTGGTCGACGAGGCTGTCGATGACGTTGGCGAGCCGGACGATGCCGTCGGGGGAGTGTTCGGGGTTCGGTCCCGAGAGGTTGAGGCGTGTGTATGTCGCGGGCGTAGTATTCAGCGAGACTGTCTGCACTGCAATAGATGTGAGTGCGCTCGCCGATACTCCCGAGTCATCGCCGGGGGACGGGTCTGGGTGCTATGTGAATGTTTCGAGTGCGTCGCCGAGGCGGCGCGCGATTGTGGGCCACCCACCGCTCATGAGTGTGCGTGCATGCTGCTGGACCGGGTCGTCAGGGTCGAAGCCGCTGTGCGTGAGGATCACCCGAGTGCCCTTCCCTTCGGGGTGCAGTTCCCAGGTGACCGTCCAATCGTAGGGGCTGGCGGCGTTGGCATCGGTCCAACTGATTCGGAGACGTTGCTGCTCGGAGATCTCGAGGACCTCGCATGCGATGTCACCGGAGAAACGGGTGGCCGGTATCGGGGTCGCTTTGAACGTGAAGTGCTGCCCTTTGACCGGCGCGAATCCGACCGGCTCCATCATCCACTGCGCCATCAGATGTGGCGTGGTCAACGCCCGCCAGACCTTCGCGGGTGGGTGTGAGTAGAACTGGTCGATCACGATCGATGTTAGATCGTTGCCGCTGGTCGTCTCGTCATGCATTTTCGCTGCCTGCTTCGTCGTCGTTCATGGTGTCGAGCACCTCGCCCAGTTTCGTCAGGTGTTGGCGCCAGTATCGTTCGTAGGGGCTGAGCCAGCTCTGCAGATCGTGCAGTGGGTCGGGGTTGATGCGGTAGTAGCGGTGGCGGCCGTGTTTTTCTTCGCTGACCAGCCCACACTCGCGCAGCACCTTCAGATGCTCGGAGACGCTCGGACGGGTCATGTCGAAATGATCGGCAATTGCCTGCACCGGCCGACGGCCCTCGAGCAACAGCGCGAGGATGTCGCGTCGGGTGGGGTTGGCCAGCGCCCCGAACACGCGGTCGGTCGCGGTGGCCTTCGCGCGTTGGGGCATGGCGATCCTCTTCCGTCGGGTGCGTCAGCGTCGCCGGAACAGGGCGAGCGCCCCCGCCTGGGCGACCGCGAGGATACCGACACACCAGGCAACAGCGGCGATCACGTAGTAGCCGCCGGAGTGTCCGAGCCCGGCGAGGGCGGCGTCTCCCTGGGTCAGGTAGCGGTTGGCCTCGACGAGGACCGTTACGGGCTGGTGCATTGCGAAGGTCTGCAGCCAGCCCGGCATCGAGGTGACGGGCACGTATGCGCTGGAAACGAACGATAGCGGCAGGACGAGGAACCCTGCTCCCTGCGCGGCCTGAACATTGCCGGCAGCGAGTCCGACTGCGATGAACACCCAGGTGAAGGCGACTGCGGCAAGCATGCACAGCCCGAGCAGTCCGACAATGCCCCAGCCGTTGTGGATGCGGAAGCCGATGGCGAACGCCACGGCTGTGGTGATCAGCAGGGTCAGCGTCGTCAGCAGGTGTTCACCGGCGGCACGCCCGTAGAGCGCTACCGGCGACGGCATCGGAAGTGAGCGGAATCGGTCGATGACCCCCGCGTCCACGTCGCCGGCGACCGCCGTGCCTACGCCCATGACCGCGAATAACACCGTGACGGTCAATACGCCCGGAACCATGAAGTTGACGTACGACAGTGTTCCCGGCGTGATGGCGCCGCCGAACACATAACGGAAGATCAGCAGGAACACCACGCTCTGCACCACCGACATCACGATCAGCGACGGGTTGCGCAGGGTGACGAGCACGACCCGCCGCGCTGCCGCGAGCGAACACGTCAGCATGTGTGTTGCGGGTCGTGTGGTTGACGGGGGCGCGCTCGTGGCGGCCAGGTTGGTCATCGCAGAGCCTCTTTGCTCCGGGCTCGAGCCGGGGACGGTTCGGATTCGGTCAGTGCGAGGAACGCTTCCTCCAGGCTCGGCCGGCGGACGGTGATTTCCTCGATTGTGAAATCGCCTGCGGCGGCCTCGGTGAAGCACCGTGCCGCGTCTTGACCGCCAGTCGGTGACTGCCAGCTCATCGAACAGGCGAGTCGGTCGACGTCGATACCGGTTCGCTGGGTTTGCGTCACCGTCTGTTCGATGACGGCCAGGCCTTCCGGGTCGCGCGTGCGCACTTGGACGATGTCCTCACCGTGAGAGGTCTTGAAGTGCTCGGGTGAGTCATCGGCAACGATCCGGCCGTGATCGAAGATCACCACGCGGTCGGCGAGCACGTCGACTTCCTCGAGGTACTGGGTCGTCACGATGACGTCCGTCCCGTCGGCCACCAGATCATGGACCAACTCCCACAGGGCGTGACGACTGGCGGGGTCCAGCCCGGTGGTGGGTTCGTCGAGCAGCAGGACCCGCGGCCGCCCGACCAAGCTCGCACCCAGGTCCAGTCGGCGGCGCATGCCCCCCGAATAGCTGGCGACCCGATCATGTACCCGGTCGGCCAGCCCCAGGCGATCGAGTACCGCGTACGCGGCTGTGCGTGCGTCGCGGTGTGAGAGCCCGTACATGACGCCGATCATGACGAGGTTCTCTGCGCCGGTCATCAACGGCTCGACAGTGGCGTTTTGGCCCGCCAACCCGATCAGGCGCCGCACCGGCAGCGACTCGGTGACCGTGTCTTTGCCGAAAACCTCGACCGCACCGGCATCCGGGCGCAACAACGTGGCAAGCAGACGAATGAAAGTCGTCTTGCCCGCCCCGTTGCGGCCCAGTACCGCGAGAACTTCACCACTGCGGGCGGTCAGGTCGATGCCTTCGAGCGCGGTCGTAGCGCCGAAATGCTTGACCAGCCCGCGCGCTTGGAGCAGAGGCCTCATTCCGGCAACTGCCGCGACGGAGCAGAAAGGACGAAGTTGTTGCCGTCCGGATCGGCGAACGTGGCCTGCTTTCCCCACGGCATCTCGTCCGGGCCGTCGACCGTCACACCGGCCTCGCGCAACTTCTTCGCGTCCGCCTCGAGGTCCGCGCTGTCGAGGATCACACCACTCAGTGTGCCTGCGGTAGTGCCGGGGAACGGCCGGTGCAACACGATGGCCGTGCCACTGTCGCCGGGCGCGACTTCCAGCCACCGGTTGTCGCCCATCTTCAGGTCGGACCGTACGGCAAAACCCAAGACGTCCACGTAGAAGTCTTTCGCGCGGTCCTGGTCGTCGACAAAGGCGGTGATCGTTCGAATTTGTGAGATTGACATACGGAAACAATACGTAGGATAAAACCTACGTGTCAACGATCGTGGGCACCGATGACCGATGTGCTCGTTCGTCCAGCTTGCTTCCGGCGATTGAAAGATGCTTCTGCGCATGCGTGTTGGAGATGGACGGTTCGGCCGCTTGCCTCAGAAGAGGTATAGGTGGCTGCCTGCATGACCACGGCGGTTAGATGCTTCTACTTAGAGGTCCGATCAGGCCGTCCGCCGTTAGATAGTTTCGCAATCGATCCAAATCCGGGTGGTCCGGGGCGGTCCGCGAGTGAGTTTCGACGAAGCTGGCGCACGACTCGGCGCAGAGACTGTCGAGAAGCCCGTTCTCACGCATCCAGATCACGTAGCGCACGGCTCGCGAGAGGTCTGCGCGCGGGTCGATTGGTAACTGGGCCAACCCTGCGACAACTGAGCTCGGTTCATCAAGTTTCGTTGTAAGTGCGGCGGCCTCTTCAAGCTTGTCCAGGCACCATTCAACCCCGAGACGGTGTCCTACCCGTTGGGCTGCAACCCACGTTCCGATGGTCGGTGCCGGCGTCGTGCTCGAAGACGCCGGCGGTTACCAGATGTGCGAGTAGCGACCGCATAGCGGGTTCCGCCGATTTCGATTCGAAGGCAAGGTGCTTCGCTGACGCGCCCGCGTCACCTGCATGTTCGACGAGCCTGAGCGTCGCGGCGACGCGTATCGCCATTGGGCGTGACCAAGTCGGCCAACGCCATGATCGTATCTGTCGGCTGCTGACCCATTCGCGTCACCATATCTACTTTTCCCCGACCACGTCGTGCTTCTATTCGAACAGTGGCTGGCAGATGCACCTCATGGTCCAATAATCGAGTGGATGAGTTGCGGAGTCCACTGAAGGTACTCGACGATGCTGCCGTCGTGATGCCGTAGGTAGGTGAATGTTCCTGTCTCGCTGTGTGTCTGAGGGACGACGATATCGGAGCCGAGCGCAACCAGTTGTGCGGTGGTCGCGGCAAGGTCGTCGACGATCACTGGGCCAGCGGCCATGCGAGCCCTGGCAAGTGCCGCTGGTTCTCCCGCGATGACGAGAAGTCTCCGACGGCTGCCTGTTCCACCTCGGTCGAAGGGGGTGGGAGAGGGGAGAGGGATTGCCCCACTATCGGGTCGAGTAGAGCTGGATCGTCGGCCCAGAATCGCAAGTCTGCCGGTCGGCCTACGAAAGCTTCGAGTGTCGGGATCGCGTCGTCGAGGGACGCAACGAACAGTCTGGCATAGGTTTTGAGGATCATTGCTTCTCCTTTCTATCGCACCGTTCGGAAATGATCCGAAGGCCGGTTTGTTGTGATCGAGCCGCACATCCTGTGGCAGGCGAGCGCACGGTCATTGTGTGCTCTGCTCGAGGGTCATGGTGTGATCTGCGCGAGGATGGTGTCGACGACGGTGTAGAGCGTCGCGGTTTCGGTGTTGAGGGTGGATTCGCCGGTGGGTAGTGCGCGTTCGACGGACAGTCCGTTGACGACGGTGAGCAGGAATTTCATCTGCCGGCTGCGGTCGCCGCGTGGTAGGGCACGTTCGTCGGCAAGGACCCTCAGCCAGTACTCGACACGGCGGTTGGCTTCTCGTTCGTAGGCGAGGTATGAAGCAGTGCTGTGGTCGACGAACCGGAACTGATAGCGTTCCGAGGCACAGGGTCGGGCTGAAGAGTGGAGCTAGGGGTAACTGTGCGTATTCTTCGATCAGCAGCAGTGACGGCACTTATGGCCACAGCACTTGCCACCACAGGTATCGCGACAGCGGGGGCGGCGCCGTCCGGTTCGCTCGGTGAAGGGCCAGATCTGACCATCGCACCGGCGGGACAAAATACGTGCGCTGTGCAGGTCACCAATGAGGGTGATGCAGATGCCGAAGGCGTGACGCTCCATGCTCCGATCCTGTACGGCAGCCGAGATCTCGGCACACTGGCTCCCGGCGAGTCGGTATCGGCATCGTTGGCCGGACCGTTCAATTGCGGTTTCTATCCGTACATCTTCTACTTGGTGACGACCAGCGGCGAGACGGACTGGTCCGACAATTCGGTGTTGGTGAAAGCGTCGTACTGACCTCCCAGCTCGTTGCAGGTGACGAATCCCCTTCTTGTGGAAGCGCACTCGAAAGTGCTTGGCAATGTCGGTGCGCGACGGCACCGAATGCCGGTTACGATCCACACCTCCAGCGGGGAGGAATGGCAGGGACAATGCGATGAAGGGGGAGGGGTCGAAATGGCGGGTGTCGATGAATACGGGACGGGCATGTTTCCGCTGACGACTGCACAACGAGAGTTGTGGTCAGCTCAGCTCCTCGATCCGGATGTGCCATTGATGATCGGGCAGTATGTCGACGTTCATGCGGACATCGACATGGAGGCGTTGCGGCGGGCAAGTAATTCTGCTGCAATCGAATTCGGTTCGGGCGTGCTGCGGTTGGTCGAGGTGGAGGGCGAGCCGTTTCAGTATGTGGATCCGGGGCTTGATCAGGGAATTCGATTTCTGGACATGACCGGGTTCGCGGACCCGATCGAGGCCGCCCAGAAGTGGATGCGAACGGACTGTTCGACGCCGATCGATCTGACTCGGAATCATCTGGTTGCTGCCGCTGTGCTTCATGTCGGTGACCAGCACAACTTGTGGTACATGCGCGCACACCATGTGGCGCTGGACGCCTTCGCGGCGATGAACATGCTGCGCCGCATCGTTGAGCTATACGACGCTGATGTGGTCGGTGTCGCACCCCCGCCATCTCGCTCGACCGATCTGCGAGCCCTGTCCGAGGTCGAAGCACAGTACCGATCGTCGCCGCGCTATGAGCGTGATCGCGTGTACTGGCAGAACCGTCTGTCGACACTGCCGGTGACAAAGGGACCGCGCGCAGCGTTTCCCCGCCGATGCGTCGGTGTGCTGAGCGCACGCTGTACTCGAGAGCTCGAAGCGACGAACGGGCCTGCGGCGGTGCTGGTCGCCGCACTGGCAGCGTACTTCGCAGAGAGCGAAAGGACCCCAGGGGTTGCGTTTGGCCTCACTACCTCGGGACGCACCACCCGTGCGGTGCGGGAAACAGCCGGCACAGTCGCGAATATCGTTCCGCTGGTGCTCGCCGACGTAGCGGGGCAGACGCGGGAGGCTCTGATTCGGCTATCGCGTACCGAGCTGGTCGGAGCTCTACGACATCAGCGTTACCGTCTCGGTGACATACAGAGAGACCGTGGTGCGCCGCCGTCGAGCCCACCGTTCGGTCCCGTGGTGAACGTGATCCTGGACGAGTTCGCGGTGAACGTCGATGGCGTCCCGGCGCCGGTGACGATGGTGTCCTCAGGCCCCGTTCGAGATCTTCAAATCAACCTGTACAAGGGGCAATCCGGGGCATTGCACCTCGATCTTCTCGGAAACACCAGACGATACTCGTCGGCAGAACTCGAGTCGAAGCACCGTGTGATGATCGGTTTCGTCGAAGACTTCGTTGCCGGAGCAGCTTCCGCGGTACCGTCGCTGCCGCTGATGCCCTCGTCGTCCGACCACACGCTGCCAGCACCCGCCGTCAAGATTCACGAGACGCTCCTCAGCGCTTACGAGGCTCGCCCGAGCCGTGTCGGGGACGAGTGTGCGGTGGTGTTCGGTTCGACGCGGATGGACTACGAGGAGCTCGATGAGTCGTCGAACCAGTTGGCGCGCTGTCTGATTCGCCATGGAGTGGGGGTGGAGTCGCGGGTTGTTGTGGCGCTTCCGCGTTCCATCGACCTGGTCGTGGCCATACTGGCCGTTGTGAAGGCTGGTGGGGCGTACGTCCCGGTGGACCCTGCATATCCTCGTCAACGGATCGATTACGTGATCGACGACTCCGACCCGGTCTGCGTAATCGCCGACCGGGAGATCGCGACCGGAACTCCGGTCGTACGACTCGCTGACGCAAGCAGAGAATCCACGGCCGGCATCGATCCGGGTGAACGTCGTGGCGTGGTTCGACCGTCGTCCGCTGCGTACATGATCTACACATCTGGATCCACCGGAACCCCGAAAGGCGTGGTCGTACAGAACTCCAATGTGACAGCGCTTTTCGCTGCCGCCGACCATAGGCTCGACTTTGGCCCAGACGACGTCTGGACGCTGTTCCACTCATCTGCTTTCGACTTCTCCGTGTGGGAAATGTGGGGTGCCCTGTTGCACGGGGGCACATTGCTGGTGGTGGACTTCGACACATCACGCGCTCCCGATGAGTTTGCGGGGTTGCTCGAGCGTGAGGGTGTGTCGGTTCTGAGTACGACGCCGACCGCGGCGGCTCAGCTGACAACGGTGGCTTCACCGCGACGGTGGTCGACGCTGCGTTACGTCGTATTCGGTGGTGAGGCATTGGACTTGGGTACGCTCGGACCTTGGTTCGCTGCGAGCGGGGTCGAACCGACCATCGTGAACATGTACGGCACCACGGAAACTACGGTGCATGCGTCACTGCATTCGATCGATCGCGGTCGCGCGCGAAGCGCGACCGGGTACGAGATCGGCTGCGCTCTTCCCGATAGTTCCCTGTACCTGCTGAACGAGCTTCTTCGACCGGTCGACGACGGGGTAGCAGGAGATCTCTACGTTGCGGGACCCCAGGTCTCGCGTGGGTATTGGAGAAGATCTGGGTTGAGTGCTGCGCGATTTTGTCCGGATCCGTTCGGTGAGCCGGGGACCCGCATGTACCGAACGGGAGACCGTGCACTACGGAACGCGGACGGTAGCTTCGAATACTTGGGACGCAGCGACGCCCAAGTCCAATTTCACGGCTACCGAATCGAATTGAGTGGTATCGAAGCTGCACTGTCGCGCCATCGGTCGGTACACAGCGCTGCCGTCGCCGTGGACGGTGACCACGAGCGACTCGTCGGGTACGTGGTCACGGCCGGGTCGAGTAGGCCCGAACCGAAAGTGCTCCGTAGCTTCCTGGCCGAGACGCTGCCTTCCCATGAGATCCCGGACATTCTCGTCGAGGTCGACGCTCTTCCGCTGACCGTGAACGGAAAGCTGGATCGATGCGCACTTCGATCGGTTCCCGAGACGCCCTTGGCCGTGTCGTCATCCGGACGTGTTGCCGAGCCGCGCACCCCGACAGAAGTCGTTGTGTGCGAAACATTCGCGACCGCGCTGGGGGTGGAGCACATCGGTGTCGACGAATCGTTCTTCGATGTCGGCGGTAATTCGGTGTTGGCAGCACGTGCCGTCAACGCACTGCGTGAGCGCGGCGTCGGCACGGTCCCGATGCACTGGATGTTCGACGATCAGACGCCTGCATCGCTTGCCGCTCGCATCGATGCCGACGCGGGCGAGGCCGGACACGACAGAGGCTCGTCCCTGGATCCGGTTCTGCCGATCAGAACGCGTGGCAGTGGTAGGCCCCTGTTCTGTATCCACCCGGTCGTTGGTCTCTCCTGGAGTTTCGCGGCACTGACCCGGTTCGTCGACGACGAAGTGCCCATCTATGGCCTCCAATCACCGTGGCTGACCGAGGATCTCCCCCCAGCCGTGGACATATCCGCAGTGGCCACCCGATACATCGACGAGATGAGGAGTGTGGCCCCCGAGGGACCGTACCGTCTGCTCGGATACTGCTTCGGCGGGACAATTGCCCATGAAGTGGCAATCCAGCTTCAGGCGGCGGGGGAGGAGATCGAGCTGCTCGCAATGCTCGACACCTTCATCGGCGACAGTCGCGAACAAGGCCCGGAACCGATCACCGTCGGCGATGTCCTCGGACTGATGGGAGCCCAGGAGCAGCGGCTGCAGCCAGTCGACGAGTTCACACCGGAGGACGCCAAACGTCTCTTCGCCGCGACGCCAGGTCTCTACGGCACGCTGGACGACCAGGCCGTCGACCGAATGTTTCAGGCGGTCGCCAACTCTCAGATCATCGGAATCGACCACGTGCCAGGAAAGTACACCGGAGATCTCCTCTTCTTCACAGCCGGTCGAGACGACGACACGGGCTGCAAGGCCGTGAACGGATGGGAGTCGCACATCAGCGGTTCGATCGGCAACATCGTGCTGGACTGCACACACTGGCACATGCTGGAGGCGGAAGCTGCGCGGACCATCGGACTCGAGTTATCGGCACGCCTCGGAGGGTGAAACGCGTAGACCGCCAGTTCGAGCGACGCGGAGGGCTCAACGCGAGTGTGGTGCAGCTCGGCAACTGGGTCAATCGACGGTTCCGAGTGATGCACATGGCGTCATCGGTATGGGGACAGGTTGTGTGGAGGAAGAATTGCTGACGAATGCTGTCAACAAGATCCTGCCCTTACCGGTGTTCACATCGAATTCCTGTGGCGGCGCTCCGAAGAATCGGCGACTGTCGACGTGCTGGGAACCGGACTGCCCGGTGGTGAGATTCCGCCACTTGAAATCCACGTGGCTGACGAACTCGCCGGAGAACGGTGCGGGGAGACCGAGGGTGGCGGTGATGTTGCCGTCGCCCCGGTCGAAAATGGCGAAGCCTCCGCCCGCAGGAAGGTCGAGGATGTTCGGACCGAGCCCGAAACACCTGATGTCGAAACTCGCAATCGCGTGCGTGTAGCCGTTCATGTCCGGTGCCGGCTGATCGGCAGCTGCTGGGGCCGTCGACATGCCCATCGCTGCGATTGCGGCTGCTGCGTAAATGGAAATGCGCGTTGAACGCTTCATTCGATGTTCCCTTTGCCTGACATTGTTCGGTGGATGAACCGTTTGTTGGGCGACAAACAGCTACGTGGTATTTCCGCACTGAAGTGACGAGTGTTACTCCTGCCTGAGCCATTGACGGCGTCCCAGTTCGTCGAGCACTGAGGCAACCTCGGCATGGACTTTGTACGGTCCCGCGTCATGCCATGTCGTGGTCTGGTTTGTGGTGAGGCTGACTGCGCAGGCCCTCAGCTGGCCGGATCTTCGCCCCGCTGATCCGGGAGCAGACACTACCTACGTCATGGTCCGGACCTATGTCACGGTTCGTCGCCCGCAGATGCGGGTCGAGCAGGTCCGCACACAAGTCGACGCGTTCGTCCTGCAATCCCATCTGCCCGGCCTGGAGGCCGGGATCGGGGCCAATCATCTTGGGTTCGGATGAGTGTCCCGATTTTCCAGGAACTTGTCCAGACCGGGTGAGCGCAGCGTTCCCGAGTCGGCGTTCAGGCCATCGACGCAACGCCCTGGCGGAAGGTCGGTTTCGAGGGTATCCAGCCGAGGCCGGATTTCGCCTTCGCGTTGGAAACGCGCATCGAGGTGTCGATCATCTGCTCGGCGAAGAACGGTGTCGACAGCCTGAGCATGAACTGGGGGAGTCGTGGCGGTCGTGGTGCGCCTGTTGCTGCTGCCATCGCGTCGAAGACGTCACCCCAGGTCGCCGGTTCGTCGTCAACGATGTTGTAAGAATGTCCGGCCTTACCGTGCTCGAGCGCCGCGACTGTCGCCGATACGGCGTCGTCGACGTGGAGCCAACCGAGGGTTCCACCTTCGCCGCGGGGGATGGGAAACAGTTTGGTGCGGAGCATTTTCGCGATTCTGGCCGACGCCGGTCCTGGGCCGTACAGAAACCCGTACCGGAGTGCCACGCCTGCGATGTCCGTCGCAGAGCACGCTTGCTGTTCGGCCGACAGGAATGCCTCCATGGCTGGATCCGATTTGCCACCCTTGGGTACGCCGAACGGTGCGTCCTCGGTGATCGACGTGGTGCCGTGGTCGGCGAATCCGTACCCGAAGATCATCGACTGCATGACGAATCGCTTCGCACCAACGAGGCGAACAACGTCGATGAGATTGCCTGTTCCACTTGTGCGAAGCTTGTTCGTGGTGGTGATTCCACGCCCTCGGTAGTGGGTCGGAGCGTTCTTCAGCGCCGTTGCCTCATGGATGACGGCGTCGGCAGACGCTCCGTCGAATGCTCGCAACAAGGAATCACGGTCGAGGACGTCGGCAATGATTGCCTTGGCGCCCTGCTCCTCGACTCGGGCAGCGCCCCCTTTGCTGCGGGAGATTCCGATCACCTCGTGCCCCGAGCGTGTGAGGGCCGCGACCAGCGGCGTTCCGATGGCACCACTTGCTCCCGCGACGATGGCTTTCATAGGTCTTCCTCAACCGTAGACATCGATCCCTTCGGTCTCCGACGATACCGTCCGAATGTATTCGTGCGATCTGATTCGGCTTGCCCGTGAGGCGGTTTCGACGGATCCGTTCACGCCCGGTGGTTCGCAGAAATATGCACCTCGAGACCGTCGAGAATGAAGTTCAGACCATTGTCGAAGTTGGCGTCCCAGTTGTCGTCCGAGAGATATCCGTGGCTGACCGGTTCGAGCCGAGGGTCCGTGCCCTCGACCACCTGCACCAAGGCCTCGGTGTGCTGAACGTCTCCGCAACGGGTGGGCTCAGCCGTGCTGGCGCACGTAGGCGGCAGCCGCCCCCGGATGAAGTGGCACCGCACCGGTGACGATGAGCGACTGGCGATCGAGGAACTGGCTGCCGACCGCCTGGTTCGGCACGAGCGCCGAAGCATGTTCGATCAGCAGATCCACCACCGCGCCGACCGCCGTGTCCGAGACACCGTTCGCTGCGAGCAGCAGGTTCGCCAGCCCGACGGTCGCGACGGCAGGGTGTGTGCCGTAGGTGTTCGCGCCGATCACGACCCTCTCGTAGATCGGCCCATACTGAACGCGAAGCTGGTCCACGGTGGCGGACAGGTCCACCAGTCGGATCTGCACCGGCAACCCGACGAACGACGGCGTGGGGATGCCACCCGCCCACAGCGCCGCGTCGATGCTGCCGTTACCGAGCGCGTGGCCCGCCTCCGTCATTGGGAGTTCTACCCGGTCCACTGCACCCGCCGTACCGAGCCCGGCGGCGGCGAGGATCCGTTCCGCGCTGAGTTGTGCTCCGGAGCCGGGCGCACCCACGCTGACGCGAGCGCCTCGCAGGTCTTCGATCCGGCGAATCTGCGAGTCGTCGCGCACGGCTAGCTGCATGTAGTTTTCGTACACTCGACCGACGGCCCCGAAACCGCCGTGCTCGGTGAACTGGTCGACCGCCGAATCCACCAGGCTCAGACCGAGTTCCGCCTCGCCGGATTCCAGGGCTCGAAGATTGCCGACGGATCCGGCCGTCGCCACGGGGGCGATTACGACCTCGGAGTTCGCGCGTCGCGCCGCGGAGGCGAGCAGCTGCGCGAACTCCCAGAAGAATCCGCCGACCTCCCCGGACACCAATCGCAACGACACAGGTGGCGCACCGCAGGACGACACTGCGATGCCGGCAACGCCGGCGGCGGCCACACGGAGAAAGGCCCGACGGTCGATCATGACGCCTCCTCCGCCGACACGGCCGGCAGCACGAGGTCGATTCGTAGCCCGTGCGGTCGCACCTCATGCAGCTCGAGCCGGCCACCGATCGCCTCGACGAGTGCCCCGGCGATCGACAGCCCCAGGCCGGTGCCCGACTCACTCGTGCTCGAGGCGCGGTAGAAGCGTTCGGTGAGCCGTTCGAGTTCCTCCGGCGGCACACCGATCCCATCGTCTCGGTACGACAGGCGGATTCCGTCCGATTCGCGACGCGCGTCGATTGTCACCGTCACGCCGGTTCCGGCGTAACGACAGGAATTGCTCAGTAGCACGTCGAGCACCTGAGCCAACCGGTCACCGGATACGGCGGCCTGCACATGCATGTCGTCGCCGACGGTCAACCGCATCTCCTTCTCGGCCAGTGCGGCCGACCAGGCATCAGCGCGGTCGGCTACCACCGACGGCAGGTTGCATACCTCAGGGCGCTCGTCGTCGGGGACTTCCGCTGCCGCCAACGCAAGCAGGGCGTCGAGTATCTCCCCCAGCCGGCTTGCCTCCGCGCTTGCGCGTCGATGTGTCTGCGCCCCGGCCTCCGGTAGGTGGGTGGCCAGCGAGTCGAGCCGGATCTGCAGTGCCGCCAACGGGTTGCGCAGCTTGTGTGCCGTGTCCGCGACCAGCTGTCGCTGCGCGCGGACCGACGACCGCACCGTCGCCGACATGGTGTCGAAGGATCGTGCCAGCTGCCGCACCTCGGGCGGTCCGTGATAGCGGCGGGAAGGATCCTCGGACACCGGTGCACCAGGCGCCCTTGGCACCTGAGCGGTGAGGTCGGCGACCCGGTCGGTCAACAGCTCGAGCGGACGCACCGTCCAGCGTGACAATGCCACGGCCAATCCGGTGACGACCGTCAGGGCGGCGGCGGCGCCGGCGAGGATCGTGATCCAGGCGGTCCGGATGTCGTGGCGCGCGGCGGCCGTCGAGGCCTCGAGAACAACCGCGCCGTCGACCTGCGCACCGGTGCCGACCGGCACTGCGAGCAACGCCCTGGGGTTCGCCCACGGCGTCAACGACGAACTGATGTTCTGCTTCTGGTTTCGGAGCGCGGCCGTGATCGCCGCGGGAACGCCGAGGTCGCCCAGTCCGAGGCCGGCCGATGCTCGCGGGGTGCCCCGGGCATCGACCACGAGGACACCCTCGCCGTACAGCCCGTGGTAGCGGTCGAGTTCGGCTTGCAACTGGTCCTCGACGATCGGATCGCCCGTGCGCCGCGCCGCCGCCGCGAAATAAGTCGCGTCGGAGGCCCGGGCCAGTCCCAGTTCCCGGGTGCGGGCGGCCGCGGTCGCGAAGGCCAGCGGAACCGCGAATGCCACGATCGCAACCACAGAGAACACGAGCAGAATGGCGAGGACGCGCCGGCGCATGTCAGTTTCCCCAACGGTACCCGTAGCCACGGATGGTCGAGATCAGGCCCGGGCGAGCGAGTTTCGCGCGCAGCGCGGTCATGTGCACGTCCAGCGACCGTGAGATAGCCACATAGGCGTCGCCCCACACCGCGTCCATCAGCTGCTGGCGGCTCACCGCGCTGCCGGGACGTTCGACGAGGACCGCGAGCAGGTCGAATTCCTTGGCGGTCAATGCCACCGGCTCGCCTGCGGCTTCGACGGTGCGGGCAGTGAGGTCGATCACGATATCGCCCGTGGTCACAGTGCGGACCGGTTCCTGTGCGGCGACCCGGCTCCGGCGGGAGACGACCTCGATGCGTGCGAGCAGTTCCGCAAGACGAGCTGGTTTGACCAGGTAGTCGTCCGCCCCACCGCGCAGGCCGCGCACGACCGAGCGTTCATCGTTGCGGGCGGTGAGCACCACGACCGGAACATCGCTGACGGACCGCAGTTGCCGGAGCACTTGCAGTCCGTCGGCGTCGGGCAGTCCCAGGTCGAGCAGAACCAGATCCGCCTCGCGGTGGCCGAGGAGAATGTCGGCGCCGCGGCGCATGCGCACCGGATCGTGCCCGTGTGCGGTCAACGCTTCGACCAGCGCGTCCCCGACCCCGTCGTCGTCCTCGACTACTGCGATCCGCACTTCCAGGCTCCTCCGTCCTCGATCAGGGGCGCACGGTGGCGACCTCGCGCTCCGGCGGGCTGGGCTCGTCGGTCACCGGTGCCGAGCGGCGATCGGTGTCGAGAGCGGATCGCGTGGACGTCTCTCGCATGAACACGTACGTGATCAGCGAGACCGCAATGCATCCAGTCACATAGTAGAAGAACATCGACTCGTGCCCGGCCCGTTTGAGGGCCAGCGCGACCGCTTCGACGGTTCCGCCGAATATCGCCTGGGTCAGCGCGTAGGGCAGACCCACACCCAGCGCGCGGATCTTCACGGGGAACAACTCGGTCTTGACGATCGCGTTGACCGATGTGTAGCCCGTGACCAGCGTCAGGCCCACCATCATCAGGCCGAAGGCGGCGATCGGATTCGACGTCCCACCGAGGACGGTGAGCAGCGGGACGGTCAGCAGGGTTCCGCCGACACCGAAGAAGATCAGCAGCTTGCGCCGGCCGATGCGGTCGGACAGTCCGCCGGCGAACGGCTGTAGGATCATGAACACGAACAGGGCCGTGAAGTTGATCCACGCGACGGTGCCCTTGTCGATGCCCGAGGTGTTGATCATGTACTTCTGCATGTACGTGGTGTAGGTGTAGAACGCGACGCTGCCGCCGAGAGTGAGGGCGAACACCAGCAGGCACTCGCGCTTGTACTGCATCAACATCCGCAGTGAGCCCTGCCGCGATTCTGGGGTGTTCCGCGACTGCACCGCCGGTTCCTTTGTGGCGGTGAAGGACTCGGATTCGTCCATGCCGCGGCGCAGCCACATCACCACGACCGCACCCAGAGCGCCGATCACGAACGGAATGCGCCAGCCCCACGTCTCCATCGCTGCAGCAGGTAGAATGCTCTGCAGCACGATCTGGATCCCGAGCGCGATCAGCTGTCCCGATACGAGCGTGACGTATTGGAAGCTCGAATAGAACCCGCGCCGGCCCTTTGACGCGACCTCCGACAGATATGTTGCGCTGGTCGCGTATTCGCCGCCGACGGACAGGCCCTGCAACAACCGGGCCAACACCAGCAGCACTGGTGCAGCGACACCGATCGTGGCGTAACTGGGCGTGACGGCGATGAGCAACGACCCGAAGGCCATCACCGTCACCGACAGGGTGAGCGCCGTTCGTCGGCCGTAGCGGTCTGCGAATCCACCCATCAGCCAGCCACCGAGCGGGCGCATGAGGAACCCGACCGCGAACACCGCTGCGGTGGAGAGTAATTGAGCGGTGGTGTCGCCCTCTGGGAAGAAGGTCTTCGCGAAGTACACGGAGAACGCCGCGTAGACGTACCAGTCGTACCATTCGATCAGGTTGCCGACGGATCCTTTCAGTACGTTGCTGACTACCCGGCGTTCACCGGTGGCTGTGCGCGTCATGCGATGCTCCCTTCGATGCGCTGCATCACGTTCGATTTACACAGTGCGGTACATCACACGGAATGGGAACGGTTGGCGCCGGTTCTTAACGCTCCCTTAGCTGAATCCTGTGAGATCGGCGATGTCCGGGTCGTCGGCGTCGGTTCTGTCGCGTCTTCCCCGCGTGGTGATGCGACAACTGCCCCGCAGGGGTTCGGATTCCGGACTCCGGGAAGGTGCTCGACCTCGAGCCGGATCACGGTGCCCTCGGCTGTGGGCGGTGACATGATGTCCGACCACAGGCCACAATGAATAGGAGTGGCGTGCAACCGATTCCACGTGCTCCGGTTCGATCGGGTCGCACTGGAGTCGAACACCAATCGGATGTCTGGGTCACGCACTTCAGTGAGGACGGCAGGTGCAGCCGGTATGGCCGGGTCGAAGCCGGCGTTGTCGGTACTTGGCTTCGACCCGGCCGCGTGCACCTAGGGGAGTGTCGAGTCAGTCCTCGACGCCGAGCCGATCCGCGCCGTTCTCGTTCAGCCGCGGTGCCGCGGTGCGGTATTCCGCCGGGGTGGCACTGAGTCGGATCGGGTTGGCAACATGGCGCGCCGGACGTTCCCGGCGCGGGTCGTCGATCTCGACGATCGCTGCGAGCCCGAGCCGCTCCGCCAGGGCAAAAGCGTCGGCCATGTTGTTGAGCGGACCGCACGGAACCCGCTGCGCGGTGAGTTTGTCGAACCACCAGTCGGCGGTGTTCGTCGCGAGCGCGTCGGTGATCGTCTTGCAGAGCTCGTCGCGGTGCTCCACCCGGGCTGTATTGGTGGCGAAACGTGCGTCGTCGGCGAGTTCCGGCGCTCCGAGAACCTCGACGAGCGAGGCGAACTGGCGGTCGTTGCCGACCGCCAGCACCAGCGGTCGATCGGCGGTGTCGAACAGCTCGTACGGTGCGATGCTCGGATGGCGGTTGCCCATGGCCTCGGGGACGACACCGGCCCCGACGTAGGCGGAGGACTGGTTTGCCAGTGCCGACAGAAGCGACGAGAGCAGGTTGACCTCGACCCGCTGCCCCTCACCGGTTCGGTCCCGGTGCCGGAGCGCGGCAAGGATTCCCAGCGCCGCGTGCAGGCCGGTGACGATGTCGACGACGGCGACCCCGACTTTGGTCGGTGTCGCAGGATCGGGGCCGGTGATGCTCATCAGCCCACCCACCGACTGGACCAGCAGGTCGTACCCGGGCAGGACGTTGTCGCCGCCGAACCCGGTGACCGAGCAGTAGACGATGTCGGAATTGAGCTGCCGAACCGCGTCGTAGCCGAGTCCGAGACGGTCCATGGTTCCGGGAAGGAAGTTCTCGACGACCACGTCCGCACGCTCGACGAGTTGGCGGGCGGAGGCGAGATCGGCGGGGTCCGACAGATCGAGGGCGACCGACTTCTTGTTGCGGTTGACCCCGAGGAAATAGCTGGACTGGTCGTCGACCCAGGGCGGCCCCCAGCTACGGGTGTCGTCGCCGAGCCCTGGCCGCTCGATCTTGACCACCTCGGCGCCGAAGTCCGCGAGCAGCATCGTCGCGTAGGGTCCGGCGAGAACTCGACCGAAGTCGGCGATCACCAGGCCGTCGAGTGCGCCGCTCACCGGAACGCTGCCTCACCGGTCAGGGCCTGGCCGATCGTCAGCTGGTGCACCTCGGAGGTGCCCTCGTAGGTGAGGACGGATTCGAGGTTGTTGGCGTGCCGGATGACCGGGTACTCGAGGGTGATGCCGTTGGCACCGAGGATGGTGCGGCACTCACGAGCGATGGCGATGGCCTCGCGGACGTTGTTCAACTTCCCGGTGCTGACCTGTTCGGGAGTGATCTCGCCGCGGTCCTTGATCCGGCCCAGCTGGTAGGCGAGCAAATGTCCCTTGCCGACCTCGAGCGCCATGTCTGCGATCTTCGCCTGGGTCAGCTGGTAGGCGGCGAGCGGCTTGTCGAACACCTCGCGGGAGCCCGCGTACTCGATCGCTGTTTCGAGGCAGTCCCGGGCGGCGCCGACCGCGCCGAAGACGATGCCGAATCGTGCCTCGCCGAGGCTGGTGAGCGGGCCGCGCAGGCCCTTCGCGAGCGGCAACATGGCCGAGGCGGGCAGGCGGACCTCATCGAGAACGAGCTCCGAAGTCACCGATGCGCGCAGTGACATCTTCTTCGTGATCTCGGGCGCGGAGAACCCGGGGGTGTCGGTGGGGACGACGAAACCTCGTATGCCCTTTGCGCCTTCGGCGAGGTCGGTCTGGGCCCACACCACTGCTACGTCGGCGACAGACCCGTTGGTGATCCACATCTTGGTGCCGTTGAGGACCCAGTCGTCGCCGTCACGCTTGGCGTTGGTGCGCATGCCGGCCGGGTTGGAGCCGAAGTCCGGCTCGGTCAGGCCGAAGCAGCCGATCGCTTTGCCCGCGGCCATCTGGGGCAGCCACTGCTGTTTCTGTTCCTCGCTGCCCCAGTGGTGGATGGAGAACATCGCCAGCGATCCCTGCACGGAGACCAGGCTGCGAATGCCGGAATCGACTGCTTCGAGTTCGAGGCAGGCCAGACCGTAGGCGGTGGCGCTCATGCCCGCGCAGTCGTAGCCGTCGAGATGCATGCCCAGCACGCCGAGCGAGCCGAGTTCCTCGGCGAGTTCGCGGGCAGGGATCCGGGCCTCGTCGAACCACTGGCCGACATGCGGCCGGATTCGGTCGTTCGCGAATTTGCGCACGGTGTCGCGGATTTCTATCTCCTCGGGCGCGAGCAGCGAGTCGAGGGCGAACAGCTGGTTCAAGGTTTGGGACATCGGGGCCTCCGGCGGGAAGTTGATCGCAGCCGTTCCAACAAGGCGGAAACGTTTGCGAGAACGATTGCAAGAACGATTGCATCACCTATGCTAGGGACCGCCGATAGGTGAGTCAACCCACACATCACAGAACAGAGGACACGAAGGAATGTCACGTCCCCCGCGCGCCCCGACGCTGGCGAACATCGCAGAGCGCGCCGGCGTGCACGTCTCGACCGCCTCCCGCGTGCTCCGCCAGGAGGAGCCCGCCGACGGATGGTCCGCGTCCGCTCTGCGCGTGCGAGAAGCGGCAGCCGAGTTGGGCTATCAACCCAACTTATGGGCGGCGAGCCTGCGCACCCGCAAGACCACCACCTTCGGAGTGATCGTGACGCGCTTGACCGACGGAGTCGTCGCCACCACCTATCAGGGCATCGAGGAGGCCGCAACCCGCGCCGGTTACTCGGTCCTCCTGTCGAGCCCGCCCGACGACCTCGCTGCCCAGCGCCGGGCGGTGGAGTTCCTGATCGGCAGGCAGGTCGACGGTCTCATCCTCGGCGGCCTGCATATCCCCGGCCGTCCGTTCGTGGAGTCCCTGCCGGTCGGCAGGCTTCCCATCCTGACAGTCACCCGTCACGCGGATGCCGGTCTGCCGTTCGTCGGCGGTGACGACCGGCACGGCGGCTACCTGGCCGCCCGTCACCTGCTCGATCGCGGATACTCGGACCTCGCAGTCATCGCCGGACCTGACAACGCGAGCACGGCGCGCGACCGCGTCGACGGATTCCTCGACGCGCTGCGGGAAGCCTCGATCGTCGTGCCGCCGAATCGGATTCTGCCGTCCACGTTCGATGTTGCCGGTGGGATCGCAGCCGGCCGGGCGCTACTCGACCGACCCGACCGGCCGCGGGCGATCTTCGCAGCCACCGACACCATCGCGGTCGGTGTGCTGGGCGTCGCTCGCGACCTCGGCCTGGTCGTTCCGGACGACCTGGCCCTCGTCGGGTACAACGACATCCCGATCGTGGCCCAATTACCCGTGCCGCTGACCACGATCCGGTCACCCGCCTACGAGATCGGCGAGACGGCGGTCGGTTGTCTGCTCGACCTCGTCCGGGGTATCGAAGTCGAATCGCAGCGTCTGCCTGTGGAACTCGTAGTGCGCGCAACGAGTTGACGCAGAACCCGACCTTGCCACCTTCGCGGTCCGGTGCCGAAGCCTATACCCGAGTGATGGGAAGGCCGCCGTCCTGGAACTGTGTCCGCAGCCGCTTCTTGTCGAACTTGCCGACGCTCGTCTTGGGCACCTCCGAGATCACGGCCCAGTTCTCTGGGAGCTGCCACTTGGCGACTTTGTCCGCAAGGTACTCGCGTAGTGCGTCGATCGTGGTGGGCGAGCCCTCACGCAGCACAACGGCCACCAGCGGTCGTTCGTCCCACTTGTCGTCGGGGATACCGATGACGGCGGCCTCGAGGACGTCCGGGTGCCCCATCACCGCGTTCTCCAGATCCACCGAGGAGATCCATTCGCCACCGGACTTGATGATGTCCTTGGTGCGGTCGGTGAGGGTGAGGTAGCCGTCCGGGGTGATGGACCCGACGTCGCCGGTGCGCAACCAGCCGTCGTTGAACTTCTCCGGCGCGTCGACCCCGTAATAGGCGGCGGCGATCCACGGCCCGCGCACCTCGAGTTCGCCGATGGCCGTGCCGTCGTTCGGAACGACCTGTCCCGCATCATCGACCAACCGGGCCTGCACCGACGCCGGGAACCGGCCCTGGGTGTACCGGTAGAGCCAGCGCTCGTCGCCCTCGGCGTCCGCGGGCGGACGCGCCACCGACCCGAGCGGCGACGTCTCGGTCATACCCCAGGCATGCAGCACCTGCACACCGTGCACTTCCTCGAATGCGTGCATCAGCGCCGGGGGTACCGCCGACCCGCCGATCAGGACGTACTTCATGGAGGAGATGTCCTGCGGATGGGCTTCGAGGTACAGGTGCAGGCCCTGCCAGATCGTGGGGACGGCGGCTGCGAACGTCGGCCGCTCGGCGGCGATCAGCTCGGCCAGCGGCGCGGGCTGCAGAAACCGGTCCGGCATGATCAACGAGGCGCCGATCATGAACGCGGCGTACGGCAAACCCCAGGACATCGCGTGGAACTGCGGCACCACCGCCAACGCGCGGTCGCCCTGCGCCAGCGCGGGCCCCTCCGTCATGCACACCTGCATCGAATGCAAATAGATCGAACGATGCGAGTGCGCAACACCTTTCGGGTCACCGGTCGTGCCGGAGGTGTAGCACATCGCCGCCGCGGACCGTTCGTCCACCTCCGGCCAGTCGAAGTCGGTGGGCTGGGCCGCGATCAGTGTTTCGTACGCGTGGACCTGCACCCCGTCCGGAACCTCGAGCCCCTCCGTGGACTCACCGGTGACGATCACGTGCTTGACGGTGGTCAGGTGAGGCAGCTGCGGGGACAGCAGCGGGAACAGCGTCGGGTCGACGATGATCACCCGGTCCTCCGCGTGATTGGCCACGTGCACCAACTGCTCGGGGAAGAGCCGGATGTTGAGGGTGTGCAACACCGCACCCATCGACGGCACCGCCAGGTACGCCTCGAGGTGTTCGGCGTTGTTCCACATGAAGGTCGCGACCCGCTCGTCGCCGGTGACACCCAGTTCGCGCAGCGCGTGCGCGAGCGCCGCGCACCGGCGGCCGACCTCGGCGTAGCTGCGGCGGCGTGCGCCGGTGTCGGTCCAAGTCACGACCTCAGCGTTGCCGTGTACCGTGCTGCCGTGCCTCAGCAACTGCGCGATCGACAGCGGGGCCTCTTGCATCGTGCTCAACATGAATCGTCCTCGTTTGATCGGTTCGTGAGGTCTGTAACCTACATCACAATCGAGGTTCTTTCGCGAGGATGCGGCCGATCACGCGACCGTGAATCTGGTTGGTGCCCTCGAAGATCCAGGTGACCGCGTGCAAGGGGCGCCCCGGTCGTCAACGAACCGATCGGGCTCCGGTCAGAGGTGTCGGTCGGCATCCATCCGCTGGTGCAGGACGCGCACGACATCGACGACGCCCTCGGCGGTGAGGCGGTAGTACAAGGTGTGCGATCCGGCGGCAAGCATGCGGTAGCCGGTTCGGACCTCGTCGCAGGCGCGGCAGACCCGCGGATTCGCGGCTGCGCGGTCGACGGCTCGCAGGTACTCCTCGGCCTGGTCGACGTCCCAGCGGTCGGCGGTGTAGTCCCATATGTGTTCGAGGTCGGCTTGGGCGGCGGGTGAGAGTAGGTATCGGCTCACCGGCGGCGCGGCTCCTCGGCACGTTTACGGGCAAGAAACGCGTCGAAGTCGAACGGTGTCGAGGGGCCGCTCTGTTCGCCGTCCACCAACGCCTGTCGCAGCGCGTCCAGGTGAGTTTCGCGGTCTTCCAGCAGGCGCAGGGCCGAGCGGACGACGTCGCTGGCCGACCGGTAGCGACCCGACGCGACCTCGTCCTCGATGAACGCACTGTAATGCTCGTCGAGACTGAAGGACGTGTTCTTACCCATGGTCACAACATACCAATTCTTGGTACGTTGGGCCTTCGGCGGCCGGGGGTGGGCAGGATCAAAGGCCTGGCACAACGACCGAGCCGGTGCTCGCCCCGAGAATTGCGATCAGGGGTTGAAGTCAACATTTCCGGTGTAGCCGATCATCCATTGGATGCCGAACTTGTCGCTCGCCATGCCGAAGCGTTCGGCCCATTCCACCTTGCCGAGTGGTTCGGACGACGGCTCCAATATCGCCGGTGTCCATGTCGCTGAAGCGAACCATCATCAGTTCACCGCCGAACACGGACTGATGCAAGGTGAATACGTCTTCGGCGTTGCCGTTGAAGTTCAGGTACGGGTTGGCTGATTCATCGTGCGCCCCCTTCGATGGTGAGGGTGTCGCGTCACCCGAACGGGGCTATTCCTGTGCTGCCTTGGTCGGTGTAAATGGCTATGGCGCCGATCGCCGTGCCGAGCCCGTCGCTGAGCACCAACAGTCGTCCCGCGAAGCTGCGTATCTCACCATCGGCGCACAGCACGGGTAGGTCTGCTGCCATATCTTTGATCTGCGGCTTCTCCATCGCCCGATGGAACCCCGCCCAGTGGGCTTCCCGCAGATGTGATGGCACCACGAGGTCGAGGCTTTTCCCGACGGCATCCTCGGCGCGATGCCCGAACAGACTCTCGGCACCGGCGTCCCACTGCGTGATCCGACCGTCCGTGTCGGCAACGATCACGGCGTGGGTATCGCGCATGGCTGACACCATGAATGCAGTATGAGCACTGCGCGGTACCGATAGGCCCGAACTCGGAGATTCGTGAACCGCCACCCGCTCCCGACCTGGCTGGTAGCGCCCACATCTACGGCGGCGCTACCGATCAGTTTGCGTCCCGGGTCGAGATCAAACTGATCTGCCTGCGGGCGGATCTGCCCAAACTTGTCGACTCCGCCCATTGCCTTCGGTAACTCGAGGGAGCAGGCTGAAACACGGGAATGACCGGCGACGCCGGGTCGGCGCCGCCCTGAGAAGAAGGGGTGTCGACATGTTCGCACGCTCGACGACAATTGAGTCGCATCCGTCATACATCGACGCCGGGATCAAGCACGTACGCGACACCGTGATGCCTGCGCTGACGGACTTCGACGGCTGTCTCGGAATGTCGCTGCTGATCGATCGCGACTCGGGCAGTTGCATAGCGACCAGTTCGTGGCGGGACGACGAGTCGCTCCGTGCCAGCGAAGGGCCGGTGCGGAAGCTGCGCGACGACGCAGCCGAGGTCTTTCACGGGACCACGGATGTCTCGCGGTGGGAGATCGCGTTGATGCATCGCGATCACCATGCGGATCGCGGGGCGTGTTGCCGGATCACCTGGATGAAGGCCGGGCCGGCGCACATGGATCGCATCGTAGATGTGTGGAAGATGGTCGTGATGCCAAAGATGGAGGAACTTGACGGTTTCTGCAGCGCGGGCCTGATGCTCGACCATGCTGCGGGTCGCGTGGTGTCTTCACTGACTTTCGACAGTGCCGAGGCGATGGAACGTAACGCAGAACGTATCGGCGACATTCAGGACGAAGCAGGTCACGAAGTCGATGCCGAGGTGCTCGACACCTGTGGGTTCGAGCTCGCCATTGCGCACCTGCACGTCCCCGAAATGGCGTGATCGACTCAGAACTCACGCAGGTAGCAGAGCATCCTGTAGTCCGTGCCGGGCTGGATGTTCACGAATCCGTGCCGCTCGTAGAAGCGGCGGGTGTCGGTGTCTACTTCGTCGACATTGATGTGCATTTCGATTGCCCCGCGTTCGGCGAGTTCGACGAACGCGGCTTCGAGTAGCTGTGTGCCAATACCCCTGTCGCGTAGTGACGGACGAACGTAGAGCTCCTCGAGCTGCGCGAGTGGTCCGTCTCCGTACGGAGTTGGGCGCAAGGTGAGGTAGCCGAACCCGGCCGCTTCTTCTCGTTCGGCCAGGAGCACGAGGGCGTCCTCGCGGACGAGCAGGTGCTCGAACCGAGCAGCAAATTCCTCGGCGGAAGGTGTCGGGGTCTCGAACTCGGTGTTGAAGTCGTACAGCAAACGCCCCACCACCGGGGCGTCGGCCGCACTCGCGCGCCGGACCTCGAAAGTCTCCGGTTCCTCGGCCACTACTTCGAGTTCCGGGGCCGGCTCATCGGTGTCGTCGACCGACGCCTCCTCGTCCGTTCTGCTGTCGTCTTCGATGGGCGCCGAAGGCACGGCCGCCAGTGCGGCTGGCCCGAAACCGCTGTAGGACACGGCACCGAGCATCCGTCCACGACGCAGGTCGTCACCGATCTCCGGGTCGGAGAGCGCCGCGGTCAGTGATTGGCCGATTTCACGCAATGCAGTCGACGGAAGTTCGTGACCGCGCTCCTTCGCCTCGGACGCTGCACGGTCGGTCATCGTCGCAAATAGGGCGGCACGGCGATTCGCCAGTGTCCGCAGCTCGTCGCCCCGTAGCGCCTGCTGTGCCGAACGAAGCGTCGCTCCGAGTTCGACAAGTTCGTCGACGTTCTCGGGTGCGGATCGGGAGAGCAGGTTGAGTGCCCAGCCGGTGGTCGTGGGCTTCTTCAACGCACTCAGTTCCTTCGCCAGGATTTTGTCCCCAGACTCCTTCGCGCGTGTGACCGCGGCACGCCGGACCGCGACGAATTCGGACGGGACGACCCCGTAGAGCTTGTCGGCAACGCTGTCGAAGTCCACGTATCGATTGTGGCGGACATGGGTGGAACATCGACCGATAACGGTGAGGACGGGACTCCCACGGCTACGACATGGCGGTCACCACGAGCGTCGTGATGCTCAGCGCCAGCGCGACGATGGGTGGGACGAGGTGCCGGTCACCAACCCGCACGTGTGCGCCGATAGCACAGACGAAGAAGAACACCAGCCCGATCGCCGCGGCCACGCCTATCGGCCGCACGACGATTCCGACGAGGAGACCGATAGCAGCCACCGTGAAGACACCGCCGATCGGCCGTATCCACTCCTTCGGCACCTGGACCTGCTCGGCTGCGGTGACCGGAATGCGGTGATGGGTGAAATTCACCCAGGCACCGGACAACGCCACCACGACCGCGACAGCGGTGACGACCGTGTACACAACCTGCATCCCGCCCCTCCCTTCTCTTCGAGCCCTCGGAAACAGCCTTTGTGGATACAGACGTTCGTGATGGGCTTGATGTGACACAGCGCTGTTGCGTGTGACCGATCGACCTAAGGTGGCGCGGGAAGCTCCTCAACGAGCATGCTCGAAAGGGTTGGCAATTGAAGACGATCACAGCCGCCGACGTGAAGGGCAGGCTCGGCCCAGGTGGTGTGGACGGCCTGCTCATCACTTTCGAACGCCAGGACTGAATGGGCTCCGCCTGAAGCTGACCGATCCTGTCACGGCGTCGGTGCCGGGCAGGTGGTGTCGGATTCGACCATGGTGCCCTCGACCAAATAGTCGGTGACGACGTCTTGGGCACACTTGTTCTTTCCGAGAACGTAAACGCCGTGTCCGCTGCCGTCGACGGTCAGTAGCCGGGACCGTTTGCCGAACTTCTCGTCCAGGAGCTGTCCGCCACGAAGTGGTGTGACGGGATCTCGTCGGTTCTGCGCAATGAGAACGTTTGCCGGTCCATCATTCTCGATGGTGACCGGCGGCTCGGTTGGTGCGGATTTCCAGTAAGCGCACGGCAAGATGTTCGCGGCGGCCGCGCCGAAGAGTGGGTACGCCACGCGGTCGTCTGCCACCGACTGTCGGTAGGCGGCGACGTCGCCGGTCCATTCGACGTCATTGCAGGTCACCGCAAGAAAAACCGACCAGCTGTTGTCGTTCGGCGAGAGCTCCCCACTCGTCGGCGGGTCGGGCGTCGGTTCGGCCTCGTTCGGCTGGAGCAAGGATTGCCAGGTTTGCGCGGCGGTCTCGTAGGACTCCGGGTTGTAAAGCGTTACGAACGTTGCGAGTCGGAACGCTCGACCGTTGATTCCGTCCACTGGCGTTCGGTCGAGCCGCTCGGCGAGATCGAAGTAGGTGTCGCGCACGTCCTTCGGCGTGCGGCCCAACCCAAACCGATCATGCTGTGTAGCAGCCCATTCCGCGAAGTCTGGAAACGTCTCCTCCATGCCACGGCTGTACCTGCGCAACCCGTCCCGGTCGAGGTGGGTGTCGCCGATGTTGCTGTCGAGCACGATCCGGTCGGACGTCTCGGGGAACATCGATGCGTACGCGGCGCCGAGTGCGGATCCGTAGGAGTATCCGAGGAAGCTGGCCTTCTCTTCACCGAGCGCGGCCCGGATCCGGTCCAGGTCACGGGCCATGTTTGCGGTTGTAACATGACGTAGCCGTCCATCGTCGTTGGTTGCACACCGTTCGGCGACCTCCTCTGCGGTCGCGGCCTGCTCGGCGAATGCCTCTTTGTCGAATGCGTACGGCGGGACGGCGCCGTAGTACTCGAGGTCGTCGGTGAATCCGCAACCAATCGGCGACGAGTGTCCTACACCACGGGTGTCCATCCCGATCAGGTCGTAGCTGTCCCGCACACTCTGCGGCATTCCCAGCGACGCGAGAAATTTGGGCTGGTCCAGGCCGGTTCCTCCTGGCCCGCCTGGATTCAGCAGCAACACCCCTCGCCGCGCGTCCGGGTTTCGGGACGGTAGCCGGGAGATGGAGATGTCGATCTGCCTGCCATCGGGATCGGCGTAGTCCAGCGGCACGGATACAGTGGCGCATTGCAATTGGGAAGGACCGTCCTCGGGGTTCTCGACACCGTCCGGGCAGGCGCTCCACTGAACTTCCACCGAGCGCTCTGTTTCTGTCTCAGCAGCGGGCTGCGAGCAGGCAACGAGCAGGCCGGTCACCGCGACCGCCACGGCCGCCGAGCGAAACAAGTGAGACATCATGGGATTCCTTGTCGGGAGTGAGTCAGTTGCCGGCGCCGTCGAGCAGCCAGTGATAGCGCAGTCGAAGGGCCCGTTCGATGCTGCCGAGTGCAGCGCCGACGCCCAATGCGATGTTGAGCCACATGGGCAGGTCGACGGGGGACTGGAAGCTACCGACCGAATCTGCGATGGGCGGGATCTGCGATAGCGGTTCCATTATTTGCAGGACGAGAAGTGCGACGCCGATGAGCAGCATGACCACCGACACGAAGCCGATCGCTCGGCTGGTGATCGGGTGATTGTGCGCAAGGCGGGCACGGCGCCCCTCTGCCGAGGCGGGGTCCGGGGTCAGCTGTCGCTCGGAGCCGCCGTCGGTGACGTAGTGGCAGCGTTTGACGCCGAAGCCGCTCATGGCCACCTGAACAGTCCCGCCCTCGACCGGTAAGGCTGCCGGCAGTGTCGAATAGGCAACGTGTTTGCCGTCGCGGTAGAGGTCGGCCTTCACATTGCCCGAACTCTGGTTCTGCCAGTGGCGGATGTCGACAGCATATGCCACGTCGCGACCTGCGAAATCGGTGACGCGAAGGTGAAACAATGCGCGACCTGGTAATTGCCACCACCGAAAGCGCTGCAATGCGCGCCCGTCTCCTGTCCGAACTCGGCTCGCCGCTCGTCTCTGTTTCAGTTGCTCGAACACGGCCTTCACCTCCACTCACCGAGAATCGTCAGCCACTAGCACGCTGTACTGTTGCTCTTGACGGCACGAATCTAGCACAGTGTGCTAGCACGGTGTATTGGTGAGGGGATTGCGAATGGCGGAACCGCGCAAAGGTGGTCTCGACTCGAGAGCAAAGGTGATCATCGCGGCCTGCGAGATGCTCGACGAGGACCCGGCCTCGGCGTTGAGTGTCCGGACGGTGGCGGCACGGGCAGGGGTGAGCATGGGCTCGCTGCGCCACCACTTTCCGACACAGCGCGCGTTACGTGACGCAGTGATCGAGACGATCTACGACGTGGTCACGCCCGACGGCCACATCATTCACGACACGTCGATTCCAGCTCGTGACAGGTTGGTTCAGTGCCTGCGGCAGGTCCTGGCCGTGGAGGTCGGCGAAGAAGCGAGACAGGCGTGGATCACGGTTTTCGACTCTTTCGTCGTCCCCGATCCCACCGACGACATTCGGACGGCGTATGTGGCAATGGTCAACGAGGGGCAGCGCCGCGTCGAACACTGGCTCGGGCTTCTAGCCAAGGAAGGCGTCGTCTCCGGCGATATCGCGCAGCATGCGGCTTTTCTGAACGTCGTGCTCTCGGGACTGTCGCTCGAGCGTGCCCTACCCGCCGATCAGTCCATCCTCGAAAGAGAAACTGCAGCGCTGTACACAGCAGTGGACGCGATTCTCGATTCGCACGACTGAACCCGCGTCAGGGCTTGAAGTCGACGTTGCCTGTGTAGCCGACCATCCACTGAACGCCGAACTTGTCGGTAACCATGCCGAAGCGCTCGGCCCATTCCACCTTGCCCAGTGGCATCGTCTCCTGGCCGCCGTCGGACAGCCCGTTGAAGAGTCGATCGGTTTCCTCGACGCTGTCGGTCTCGAGTGACACGACGAAGCTGTCTCCCATGGTCACCGGGCCTCCCATCTCCGGGGGAACATCGGATCCCATGAGGATGCTGTCGCCGAGCGGCAGCGCGACGTGCGCGACACCGTTCTTCTGTTCGTCGGTCAGTTCCACGTCGCCGGTGTCCATGTCGCTGAAGCGAACCATCATGAGTTCGCCGCCGAAAACCGACTGATAGAGGGTGAAAGCATCCTCGGCATTGCCGTTGAAGTTCAGGTACGGGTTGGCTGATTTCATTGCACGCTCCTGTCGAGGTTCTACGTGGTGAGCCACCCGATGTCAGGGATGGCTAGAAGCACACTTGGTATTGCAGATTCCGCAGTGCGGCTGCCAGTGGGTCCTGGACAGCCCCCAGGGGTCGATGCTCTGTTCGAGGAGGTAGATCGGTCACCGATGGCTGACCCCATGAATCCAGTATGAGCAATGGGCAGCGCCGGTGCGGCGGAACGCAGCCAATCGCAGAGAGTCAGGCGCGCAGGCCCGGCGAACCCTCAGCTGCGCGAAAGTCGAACAACGCCGCTGTCGAGGTCGACGGAGACGCCAACGTCCTCGCCAGTGGCTTGATCTACGCGGGACATCCTCTTGGCATCCGCCTCGGCGACAGTGTGCCGGTACGCGGGTGAGAGCAAAGCGTGCAGTTCGTCGATGGCGCCGGTCGCCGCCTCGCGTGGATGGTTTCGACGGTGCATGCGCCAGTAGATCCATCCCTTGCGCTCGGCCCACAACGCGATTCGATCCACCACCAGGGCGAGGAAGGCAAGCACAATGATTCCGACAGTCCAGAACATGACACCTCCGATCGTCGCCTCGCCCGTACTCGACGCTACGCGCGATCTCGGGAAGCCAACTTGGTGAGCAGGCGTGGGCCGACACTTGCGAAAGTAGCTGTGCCACCCGCGAGCATCAGTCCTATCACCGTAAGTACACGCCTTTCGGCTGTTCGGTCCACGGTCATGCAACAACTTTGCGCGTCGGATGAACACACAACCTTATTCATGAATCGGCGCTCAGTCCTCTGGCGGTCGCTATCTCACGGGCTTCCTTCAGGAGTCGGATTGCCTTGGGGCCTACGCCGTGCAGCTTCGCGAGGACTGAGGTTCCCCCGAAAAGTGGACAGTGGTTACGCCGCCATCAGGGCCCCGGTCAATGACTTCTCGTAGTCGATGGGGCTGAGCATTCCGATCGCGGAATGTCTTCGACGAGTGTTGTAGCTGTTCATCCAGTTGTCAACTGCAGCAACCAATTCTGTCTGGTAGGCGAAGGTGTGGCGGTAGTAGTACTCATGCTTTAACGTCGACCACAGACTTTCGGCACCAGCGTTATCCCAGCATATGCCGGTCTTACCCATCGAACGCCGCAGCCCGTGACGCTGACAGGCCTGCTTCATGACCTCCGCGGTGTATTGACTTCCGCGGTCGGAGTGCACAATCGTGCCGGCCACGTCACCACCCCTGGCCGCGACGGCCATGTCCAAGGCGGCGATGACCAGTCGGGCGGTGTCGGTGACCGGACGTCGGCAGGACCTGATGACCACGCGTTTGCCTCACACCCTGCGTTCGGACGCGCGTGACAACCGCGAACGCATCCTCGACGCGGCCCGCACGGTATTCGTCAACACCGGCCTGGACGTGCCCATGCGGGAAGTCGCCCGGCATGCCGACGTCGGACCCGCCACCCTCTACCGCCACTTCCCGACCAAAGAGATGCTGGTCGCGGAGGCATTCACCGACCAGATGCTTGCCTGCCAGTCCTTTGTGGACGAGGCGCTCGCCGACTCCGATCCCTGGCACGGCTTTTGCCTCACGATCGAGAGGCTCTGTGAGCTGCAAGCACGCGACCACGGCTTCACCGCCGCATTCATGGCCGCCTATCCGCACGCCATGGACTTCGCCGCGATCCGCACGTCCGCGCTGACCGGCGCCGCCGAACTGATCCGCCGCGCCAAGGACACCGGACGCCTGCGCCCCGACTTCGACCTGAATGACCTCATCTTGATGATCATGGCCAACAACGGCATTCAAGCGAATACACCGGCGGCAAGACTCGCAGCCTCCCGCCGCTTCGCCGCCCTCCTGATCGACGCATTCCAAACCTCACCGACCTCAGCACCACTCCCACCGGCGCCACGGTTGATGCCCGCAAGTGCCGCAACAGGCAAAACGTGAGACGACCGAGTGCTGACGCCCTGCCATCGGCCGCGACTGGGGTTCCCGCACCCGGGTCGGGTCACCCCCTTCCCGCTGACTCTGCCTAACCGGACCGGGCCCGCGTCAACAGGAGGTTTCCTCACCAGGCGACCGGCCGACGCGGACCACGCTCAACGCCGCCTCAACGCCGGGTCGAGTAGCGCTGGAGGTGTGTCGTTCTTTTCGTTGGCGGCGAGATCGACACCGGGGGCGACGACCGCGTCGATCGCATCGAGCACATCACTGGACAGCACCGTGTCCGCAGCCGCGAGCTGAGAGCGCAAGTGATCCATGGTGCGGGGACCGATGATCGCGCTGGTCACTCCCGGGTGTGCCGTGACGAATCCGAGCGCGAGTTGAATCATCGTCAGGCCCGCCTCCTGGGCGATCGTGGCCAACTGTTCGACGGCGTCCATCTTGGCCCTGTTGGCCGGTATGTCGGTGTCGAAGCGCTGCGGCATGAACTTCGAGCGACTTGTGGTGATTTCCAGACCCTTGCGGATCGCGCCCGACAACCATCCCGATGCCAACGGGCTCCACACCATCACGCCGAGCCCGTACTGCTCGGTCACCGGCAGGACATGACTTTCGATCCCGCGTTGCAGGATCGAATAATTGGGCTGCTCGGTGACGTAACGACTCAGGTGATGCTCGTGGGCTGCCCATTGAGCTTGCACCAGACGGTGTGCGGGGAAGGTCGAAGAGCCGAAGTAGCGGATCTTTCCTGCGCGCTGCAGGTCTGTGAGCGTGGACAGCGTCTCCTCGTCGCTGGTATTCGGGTCCCACCGGTGGATTTGGTAGAGGTCGACGTGATCGACGCCGAGCCGGCGAAGACTGTTGTCCAGTTCGGTGATCAACCAGCGGCGTGAGCTGCCCCGATGGTTGGGTTCGTCCCCCATTGGCAGGCCCACCGTGGTGGCCAGCACGATGTCATCCCGTCGACCGGCGATGGCCTGGCCGACCAACTCCTCGGATTCGCCCTGGCTGTACATGTCCGCGGTGTTGATGACATTGACTCCGCTTTCGAGGGCCGAGTCCACCAAGGCGGTGACCTCGGCCTGGGTGGTGTTTCCGAGCCTGCCGAAGTTCATGGCACCCAGCGCGAGAGTGCTGACCTGAACGCCGGTGCGCCCCAATGTGCGGTACTGCATGTTGCGTTCCTCCGAAGGTGATAGCGATCCTGCGGCGAGTGGGTTGGTGTCACTGCCCCTGGTCTGACATCCTGAATAAGCGGAACGGTGTTCCGCTACCAAACATACGGAACACCGTTCCGTTTATCAAATTGTGGAGGTAACAGCAGTGATCGATGCAGATAGTGGGTCACGACCGGGCCCACGGAAGCGGGCAGATGCCCGGCGCAACGAGCAGACATTGCTGGAGGCGGCTGCCGCCGCATTCGTCACGTCGGGTGTCGAGGCACCAGTACGCGATATCGCTGAAACGGCGGGTGTCGGCGTGGGAACGATCTACCGCCACTTCCCTACCCGGGCCGATCTCATCGTGGCCGTCTACCGACATCAGGTCGAGTCCTGTGCCCAGGCCGGCCCCGCCCTCCTCACCGAAAACACCACGCCGTATGCCGCACTGGCGGAATGGATCAGTCTTTTCGTCGACTTCCTGGTCACCAAACATGGCCTGGCAGAGGCGTTGCAGTCCGACGACGCCACATTCGCGCCTCTGCACACCTACTTCGTCGATCGCCTCGTCCCCGTGTGCGCCCAAATACTCGACGCCGCTGCGGATGCCGGCGAGATCCACCCCGGCCAGCGTGCATACGAGCTTATGCGTGGCATTGGAAACCTGTGCATCGGCGCGAACAACGACCCCGACTACAACGCACGACACATGGTCGAACTCCTCATCACCGGACTGCACACACACCACGCGAGCCAGCCATGAGCTGCAACTGACCGCATACAAAAAGACCTCCGCGGCTACCATCCGAACGACCATCAGTCCGAGTTCGAGGTACACCATTCAGGTGAGTAGTGCCCACGTCCGGACACCCGCATGTCTCCGCAGTGCGACCGGAACCGAAGCGCATCTGCGCGCAGCTGGCCGCCACGCTGGGTGTCGACGGAAGGAGCGCTAAGTTGTTGTGGTTCATGAGGTTGGTGACACGGGGAGGGGTACGTGGGTAGCTGACGGCGCGGGTCTCCGTCGGCAGGATGAGAAGTGCGACCAACACATCCGAGCCCGAGGGAGACCCGCGTGTCCCACCGTAATGCCCCACTGACGCCCGCTGGAAGACTGCGACTTGTGCGCCGATGCCAGGACCGGCCGATCGCTCACGTCGCCGCAGAGGCCGCAATCTCACGTCAGTGCCTGTCGAAATGGGTGCACCGGTACCGCACCAGTGGAGAGGCCGGCCTCCTCGACCGGGCCAGCGTCCCGCACCACCAGCCCACCACCCTCGACCCGGTTCTGGTCGACCGGATCGAGAAGCTGCGCCGTGACAAGAAGTGGTCTGCCCGCAGGATCGCCGACGAACTGACAGGTGACGGGCACCAAGCGTCGGTGTCGACCGTGGGCCGATGGCTCGAACGCCTGGGCATCAACCGACGCCGATTCCT
>NZ_JBHXNL010000021.1:0-10766 GCF_042719695.1 Rhodococcus sp. NPDC058521
GCGATCCTACCGACCGATTAGTGCCCCGATCGGCCGACCCGCAATCGCGCTACCAGCACAAACATAAACCGGATCCGGCAACCGCCTTCAACCTGTGCAAGTCAGGCCGGGCGTTCGAAGTCGGAGCGCATCCTCCGCAACGCCTCGCCTATACGACTCACCCCAGCCGAGATCGTGTGCGTGTCAGCGCTCAGACTCAAGCGGACGCACTGTTCTGCATGGCGCCCGAGTTCCGGTGTAACCGCATCCATGATGAAGAAGCTGTCTCCAGGGACGATGCATACCTTCAGGAGCTTGAGAATGTCGTAGAGGGCGCTGCATCGGAACCACTGCTCATCAATCCACAACCAGCAAAACATTCCGCCATCACTGACATGGAGATACCAGGTGAATTCGTCCCCCAAAACATCGCGCAAGATCTGTTCGGCGAACGCCCTCTTATGCAGATAGTGCGGCCGGAGCTCCAGATCAACAACTCTATCTAGATGCCTGTCGCGGAGCGCTGTGGCAGTAGTCGACTGGATCAGCTGTGAAGCGTGCAAGACGGTATTCGACACGAACGAACTCATCGGGGCAATGATCTCGGCGGAACCGATCACGAACCCGACCCTTTCGCCAGGTATCCCGGCCTTCGAGAACGTAAAGCAGTTCACCACTTGTGAGTTCCATGCCGGAACCACGTCCGTACCAGCGACACCAGGAAACGGAGCGCCGTACGCATTGTCTACGATCAATGGAACCTCACGCTCCTCGGCGACTGCAATCAAGGCGTCGAGCTCGTACTGGGTAAGGCTGCCACCGGTCGGGTTACGTGGATTTGACAGCAACATCGCCCCCATGGACCGCTGCTTACGTACGGCCGCTACATCCACCTCGTAGCGAAATCGGTTGTTGCTCAATGCAACTATCCGAGGTGGAATGCCGACCACCCCCTCAGCCTCAAGCCTGAGGCCGTGATATCCAGTGTAATCGGGCATTGAGGGCAGAACGAGTGACCTTTGCTCGCCCCCAGTTCGGCCAGTGAAAACCGTGGTGGCAGCGAAGGCGAGCAGTTGAGCCCCGGGCCCAACAAGAACATTCTCAGGACTGATGGGCCAACCATATCGGCTAGCGAAGTATTCGGTGATGGCCTCGACGAGGGTGTCGGTCCCTCGAGATGGGCCGTAGGCGGCACTGAGCGTGGCGAAGTCGGAATCGACTGCATTATGCGTCAGGTCCATCCACATCCGGAGGACACCTGGAATTTGCGCCGGATTACCGGCCCCGAGGTTGAGCCACCCCATGCTGTTCGGGCCCGTAGCAGAGGCGATATCTGCCAGTATGCGCCGGATCCCCGATACCGCCGACATCGTCTCGCCGTGGTCAGACAGACGCACGTGTATCTCTCCCAATCAGTGTTGACGTTGTCCCGCCGTGCGAGAGTTCCCTCTCGCACGGCGGGACTGCTATGCAGTCCGTTCTAGAGATTCCAGATGTGCAGAGATCGAGGCCACGGTGGGTTTCCGAAACAGTTCGTCCATTGGCACCTCAATGCCGTATTCGGCAATGATCGCATCTTGAATTCTTGCCATGATTAATGAATGACCGCCGAGGGAGAAGAAATCATCGGTGTCGGAGAAGTTGTCGAGCTGCAGCTCGCGACTCCAGATGTCATGGATAGTCTTTGAGATCATAGGTCTGCTCCTTCATGAGGGTTCGGAGATTGCCGACTGGGGGGTTCAAAAGGAGAACGGCTCTCCATGGTTATTCTCCGACCGAATTCGGTTGTGCGTGTATTGGTTCTCACCTGAGACCAGTACGCTCCCGTAGTCGGCCAGGTCAAAGGATGCGCCATGCGCTGTGAAACTGTCCTGATTCGGATACACCCGAACATGCGTCGGAACGTACCGACCCGCAATTGCAAATCGTGTCTCACGTTCGGTGTTGTTCGGAAGGGAACCGTGCACACACGAAGCGGTGAAAATTACCGCTTCACCAGGATTCATCTCAAGCTCGACGACGTCCTCGGGCGCAGGCTCCCAGTCGGAGTCGATCTTGAAGTCGGAGAAGTCGTAGCCGAAGAAGCCAGTCTCTGCGTGTGCTACATCATAGTCGTCGCTACGGCCGGCTGAAGTTGGCTGGTGCTCATCGAAGATTCGATGGCGGTGCGAACCCTTGACGAAACGCATGCATGCGGTGTCCTTAGTCGCCGGTGTGAACGTGGTCCACACGGTGATGTCGATAAATGCATTCCAGTCGGACTCGGTTGGCTCCAGTTGAGGAGTGCCATTGGCATAGCTGTAGTCACGTACCTGATGCCACTCGGTTGCCTTAGCGCCCGGAAACTTCGGGAACCACTCGGTACGCCACGACAGGATGTCTGGCCCGAGGATCGCAGCCAGATATTTGACGATGGTGGGGTGGTTGATATGCCGTGAGAGTTCAGGGATGTCAAAGTGACGATCATAGTTCACACTGTTTTGGTAGAGAGCCTTGGAGCCGTCGAAGTTGCGGATACGAATCTGGCGAATCAGCTCTTCTGCTTCCTCCGGCTCATACAGTTTGATAGGGCCGAGGAACCCATCGCGTGTGAATTGCTCAATCTCATCCTTGATGTCATTGGGCACAACTGCGTTGTCGGCGATCCGCGACGTCGGTCCGATAGAGGCTTTGGTCATTGCGAACTCACTCCTTCTTTTCTGGGTTGACTAGGCACTCACGGACGCTGGCATGTTAGCCAGCGCCTTTCGATCGACCTTGTTGTTGGGGCTCATAGGAAACTCATCAACGGCGATGAAGTCGATCGGCACCATGGCTTTTGGCACAGCCGCAAGAAGCTGCTCACGCAGTAAGCGCTTATCGAAGTCTGAGTTAGTGATGACGTAGGCAAGCAGCTGCAGTTCGTTTGCTTCGTTGGGCACTGCGACTACGGCGGCGTCCCGAACCCCTTCACTGCGTCGCACTGCCTGATCAACATCACCGAGATCGATACGGTGGCCGCGGATCTTTACTTGCGCGTCTATCCGTCCGACTATGACTAACCCATCCGAGGTGACCATGCCACGGTCGCCGGTCCTGTACACATCCACTGATTTGCAGTCGAAGACGATCTTGGTAAATCGTTTGGCGGCATCGTCAGACGCGTTCAAATATCCTGCCCCCAAACTGAGTCCAGAAATGCAGACCTCGCCAACTTGTCCAGGACCAACTTCATCTAAGTGCTCATCAAGGATATGGATGGTCGTGTTGTAGACGGGCTGACCCACGGGCGTGCTTCCAGACAAATACTTGGGGTAGTCGAGCATTGCGTGTGAGGCTGCTACATCGGTGCACTCGGAGACACCGTATTGATGCAGGAGTTGGCATGTGTTGTGAGGCTGCATAGCCCACGCCGCGACGCGTGATGGCGTCAGCGCTTCGCCTCCGATGAATACAAACTTCAGGTTCGCGAGTACGTGACTGCCCCGAGCGGCCTCGCGATCTACAAGTAGATACAGGGTGCTAGGTGTGCAGTGCAGTGTCTGCACCCGCAACTCGTCGATTAGGCGGTAAGCCATGGCTGGGTCGAAGCTTCGGCTGGGGAGGAGGTGGAGTGCAGCCCCTGAGAATAGCGGAGTCATTATGCTGCGTTGGGTGATGTCAAACCCGAAAGAACTAACGACCAAATTGGCTGACCCCTGATCAAGCCCATATTCCAAGACGAGCCAGTTCAACAGGTTGTACCAGCCACGATGCTGAACAGCTACCGCCTTAGGCGTACCGGTGGATCCTGAGGTGAAGACCACGTAGCACAAGTCGTCGGGCGTGACCGCCGAAGTTGGATTGCCGAGTTCAGCCGTGGTCGTTCGGCCGTTCAGGTCGCGGCGAAAGAACAGCAGCTTTTCTGGGCAGTTCGATCCGAGTGGACCCTGATCGTCCTCGGTAGTGATGACGAGTTTCATTCGAGGTAGCTGATGGACCATCATTTGGATTCGTGCGGGTGGGTAACTGGTATCGAGAGGAACATATGCAGCGCCGGCCTTAAGCACTGCCAGAATGCTCACAATTAGGTTCGGTGTGCGATCAATACACAGCCCAACCAATGCACCTGGCCCGATGCCCTTACCAATAAGCCGGTGCGCCATGGTATTCGCTTCAGCGTTGAGATCGCCGTAGGTAATCTCGACGTCGCCGCAGGTCAATGCCGTTTTGTCAGGGTCGGTTGCAGCGTGATGCTCGAACTCCAGGTGAACAAGGGGACGGGTTGGAAGTTGGACGGATAAGCCATTTAGTGGCATTGCGGTCTCCTCGTTGGAGTGGGGAATTAGGGCGGTCTAGTCGGTGGCGCCGTTCAGTGCGCGGTTCAATGCGCTCAGCACCGACCGCAGCTCCGCTGCTATATCGCTGTCGTCAATACCGACCCCATATGAACGAGCGGTGTCGATCAGCACCTCTGTGTATGCGACCGACCGTTCTCCCTGGGAATCGGCGACAACATGAGTGGTGGATTCGACGAGCTCGATTGGGTAGCCGACACCCTCAAGGCCGTTCACCATGGCGGACGAAACATCCCTTCCCGCCCCTCGGATCTCTATCTCGCTGCCATCAGAACCAGCTGCCACGACGTTAATCGATACGGTCGAACCGCTCTCTTCCGCATGAAACTCCTTGAACAGCAGCGGACTGTCACGGTCTATGTACTCTTCGCAGAAGACGTTCCATAAGCGGGTGGTGTCGAGTTCTACCCCGCTCCTGTCAACGAATCGTTGTACTACCCTGGCGAAGTCTCGTTGGAGCGACTTAGGGAGGTGAAGGCCGTGCTCTGTTCGGAGTACATGAGCGATACCACCTTTCCCTGACTGACTATTGAGCCTGACAAGTGATTGGTAGCTTCGCCCCACATCCTTCGGATCAATTGGTAGGTATGGGACGTTCCATGGAACGTCCCGAACGTCCACTGAGTTGGTGTCTGCTTCTTTCTGGAGCGAAGCCATTCCCTTTGCGATTGCATCCTGGTGTGTCCCCGAGAAAGCGGTGTAGACGAGATCTCCTGCGTAAGGGTGTCTTTGGCCTATTGGCATCTGATTACACTCTTCCACGGTACTGCGCACCTGATCGATCTCAGAGAAGTCTAGCTGCGGGTCCACCCCGCGGCTGAAGAGGTTGAGCGCCAGGGTGGCAAGGCATACGTTGCCTGTTCGCTCGCCGCTTCCGAAAAGGGTCCCTTCAACCCGGTCGGCTCCACTCATCAGTGCCATTTCCGCGGAGGCAACTGCCGTCCCGCGATCGTTGTGTGGATGCACGGACAGAATGATGGATTCGCGATTTGCCAGGTTTCGGTTCATCCACTCCACTTGGTTGGCGAAGACATTGGGATAGTCCGTCTCGACAGTCGTGGGGAGATTCAAGATAAGGGGACGGTCGACAGAGGCCTCAAAGATGGAAGCTACCGAGTTTGAAACTTCAAGCGCGAAACCCGGCTCGGTCACATTAAAGGTTTCAAGTGAATACTCGAACCGAATATTCGATGAGCTGAGGCGATCTGCGAGACGCATCATTTGCACAGCAGAGCTGTCTGCCATATGTCGTACCTCATTGGCGGACATGCCGAAGACTACCTCGCGCCACAAACACGCGGTTGCGTTACAGAGGTGCACGACTGCTTGGTCGGCACCCTGTATGGCCTCAAACGTTCGCTCAATCAGCTCTGGTCGTGCTGGAGTAAAGACAGCAATAGTCACATCGTCAGGGATTAGATCATCCTGGATGAGCGATCGGACAAAATCGAAATCGGCCTGACTAGCGGAAGGATATCCAACCTCTATATCCTTGAATCCCAACCGTACGAGAAGATCGAACATGCGAGTCTTCCGCTGCCAATCCATTGGATTCGGGAGAGCCTGGTTTCCATCGCGTAGATCCACCGAACTCCACAGTGGCGCACGGTCGATGGTTGGTGTCGCCCACGGGCTGGGCCTGAGGTCTGCAGGATTGTTGTGCAGGTTTGCGTAGCGGCCGAAGGGCATCGACGAGCCCTTCTGACGATTCCACCAAGGCTGTCCTGACGGTTGCTGAATCTCAGGCCTGTTTAGGTTGAGGATCGCTTGGTCTGCGACTGACGTCATCTGGGGACCTTCCTCGTGTTGCTCCGCTGAAGTATCGCGGCGCTCGGCTTTCGCGATGTCGTACAACCATCATGTTGTGTCGTGGCATGTCTCCGTCCCGTCGCTGTCCTGAGGTGTTCAGGCTGGAGAAAGGAGCGAAAAATGATCAGGTATGCGGGCTTTCCAAGGTGTGCCGACGTTTGCCAGGATCGCTTCATGACTGATCAGTTGCCCGTGAACTTGGAAGCAGCCTTGGGCCAGTTCGATGAGTTGTGGAGTCCGCATGTTGCTGCAACCTTCAACGCACATGACGCTCGTGTTGCCAAGTTCCTTGGAGAGTACGTATGGCACGCACACGACAGCACGGACGAGTTCTTTATGGTGCTCGCCGGGGAACTGGAGATCGCCTTGCGCGACTCACCAGGCTCAGAGAGGACGGTGAGTATGGCAAAAGGGGCCGTTTTTGTGGTGCCCAAAGGAACCGAACACAAGCCAATGGCACCCACTGGAGCTTCAGTCTTGATGATCGAAGCCTCTGGAACCGTTTCGGTGGGAGATAGGCACGACGAGGTACCTGACTATATCGACGTCACGACGGGACGTTCGTTGCCGTCATGAGCCTGCAGATTGACGTGGAGCCAGGAGAGGTGGAGCCATGAAAATTGCTGTAATACCGGGAGATGGGATCGGTCCAGAAGTTGTAAGCGAAGCTTTGAAAGTGTTGGATGTGGTTGCGCCGAACACTGAGCGCACCCTCTATGATATTGGTGGGGCGCGTTACCTGAAAACTGCAGAGACTCTGCCGAACTCAGTATTGGAAGAGCTGCGTCAACATGATGCAATACTGCTCGGTGCAATAGGGCACCCGGATGTTGCACCTGGGATCCTGGAGCGGGAACTGCTGCTGAGAACGAGATTTGAACTGGATCACCACGTCAACCTCCGTCCGTCGAAACTCGACCCCGGCGTAGTTGGCCCCCTCACAGGTAACCCCTCAATGGATCTGCTTGTGATCCGTGAGGGCACGGAGGGGCCGTACACGGGCACGGGCGGAGCGCTGAGGATCGGCACACCGCACGAGATAGCAATTGAGACAAGCACCAACACCCGGTTCGGTATAGAACGGGTGGTGCGCTACGCCTTTGAGGCCGCCCGGGCCAGAACAGGGCGTTTGACCCTGGTGCATAAGACGAATGTTCTGACCTTCGCCGGATCGCTCTGGCAACGGGTTGTCGATGAAGTTGCAAGGGGCTACGAAGATGTGACAGTTACCTATCAACATGTGGATGCGGCGATGATTCATTTGGTCAGTGACCCAACGAAGTTCGACGTGGTGGTGACGGACAATCTGTTTGGTGACATCGTCACCGATCTTGCGGCCGCAATCAGTGGCGGTATCGGCTTGGCGGCAAGCGGAAATATCGACGCTTCCCGTATCAATCCGAGCATGTTCGAGCCGGTGCACGGTAGTGCGCCAGACATCGCTGGGCAGTGTAAAGCCGATCCCGTCGCGACCATTCGTTCTCTTGGAATGCTACTTGAGCATCTTGGACGGGACGGTGCGGCGAAGCGAATTTCCCAAGCGCTCGAAGAGGAGATGCGTTGCCGCGCGGGGGATGAGCCTATTCAGACAGTGAAGGTGGGCGATCGTATTGCGAGCAGCGTGGCAGCGAGTTCAGCATAGAGAGGACAAGGCTTTGACCGGTAAACCACGTACCTTGGCTCAGAAGCTCTGGGACTCCCATGTCGTCGTTCAAGGCAAAGGGGAGGGAGTCGATCGAGAGCCAGACCTGATCTACATTGACCTGCATCTCGTGCACGAGGTGACCAGTGCTCAAGCCTTCGAGGGGCTGAAAATCTCTGATCGGCAGGTTCGACGGCCAGACCTGACATTGGCCACCGAGGATCACAATGTCCCGACAGTCGACATCGACAAACCGATCGCTGACCCCGTGTCAAGAACCCAAGTCGAGACTCTGCGGCGGAATTGCCAAGAGTATGGGGTCCGCCTGTACTCAATGGGTGACTTCGAGCAAGGAATCGTTCATGTAGTTGGGCCGCAACTCGGTCTGACTCAACCCGGAATGACGATCGTTTGCGGAGATAGTCACACTTCTACCCACGGTGCCTTTGGTGCACTTGCGATGGGAATCGGCACCAGCGAGGTTGAACATGTTCTTGCCACGCAAACCTTGTCTTTGAAGCCGTTCGAGACTATGGCAGTCACTGTCGACGGCACCCTGCCGGCGGGCGTAACTAGCAAGGACCTGGTTTTGGCGGTGATTGCGCAGATCGGAACTGGCGGCGGCCAGGGGTATGTAATTGAGTACCGCGGTGAAGCCATCCGCGCCATGTCGATGGAGTCGCGTATGACTGTGTGCAACATGACAATTGAGGCCGGTGCGCGAGCAGGTCTGATTGCCCCCGATGAAACGACCTATTCATATCTTAGGGATCGCCGCCACGCCCCCCGAGGGAAGGATTGGGCCGATGCCATCTCTGCATGGAACGACCTGCATACCGACGAGGGGGCTGTGTTCGATAGAGAAGTGCACGTCGATGCATCCGCCCTCGCGCCCTTCGTAACGTGGGGAACGAACCCCGGCCAGGGATTGCCCCTCACGAGCGAGGTGCCAAACCCCGACTGCATGATCGATGAGGAAGAACGATTGAATGCTCAAAAGGCGTTGGAGTACATGGGCTTAGAGCCGGGGACGCCCTTACGGGAAGTCTATGTTCAAACCGTCTTCGTTGGATCGTGCACGAACGGCCGCATTGAGGATTTGCGGGAGGTAGCGCGGGTACTCGAAGGACGAAGAGTGGCGGAAGGCGTCCGAATGTTGGTGGTGCCGGGTTCGATGCGTGTTCGAGCACAAGCGGACGAGGAAGGTTTAGGGGAGGTGTTTGTAAACGCGGGAGCGGACTGGCGGCAAGCTGGTTGTTCAATGTGCCTCGCAATGAACCCCGACAAGCTCGTCCCGGGGGAGCGCGCAGCGTCGACGTCGAACCGAAACTTTGAGGGTCGTCAGGGACGAGGAGGGCGCACACATCTGGTATCACCCGCCGTTGCCGCTGCGACAGCGGTGCGCGGTTCCCTCTCTTCGCCAGCAGATCTAGACAAGCTAGAGGTAGGTGCTTGATTCGATGAAACCGTTTCGTTCGCATCGAGGGATCGGCGTGCCACTGCGGCGGTCCAATGTCGACACCGATCAGATAGTTCCCGCTGAGTACCTGAAGCGAGTCTCTCGTACGGGATTCGAAGACGGGCTATTTGCCAGCTGGCGAACCGATCAGTCATTTATTCTGAATGTGGGTCCGTACGACGAGGGGAGCGTGCTGGTAGCTGGCCCTGACTTCGGGACAGGGTCCTCGCGTGAACACGCAGTATGGGCGCTCGCTGACTACGGATTCCGCGTCGTCATTGCCCCACGGTTTGCCGACATATTCCGTGGTAACGCCGGAAAATCCGGGCTTCTCGCAGCCCAGATGTCCCACGAGGATGTGGAATGGCTATGGGCGGAACTCGAAGAGCATCCTGGACTGGAATTGGAAGTCGACCTGGGCGATCGAACGGTTCGTGCCGGTACGATAGTTCTGACGTTCTCTATTGATGATTACACCAGGTGGCGCCTACTTGAGGGCTTGGACCACATCGGTGTCAGTCTGCGTCATTTGGATGCCATCGCAGACTATGAAGTGATCAGGCCTGCGTGGTTGCCTGTAGCCGTGCATAGCGCCGCCACCGCGGTCGGGGAATGAGGGGTCATCGATGAAGCGGTGGCTACGACGTCACATAACGAACGAAGGAGAATTGCTACGGCGGGTGGTGTGTTTCCCGCACGCTGGTGGTACAGCGGGGACATTCTCGAGGTGGCCTCAACTGTTGCCCGCTGGCACCGAGACGGTAGTCGTCCAATATCCGGGAAGGCAAGACCGCATATCGGAGCCGTGCATCGAGGATATGAATCAGATGGCGGACGCGTTAACTGCGGAAATCGCCGATCTGACTGACCTGCCTATCGTACTGTTTGGGCACAGTATGGGGTCGGCGGTTGCATACGAGGTAGCCGTGCGGATGGAACGCGACCTCGCCTACCCGGCTGATGCGCTGTTTGTATCGGGCCGCACCGCGCCACATCGCCGGCCAGGGGAGACCAACCACCTGCTTGGTGACGAGGACTTGATTGCTGCTCTTCGCCAGCTGGGGGGTGACACCGCGGGGGTCTATGACCTACCAAAGTTGTGGCCGTTGATCCTCCCTCCACTTCGCTCGGACTTGAGATTGCTTAATGGCCACCGGCCCCGCCATCTCACCCCTCTTCGCACCCCGATCGTCGCGCTAGGGGGCGATAGCGACCACACTTGTTCTCTATCCGAACTTGAAGCATGGGGCGACGCGACCACTCTTGGAGTAGCCGTACATGCATTCCCAGGGGGACACCACTACCTCATGCAGCACGAGGAAGCCGTGGTCGGCATGATATCCCGTCACTCAAGGTCATTTACCGCCCCAAGGTAGAGCTGCAGGGACTGTCCGGCGCGGCTGGCCTGGAGCGAATGTCTGAACGATTTACAACTTGGGAACGGGATAGTAACGACTTCAGGCAATTTGAACCGTCCTGGGTCTGGTGGAGATCGTGATCTCACCAGGAGAATGACGGAATGGCTGCACCACGAAAGTTCGATCAGGAGACCCGTGAGCGG
>NZ_JBHXNL010000022.1:0-9973 GCF_042719695.1 Rhodococcus sp. NPDC058521
CGATTACGAGAACGAGTACCGTCAGCAGTGCTCGAACGCCACCTCCGACTGCGAGGTGGCCTGAACCAGGTCTCCATCACATCCAGGACGGTTCAGGTCGTAGTCAGCGCTGACGCACTAAATCTGTGCACGTCGGGTCGAATGATGGTGATTTGGGCGTGCCCGCTACATAACCGATCTCGCCTCATGGGGCCGTGATCCGTCCGGCGGCTCTGCGCGCCCCAGACAAGGCGGGTCTTGGTGGTATTGGCCCTGATGCCTGAGAGGCTGCTTGAAAAATTGGCCGAATCGAATCGATCTGGTCAGCCAGCGCGAACAACGCATTCGGCACAGCAATTCTAGATCGCGCTTCCGCCCCAAGCATTATGACCTCGGGACCCAGCCCCCAACCGTCCTCGGCACGGGCCACCGGTCGAAACAGTTCCAGTCCAGATAGCGCTCGTGGGGATTCCCAACCACAGGCAAGAACGACAGCGTCGAATCTCCTCGTCCCCCCAGCGCAATGCATGTCGAAGGTTCCTGAGCGTGAAGACCTAACGTTGATGGCCCGCAAGTTTTCGTGGCGTATACGGCCTGCTGCCAGATGGCCGATGAGTCGCTGAGCGGTCACGGATGTGATCGCGTTGGTGTAGCGCCGCAGGGATCGACTTTCCACCGCTGCCCGTCCGATCGCGGCAAGGTCCGGCTGGGTATTGATCGCACGACATATCGGAACGATTGCCCTGGCCCAATGATGCTTTGAGGATTCAGCATATTCCAGTTCCGCACGGTAGGCGTCGACACCCGTTCGGTAGGTGCCACTGCCGATATCGAAGGGACTGGCTACATCCGCGGTGAACGAACGCACGAACTGCGACATCGCCGCGGGGGTCGCCGGCTGAGCATGTTCCAGAGCGCGAATACAGTCCGAATACAATTCGAGATCGTTAGGTAGCGTTTTGCGGACGCTTGGCAGGGGAGATCCGTGCCTGGACGCAAGACTGACTGCTGCACCGACATTCGCGAGCTCAATCGCAGACTCGATAGCGCTCAAGTTCGAGCCAACTAGCAATACACGTCTATCGCGCAGTTCTGATAGGCACTGGCTCAGAGGGTAGGGGCTCTTCCATACCTGTGTGTGTTGCAGAACGTGCGAGAATGATTGAGGGACGTGGGGTGTTGAGAGGCCTCGAGCAAGGATCACGCGCGCAAACCCGTCATAGGTGACGCCGTCCACCGTCGTCACTGCGGTGCCGCTGCTTGCTTGGCTGATTCGCGCCGCAAGGCCGAGGTGTTCGTGCAGCTGAATATCCGGATGGGACCGCAGTCTTGCGGCTGAGCCAGCGAGAAACTCACCGATGTCGCGCCGCTCCCGGAAGACTTCGGCGCCATCGCGATATGAAGTATCGGCCAGCAGCCCGAGGCAGGTGGCGTTTGCCGCATCGGATGTGTTGCACACCCCCGGGTTCGACCCACTTGGAAAAGCGATGCTCGATCCTAGCCCATACTCGTCGAAAACATAGACTTCCAAACGTGTTTCGCCGTCTGCCGCCAAAGTGGCGACAGCTGTCGTGGCGGCCATTCCTGACCCTATGACGGCGATCCTCACGCATCCACCCCTTGGGTGCTCTTCGGTGCGGACTTGCGAGTGCGACAGTCCTTTCGTCCTGCTTCTCGCGTGGAGCGAGTGCCAAGGTAAGCAGCGACCAAGATGCATGTAACGGGACCGAGCGCCACGAATTCGACCCGGCGAAAGGCAATGGCGTCGACAACGAATACGATGGCCGGCAGTAGCGACACAATAGTGGCAGAGACCGATACCTCCGCCTTAGTAATCCCGTACTGCAACAATACGATTGGCAAAGCGATACACGGGACCGACAGTGCTCCTGCGACCGCCAGATCCCCCCAATCAAGCGCTTGAGCCGAGGACACGCTGCTGAAGACGAGTGCACTCGCGACCCAACAACCATGGAATCTGATCGAGTTGATGTACGACGGCGCACAGCCGAGTGTGCCGAGCCTTCTACTGGTGGTGAGCACTCCGAGCGCGCACAAGCCGGCGCAAGTGGCGGTTGCTATACCCCAGCCTGTTTGAGCGTCGACACCCCCTTCTCTCACGAGAATCCATAGGATCCATGTGACTCCGAATGAACTCAGCACCGTAGCGGACTTCGACAGGGTGTTTGCGCGCTTAGCGAAGATCGCACCGCAGCCTAGAATGATGGGCGCAATCGACGTCTCTACGATACTCACCGTGGTCGGAATGGTGAGAGTGGTTGACACATAGAACAGCATGAAAGAGCCAGCCGAGTACCCATTGATTAGGAGTATCAACTGGAGGGGTGCACGAACTGGTCCAGATCCGTGCCGCACCCGAGTCACTAGCCCGAAGATCGCGGCAGCGACAAAAGCAGTGAAGACCGTGAACGTCGAAAGCTGAGAACTAACCATATTGCCGATTACTGAGCTCCCGGAGCCCTGGAGCAATACCGCGACCAGCACGATCAAGGGGTAAGCCCCAGAGCCTCCTGCCGCCATCAGTGCGCCGCCATCGTGAAGAGCCTGCGTGTTTGTTCGAGGTCCTGGATCGTCGACACAACCGTGTCTGCATGCTCTTGCCCCCGCGCGGTAAAGAACACCATACCCATGGCCCCGGTCGTGACCCGATTATCCAATTCGACGACAGTTCCGCGTGTAGGCGCCCTCTCCACCGACAGGACTTCGGGAAGGTCAAGAGCTGCAGAATAGTCAAATTCAATCAGACGCCCAGGCTGGACCGCCGACAACATATACCATCCAATTACATCTCCACCCCAGCCAATCCCGCCTCCATCACGGCTGGTGGTGCCGGTGTTGAGCATGCGGGCAAGTTCGGTCGCCTGGCTGTGGCCCCGGACGGACCGGTATATGTTGGAGGGGATACAGGGCCCCATCATGCGCCCGTTGAACTCGATGAACTGCGGACCATTGCTGGTGATACGCACCTCAGTGTGACTCGCCCCGAAGCGAAACCCGAGTGCGTCAAGGCAAGGCAATACATATTCAACCGCTGCGAGAGCATCTGGATCCGTTTCTCGAAGCGTGTATGCCGCATGGATGGTGGGGACGCCTCCCACCTCGTCGATGGCATACTTGAAGACCTCAGTAACGGTATGACGACCGTCTATCGAAACAGTGTTCACAAACAATTGCGGCCCTTCAACGTATTCTTGCACGGTGGCAGCAAGGTTCGGTTCGCCGAGAAGGTTGGTCGCTCCTAGAACCTGGGCCACCGCCTTCTCGGCCGTGACCGAGTCGGTGCAGATGGAGCACATATCAGAACCACCGCTCGACGATGGTTTCACTACGACTGGGTACGACATACGGGCAAGCCCGGTCCCGAGCTGCCCTGTGCTGCACACTTCTACAGTAAAGGGGTGCCGAATGCCCCGCCGGTGCAATTCCTTTATCATTGCAGCTTTGTTTCGGCGTGCGTAGGCCAGCTGAATATTATTGGCGTGCTCAGTAAACTGCGCAGCAGCCACATCGGCAAGTGTAACCCAGTGTTCGGCGCTCGGAACGATGAAGTCAGGTTGGAACTCTGCGCATCTCTCTGCGAGGTCATGCGGCACCTTCGGTAGCTGACCCGGATCTTCAATCAGGAACGGACAAGTGGGCCGGTACACATCGAGCGTCGCGCCGCGCAGGTTGAGTTCTGCAATTAGATCCTTACCGCTTGACTCGTCGCCTATGACGAAGACGCGTTTCGGTTGTATCTTGTTCACCATTCTCCGAACCTCTCTAAGCCATACACGATTCGGTCACAACAGCTGTCGGACATCGGGATCTGGAAGAACACGGCATCCCGCTCCACATCTGTTCGCGGCCGGACGTCTAGAAATTTCCTAATCGGATCTCGGGGGCATATCAAGTTGAGCTGCCCGTGATCGCCGGCTCCGGACTCACTTCTATCCGGCGTTCTTCTCGGACCCGCTCGTCAGCCGCCATGGGAATCCGGTCCATCGCCAGTCGAAGGAGGGGTGGCGCCAAGACAGAAGTGGCGATCGCAACCAGAACAATGATGGTGAACACCTCGGTCGTCAGTACCCCCAGGGCGAGTCCTGTCATGGCGATTACGATCTCAACGACACCCCGTGCGTTCATTGAGGAGCCAAGGGCGAACGCCTCCCAGTTTCCGAGCTTGCTTATCCGAGCGCCGATGAATGCCCCGATGAACTTTCCAGCAATGGCAACCGCGAGAATGAGGAGCCCGACTGCAACTACCTCCAGCTTCGCCAAAGCAGTAAGATCCATGCGCAGCCCGGCGGTTGCGAAGAAAATTGGAGCTAGAACGCCCAGAACGACATTTCGTAGTGGTGCAATGGTGCTGGGTTTGGGCCTTCCATACTCATTGATGAGGACGCCGCAGACGAAGGCGCCCAATAGCGACTCAAGGCCGAGACTGTGCGTGGCCGCGGCCGACAACAAAATGAGGCTCGTGGTAAGACCAAGCGTGACAAGTGGTTCTCCCGTGCGTTCCGCAGCGCGGAACGCACGCCTCACGAGCGGACGGCCAATTGCAATGGCAAAAACCAGCATCACCGTCAATGCGCCGAAGGACATCAGAATGGTTTGGAGATCGAATCCACTAGTTGCTGTTGCAGCCACCACCGCGAGTAGGAACCACCCGACCGCGTCGTCAAGCATGGCCGCTGTGAGGGCTAACTGGCCGATGGTTCGATGGATCAGGTTCATATCGATCAGTGTTTTGGCGATGACTGGGATCGCACTGACACACAGAGCCACTCCGAGGAAGAGTGCGAATACGTGGCGGTTCGAGTCCGGCCCGACGAAGTACGCGGGAATTGTGAGTCCGACAGCAATACCGAAGACCAGCGGGACAAGCAGTCCGAAGCTGCTGACTGCGAGAGCCGTTTTGGCTCTGGCCCGGAATAGGGCCAGATCGACATGTGCGCCCGCAACACCAACTAATAGCAGCACTCCGAACTGACCGAGAGCATCGAGGAGGTGGAATTGCGCGGCATCTCGGGGAAAGAGTTCGTCGGAGGCGGGCCATATCTGCTGTAGCACTGACGGCCCTAGTAATACACCGGCACACAGTTCTCCCACTAGTGATGGGAGTTTCAGCCGCATCGCAATGCGGCCCAACACTAGTGCCAGGAGAAGGAGAATTCCTACTTGGGATATAAATAGCAATACATGGTGACTTGGTAAAACCGGCACTGGGGGAGGCATATTCCCTTCTTCCGCTATCAACGTCCCGATGAAGGACGGCCAGTTCGGTCGATCAGACCGCTTGGGGTAGGATTCGACATCCATCTCGGTGGCCCTCAGCGCTCTTCTGGTCCGGCGTTCCGGAAATCGTTTCTGAATACAAGATCGCCAATCTATGCATCTCGTACGTCCCAGGGGTCGATTGCTGCAGCATATTCGCGTCAACGAGCGTTTCGAGTAAGTGCTCAGCCGCTGCCGGAGTCAAGGATGAAGCTTTGCCAACCATGTGAGGATCGAACTCGACGGTTCCGAGGCGTCCGAGGAGCTTGAAAAGTTGCTTCTGTTCGAAAGACAGGCGATTGTAAGATGATTCGAAGGCCAAGGAGACGCTGCGTTCATCTATACATAGCTCGGTTATGCGCCGACCATCTTCTGCAATATGTTTCACGAATCCGGATAAACTCCACATAGGTCGATGTCGGACGCGTGCAGCAATATTGTTTATTGCCAGCGGCAAATTGCCGCACTTTCTGACGATTGATATCACCGCATCAGGATCTGCAGCGGGACGTTCGTCTCCGACTGTCCGCCCGAAAAGTTCACATGAATCACTGGTGTCGAGGACGTCAAGAGTTATAGAGCGCGCGAAACGTATCCCGCATAATCTGTGGCGACTGGTAACGAGTACAATATCATAGTTGAATCGGTTTGCTAAATGTTCGATCTGCAAGGAGTCTGCCGCGTCGTCAATGACTAGCACTTCGGAGTGCGCGGCAGAGTTTCGGTTTCCGTGCGTAACTGGGAATAACTTGATGTCGGTGACGGCCATGGTTTCGGATTTTCGGAAGTGTGAAAATCCGTTGGCGAGCCGGTGTGAGCGTGGGTACCCAAGTTTACGTATTGCGGGCTACGTGAGTAGTTCTCGGACAGGACATGCGCAACGTGAACTGCGAGAGTCGTCTTTCCAACTCCAGCCATCCCATCAATTGCGATGATCGTGGGCTGGCATCGGTCATCGTCCTCCACAATTCGCAAGATTTTGTTTAGTTCCTTGGACCGGCCAATGAAATATGGTATATCCTTCGGAAGGATTGCGTTACGCTTGGCAGGGGTGGTCCGGCCTCGGTTAGCATCTGACATAGTGGCCGCCTGTGCCCGCGCATCATAATACATGTCCTGTAGTGACCGGCTGGGTTCTACTCCAAGTTCATCGAGCAACACACTGCACGTGCGTCTATATATTTCTAAAGCACGGTTCGGTGACCCCGATTGGCACAGTATGAGCATGAGCTGCCTGACCATGCGCTCGCGGTACGGGTTGTCTTCGACTAGGTCTGCAAGAATGCCGAGTAGCGTCCCGGAGCCCCCTTCATCGGCCAGTTCTAGGTCAGCCCATTCCTCGGCGGCGAGCAGTCGGTTTTCGTTCAGTGGCAGGGTACGAGTCTGAACGGATGTACTATCGACGCCTGACAAGATGCTGCCCGAGCACAGCGATAGGGCCTTGGCTAGCTGTTGTCGCGCCTCGTCATAGCCCGCTGCACTTATACATTTGTATGCACGGTGCAGGTGTTTCGTGAAGGTATCGCTGTCAATCGATTCTGGGGCACCACTTATTCGATATCCCGGAATAACCGTCTCGATTGATTTCTCAAGATCGGGGCTCAATTGTCTCAATTCGGAAACCGTGTTCCGGATCTGTTTCTCTGCCGTGGACGGAGGTTCGCCTTCGCACCAGACCGAAGTTACCAACTTCTGCAATGAAACTACCTCACCGTGAGATAATAGAAGCATCGCCATGACCGTCTGTTGACGATGTCCTCGGAATTGGATTTCACGACCCTCTGCCTCGGCAGTGACCAATGGTCCGAGTATCCGAAAATGGATGTTTCCCATGCAACCCCCCAAAAAAGAGTCTTGATTTCCCTGTTCTGCGCCGCTGCACGCCTGTGCTGCAATGAGTTAGAGAATACCGATGAAGCGGGCGTCTTCGGTGAACGTCGATTGAACGTTACTTTTGAATTGGGTACCTTTGGTTCAATGATGCATCATCAGGTTTGAGCTCCGCGTGCGGTTGTTCGTGGCGTTTACCGAGATTTCCCTGGGTAACGGCTAGAAGCGCTCCCGCGATCGTTATTAGGGCCCCCAAAAGTTGCCCCTTTGTGAATGATTCGCCTAGGAATAGTGTCGCGCACAGAGTTCCGAATATGGGTACGGCGAACATCATGATAGTTGCAGTAGAAGGCGCGACCGTCTTCAGTCCTCGGTAATAGAATAGATATGCGAGTGCGGTCGGCCCTATCGCCAGGTAAATAACATTTGCCCATCCAAGCCCTGAAACCGAAGTCCAGTTGACGTCGGGTATGGACGGTATTGATATCAGCAGCAAGGCCAGGGCGCCCACGGCGGTTCCAATCGTGGTCGCTTGGAACGGTTCGACCCCCGTCAGAACCTTCTTGGAAATTATCGTGTAGGCCGCCCAGCTGACGGCCCCGAGTAGGAAGACTAGATCGCCGGCAAGTCTGGATCCTGTCAACGTGGTTTCTGCACCCCCCACACTAACGAAGAATAATGTCGCGCCAATCACCGCAATGATTAGTCCGGCTATCCGAACGGGCGATGCGGTTTCCTTCTTGGTTGCTACCAAAAAAATAGTTGTAAGGACTGGACTCATTACAGGGACGATGATGGCGCCATCGAGTGACGGAGCTAGCGATAGCCCCCAAAAGAAGAAGAAGTTGTAACCAAATACCCCTAATAGTCCGAGAAGCCCGGCTCGGAATACGTTCGCGCGGGTGATCTTTGGTCGCCGTGTTCTGATCATTAGCATGGCGAGAATGAGGATCAGAGCGCCACCGCCGAATCGGAGGACTGCCGCAACTTGATGTGGCAACTCTCCAACCACCATTTTGGAGCTAGCGAATGCGCTGCCAAAGAACGCCATGGTCGTGAGCAGGTACAGGTACGCCATCTGCGAGTTCGGTTCGTGTGGTGAGGCGTAGCTGGAGCGTTGCATAGGGTCGGGCTCCTTGCTGTGCTGTGGCTGTACTGGGCAGTGACGGGCTCACGGGTGCATACGTGCGCCCTTGAGTACCTTGTCCACGACGTTCTTGGGTGCGTGAATTCCGATTCCAACGATGTCGAGTTGGTCTCCTGTCACTGACTTGACGGCAGCCCTGTTGTCCCGATCATTGTTGGTCGAAAAGAGATCCGATGTGAAGACGGACACTGTGATGCCTCGGCTGAGTGCCCGAGAGTGCATGTTGAGGAGATTGTTCTTGTTTCCTGCGAACACGAGTACCGGTTGTCGGAACATGGGAAGGTACGCCGTACCGTCTGCGTCGGCGTACGGTTCGCCGATTATGTCGGGATTGGCGGCAGCGATTCCGCTGACCAAGAAGGCAGAGACGTTCAATCGCTGCCAGCTCTCCAAGTCGTCACGCAGCAGAACGGCGATCTTCGTATCGAATCGGACGGGTGCTGTATCAGGTTCCACCCACTAGACGGTTCCTGCTTGGCTGACCGATGTCTTGTACATTCTTGATATGGTGGGTAGCGGAGAGATCGTCGGATGGAACCCTTCGATATGCGGGATCGAAGAGGTCTTCCATGCACATCTTGTGGACCATACTTATCCTAAGCACACCCACGAGTGCTGGACCCTGCTAATCGTGGATTCTGGAGTCATTCGTTACGACTTGGATGGCCATGAACATGGATCGATGGACAGCTTGGTTACGTTGTTGCCGCCTCATGTACCGCACGATGGGAGAAGCGTCGGTGTCGATGGATTTCGGAAGCGAGTCTTGTACCTCGAACCGGAGCTGCTGAGTGGCGTAGGCGCGGCAGTGGACATGCCGAGCCTGCAGGACCCGGTGTTGCGTGATCGTGTACATCGCTTGCATAGTTCATTGATTCGTCCTGGTGACGAGTTTGAGGCACAGTGCAGACTTGAAATTGTGAGGGAGCGGCTACAAGGCCATTTGCTCCGAGAAGTTGGCACACCGCCGTCGTACTGTGACCCGTCACTGGCGCGGATGTTGCGTGATCTCATTGACTCTCGCACCCAGCTAGGGGTCACGCTCGGCGAAGCCAGCGAGCTGCTGCATGCAGATTCTACCCACCTCGTGCGGTCGTTTTCACGCGAGTTTGGAATAGCGCCCCACCAATATCTGATCGGTCGAAGGATCGAGTTGGCTCGCCGACTCCTCCTTGCCGGTCACCGACCGTCACAGGCCGCGGCCGCTGCCGGGTTCCACGACCAGGCCCACCTCAACCGCCATTTCAAACGAATGGTTGGCACCACACCTGCCCGGTTCGCTCGCTGGCGACCGTAATCGCCAATCGGACTAGCCTCGCGCTTTCACGCTGATTGAGAGAAACTTCGTGTCATAAACGAAGAATGGTGCCCTGAACTGGGATAATTCGACTTGCGAAGGTTGAATCAATCCAGGATCTAGGAGCGCCATTCAGGTGAGCAAGTCTACGTCGTCGTACCCGACGCTGTCCGCATCGGCGACCGGCACCGGTGTCGTGTCGCATGCCGGCACCGCGTTGTTGCTGCGCACTGCCGAGAAGACGGGGCTGGCCACCGCACTGTCGACAGCTTTGGCGCCGTGGCGTAAGCCGCTGGCCAGCCACGATCCCGGCAAGATCGTGTTGGATCTCGCGGTCACACTTGCGCTCCTGACTTGCACAGATTTAGTACCCCGGTCAGCGGGGAGATAGATCCAGGGCGGTGAGGATGGGCGTGGCATCGGCTGTGATCGGGTCGGTGGCG
>NZ_JBHXNL010000023.1:2138-5579 GCF_042719695.1 Rhodococcus sp. NPDC058521
TTGAGAACTGCACAGTGGACGCGAGCATCTTTGTTGTAAGTGTGTAAGAGCGTACGGTGGATGCCTTGGCACCAGGAGCCGATGAAGGACGTAGGAGGCTGCGATAAGCCTCGGGGAGCTGTCAACCGAGCTGAGATCCGAGGATGTCCGAATGGGGAAACCCAGCACGAGTGATGTCGTGTTACCCGCATCTGAATATATAGGGTGTGTGGAGGGAACGTGGGGAAGTGAAACATCTCAGTACCCACAGGAAGAGAAAACAACAGTGATTCCGTGAGTAGTGGCGAGCGAAAGCGGATGAGGCTAAACCATGTGTGTGTGATACCCGGCAGGGGTTGCATGTGTGGGGTTGTGGGATTCATTGTGTCGATTCTGCCGGATCGGCCGACAGTGAGAAATCGTCTGTGTTAGTGGAAGTGGTCTGGAACGGCCTGTCGTAGAGGGTGAGAATCCCGTACACGAAAACATGGCGACTGTCGTAATGGACACCCGAGTAGCACCGGGCCCGTGAAATCTGGTGTGAATCTGTCGGGACCACCCGATAAGCCTGAATACTCCCTGGTGACCGATAGCGGACTAGTACCGTGAGGGAAAGGTGAAAAGTACCCCGGGAGGGGAGTGAAATAGTACCTGAAACCGTGCGCTTACAATCCGTCAAAGCCTGCGAGTGACTTGTCACTGTGGGTGATGGCGTGCCTTTTGAAGAATGAGCCTGCGAGTTAGCGGCATGTCGCGAGGTTAACCCGTGTGGGGTAGCCGTAGCGAAAGCGAGTCCGAACAGGGCGTCCGTAGTGGCATGTTCTAGACCCGAAGCGGAGTGATCTACCCATGGCCAGTGTGAAGCGACGGTAAGACGTCGTGGAGGCGCGAACCCACTTAGGTTGAAAACTGAGGGGATGAGTTGTGGGTAGGGGTGAAAGGCCAATCAAACTCCGTGATAGCTGGTTCTCCCCGAAATGCATTTAGGTGCAGCGTCGCGTGTTTCTCACCGGAGGTAGAGCTACTGGATGGTCTAGGGGGCCCACAAGCTTACCGAAATCAGCCAAACTCCGAATGCCGGTGAGTGAGAGCGCGGCAGTGAGACTGCGGGGGATAAGCTTCGTAGTCGAGAGGGAAACAGCCCAGATCGCCGGCTAAGGTCCCTAAGCGTGTACTAAGTGGAAAAGGATGTGGGGTCGCGAAGACAACCAGGAGGTTGGCTTAGAAGCAGCCACCCTTGAAAGAGTGCGTAATAGCTCACTGGTCAAGTGATCCTGCGCCGACAATGTAGCGGGGCTCAAGTACACCACCGAAGCCGCGGCATTCACACGAGCCCGCGCGATGTCTACGGATGTCGTGCCAGGTGTGTGGATGGGTAGGGGAGCGTCGTGCAGCCATGGAAGCAGCAGTGTGAACTAGTTGTGGAGGCTGCACGAGTGAGAATGCAGGCATGAGTAGCGAAAGACGAGTGAGAAACTCGTCCGCCGAATGACCAAGGGTTCCTGGGCCAGGTTAATCCGCCCAGGGTGAGTCGGGACCTAAGACGAGGCCGACAGGCGTAGCCGATGGACAACGGGTTGATATTCCCGTACCCGTGTGAACGCGCCCCTGGTGAATCAGTGATACTAACCATCCTGAAGCCACGAGAAGACCTTCGGGTCTCGAGTTGGTGGATGCATGGGACCTGATCTGGTAGTAGCCAAGCGATGGGGTGACGCAGGAAGGTAGCTGAGCCAGTCAGTGGTAATACTGGTGTAAGCCTGTAGGGCGAACGGTAGGCAAATCCGCCGTTCATGTGCCTGAGAGGTGATGCGTAGCCGAATGAGGCGAATTCAGTGATCCTATGCTGCCGAGAAAAGCCTCTAGCGAGCTTTCACACGGCCCGTACCCCAAACCGACACAGGTGGTCAGGTAGAGAATACTGAGGCGATCGAGATAACTATGGTTAAGGAACTCGGCAAAATGCCCCCGTAACTTCGGGAGAAGGGGGGCCCTGTTTGGTGATGGACTTTTCGTCCTGAGCTGGGTGGGGCCGCAGAGACCAGTGAGAAGCGACTGTTTACTAAAAACACAGGTCCGTGCGAAGTCGTAAGACGATGTATACGGACTGACGCCTGCCCGGTGCTGGAAGGTTAAGAGGACCGGTTAGTTCCCTCGTGGAGCGAAGCTGAGAATTTAAGCCCCAGTAAACGGCGGTGGTAACTATAACCATCCTAAGGTAGCGAAATTCCTTGTCGGGTAAGTTCCGACCTGCACGAATGGCGTAACGACTTCTCAGCTGTCTCAACCATAGACTCGGCGAAATTGCATTACGAGTAAAGATGCTCGTTACGCGCGGCAGGACGAAAAGACCCCGGGACCTTCACTACAGCTTGGTATTGGTGTTCGGTTCGGTTTGTGTAGGATAGGTGGGAGACTGTGAAGCGGTGACGCCAGTTATCGTGGAGTCGTTGTTGAAATACCACTCTGATCGTATTGGACCTCTAACCTCGGACCATGATCTGGTTCAGGGACAGTGCCTGGTGGGTAGTTTAACTGGGGCGGTTGCCTCCCAAAATGTAACGGAGGCGCCCAAAGGTTCCCTCAGCCTGGTTGGCAATCAGGTGTCGAGTGCAAGTGCACAAGGGAGCTTGACTGTGAGACTGACAGGTCGAGCAGGGACGAAAGTCGGGACTAGTGATCCGGCACCGGCAAGTGGAAGCGGTGTCGCTCAACGGATAAAAGGTACCCCGGGGATAACAGGCTGATCTTCCCCAAGAGTCCATATCGACGGGATGGTTTGGCACCTCGATGTCGGCTCGTCGCATCCTGGGGCTGGAGTAGGTCCCAAGGGTTGGGCTGTTCGCCCATTAAAGCGGCACGCGAGCTGGGTTTAGAACGTCGTGAGACAGTTCGGTCTCTATCCGCCGCGCGCGTTAGAAACTTGAGGAAGGCTGTCCCTAGTACGAGAGGACCGGGACGGACGAACCTCTGGTGTGCCAGTTGTTCCGCCAGGAGCACCGCTGGTTAGCTACGTTCGGGAGGGATAACCGCTGAAAGCATCTAAGCGGGAAGCCTGTTCCAAGATGAGGTTTCTCACCCCCTCGAGGGGGTAAGGCCCCCGGCAGACCACCGGGTTGATAGGCCAGAACTGGAAGCACAGCAATGTGTGGAGGTGACTGGTACTAATAGGCCGAGGACTTACCACAAAGAAGCTACGCGTCCACTGTGCAGTATCTGAAACAGCACACAATTCACGCTTTTCGTGAATTGTGTGCACGCGAAGCACCCCCTGTTTTTGGGGTTGTGAGCGTTCACTCGATTCACACGCGGAGCGTGTGTGGACAGTTTCATAGAGTTACGGCGGCCATAGCGGCAGGGAAACGCCCGGTCCCATTCCGAACCCGGAAGCTAAGCCTGCCTGCGCCGATGGTACTGCACCCGACAGGGTGTGGGAGAGTAGGACACCGCCGAACATCCGTT
>NZ_JBHXNL010000024.1:0-1507 GCF_042719695.1 Rhodococcus sp. NPDC058521
TGGCGAACAGGGTGTTCCAGGCTGCTTCCCAGGGCCAGTCTGTCGGTAGGTGCAGCGTCAGTCGGCGGGCGGAGGACGCGATCCGGGCGGGGACCGAGACGAGGGTGCGGCGGAGGGTGCCGGTGGTCGCCTTCGTCAGCTTCGGGTCGCCGGTGAGGGTGGCGGCGGCGCGGGTGAGGTTGAATGCCATCACCGCGCAGACGAGCCAGGCGGCGTTGGCGGTGAATCGGCTCGACGGGAGATGGGCGAGGGCGGAGTTCTTCAGGTCGGCGTGGACTTGCTCGATGATCGCGTGGTGGCGGTGGGTTTTGTCCGCCGCGACGGTATCGAGGTCGGTGGTGGTGAAGAAGGCGTGGAACCGCCACACATCGAACAGCTCACCTTGACCTTGGTCCGTGGTCGGGCGCAGGTCGGGGATGCGCCGCACCACCAACCGCCCGGGAATGTGGTGGGCCTTGTTCTGGGAGGCGAACGCGGTCAGCGGTATCTCGGCGACCTCGGCGATCGAGATCCACTGCTCGGTCTCTTGATCGTAGATCGCGTTCGTGTAGTCGATCGGTGTCCACGCGTCGTCGCCGATCTGGGAGATCGCGGCTCGGATGGTCGGGGTCAGGCGCACCGTCACCGACACATCGACCCCGGCGCGGATCGCGGCGCTGATGGTGGGGTGCCCGTAGAACGCCGAATCGGCCCGAACCAGCGGCTTCGCCGCCGCCCCGGTGGTGCCGGTGTCGGCGCCCGCCCTGCGGAGGCGTTCGACGGTGGCGAGGGTGTCGGCGACCATCCGGGCGGCGCCGCGTGGGGACCCGCACGCGCCCCGGCGCAGACGCTGACCGACGATCACCGGCGCTGCGGTGCCGGTGGTGACCGTGGTGATCAACGCGTTGAGTTCGCGGACCCCGGAGTACCCGTAGCCGGAACCTTGTTTGCCGTGACCGTGCACTTCGATGATCGAATCGTCGATATCGACCAGCACCCGGCCGGTGTCGATCCCCGAAACCAGCTCAGTGCGGTCGGCGAGGCCGCCCAGGAACCTCGAGGCGACGGCATCGAGTTGGCGAACATGTCCGAAGGTGAATTCCCGCAGGAACGATCCCAACGTCGACGGTGCGTACGGGCGGTCGAAAACGGTGCCCATCGCCCCGTGCCGCAGCAGCGCCATGTCGGTGATGCTGTCGGCGCCGGCGACCATCCCGGAGACGAGCGATCCGATCTTGCGGCCTGCGTTGGCGCCTTTGTCCGTCGGCACACTCAGATGCTGATCTGCCAGAGTCAGCAGACCACTCTCTTGTGCCAACGCCATCACCGGTGCCAGTCCGGCAGTCGCCACCAGATTCGGGTCGTCGAACCTCGCAGCAGTCACGGGACGGGTGTGAGATAGTTGCATCTACGAGATGCCCTTCGTCGTGGCCGAATTGTTTCTGTGAGAAGTTCAATTCTTCCACCACGACAGGGCATTTCGCCGTTACGACCCGCGTCTGACCACTACTGAATCGGTGCATTCAGG
>NZ_JBHXNL010000025.1:0-1349 GCF_042719695.1 Rhodococcus sp. NPDC058521
GTCACTGTGAGTCTGGGGTGGTCCGGTTGATACTGGATAGGTTCGGTGCGGTGGGGTCTGACTCTCAATGTCACTGACGTCGTGAGACTGTCCTGCTGGTGATGTGTCGACCCCACCGGATCGGATGCCCAGAAAGCACACGCGACCGGTTCGGGCGGAGTGACCTGATAGGAGCCTGACCAACAAGTCCCGTCACAGTGCTGTCCGCCGTCCCGGCCGGGTGCGTGGCCACCTGAAAAGGGGGATGACCTGTGTCCAGCATGACCGAAACACCGCCCGCTGTCAGCCTCACCGTCTATGCCGGTGTCGACACCCACAAACACACCCACCACGCCGCCATCGTCGACTCGGTGGGCCGGCAGATCGGTGACCGCGAGTTCGATGCCACCGCGGCCGGGCACCGTCAGCTACTCGCGTGGCTGACAAGTGCCGGCATCGTCTCCCGTGTGGGTGTGGAGGGGACCGGAAGCTACGGGTGCGCCCTGACCACCGTGCTCCGGGAAGCCGGCCTCACCGTCGTCGACGTCGACCGCCCGGACCGACGCTCACGTCGACTACACGGCAAATCCGACCCGATCGACGCCTACGCCGCCGCCACTGCTGCGTTGTCCGGCCGGGCCACCACCACACCGAAAACCCACGACGGGAACGTCGAAGCAATCCGGTTCCTGCGCAACGCCCGACGCTCGGCGGTCAAGGCCCGCGCCGAGGCGATCACGGGGCTCAAAGCGATGATCGTGACCGCCCCGGAACCGGTGCGTGCCTGCCTGGACGGGTTGACCGACGCGACACTGCTGCGCACCTGCGCCCGAAAGCGGCCCGGCGCAGTCACCTCCGGTGACATCACCGCCGCAGTCATTACCTCGCTGCGCTCACTCGCACGCCGCATCCTCGCGCTGACCGACGAAGAACGCACGTTGACAAAGCAGATCAGAACGCTCGTGGCCCACACCGCACCCGAACTGCTCGACCGTCCCGGAATCGCCTCCGTGACCGCCGCCCAGCTGCTGATCACCTTCGGTGACAACCGGGACCGGATCGTCAGCGAAGCCGCGTTCGCCCACCTGTGCGGCGTTGCCCCGATCCCGGCGTCGTCGGGCAAAACCCACCGACACCGACTCAACCGAGGTGGCGACCGGCAAGCCAACCGCGCCCTGTACACCATCGTCATCAACCGAATGACCCACGACGAACGCACCCGCACCTACGTAGCCCGCCGCACCACCGAACACAAAACCACACGCGAGATCACCCGCTGCCTCAAACGCGCCGTCGCCCGCGAGATCTACCAACTCCTGACCCACCGAACGACACCCCAACCCGCCCTTGACGAAACATAGGAGCATCAC
>NZ_JBHXNL010000026.1:0-1266 GCF_042719695.1 Rhodococcus sp. NPDC058521
TCACGACGTCAGTGACATTGAGAGTCAGACCCCACCGCACCGAACCTATCCAGTATCAACCGGACCACCCCAGACTCACAGTGACATTGGTCGGGTTCAACCTGACAGGTCGGCCGGTGTCCAAGTCGGCCAGTTGGGCTCACCGACAAGCTCGCCCTCGACGTACTTCGCGGCGATTCGCGTGACGTCAGGGGCGGTGTTGTCGTACACAATCGCGTGGTCGGCTCGGTGGATGGCCTCGGCGACGAGTGGCCACAGTCGCTCGAAGCGTTCGCGGATCTTGTCTTCGGGCACTCGATGCCCGCCTTCGACGATGCGCTCGGCGACACGGGCCTCGGACAGTTCGATCGGTACGAGTATCACGTGTAGAACGACGATGTACCCGGCACTGTGTGCGCGGTCGATCAGCTCCAACTTCGAGGGATGTGAGAAGACTGTCTCCGCGATGAACGATTCTCCGTGTTCGATCAGAGCGTCGCGGATGGTCGCGGCGATGCGAGCGGCCTGGTAGGAGTGTGTCTCTGCGCTGTCCGGCCATCGATCCTTCGCGATCACGTCGGCGTTGACGTAAACGCAGCCGGGCAGAAGGGGGGCGAGGCGTTGTTCGATGAACGTCGACTTGCCGGCGCCGTTGGGGCCGATGACGAGGTCGAGGCGTTTCAAAGAACGGTCTGGGTGCCGTCGGGGTGGTGTTTGACGACTCGTCCCTGTTCGTCGAGCGCGATCGTGGCGCGGCCCTGTGCGGCGCGATCGGTCACGTGGTTACCTGCCGAAAGGGACTCTTCGAGGGCGGCGGCGATCTCCGCGTTGAACACCACGCCTTCCTCGGCCGACAGTTCGGCCATTGGCAATCGGCCGGCGAGTGCCGACTCGACGCGGCGGCGCGCCACCTGGCGCTGATCGGATACTTCACGGCCGACCCTGGCCCAGTGCTCGAGCTGTTGACGGGCGGAACGATTCTCTCGTCCGCCCTCGTTCGCGGCCGCGTCCACGAGGTCCGACGAGAACCTGGTCACTCTGTCTGCGACGTTGGTCATGCCCTTCTCCTTCGTGCGGATATGCACCCGTACGTCCAGTGTAGCAATCTGCTACAGCACGATCGACGATCTCAGGATCCCGGCAGGTGTGGGCCGAAGCACTCGGTCGATCTGATCTAGTACTACAGTCGCGTTTAGCCCGAATCCACCGATTCGGTTCGCTGGTGAGACTGGATTCGTTTGTGCGCGTTGATGGCGGATGAGGCCGTGGAGTATCGCCCGATCTCAT
>NZ_JBHXNL010000027.1:0-1135 GCF_042719695.1 Rhodococcus sp. NPDC058521
CTAGGTTCTTCGCTGTGCGAGCTGACGGTGGTTCTCTGCGGAAGGCCGCGACAGCGGCCGAGGTGGCCCATGAAACGGGTCGACGGTGGGAAGACGAACGCAATAGCATCGTGCGCCGGGCCCCGGACTGGGATCCCGGCGGACGAGCCCTGTCGAGAGACGACCGCGAAGAAATCGCGATCGGTCTCGAACACGGTCGCTCGCTCACCGAGATCGGCCGGCGGATCGGGCGAGACAGGTCGGTGATCTGCCGTGAGGTGGCCCGCAACAGAAACCGTGACGGCAGTTACCGGGCCGGCTCGGCGCACCGCCGGGCGTGGGAGCGCACCCTGCGCCCGAAAGAGTCCGTGCTGATGGGCAACGCGGAGTTGTTCGAGTGGGTGGTCGGCAAGCTTCTCGCGTTGTGGTCGCCGCAACAGATTTCGGCGACGCTGAAGGTCGAGTTCCCCGACCGAGAAGAGATGCGAGTGTCGCACGAGACGATCTACCAAGCGGTGTATGTGCAGGCCAGAGGCGAACTGCGGCGGCAACTCGCCGCGGCGTTGCGCACCGGGCGCGCCGCACGTAAACCGCAGGGGCGGGTGCCGTCCAAGGCACGGCACATCCCGGACAAGATCCTCATTTCCGAGCGGCCGGCCGAGGCCGACGACCGAGCGGTGCCCGGGCATTGGGAAGGAGACCTGATCATGGGGACCCGAAACCAGTCCGCCATCGGCACCCTCGTCGAGCGCACCAGTCGGCACGTGCTGTTGCTGCATCTGCCCAAGGCCCGCGACATCGTCGGGATGCGGGACGCGATGATCGAGGCGATGCACTCACTACCGGAGGTGATGCGGAAAACGGTGACCTGGGACCAGGGCACCGAGATGCGGGCCCATGCCCAGATCACCCTCGCCACCGACGTGGCAATCTACTTCTGCGACCCCCACTCGCCCTGGCAGCGGGGCAGCAACGAGAACACCAACGGTCTGCTACGCCAGTACTTCCCGAAGAGCACCGACCTGTCCGTGCACACCCCACGGGACCTACGCCGAGTCCAAGACTCACTCAACGGGCGACCCCGTCAAACGCTAGGCTGGCGCACACCAACGCAAGCGTTCAACGAGCTCGTTGCATCCGCCACTTGAAACCGCCT